>JAFYVM010000008.1 GCA_017549145.1 Bacteroidales bacterium
AAGTGTTATTTAGAAAATGTTATTTCAGTGTGATGTGCCCAGAAGAAGAGCCGCGCTCCGCTTGCCGGGTATAAAAAATAGAAAATAATTTTTAATTGAGATTCGTTCTTCCTAGTATTTTCTTTCTAAATAAGAAAATGTCATAAATCCCTAATTTTCCTTTATAATTTATTGATATCCTATACTTTACAAACGCATCTAAAATTTAGAAAGAACTAGCTTCAGTGAGACTTCACGCCCTGGAGGTTCTTGTCTGCGTTCTCAGCGAACACTGCCCAAGCTGCGTTGAGCTTTTCTACCAATTCTTTCATTGTCTTAATGTTTAATGGATTTATAAAAAGTTAGTTAGAGTTCTCTTGGTCTGATATCAATCTTCAGCTTCATGCCCGTATATTTGGCGATCTGGAAGAAATATGAGATAAAGCACTTGTCATGACGGAACCAGTAGTCTATTGTCTCCACATCGATACCAAGCTTCTTTGAAAGAGCCCTCTGATCGATGTCGTTGTTATAGAGTGCCCTCCTGAGAAAGTCCAGACTCTTCTTGGGACCTTCAGGATGGATATCCTTTTCATCCAGGCTGATATTGATTTCATGATCGTCTTTCTTTTTAGGCATATCCATCGTGAATATCACCTCATACCCGATCTTGTCGAATGCATTGTTCAGTGTCGTCAACTGTATATCGTCCACCTTGAACCAATGATATACATTAGCCTTTGTCATACCGATCTTATCGGCAAACTGAGGCTTTGTCCATTTCATTTGCTTGATGAATTTATCCAAGAACTTCAGGTTAACGACCTGTCCTTTCCTTACATCAAGCATGTCTTCTTTGCTTATGCATTTAGGCATACACACATCATCTGGAACTGAGCTCAAGAAAAGTTTTTTGGGTAGTTTCCCATAAACTTCTAACTTTGTCTCAGAAATATTTACACATCATTTCTCCTTGCTCTCAAATGAGAACAAGGCAAAGATAGTAAAAAAATATTATATTTTTCTTTACATTAGTTATTTTTTACTGTAAATTTGCTGCATGGCAACATATACGGAACAGGAAAAGAAACAGCTGCACTCGATTTCCATTATCGAGATCATGGCACACTACGGGAAGAGGCTCGACCACACCCGGAGTGGACTGTACTATTCCCCGTTCCGTGAAGAGACCAACCCTTCATTCCATATCGATGAAAAGAAAAATTCCTGGTACGACTATGGAACCGGAGAGGGCGGATCTCTCTTTGATTTCGTATGCTGCTTCGCCAACATCTCACGAGGTGAGGTATATGACTGGCTGGCTTCATTCCGAAACATGGTGCCTGAGAGCGAATACAGAGCGGTGATAGCTCCAATCCTACAGAGACCGCATCACTCTTCGAGGATCGTCATAGACTCAGCATCGCATCAGTTCACAAGATATAAGCTTGTGGACTACGCGAAGTCACGTGCCGTGTCCAAGGAGATCCTTGAGAAATACTGCGAGGAGGTACTCTATCATGTGGATTCCGCTCCTGAGAGACAGTTCTATGCCATCGGCTTCAAGAACAACTCAGGTGGATATGTGCTCCGCTCAAGCCTGAGCAAGAAATGTTCGTCGAGTGACATAACCACTCTTGGTCCTGACGGACAGCTCACAGATAAGACTAGCGGGAACAAGGTTCTCGTATTTGAAGGTTTCATGGATTTCCTGTCATGGATGACAGATGTGAATCAGATGACACCTGATTATGACTGCTGCATACTTAACAGTGTGACCAATGTGACTAAGGCTCTGCCATGGATCCTTCAGCACAGCAATATCGCAGCGTTCATGGATAACGATCAGGCAGGCAAGGACACCCTGCAGAAGATCATGGAGAGTGTGCCGGAATCGGCAAATGATGATGTTTGTGTATATGACATGTCTAGACTCTATGAGGGGTACAACGACCTCAATGAGAAGCTGTCGGATGAGTTGAACAATGACAATCAACCATCCATTAATACCAAACATCATGGAACAAACATTATCTAAGGACGTCCAGGAAAAACTGGACCTCATCAACTGGGATAGCCTGAAGGAGAAGTACGGCATTTCCCGCGACTCAATCTACAACGATCCACGCATAGCCTCACAGCTGGCTTACGGCATGATGACTGACCTTGTCTACGCGAACAAGGAGGACTTCACCGGACCGCTTTCGCTGCGCGCCAATCTGGACACCTCGGGCGAGAAGCCTGAGATGAAGGTCAAGGTCTACACCATCGAGAAGCCAAAGACTGCAGCAGACCAGCTCTACCTGTATCGCCAGCCTATCACCAGCGAGAAGGTGCGCGAGGCTCTTCTTGAAAAGACCAAGTGGACCGGCCCGGACGGCAAGGAGTATAAGGGTCTTGCAAACGCCAACGGCGGCAGACCTATCACCCTTAACATCGACGGCAGGAAGCAGCAGTTCCTCGTTTCAATCCATCAGCCTACCAACCGTGTGGTGGGTATGTCTCTTGACAGCGTCAGATCCTACTTCTACGACAAGGACAACAACCTTCGCGGCAGGGGCATGTATGGGGTACCATTCACGCCAGAGCAGATCAACGGTCTTATCGAGGGCAAGGCTGTGGTCCACACCGGTCAGAGAAAGGACGGTGAGGCATTCACATGCTGCATCCAGTTCGACGCTGCGAAGAGGGAACCGACAGTCAGTCATCCGTCGTGGTTCAAGGAGGCCCAGCGTGCAGGAATGGACGCTGCCCCAAAGCAGAAACAAGAGGAGAAAGCTGCTCAGCAGCAGAAAGCCTCACAGGAGCAGAACCAGACGCAGAAGAGATCTGGAGGATTAAAGAAATAGAGTCCCACTATCAGATGAGGGGATAAGGGAGTACCGCCCTGTCCCCTTTTCTCATTCGCTACAGCTATGGAAAACAATGATGTACTTCAAAGGCAGTATCCTATCAGCCTTTTTGACAGCATGCCCTCTATGGAAGTGATGTGTTCGGTCGCTTCGTATTCGAACAACGGGACACTGGCGATACAGCTGTTCAACCGCCCTTCCCTACCAGAAGGTTATCCTATGCCGTCCGACCCGCGCAAGCTTTACTGTGAGCCTTTCGGCGTTGTCACAGTCAATCTATTCGAGTCAAAGCTTCTACCATACAACATGCAGTTTGTCGATGAGAACAACCTGCCGGGAATCGGAGCGTGGCTCCGTCAGAACGGCATAGCTCAGCCGACCGGCATGCATGCAGCTAGCGGTTATTGCCTTTATGAAGCCTACCGGTTCAATCTTGATGCGAAAGATCTCAAGGAGGTGATAGACAGACGGCAACAGCTGGGCACGCAACCGCCAGAACAAAGACATACACAAGAAAGAAAAGTGAAATAGAACGCACTATGAACGAGAAAGAGAAGCAACAGAGGTACGACCTGTGCACCAGATACCTGTCGGAGATATCCAAGGCTGATTCTCTGATGGGTTTATTTGACCTGCATAAACAGATGTGGGCCGAAGGTATCCGACATGCCAACATAGGGCCTAATGAGTTCGGGATATTCAGAACGGACGACATCCCTACAATGAAACCGTCTGAGGTCTTTCTTGGCAACGTCTATGGACTCTGGACTGCACCAATGAACGAATGGATCGGCACCAAGGATGAGCATATCATCAGGGAGCAGTATCGTAATCATCTATCTTCAAACGTAGAGTGGTTACGTAGTCTGGTCTACGACAACGGCCTTGACCGGGCCAAGATAGAAAGGACCATAGCTGCTGATGCTCCCGAGTGGGCAAAGGTTACTGATGTTAAGATTATTGACAAGGAGATCAAGGTAGACAAGCTTTTGGAGTTCACCTATAAAAGCAACGGGACTGAGGGAAGAAGTAACGCGTTAGTCGTGACAATCCCACCGAAGACAGACTTATTGCTTGTACCAAAGAACTGGCACAGAGGCGAACACGTGGGGAATATCTACAAAGTAGACAGGATCGGGCAATGGCGGGATCTGGGCTATAAGGACAGAGTGGTATCCTTGAAGAAGGATCTATTTAGCAAGGGTATAACAATCAAGCCTGTTGGAGAAGAACAATCCAGCAAGCAAAAGAATGGATTAAAAAGATAGCATATGTTAGGAGCAGTAGCAGGAGACATCATTGGGTCACCTTATGAGTGGAACAACACACAGGACAGGTATTTTGAACTCTGCAGAGGAACCCGCGGATGGTTTCGAGGCAGAGAGGTCAACTATCATCCCAAGTTCACAGACGACACCGTCATGACCCTGGCAGTGGCTCGCTGGCTGATGAGCGACCCTGACAGGAATCGGTCGAATCTCATTCGTATCATGCAATCCATGGGAAGGGAATACATTGACAGCGGGTTTGCTCCGATGTTCAAACGTTGGATTCTCAGTGACAACCCAAGGCCAAACAACAGCTACGGCAACGGAGCAGCCATGAGGGTCAGCCCAGTAGCCATGGTCGCGGAGAGTCTGCCAGAAGCTATCAATCTGGCCCGATTGACGGCAGAGGTATCACATTCGCACCCAGAAGGCATAAAGGGAGCTGAGGCTATGGCTCAAGCAGTGTGGATGGCCAGACACGGAAGGAGCAAGGACGATATCAGATTCGCCATGAATAATGACTTCGGATATGACCTCTCCATGCCGGAGAATGAGATGGTATCTCTTCTTGCCGGATGCGTTAAGGAGCCTATCATCGTCAATGGAATGGAGACAGAGGAGTTCTATTTCCGTGAAACCGGAAAGATAGACTCTTCATGTCAGAATACCGTTCCTGCGGCCATCAGAGCCTTTCTGGAAGGAGACAGCTTTGAGGATACGGTCCGCAGGGCAGTAGCCTACGGCGGTGACTCCGATACCATCGCTTCCATGGCAGGAGCAATAGCTGCCCCATTCCATGGCGGAGTGCCCGAGAAGATCTCTGGAATGTGCAATGTGTATCTGGATTCTAACCTGCGTTCACTCATGCAGTCGTTTGAGAATATCTGCCTGGAACAACGCAGCTCACATCCGATAAAGGTAGAGCATAAGAGGGATGACTCGTTCAAGATCATAAGACACGGCGACGAGAAGATATATGTGGTGCCTTCCTATAGAAAGGACCTCATTGAGGCTCTGAAGGATCGATTTGGAGAAGACATCACGATGATCAAGCCCTCGGAGATGGCACAAACCATAAGCAGGCTTTCTGCTCAAACGAAGGACGGTACATTCTTAGAGAATCCCCGCCCGGATGTGCGTACAGTATACTACCAGGAAGGGCAGTTCCGTACCTCGGCTACAATGACAGGAGAATCGCTTCCGCCTCAGAGCCTAAGGGAGGAGTGCAAGAGAGAGTTCCTGCAGATTCATGACTACGCTTTGGAAGTGAAGCGTAAGCTCCAGCAATCTTGCGGCTATCACGGCGATGGAAGCATCCATTTCGCTAATGCATACTATCCGGAGGTCTTCAGCGATAAGGTCGAGATATGGAAGGGCGATGTCTTTGCAGGTTCAGTTGGCATAGACCCGCAGTCCGGTCTGCTGAAGATAAACCAGGGAGGCGACTTCGGTCCTATGGAGTGGTACGGTGAAAGGACTGACTCAGTATTCAACAGTGTTTCGCTTGAGAATATATTGCAGTCCATAGGCAGATACTGCCTGGATGAAGGGATAGGTATTTTCGACAAGAGTAGAACCTCTAATATTGAAGTAGCAACAAATGATGTAGTCCGGTCGAAAGATCCTGTACTTTCTGAGGCAATAACAGCAACTCAGCAGAATAAGCAGTCATCCCTAAAAAGATAAAACCAGCATTGCTGCTGGTTGAAAGGAACAGGAAGCTCCAGTGAGTTGGTCTACCTCCTGCCCGGTCAATTCATATTCGCCTCACTTTATGAATAGAATTCAGTTGAAGCAAAGGTAGAAATAAATTTGGACTTTGCCGACTTTTGACGATATTTGTCAAAAATTCAGGTAGCCGTCCTAGCTAAAACGGTCGTTTTCCCCGTTCGGGTGTTTCTCTCAGGTAATCTGTCCTTGTAAAAACAGTCAATCCTAATGACGTAATCAGCCGCGTCTTTGAAGGCTGGGCTTAAAACTACAAGGAAAGATGAAGATCAAGTTAAATGTAAGGGTAAACCTTACCACAGAAGGCCGTCTGTTCACTGTATGGCCAAAGACACATAAGTTTCTCCCGGGACTAGAGTTTTATACCGGTCATGGATCCAGCACCTCCGAGGCCGTCGAGGACCTGTTTGCAAAATTGCCAGATGAGTTTACTATTGATGATGAGTTCTCTGTAAGAACCACGTCGCTTGAGCCGTCTCTACAGAGGCCTTTTGAGATAATCAAATCCGATTCCATAAGGATATTTGTACTGAATTAATATTAAGCATAATAGTTGTAAATTAAACTATAATAACTATATTTGCATTGCAATAGTTTAATATTAAGCTATCATGAATGACATATACACGCTCTCTGACGCTCTATTAAGCAAGCGTATCGGAGAAAAATTAAAGGCCATAAGGCTGAAAAGAAACATCACCCAACAGAGTTTGGCAGAAGCTTCCTCCATTTCTTTATCCTCAGTAAAGAAGGTCGAGAACGGTGAGATAGGCTCATTCGACACTCTACTTCGCATATTGCGAACTCTTGGGATGTTAGAATCCATCAGTACACTTTTTGAGGAGGAACAGCTCAGCCCAAGTGAATACTATGAAATGGTAAACAATGCAAAGCAGAAGACTCGCAAGCGTGCCGGAGGTAAACTTAAAATAGTCAAGGAGGAATCGGAATGGTAGATGTAGCAAAAGTCAAACTCTTCGGAATGGACATGGGTACATTCCAGTGGGACGAGTCATATAATGTGGCGAGGTTTGAATATGACCATGAGTTTGCGAAAAAAGGTATTGAGCCCTCGCCTATAATGATGCCAGTCCAGCAGGGACGAATCTATTCTTTTGGTAATCTGAACAGAGATACATTCAACGGGCTTCCTGGAATGCTGGCAGACTCTCTGCCGGACACATACGGACGTGCTTTGTTTGATCAGTGGCTCACGCTTACAGGAAGGACATCAGGCAATCCAGTAGAAACACTTTGCTTCCTCGGACAAAGATGTATGGGCGCATTGGAATTCGAGCCAGCGACAGGTCCCGCTACAGATGAGAACATGAAGTTCGAGATAGATTCTCTGGTCGATGTCGCAAGAGAAGCACTTTCAAAGAAAGAAGGTTTCGGAGTCAATCTGGATACGGACAGAAAGGCCGCTATTGCTGAGATTCTTCGCCTTGGAACATCTGCCGGAGGTCAGAGAGCAAAGGCGATCATAGCATACAACAAAGAAACCGGTGAGGTTCGTTCCGGACAAATCTCTGCTCCGGAAGGATTTGACTATTACCTGATCAAGCTGGACGGAGTAAGTGCGGAAGCGGGGTTCAAGGAGACTGAAAATTACGGACGTCTAGAATACTCTTTCTCTGAGCTCGTAAAGAGATGCGGAATCGACATGACCGACTGTTCACTGATAGAGGAGAATGGCAGAGCACATTTTCTTACCAAGAGATTCGACCGAGAAAACGGAAGGAAGATTCACATGCAGACACTCTGCGGCATGGCACATTACGACTTTAAGCTTCAAAGAGGTTATTCATACGAGCAGGCGTTCAACGTCATGAGAAGACTGCGTCTGCCGTATTCTCAGGCTCAGGAAATGTTCCGCAGAATGGTATTCAACGTGGTGTTACGAAATCAGGATGACCATACAAAGAACATCTCATTCCTGATGGATTCAGACGGAAAGTGGAATCTTTCGCCAGCATACGACATCGGATTTGCTTATAATCCAGCTGGAGCATGGACAAAGACACATCAGATGTCCATCAACGGCAAGTTTGACGATCTGACAAGAAAGGACCTGATGGCTTGTGCTGCCGTGAACAACATAAAGAACGCCACTGAGATTATAGACCAAATCTGCGAAGTGGCATCGGGATGGCCAGTTCTTGCCAAGGAATGTGGAGTTCCTCAGAGCATGATTGATGCAATAGCCCCACATCTTCTCCTAAATCTATAGAAAAAATGAGAGCTGTCATCGCTCTTGATGGCAGCCCTCTTCATGCGGTTGCGGTCGTAAACCTTCTTTGACTTGTGGATCATCGCGCGTCCCTGGACCGGATGACCGTGGGATTCTATCTCTTCTTGTCTTGAAGCCCTTCTGTTGGCTTTGAGATAGTCCGCTTCTGTGATTCTTAACTTCTTGTGTCTCATAATATTGTTTGTTTAGTAAACATTTGCAAAGATGGTGATAAATCTCATGATTCAGCACCATCTTTCGCACATTTGTCATCTATATTTTTGCATTCTCCTTTTATCCACTGCCATTTGGAGTCACAGACCTGAATGGCATTCTCGTGTCTATATCCCATCCAGAACCTATGGCCAAAATGTGGCAACACCCATATATATGTACTCTAGATGATTAAATTTTGTGACTCTTATGGAGACGAAGCTACCGGTCTATAGCGAACACAATGTTCGCTAAAAAAACTGCCCCGATAGGCTGATTCGCAACCTACCGGAGCAGAGAGGGGGAAATTTCTATTTTAAGTACTTCTTCAGTATCTCATCCAGTTCGGTGAAGTTCTTGACGAGCACTTCCCTATTCTTACTTCTAGGATCCTGAGGGCCTACAATTCCTGCCGCCTCAAGCTGAGACATCACCCTGGCCGAGCGTGCGAATCCCATTCCCATCTGTGTCTGCAGGTACGATGTGGAAGCACGTCCCGAAGTTACAACTAATCTGGCAGCATCCGCAAAGTTCGGGTCGATTTTCTTCATATCTACGAGACCCTCTTCTGAATCACTCTCCTCATCTTTCACTTCAGGAAGGTAGTACGGCGTACTGTAGCTCTTCTGGGCTCCCTTCTGAACTTCTATTGACTTTGTCAAAGCATTGATCTCCTCAGGTCCTATATAGCCGCACTGGATTCTCTCCATATTCGCATTCTGCGAGAAGAGCATGTCACCGTTACCGATAAGCTTCTCTGCGCCCATATTATCGAGGACGACCTGTGACTCAGTAGAGTTGGCAACCTTGAACGATATCATCGTCGGGAAGTTGGCCTTGATCATACCGGAGATGACATCTTTACGAGGCGTCTGAGTGGCTATGATCATGTGTATTCCAGCTGCTCGTCCCATCTGAGCCAGACTGATGATAGACGTGGTGATGCTTCTGCTAACATTCCTTGCTTCAGGTTTTCCTGAAGTGACAAGAGTAAGCTGAGCATACTCATCAATGATAGCCACTATGTATGGAAGGTAGCGGTGACCTTTATCAGGACGCAGTTTCTTGTCAAGGAACTTCTGATTATATGTCTTGATGTTCGGACATGATCCAGCCTGACGAAGCAGTTCATATCGTTCCTTCATCTCCAGACAGAGAGCCTTCAGAACTTCATCTGCATCTTTTTCCTTGACCGCGATCGAGCGCTCGATCTCATCTTCCTCGCTGTCAGCAGTCGTAGTGACGGCCAGATAATGGCGGTAGAGATTCCTGTAAGGTGTGAACTCTGTTCCCTTAGGGTCGATGAAGATCATCTTCAGTTCCGAAGGACGCTTCGCGTAAAGCAGTGATGCTGCTATCACATTCAATCCCACTGACTTACCCTGGTTAGTAGATCCGGCAACAAGAAGATGTGGCGCTTTAGCAAGGTCGAAAACCTTTGTCTTTCCTTCTATGGTACTACCGATGGCAATCGGAAGCTCAGCCTTGCTCTCCTTGAACTCCGGAGAGGACACAAGAGACTTGATTGGCACAAGAGATCGGGTCATATTAGGCACTTCCAACCCTACAGAATCTGTCAATGTATGTGCACGAATAGTACCGGATCCCAAAGCCACAGCTATATCCTCATGAAGATTTCTGATGGCGGCAACCTTGACACCCTTTGCAGGATAAACCTTATAAAGAGTCACGGTAGGGCCACTGATGGCCTTGATATCGGCCACCTGCACATGGTGATCAGCAAGTGTCTCGCGGATTGTATTGATGTTATTCTGAATCTCAGTTGGCGATACTTTCCTAATCTCATCCGTCCTACTACTCAAAAGGGCAGGAGTCGGAGACTTGAAGTATCCAAGATCATCATACTCTTGGAGTGACTTCAGTTCTTCAGGACCCTTCTTCTCAGGTTGTTTCTTTGGTTTTGGAGCCTGAGATTTTTGCTTCTGTTTTTCTTTCTCCTCATCTTCCAGTTCCTTCTGCACCTCGACAACGATCTCGCGTATATAAGGTTTGTTTATGAAGTATCTCGCACCAGAGACAATAAGGTCCATGCATGCAGTAATGATCCAAATTATTATACCGACAGACAGCAGGTAGAACGTTACCGAATCCCCCATATTCTCTGCCATCCTTTGAGCGACAACACGTCCCCACTCTCCTCCAAGATTGCTACCTGTAATCAGTGAGGCATAGAATAGCCAAGAAGATAGAAGTAAAGTTCCCGAAAGAGCGATGCAGACCATTTTTAAGATAGACCAACGCGATGTCTTCACAAAGATCCGAACAAGAATCACAATCGGAATCAACACGAGAATCAATGTCGGCCAGCCGAAGAAGTTATTTAGAAAAGAGTTCATTGATAGAATATTTTAACCTGCAAATAAAGCAAAAGAACTTGCCAAAGTATGGCACTTCGATATTGTACTTACTATAATATACCAAATTGAGCTCTATTTTGTTACAAACTACATCAATTCATCTCCGTTATACGGTAGTCTATCACCCTTAAGCATTTGGGGCATATGATTATTACACCTTTACGTCCACACATCTTCTCCCAAGTCTGTATATCCACTTCCCATGTTATTTTACGTTTTGTTTTCTCTGCACAAAGATCAGAATGACAGACGAACCTTTCTTTCGCAACAATAATATATACTCAGGCATAGTAAGTTAGGTTATCTGCATTTCGCCTATTTTCTATTAAGCGCAATGCTAGAATCGCGTAATATTGCCGGCCCGTGCAGCTGACAAGCTCTACGCAATTCTCATAAAGTTGTTTTTCCAGAATAATTCCTAAATTTGTGGAGGTTTGATAATCAACAT
>JAFYVM010000009.1 GCA_017549145.1 Bacteroidales bacterium
CGATAGATTTCTCCATCTTGTTGCTGACCACAACACCTATTCTTTCCTTACGAAGATTTCTTTCCATTTGGATTCAATTTTTAGTTCTGTGACTCTTTAGCAGCAAGGATTGTCATCATGCGAGCGATATCCTTTCTAGCCTTTGCAATTTTTGATGTATCCTCTAATGGAGAGATCGCGTGATTAAGTTTCATTGTGTCGAGGTTAGCTTTCTCAAGCTCGATGCGCTCACGCAAGTCTGCAATCGACATTTCACGAATTTCTGATGCTTTCATTGTCTTTCTCCATTAAATTATTCTACATAATCTCTACGTACCACGAATTTCGTAGTCACAGGAAGTTTCTGGGCGCCAAGGCGAAGTGCCTCTCTTGCAATCTCAAGTGATACGCCCTCTGCCTCGATAAGGATACGTCCTGGAGTTACTGGGCATACAAATCCTTCTGGATTACCCTTTCCTTTACCCATACGCACCTCTGCAGGTTTCTTAGTGTAAGGCTTATCAGGGAAAATTCTGATCCAAATCTTACCCTCACGCTTCATGTAACGTGATACAGCCTGACGGGCAGCCTCGATCTGACGGCCTGTTAGCCAGCAGTTCTCCAAGGTCTTGATACCGAAAGAGCCAAATGCAAGCTGGTTTCCTCTCTGTGAGAGACCTTTCATGCGGCCTTTCTGCTGCCTTCTGAATTTTGTTTTCTTTGGTTGTAACATTTCTCTATTACTTTGTTAAATTTTCACAACGTCCCCTAACTAATTGAGTATCAGCTGGTTGGGCGGAGTGGTCCTCAATTAATGGGATGCAAAGGTAGTAATTTTTTCTGAATTACAAACATTTTTTACAAAAATTTACAACATTTTCGACCAGTATTTTGATATGCTAAGTTGCGTACTTTCACGCAGTTACGAATAGTGTTAAAATTTTCTTTTGCGCATTTTGGACTGGACCGAAATGGCCAACTTATACACCGTGCAAAATTGCCCGCTTTAGGGCATATTTAAGAGAATTTCACTATTTTTGTGATTGTTCATACAGAGAAAAGGAAAGAAATCATGAGAAACTTCCTCAGAACATATATAAATTGGAGATCGGCAGCAGTGCTTATCTGCATCTTTGTATATGTATTAGGAAGTGCAGAGTGCCACGCGCAGAGACGTAATCGCAAGAAAGAGGAAAAGACAGTCGCTGCTGTCAACGTCGCTCCAACGGTAGATTCAACAGGCAGGCCACTCGTATACCTGCATTATAAGGTAATCGACGGAGACACAGTCTATGTAGAGACTCTTCGTCCGTCAAGATGCTATTCAAGACTCCCACGACAGAAAAGCAAAGAGTGGCGCAAATACTACCGCCTTGTACACAACTTCGCTAGAACATATCCTTATGCACTTGCCTCAAAGAGAATTCTCCTGTCCGTTGACAGCACAATGGTCGCAGAAGGAATGAAGAGAGGCAAGAAGGACAAATATGTCAATCAGGTACAGAAAGAGCTTTTCAAAGTGTTTGAAGAACCTATGAGAAGCATGACCGTGAGCCAGGGAGCCCTGCTTATGAAGCTTATCGACCGAGAAGTGGGCAAAACCTCATTCAAAATCATCAAGGATTACAAGAACGGCATTGCCGCAGGATTCTGGCAGGGAATTGCAAAGATGTTCGGCTCGGATATGAAAAAACCTTACGACCCTGATGGGGACGACAAGCAGACCGAAGAACTGGTTAAACTTTGGGAAGAGGGTGAGTTTGACCTATTGTACTTTGCAATCTTTATGAAAGAGCCACCTCGCGCCAATATTCCAGAAAAATACCGCTAAGAATGCGAGGTAAGAGTCTCTCCATCAAAACACAGATACGGAGAGCCATCTATCCAATCCTTCAGAACATTAAACGAGGCTCCGGAAGGAAGAGTCATCGCCACACGTACATGGTAGTGTCCGAAAACGAAATGATCAACCTCGTGATCCTTTGAATAATCTAAAGCAAACTTATACAGCGGCTCCTGTTCACCTTTGAACACATACTCCTCTTTGCGGGCAAGCCTGTTGCTTTTTGACCAGTTATTGCCAAATCTGAAGGCAATCCACGGATGAAGCATACTGAAGAGAATCTGAAGGACGCGACAGTGGAAGACACCACGAAGAAACCTGTAGCCAAGCGGAGACGGACCCAGACCATCACCATGTCCCAGACAGAACTTCTTGCCGTTTATCTCGACAAGGGCTGGCTGAGTAAGACGAATCATACCAAGCTCCTCAAAATAGGAATATGTCCACACATCGTGGTTACCTTGGAAGAAATACACCTTTACACCACGCGCTACCAGGTCTTGAATTGCAGCCAAGACGCGCACATATCCTTTTGGAACCACATCTCTATACTCATACCAGAAATCCCAGATATCACCCAAAAGATAAAGAGACTCCGTATTCTCCGGAAGGGAGCGCAAGAAGTCTACGAAACGAGCCTCACGGGCTGCCGGATCAGCAACCTGTAACCCAAGATGTACATCTGAAACAAAATATGAGAGCGAGTCAGCCATTTACGCAAAAATAAATATCGCAGCTGCAGCAAGAAGACAATAAAGAGCGAACCAGCTGAGCTTTGCCTTCTTGACGAGAGCAATCATGACCTTACATGCAAGCAAGCCCGAAAGAAAGGCAGAAACAAAACCAAGAATTAATGCTGTCGCACCAACAGACGATGCACCAAACTCTCCTCCGACAACCTCAAGGAAGCTCTCTCCCAAAATCGGAATAAGAACCATGAGGAAGGAAAACTGAGCCATGACCTCTCTTCTGACGCCACAGATCAGACCTGTTGAAATCGTTGTACCTGAGCGGGAAAGTCCAGGAACCACAGCTAAAGCCTGGCCTAGTCCGACTACAAAAGCCTGCCAATAAGAAATACCGTTACGAGAATTATTCTCTGGAAAAATAGACTTTCTACCTGGTCTGGAAGCATAGTCCGAGAAGAACAGCAATACCGCTGTCATCACAAGAGCAAAACCAACGACAGTTATAGAGCCGAAGAGACTCTCGACCTGGTCCTTGAAAAACATTCCTACGACAAACACAGGAATGATAGAGACCATTATCTTCAAAAGGTAGTCTGTCTGGTCATTGCATACCAATGTCAACTTACCACCTTCTGACTTCTCCGCTTTAACCCCCTTAAGGCCACAGAAAAAGCCTTTCAAGAGATCCCATATCTGTTTTCTGAACACCACGATAGTACTCAAGACTGTCGCAGCATGCACCATGGTCGTAAAAAGAAGATCGTCAGAGGTCTCGATGCCAAGCAGATGCTTACCAATCTCAAGGTGACCGCTGCTGCTGACTGGCAGAAACTCCGTAAGCCCTTGGATAAGACCCAATATTACCGCCTCAAACCACTCCATTCCTTACTCCTTGAAAACCTTCATTATTGCCACTACTTCAACCACGATTCCACAGATAATGACTATAGGAGCAGCCACCATTCTCTGGAAGTTGAACATATCATAGTTGAACACATCAGGATCCTCGCTTGAGCCACCCATCATAAGAAGATAGCCGGCCACCATAACGATGAGTCCGATAAGAAGGAGCTTCAATCCTCTAGGCGTGATCGCCATTTTTGTATTTTTTTCTTCCATATTTCAATCTAGTAATATAATTCATCCTTATTTAGAGACAGCAGCTTATTCACTACCATCCAAGTACTTAAGAGGCAGATGAGCATACCGCTTACGAGCACGATTCCCAACACCACCAAAAGCAATTCCATTCTGAATACCTCAAACAGCTGCTCAAATTCATTACGGACAAAATATAGTCCACCAACAAGGGCCAGGATTGAAACCACAGCCGCAAAAACGCCCTGGAACAAGGATTGAACCAGGAATGGCGCACGTATGAACGATCTTGTCGCACCCACCAGTTTCATCGTATGGATAGTAAAGCGTCTTGCAAAGACATTCAGACGCACAGTATTGTTGATCAACACGAATGAAATGAAGAGCAGAAGCGCAATGAAAATACTCAACACCATTGAAATCTTGCTGAGATTTGCATTAAGCGCATCAACAAGAGAGCGCTGGTAAACAACCTCCTCAACAAACTGCGAATCAAGGATACGGGCCTTGACCACCTCTATACTGTCTGCCGAAACATACTCGGCATTCAGGGTAATATCAATAGAAACGGGGATTGGAGCTGTCTCGAACACATCCAGAAAACCTTCACCAAGAAGCTGCTCCATCTCATACCTTCCCTGCTCACGGGAAACAAAGGCAGAGCTGCGTATAAATGGCTGTTTATCAAGCTCTTCCTTGTATTTAAGCCCCTCGCTCTCATCAATAGTCTGCTTAAGCATGACTGACACCTGCATGTTCTCCTTGAAGTAGTCAGAAATCGCCTTTGCATTGACAAGAAGCAGACTGGCTACTCCCACCAGAAGCAAGACGAGACTGATGCTTATGACCGAAGACAAATAGGCATTTCTCAGCCTTCTGCGCATTATTTTATTCTCCTGTTTACCCATAGAAAAACCCCAATTGGCGCCAAAGATAATGAAATATCAAAAAAAACGATTATCTTTGTAGAGATTTCGTCATTTAATATTAACAGTATGGGAAATTCTGTCAAAAGAGTACTATTCGTTAATTCGGAGATGTGTCCATATCTCCCAGAAACGAACATATCAAAGATAGGAAGATATCTTCCACAGGGTATTCAGGAAAGAAAGAAGGAAATCAGGTCCTTCATGCCTAGATATGGCTGTATCAATGAGCGTAAGAATCAGCTCCACGAGGTCATCAGACTTTCTGGAATGAATATCATCATTAACGAGGTAGACAGACCACTCGTTATCAAGGTTGCCTCAATCTCGGCAGCCCGTATGCAGGTATACTTCATCGACAACGAGGACTATTTCCACAGAAAACAGGTTTATTTTGACGAATCTGGCGAGTTCTTCAAGGATAATGCAGAAAGAGCAGCGTTCTTTGCACGCGGAGTCCTCGAAACAGTAAAGAAACTCAGATGGGCACCTGATGTAATCCACTGTCAGGGTTGGATTTCACACGTTCTTCCGCTTTATCTCAAGAAGGCTTACAAGGACGACCCTATCTTCTCGAACAGCAAGGTGGTTCTCTCTCTATATGACGACACCCCTGGCGTATTTGGAGAAGAGTTGAAGGACAAGGTAAGATACGCCGGAGTAGCCAACGAAGATCTTGAGATTCTCAATGAGGCAACTGGTATAAATCTTGCGAAACTCGCCGCGAACCATTCTGACGCGATTATCTTCGGCTCAGACAACATTCCTCAGGAGCTTGTTGATTACTGCAACAACACCGGCTTACCTGTGCTTCAGTACAACGCAGCAGCCATGGAGGATGGATCATACATTGAAGATTATAACAATTTTTACGATCAGCTATAATGAATTTCAGCATTTTTCGCAGAGCGGGACTCCTTGCTATCATCGGTGCGACACTGCTTAGCTCCGCTGCCTGCGTCAAAGTAGACGAACAACTCGGACAAAATCTTATACCAACCGATCAGCTTTGGGATGTATTTTCTCCCAAAGCTGCTAATTTTGTTGAGAATGACATCGAACTAAAGATTTCTGACAGCTTGTCGGCATATACAAGCAGACGTATCGTATTCGGCGCAACAAAAGATGGAGAACTTGGAACTTGTACTAAAGCTACAAGCTTCACCCTTGTTCCTACTCTCAAGGATCTCGATCTTGGAGAGAACACTGTTGTAAGACAGTTCCATTTCAGCGCAGTACGTGACACACTCTCGACAGTCAACGACTACCAGCAGAGAATGATGCAGAACGTCTATGTATATGGTCTTAAAGAACCGCTTGACTCAACTATCCTGTACACAAACTCTCTGTCCCCAGGAGTTAAACAGGCAGGAGCATCAGAGACAAATAGAGACAGATTCCTTGATTTGAGCAAGCTCATCTCTAAGGGAGTTCCTGTTTATGACGGAGGAGACTCACTTTCATTCGACTTCAGCGCAGAATACTCTGAAAGCGTTGTTAAGGGCATCAAGGAATTCCGCAAACTGTATACTGAGAAAAAAGATACACTTCTCAGCGACTACTTGAGCCTTGTTCCTGGTATCTATATTGAGTCGGAAATTCCTACTACCGAGGGCGGACGAATCAATATGTTCAACTTTGAGCTGCAGTTTGACTCAAACAACTACATTTCAGGAAACTACGCAGAGCTCAAGATTACAGCAGACTATGGCGACCGCAAGGGAGTGGATACTACATTCCTTTTCACATACGGACCAGCTGATTTCATTTCAACAGGAGTATCTGAGCTACCTGCACAGTATGCATTCAATGGTAGCACACACGAGTCTGAAGGAGCATACACAACAGGTGTAGCTGCCACAGACAAGATCTATGTTGAAGGAGGTAGCGGAGTAAAACCGGTCATCAAGGCTGCAGGTATCAAGAGAATCGTACACGATCTCATCGCAGAAGCAAACATCGTGAATCCAAGCGAGGTGGTCATCAACAAGGCAACTGTTACTCTTCCATACGACGTAGATGGAGATTGGGATAAGCTGAACAAGTTCCCTGTAGTACTTAGCCCGACAGTGAGACTTCATGGTACTGATGACAGCGGAGTCGTTTATGTTTCATACGCAGGCTTGACAGACGCGAGTATCGAAAGCGAGGATCAGGGTAAGATCAATCGTTCAATCTCAGTTTACTCGCCAGACATGAGCCACCACGTGCAGGAAATTCTCAGACTTGAGAAAGAGGAGGGCGAGAGCGATGCTGCTTTTGAGGAAAGACTTGCGAAATACGACATCTGGTTCCTCATTATATTTGAAGAGGTAACAGAGAGCTCATCCAGCAGCAGTGCATATGATGACTACTATAACAGTTTGATGTATAACTCATACTATAATAATATGATGTATGACCCATACGGATACGGTTATGGTTATGGTGGATACGGTGGCTATGGATATGGCTACGGAGGGTACGGATACGGTGGTTACGGTTATGACAACTACTATAACTACCTCATGATGGCTTCTTACATGAACTCGGGAAGCAGCGGATCATCGGAGAGCGTCAGCAGCGAGCTTGACAAGGACAGGTATTACAGATGTACTCTTGCAGGACCTAAACCTGCTGATGAGTCATCATCACTTCGACCAACATTGAAAATCACATTCTCAGCTCCTAAGACAGCAGAGAAGGCAGAATAAGAAAAGGAGATGACTAATAAGGTCATCTCCTTTTTTCTTTATATATGACGACAGTGGCGGTAGCCTCAATAGCACTGATGTCCAGATGCTCAACTATAGTATCAAGTACGCGTACTGGATCATTTTCAGGGATAAAGTCACCGATACAGTGAGGAAAAAAAGAGAATCGTTCTGATTGTACGATTTATATGTTTCCTTTGCCATGTAAGTTAGAGTTAAGGTATTATTTTGATTTCGCACTTCAAATATAACAAAACTTCCTGATATTAATAATAGCTATTCCTTTGATTATCAAAAGAATAGCTATATTTTTATATCTGTATTTCAAGAGGGAGGATAGCAGTGATTGCGGAGGCGTGTCCACCCGCGGACACGGGTAGCGGGAGGGGCCCGTTGGTAGCAAGTTATCGCGCAGCGATGACGAA
>JAFYVM010000010.1 GCA_017549145.1 Bacteroidales bacterium
ATATCTGAAATGAAGAACTGTATACTGCACCGCAAACAAGAAAATTACCAATATAAAATCCCCATCTCTCAGCAGGAGCCACATCATCGGGCAGAGACCACCACATGCTGTAGCTCGGATTCTTTATGGCCGGAATAAGCGCATAGATAGCCACAAGAAATGCTGAATATCCTGCTCCGGATAACGCAGCTGTTATTGTACGGTCTGTTGAAGCAAGAACAACAAACACAACTAAAAATAAGCCGAGTATGGCTACAATAGGGACGATAAACTTCTTCATAGCGTAATTCAGATATGTCTGCGTAAAGTTATACGATGGTGAATTAAATTGCAAGTCGGTGGTAGTTGTTTTATAGTACTATATACAATAATGAACCTACACTGATCACAAACCAAAGTAGAATGCCCTGAAAAAGCGGTTTGATACCCACATTGCGAAGCACATCGGTCGAAAGAGATGCTCCGATGAAGAACATAGTGACAGTCAGACATTTTCGGGCAACTCCATAAATTACATTTCCAACTACCGGTACGCAGTCAAGAACATAGGTGTTCAGAAGGACTGCTATTACAAAGTAGAGGATAAACCATGGAATGCTGATTTTACGGTCTTTGCTCTTGAAGATGAATGATGTGACAATAGCAAGAGGGATAATCCACAAAGCACGAGTCAGTTTGATCGTTGTGGCAACATTTAGTGCTTCTTCGCCATATGCTGCACCAGCACCAACAACTGAACTGGTATCATGGATGGCAATTGCGGCCCATGTGCCGAACTCCTGCTGGGATAGTCCTAGCCAATGTCCGATTGACGGGAATATGAAAAGTGCGACGGCATTGAGAACAAATACAACTGCTAGTGCGACAGACATATTTGCCGGTTTGGCTTTGATTACAGATCCAACTGCAGCGATTGCACTTCCACCACATATTGCCGTTCCAGCACTGATCATATATGCAGTCTCCTTATCTACTTTAAACAGTTTCCTGCCGATAAACATGCCGATCGCGAGCGTTCCCGCTACTGAAATAATCGTAAAAATCATTCCTTCTCGACCTGAAGCTAGGGATTCGTAAAGGTTCATGCCGAAACCAAGTCCCACTACTGAATATTGCAAAAGTGCTTTAGATATGTTTTTATTAAACGTAGGATAGCCTTGACCGCAGATAAATGCGTAGGCGAGACCCAAGAACAGCATTACCGGCGGTTTGCACCATTTTGCCAGGAACTGCAATCCGGGTATATATGAGCCAAACAAGCAGGCTACTGCTATTATAACAATCGCTACGTAAATCTCTTTTGTATATCTTTTCGTCATAATATAAAATAACCACGCATCGACAAATTCCGATTTGTCTGTCAAATTTTTGTTTCTTCAAATGTAATGAATATTCGGGACTATTCGTTATCAAGGGACCTGTTTTCGTACAATCCCGGTCTTCTTTCCATGGCTTCTTCCATCATTTGTTTTTTCTGCTCCGGGGTAGTGTGGAATACCTGATATCCCCATCCGTATGCATTCTCAAATGCCCATCTACCTGCAGGAGTCATCAGCCCACGATCTTCTAAATCGATGCAGCGGTCCATGTTGAGTTTGGTCCAATGACTGTTCTTGCGGCGAGGGGAGAGACGTAGTGCCAGGCGGCCATCAGGAAGTCATGCTCTGAGTTGTGAACGGTCTGAGTATTCTAACAGTGTGGCGATCTCCATTTTTAGATTATTCTTGCAAGTCTTGAGGCAATGCTCTGTTTGTACATCTCTTTGTCTTCCGCATCGAGGAACGACATGTCGATAGCTTCATTGAACTTAGGGAGGAGTTTCTGGTATTTTGCTACCATGTTCTCGAAGACCTTTGGTGCGATGCCTGCGGTCTCCATCGCTTTTAGGAAGTCTGCTTTCTTGATGCGTTTCTTTCTTGCGTTCAGAGTGAGAGCTAGCTCTTCGTCATCCTTAGGATTGACCAAAGCTACATTCAGTAGGTCGTATGCTGGAGTGAGCCCCCATTTGCCTTTTGGTGCATAAAGGGAGAAGTTCTTCAAATGCATGTCATTGTTTCCTACCAACCAGCTGAAGAATACCTGTTCGTAGAAGTCTGTAAGGTCGAGAAGCGGAACGTAGGAGTATTTCGCTATGACCTTTGCAATCTGCTCGTATGAACTCTTGTACTTGTACTCAGTCTGTCTTTCGGTGAGCTGACACATATCCTCCATCGGTATCTTCTCTCCCTCTGCAGAACGGTCAACTCTCTTGGTCAGATATCCAAGTGTGCCATCCTTGAGACGGATCAATGTGTGAGGAACGACTTTAATCTTGGCGATTTCAGCCAAGTGCATTGTCAAGTCTTCATTCTCGGGCAGGGTCTTGTATGACTGAGTCTGAGGTTTGAAGATGTAGTCTCCCCAAAGGCCTACGATTGTTAGTATCTTTGAACCTTCGTGTCTGTCCAGGTAAAGAGAGAGCTTAGCCTGAACACCGGTCAGCGTTGTCTGTGACTGGATGACTTGGGCAGCCAATGAGTCAAGCTCATCAAGAGAGTAGGGTAGTTCTGGAACTACAGGTATCCCGAAGAACTTCTTGCAGCATCCTTTGTGAAAATCCACTTCGCCTTCTGCAAGTTCCTTATAACAGTATAGACATTTACTCATGGCTTTTATTCTTTTACAGGTACAACACTCACTGCGCCGATGCAATCCTTGCAGCATAGCAGGAGCAAAGACATTCGGTCAAGGTAACTGATGTCAGTATTCCTCAGTGCAACATCAAGGAGCCATCCCTCTGGAATAAGTCCGTCGAAGAATGGAAACAGCACATTTGAATGATATGCTTTATCAGTCAATGGGAGCGTAAGGCTCACCGGTTCTGCATCCTTACTCTCAAGGTAATCCTTCATATAGCAGAACTCGTAACCTGCGTCGGTTTCTGCCAAGATTCCGGCTAGGCTATTCTTGTAATATACTTCAGCTCTATTCATTGAGTTCCTCTGATCTTACGGGTGCCAATTCGTAACCGAACATGGCGAGAACCTGGTTGACTTTATCCATTCTGAGAGTAGGCTTTCCCTGCTCAAGCTGACGCACGAAGTTAAGACCTACGCCGCATTTAAGGGCGAGATCTTCCTGTGTCAGTCCGTATTCTTTACGGAGTGTTTTGAGTGTTGCAGATAGTAACGATTTCATAAAACTACATCTTATCTGATGCAAATATAATAAATTTGTAGAATTACATTATATCGGATATAAAAATGTCTTATGGCTGTTAGATTATATTAGAACGGATGTAGTTCTGCTTATTTTGTCTATGAAGTTTCAATAATTGCTGTATATTTGTATTAGTTGGAAGAGTTGAGATTTCTACTGTAAATACAGGCGTTTTGAATGTTTGCCATTTCCAATATTTGTACTTGATTGGGTACTTGGTATTTTTCAACTTACTGGGCAATATTGTTTCCGTTATTTCATTGTTGACCAGGTACAATAATTTATATGTTTTGATTGAAAACTATCTTGTAATGTGCAGATAGTCAATAAGATAGGTTTGTAATTCCAACAAAACCTGTAAAGTCGATACAAATATAGATGGTTATCGTGACACTAAAACTGGCTTTATACACATAGTGGATTTTAATATGAGATTTTGCACGATTGTTTGTTGTAGCGTTTCACTAATGAAACAATAAGCGAAATCTAGATGACTAGTTGTATTGGAAATCAATGAATTGGCTTCAATGTATATACTGCGCCCTCTTGGTGTATGAAATTCTCAATATTCAAATCCTAAAGCGATTCTGATGGTATGGTTTCTGAAATATCCATTGACATCTCATCATAATTAATGAGACGGAATGATATAAACATTTGGATACGTAAGAGTATGGATACAGGCAAATCAATGCTATGCTTCATCGTAGGTGCGATGGCTGGAGCAGTTGCGACTCTTCTCCTTGCTCCTGATTCCGGAGAGAATACCCGCGCCAAGATCAGGAAAGGTGCGGCAGATCTGAAAGACAAGGCTAAGGAAAAGATCGCTGAAGGTCTTGGAATCATCGAGGAAGCTCTGGAGGAAGAGTGATGGAAGAGAACAAGACAATTTTGGGGATTCTGTCCTCTACGATAGGTGAGTACCTGAGCGTGAGGACAGATGACTTCAAGAAGAACATAGTCACAGGCCTGTCTGTAGGTTTCAGCAGAATACTTGCTGTTTTGGTTATCACTCTTGTCCTTCTTGTTGTGCTAGGTGTCTTTGCGTTTGCCTTCATCGTGCTGATCGGAGAGGAGATAGGAAGCTTGAGCGGAGCAGCCTTCATCGTAGCTGGGGTATATATCATCGCAGCCATCATCCTGATTCTGCTGAGGAAGAGGTTGTTCGTGAACATGTTCACCAATCTATTTTCGGGAATAATTGAAGAAGAGTCTCCGTCAGATAACTGGAAGACCCTTCTTCTGATGTTTGTCAAGAATCTGCGTGGGAACCTGGATCTTCTCGTTGCAAAAGCGAAGAATAAGAAAACCTATCACCAGGATCAGAAATAAGACTATCCAATATAATAAATCCGCTGTCATATATATCTTCTTATTATGGCATCAGCTATCAGTCTGTACCCGTAAACATTCGGGTGGATG
>JAFYVM010000011.1 GCA_017549145.1 Bacteroidales bacterium
ATTAGATATATACACTATTACAACAATGATAGAATCAAACTGAGGCTAAATGGAAAAAGCCCGGTACAATACCGAGCTTTATTCCAATCTAAGAGCGCCTCTTAATAATGTTAAACCGTCCAACTTTTGGGGGTCACATCACGACCAATGGCTACTTTTTGTATTTAGATGAGGCTATTTCTTTATGTCATCTTCGATGCATTTGCCAGCCTTTTTGATCTTGTCGCCTGCCTTATGCATATCAGCTTTAGCATCTGCAATCTGCTTATCAAATTTAGCCTTTAGCTGCTCCTTAGTAAGTCCATCAGTCTCAAGCTTGTGCTGAGCATCTTTAAGTTTATATCTGACTTCGTTATTAAACATCTGGATATTATCATAAAGATCGGCCTGCTCTACTGCTCTTCTATAATGACGCAGCGCACTCATCTGACTTGGGAAAGCATAGACTCTTTCGGCTTCAACGCACACATCTCCGTCATAGGTATAAGTCTTCACGTCGATAATTCCATCGAATATGTGCGTATATATCACTGAATTGCCTACAATATCAACCTTCTGAACATCTGGACTGCGATGCTTGATTGCATCTTTAAGCAACTTCATTTCCTGCTCCTCAGGACTTGCCATCTTAATAGTGTCGTTGTTCTTGCAGGCTGCCATTCCAAGCAACATGGCGAGGAACGACATAGCTAAAATTATTTTCTTCATAGCACTAATAATTAATTAAACACTTCCGCCCACAAGTCAATTTCTATGCCTTGACTAGTACATAAAAACAAAATGTCACCCTAAGTATTTAGAGTGACATATCATTATATGAAGTTATAATTAATTGTTCTTTGGAGTGTATGGCTGATATGGGAGGCCTGCAAGATAGAGCGAGTCAAAGAACTGGATTTCCTCGTCAGAAAGACCTGCATTGAAGAAGCTTGGCTTCGAACGAAGCTGCTCGTTGGCCTTGTTGAAATATTCCATATTCTTTGTATCAAAGAATGTCTGGAATGCCTGGAGAAGCTCAGGGTCATCAGTAACATCCATGAAATTACAACGTGACTGAACATCCTCATAAGGGATTGTAACGATTGCAGTAGCAAACTCCTCGTATGGAACAAGGCTAGCAGAGGTAACTCTGTCCGAATAAAGAGTGTCAAGTCTTCTATCAATTACCTTATATACTGAATCAATCAACGCTCTTCTACGAAGCTGCGCAGCAACTTCCTTAGTGATATCTGAAGACACCTTTGAGTGAAGAATCATGATTGAGTCAAGAGTGAATCTCAATGAATCATTATCACGTACGAGGGTGTTATAAGTAGCTGTATCTACCTGTACATAGGCAGCACCCTTCTTTGATGGGTTAAAGTGAGGAACAATTGCTGCGATTGCTAGTACAGCGATTATAGCGGCAACCGCTATCTGCTTAGGTGTCAATTTCTTATTTGTTTCCATCCTGTTAAAATTTCGGCGCAAAGATACTTCTTTTTCTTGATTTCTAAAAATTACTCTGTTGCTACATCTGCAACTGTTGCCTGAACATAAGAAATCAAATCTTTAGGGTTTATTTCGACCTGCAGGCCTCTAACTCCAGCGCTGACATAAATGACATCATGTTCTGTGGCAGAACTGTGAAAAAAGGTAGGAAAACGCTTTTTCATCCCGATTGGCGAACAACCGCCTCTGATATATCCGGTAACAGAGAGCAGATCCTTCATCGGAATCATCTCCACTTTCTTATTTCCAGACACCTTAGCCAGAGCCTTCAGATCAACCTCCTTATCACCAGGAATGACGCACACTATATATCCGGTCTTATCTCCATGAAGTACAAGTGTCTTGAATACCTTGGCAATATCCTGTCCAAGACTGTCCGCTACATGCTGTGCTGCCAAATCATTTTCATCAAACTCATAAGGAATCAGGTTGTATGAAATCTTAGCCTTATCCAGAAGTCTGGCAGCATTTGTTTTCTCTATCTTCTTCGCCATAGTTATTTTTCAATAGCACTGATTTCAGTAACAGTCAATACCTCGTCACGCACAACGAATCGTACATTATAGCCTGCGAAGGCCATTCCATATTCCCTCTCGGGATCATTATGATAGGATGGGCGCGGATCCAGACCAAGAGTTTCAACAAGTGACGGTATAACCGTCTTATCTTCAATTCTATCTGATAATTCAGATGGCAGTACAACTCTTAATCTACGTTCCTCAAGCGAATCCACATACCCACAAATTGCCTCTGGGCGAGCATCCGCATAACGTATATAAGGCTTGATATCATAGATAGGAGTACCATCCATCAGATCAGCTCCAGTGACCTTGATAGTTGGTCCTTCTGGCCCCATCAGTTCTATACCAGCAACCTTGACGCATGAAAGACCCAAAGGATTAGGACGGAATGGTGAACGAGTTGCAAAGACTCCCATCTGCTCATTTCCACCTAATCTTGGGGGACGTACAGTAGGCTGCCACTCGACATTGCCTCTCCCCTGCTTTTCCATCTTTGGGCGGTTTGCTGAGAACTCCCATATCAACCACAGATGACTGAAACCTTCTAGACCGCGAAGAGCATCCGGATTGCGAAATTCCTTTTCAAAGACAATCACACCAGTCAAGCTCTTCGCCAGACCGCTCTGACGAGGAACTCCAAACTTCTCTGCAAATGCAGTCCTTATATATGCTATGGGTTTTATTTCCATATAAAAACAATACACCCCGGGCATCTTACTGAAACCCGAGGTGCATTTATCTATTAATACTGATCCCAGCTCTTGATCTGGATGTCATCAATTGACATTGCGCAGAATGCTCTGATGAATGCTGTTGCAAGACGAGCATTTGTGATGAGTGGAATATTGTAGTCAATAGCTGCACGGCGAACATGGTATCCGTTTGTAAGTTCTCCTGTAGAGAAGTTCTTAGGGATATTGATCACAAGGTCAAGTTCCTTGTTCGCAAGCATATCCATTGCTGCCTTGTACTTACCTGCCAATTCTGGGTCCTGAGCCTCTGTAGGCCAGATTACGCGCTCTGTAGGAACTCCGTTCTCAGTAAGATATTTTGCTGTACCCTCAGTTCCGTAGAGGTTGTATCCTCTTTCGAAGAGAAGCTTACATGCATTAAGAAGGTCAGCCTTCTGAAGTGCATTTCCTGAAGAGATAAGGATGTTCTTCTTAGGAATCTCATATCCAACTGAAAGCATTGAGTTAAGGAGTGCCTCGTTGAAATCATCACCGATACATCCAACTTCACCTGTAGAGTGCATATCCACACCAAGAACAGGGTCAGCCTGCTGGAGACGTGAGAATGAGAACTGTGAAGATTTGATACCTACATAGTCAAGATCAAATGCAGATTTGCGTGGTGCAGATGGCTTGAGACCAAGCATCGCTTTAGTTGCTAGCTCGATCATATTGATCTTAAGAACCTTAGATACGAATGGGAAGCTTCGTGAAGCACGGAGGTTACACTCGATTACCTTGATGTAGTTGTCCTTTGCAAGGAACTGGATGTTGAATGGTCCTGTAATCTCGAGAGCCGCAGCGATCTTCTTAGCGATCTTCTTGATACGACGTACAGTCTCAACATAAAGTTTCTGTGGAGGGAACTGGATTGTAGCGTCACCAGAGTGAACACCAGCGAACTCGATATGCTCAGAGATTGCGTATGCGATAACCTCACCGTTGTCAGCAACTGCATCGAACTCAATCTCCTTGCAACGCTGCATGAACTCAGACATTACAACTGGGTGTTTCTCAGACACTTCTGCTGCAAGTCCAAGGAAGTTGCGAAGTTCCTCGTGGTTGTAGCAAACGTTCATCGCAGCACCTGAAAGCACGTATGAAGGACGAACAAGAACAGGGAAACCTACCTGATCGATGAACTTATCTACCTCGTCGAAGTTTGTAAGTTCCTTCCACTTAGGCTGGTCAATTCCGAGAGCATCAACGATTGAAGAGAACTTGTGACGGTCCTCAGCCTTGTCGATTGATGTAGCCTTAGTTCCGAGGATATTTACCTTATTCTGATCGAGACGAAGAGCGAGGTTGTTTGGAATCTGACCACCCACTGAAACCACTGTTCCGTGTGGATTCTCAAGGTCATGGATATCCATTACACGCTCGAATGTGAGCTCGTCAAAGTAGAGACGGTCACACATATCGTAGTCAGTAGATACAGTCTCTGGGTTGTAGTTGATCATCACTCCCCTGTATCCCTGGTTGCGGATAGTCTGGAGTGCGTTGACTGAACACCAGTCGAACTCTACAGATGAACCGATACGGTATGCACCTGAACCGAGAACGATTACTGAATTCTTATCGTGCTGATACTTGACATCATGGAAGTTACCACCATAAGTAAGGTAGAGGTAGTTTGTAGCTGCAGGATAGTCAGCTGCGAGAGTATCGATCTGCTTAACACATGGAACGATGCCCTTAGACTTACGGAATGCGCGAACGATATCCTCTGCCATTTCAGTATCCATTCCCTTATAAAGAGCGTTAGCAACCTGGACGTCAGAGAATCCCTGTACCTTAGCCTTCTTGAGGAGGTCAAGTGGCATCTGCTCGCAGTTGTCATACTGACACATCTCCTTGTGAGTATTTACGATACCCTGGAGTTTATTGAGGAACCACTTGTCAATCTTAGTGAGATCGTGAATCTGATCAACAGTGTAACCAGCCTGCATTGCCTTGCTGATTACGAAGATACGGTTGTCAGTAGGCTCGTTGAGAGCTACGTCGATGTCATCAACCTTGATATCCTTGTTACCAACGAATCCGTTAGCACCCTGTCCGATCATACGAAGACCCTTCTGGATGATTTCCTCGAAGTTACGTCCGAGTGACATGACCTCACCTACAGACTTCATTGAGGAACCGATCTTGCGAGATACGCCTGTGAACTTAGAAAGGTCCCAACGTGGAATCTTAGCCACTACATAGTCGAGAGCTGGCTCGAAGAATGCAGGAGTCTGCTTAGTCACAGAGTTCTTGATATCGAAGAGACCGTAACCGAGACCAATCTTAGCTGCAACGAACGCAATTGGGAAACCTGTTGCCTTTGATGCAAGAGCTGATGAACGGCTGAGACGAGCGTTCATCTCGATTACGTAATATTCCATTGAATCAGTGTCGTAAGCGTACTGTACGTTACACTCACCCACGATACCGATGTGGCGTACCATCTTGATTGCGAGGTCGTGGAGGAACTGGCACTCCTTAGCGCTAAGTGTCTGAGTAGGAGCAACTACGATAGACTCACCTGTGTGA
>JAFYVM010000012.1 GCA_017549145.1 Bacteroidales bacterium
AGCAAAAGACATTTCATTGTGTCGATCAAGACCATTGACGACATGCTACTTTTTCCGACAGATTTCAATGGAGAGGTGTTTTTGTTAGGAGCCACTGCAAAAGCTAGTGCAAAGACTGGAGTTATCTTTAAAGGATACGCCTCTTTTCCTACTGGTCTGGAGCTGGTGTTATATTGTAAGAACGGTCAGGAAGCACGCATGTTTGCAGACGAGATTGCGAATACAATATACATGAAGACAAACAGTCTTGGGCACATCATACAAAGTTTCGGAATACATATAGGTGAACTGACTAATGATGAGCGAACTCTGGAAGCAGTCATGATGGACATGATGACTCGTAGCATGGCTGCACGTGGACTTGATATGGAGTCTATTCCTACATTGTCATTTGGTGCGGATGGTAAATTATTAAATTAAAATAGTTGTTAATGAATAACGATGTTGTAATTTATCAGTCTGCTGATGGACTTGTGAAAATTGAGGCGATGATAGATCCCTCTAATGAAACTATCTGGGCTACGCAGAAGGCAATGGCGGAGTTGTTTGGAGTGACAGTTCCGAATATCTCTTATCATTTTAAGAGAATATTCACAAGTGGAGAATTAGAACCCGAAATGGTAATTAAAGAAATTTTAATTACCGCACAGAGTGGTGTGAGAGGCCTTTCTGAGGAGAAAGTTAAGTATTATAACCTGGATGCAATTCTATCCCTTGGGTATAGAGTTAATTCGGTTCAAGCAACAGCATTCAGGAAGTGGGCTACCTCTGTCCTCAAGCAGTATATGCTCAAAGGGTACGTAGTCAACCGTAATGCTGTTTCTGAACAGAAGTATGAAGATTTGAAACGTGCACTTGGCTTGTTGGAAAATGTTTTCAGCCAAAATTTCATCATGGCTGAACAACAGGCAAAAGAACTGTTTGCTGTCGTAAAGGATTACACATATGCGCTCGATACCCTTGATGCCTACGATTATCAGAATCTTGAAATATCTGACATTACCCTTCATGAGAAGTTCCGTGCTACATATGAGAGTGCTATGGAGACAATTCAGAGCCTGAAGGAAAAGTTCAAGGAGAGCAATTTCTTTGGAGTTGAGAAGGATAAGTCTTTTCACAGCAGCATCGGTCAGATATATCAGACTTGGGATGGTCAGGAACTATACCCAAGCGTAGAAGAGAAGGCTGCGATGCTTCTGTATCTTGTCGTAAAGAACCATTCATTCGTTGATGGAAACAAGAGAATTGCAGCGACCCTATTCTTATGGTTCATGCTAAACAATGGCATCCTATATCGTCCTGATGGTACCAAAAGAATAGCTGACGGTACTCTAGTCGCATTGACTCTGATGATTGCCGAAAGCCGAATGGACGAGATGGATATCCTTGTCAAGGTGGTAGTGAATCTTATAAACAGAAAACAGTAAGGGAATGAAGAAATATGTTTATTCTGAAGCCAAGCAGGTTGTAGTTTGTGGAGAAAAGCTTCGTTTCTCTTTCTTGGAATAGTTGATACAGGTGTTAAGGCTGACTCTCCATATCCAGGTGCTGATGAACTTATCTCCCTCATATTTCTGGAGTCCTTTCCAGAGGTTGATAAGAATCTCCTGAAACAGATCGCTCACCTCATCTGCATCCTTGGAGAACATATAGCAGACCGTGTAGATCCGCCTTTTGTTCTCACGAACGATTTGCGCAAATTCTCTTTCTTGGTTGTCCATAATCAAGGTTTTCTGAAATGTTTCTGACCATTAAACAACTGAACCGTCAGAAAACTACAGAAAATTTGAAAAAAATTTTGTTTCTACTAAGATTTGTAAATTTAAGCTATATATAGAAATTAAACAATAAATCCCAGCCAGAGACTTATGTGTCTACTGACTGGGGTGCTTATGTTTAACTACTGAAAAGGTTACCGTCTGATATCTTTCGGCTCTGTCTCTGATACATTCATCGGAACCGCCTTATATATCACCTGCATTTCTGCATCTGAAAGTTCAGCAAGGGGTTTTCCGAAGACTTCTGATGAGAGTTCCTCACGAAGTTCCTTGTAGGCTGTGGTAATGCATTCCATCGCTTTTGTATAGCCTTCGTATGATGTGCCTCTGTCGATCTGTAACGAGACCATACCCTTGCTTACTCTGAACTGTCTGGTCGAGCCGTCCGGCATAGTGAACTCATGAGTTTCACACTCTGGATATGTGACTTTGTTTTCAGGGTTGGAAATCATTCTCTTGAGTACATTGATATCGAAATCTTCAACATTTACGATGTATGGCTTCTCAGAAGCATCTCTGACAGACCTGTCTGTTCCCAGCAGAACTTTGTCATTGCTGTTGATCTTGAAGAAAATATGATTTCTTCTGCTCACATCATTTGCGAATTCTTCAGGACTCATGAAGCGAGGTTCATCTGATTTTTCCTCTGTGTTTGCCGGTGGCATACGCTTCTCAATAGCACTATCGTCGGTTTCATACCTGACCTTCAATGCCTGGGCATTTCGGAGCTGCTCCTTGATGTCGGTTATGACTCCCATAGGTATATTATCCTCTGCTTCAATGTGAGTGACAGCTGAGTACATGTCTTCCTCGCCTTTAAAGAATTCTGCAACAGCATTGCCGATCTGGTCTTTTGTAGTCTGCTTTCCATTACAGAATACTACGTACTCATTTCCAGTAGAGCTGTTTATCTTTCTGACACTTATCATGAAAGGTCCCTTGACAGGCTTGTCGGAAGTAAAGAAAGGTGACGGATCAACAGGAATGCCGTGCTGACGTAGCTCGAAATGCAGATGTGCTCCCGTTGCTCTTCCGGTCGAGCCGGCATATCCTATAAGCTGACCTTTGAATACCTTTCCATTGTAAGTCCATCCGGTGTGGTCTGCAGTTGTCGAGATGTGATGGCTGTTTCCTGAAATGTCATGTCCCGATTCTTTACCTTTGAAACTTAACTTTGAGGCGATATCCACTTTTGAAAGATGCGCATACCTTGTCTCATAGCCGTCGGCGTGTTTCAGCGTCAGCATTAGTCCGTTGCTGTCGTCTCGTGTGATTGCAGAGATTTCACCATCCGCTGCCGCATAGACAGGGTCGCCTTCGTCAAGTACGTAGTCAATGCCGGAGTGTTTGTTTCCCGCACCGAAAGTGTTGCTTACGGTCGCGTCGCAAGGAGGGCACATATCGATATATGTAGCTTCCGTGCCATTTGTCAAGTCTGATGAAACTTCATTGGTCATCTCTGCCTGCTTTGTTCCGCAGCCGAAGGCAAAGAAAGTTGCTGCAATTACGGGGAGTGTGGCAGCCAGCCTGAGCCAGGCACCTTTGCCACGATGAGATTGAGTCATCATAATGAATCTTTGTTTTGTCAATGAATGATTCAACCCACAGGTAATAT
>JAFYVM010000001.1 GCA_017549145.1 Bacteroidales bacterium
CTTCGCACAGATTCCTGAGCGCATCAGGGCTGTCAACACAAAGAAGGTGCTCGGATGTACACGCCGTGAACTGATCATCAGCACTGTCATAGAAAGTGTAACCTTGATTCTGTTTGCGCTTGCACTTGCATTTGCATTCGTGATGCTCTTCAACATGAGCCAACTGACTCACCTCATCAGTGCGGACAGCGCCTTCAGTGCAAATGTCGGCGTATCTGTCCTGACAGTGATCATTGCAGTAATCATTGCAGTCGTATCAAGCCTCTACCCTGCCTTCTACATCACATCTTTCGAGCCTGCACTGGTGTTGAAGGGATCATTCAGCGGCACAAAGACCGGACAGAGACTCCGCTATACTCTCATCGGTCTTCAGTTTGTCATTTCGCTTATTCTGATCATCTGCTCAAGCTTCATCATCCTCCAGCGCAGATATATGGTCGATTTCGATATGGGATTCGACAAAGAGCAACTTCTGTTTGTCCATACCACCGAGTATATCGGACAGAATGCAGAAACTGTGGAAGAGCAACTCAAGGCAAACCCTCAGATCCTGGACGTCAGCTGGGCAGCAGGTAACCTCCTGGCATCGACAAGAATGGGTTGGGGCCGTGACTTTAACGGCACAGTTGTCAACTTCCAGTGCTATGCAGTATCGTCAGACTTCCCTGAATTCATGGGCATCAAGATAACTGAAGGACGCTCATTCCGTAAAGAGGATGAGAACAATCCGAACGGAACGTTCATATTCAATGAGGCCGCGAGAAGAGCGTACGGATTCACACTTGAAGACAGGGTAAGCGGACACGCTGACTATGATGCAGAAATCGTTGGATTCTGCGACGACTTCAGCTTCAAGACTCTCAAGGAGGAAGTAACTCCATTTGCCCTCTATGTTTTCGGAAGCAATCCTTGGTGGCATCCGTCAACAGCCTTCATCAGAGTGGCTGCCGGTGCGGATTACAATGAAGTGAAGAAGCATATCGGTAAGGTCTTGAGTGAATGGAGACACGAGTTCTCTCCTGATGAATGGGAGATATACTTCTTTGACGAGAACATCAACTGGACATACAGAAAGGAAGAGTCGCTTTCACAGCTCATCAGTCTTTTCACACTTATCGCTATCATTATTTCTTTGATGGGAGTGTTCGGTCTGGTGATGTTCGAGACTCAGTACCGTCGCAGGGAGATCGCTCTCCGCAGAGTGAACGGTGCAACAGTCGAGGAAATCCTGGCAATGTTCTGCAGCAGATTCGTGAAGATCGTTCTCGTATGCTTTGCTGTGGCTGCTCCGATCAGCTGGGTTATCGTTGACAGATACCTTGCAACCTTCGCGCACCGCTGTCCTATGTACTGGTGGGTATTCGCTCTTGCACTTGTGCTTGTTCTCGCCGTAACAATCGGAGTGGTTGTCATCAGAAGCTGGAAGGCTGCTACCGCAGATCCTGCTAATGCACTTAAAACTGAGTAGTGGAATCGTTATGAATACACATTTGTCAAATTTCTGGATGACGCTTCGTCGTTATAAGGCGGCGTCGCTGCTGAATGTGCTAGGACTTACCTTTGCCTTTGTTGCTTTCTATGTGATTGCAGCACAGGTGTGGTATACCCTCACTTATAATGACTCACTAAAGGATGCGGAGCGCACTTATCTGATATCTCCTAATATTGGAGATCCGGACGAGATGCATTGGAGTCCGAATTCTCCTGGAGCATTGGCGTACGAGGCGATGGAGTTATTCCCGGATGCGGAAGATGTTGCCTCAATCGCTCCTTATCCGATGATTAGTAGGGTTTGGGTAAAAGAGAATGATTATAACTTCGAATCATTCAACGACTATGTATATCAAGCAACCGCAAATACACCGACTTTCTTCGGGTTTAAGTGCTTGGATGGTGATTTCTCGGAATTTAAAAAGCCTAATACTGTCATTGTTTCTCGTTCTATAGCAGATAAGTTTGGCGTTGGTGTTGGTGATGTCATATGGTTTGAAGGTGGTAGTAGATTTGATGACGGAAAACCGACGAATCCACAGACAATCGTTGCTATCTATGAGGAAATGCCAAAGAACTGCATTTTTGGCCATTGGGGCATAATGCAGAAAGATGAGGGTGTGTTTACATCAGGCAACAATAATTGGAACTACTGTAATTATGTCCGCTTCAGAGAAGGCGCAGACTTGAATGCATATATTGAGATATTCAAACAGCGCTATGCTGAGTGGTATCTCGGTATGGTGCAGGAATGGATTGCCGAAGATCCTGAGGAAGAGGAATATCTCAAGGAAGAGATTGAAAATGGCGCACACTTGTTGGCTACCCGACTTGTGCGAGTTGACAAGATGTACTATACAGAATTCCACGACTCCGGTAACTTCCAGACAGGCAAGAAATCTACACCGATTATTCTTTCCAGCATCGCTCTGATTATAGTTCTTATAGCCTTCATAAATTTCATCAACTTCTTCCTGGCCCTCGTACCAGTCAGGATGCGTTCCGTGAATATATGCAAAGTGTTCGGTGCCAGTCAAAGAGCGTTGAGATGGAGTTTCCTGTTTGAAGCCATAGGTCTGGTACTTATATCAATGGTGTTCACATTATTGCTGGTGATTGCTATTGAAGACAGTTTTATTACTGACTTTTCTATTTGCTCTTTGGCGATAGGAAACAATATTCCGGTTATAATGATGATCCTCGGTCTTATGGTGCTGATTGCCGTTATAGCAGCTCTGTATCCGGCATTCTATATCACTAAGTTTAATGCATCTTTGGGTGTAAAGCGAGGTTTTGCTCAATCTGCTGCCGGAAGAAGAATGAGGTCCATTATGGTTGGCATCCAGTTTACCGTGGCTATGTTCCTTGTCATCGTAACATCTGTCTTTTTCCTTCAGTACCGTTATATGGTCAATTACGATCTTGGGTTTGACAAGGAAAATATCGTGACTTTTGCTTCATGGGACTTAGGAACACGTCCCGAGACAGTTGTGGAGAGATTGAAGCAGCATCCTGACGTTGCGGATGTAACAGCATCTCAGATGAATCTGTTAAGCTGCAACCAGAGATGGGGACGCATATACGCTGACAAGGAATATCACGTAAGGGCAAATGGCGTCCGTTGGAATTTCCTTCAGTTCTTTGGATTTGAGGTTGTTGACGGTAATGGATTTACTCAGTCATCCAGCTATAGTAAGGATATAATCATGACCCAACGTCTGCATAGGGATGTCGGTATTCCGGTTGGAAATGCTGAAGGAAACTTCACTTATGTCGGAATAATCAGAGATGTCCGTCTGTCATCAGTCAGCCAACCGGATGAGTATAATGTTTTCTATTGTGCTTCAGAGTCAGACAGAATGAGTCACTTCTATGTGAGATTGCATAAGGGAGCAAGCATTAGAGCTTTTGCCGACTATGTCCATGATTTGACCTCAGAAATTGTGCCTGCTGCAAGTAAGCCGGATGTGAGATATATGGATGAGATTGTGGAGGATCTTTATTCTCAGACTAAGAAGGATATGGTTTTGATCGGATTGTTTGCTGTACTTGCGATTGTGATAGCCTTGATGGGAGTATTTGGTGTGGTTATGTTCGAGACCCAGCATAGATATTCGGAGATTGCTGTCCGTAAAGTTTATGGAGCATCAACGAAGCAGATGATTTCTTTGTTGAACAGTCGATATGTATGGATAATCCTTTGCTGCTTCTTCATTGCTGCACCATTGGCTTGGTGGTTTAGCACAAACTGGCTACAGCAGTTTGCGACCCGCATTTCAACCCCATATTGGGTTTATGCATTGGCCTTGTTCATTGTGGTGGCTGTTACAGTCAGCATCGTAACATTGCGTTCATGGAAGGCGGCAAATACTGATCCTGTGGATGCGCTAAAGACTGAGTAGACCATGAAAAGTTACCTGAGATTCCTATCAAGAAACAAGCTATACACTGCCATTGAGGTGGTAGGCCTGAGCCTTGCACTGGCATTTGTCATTGTGCTGAGTTCATACATTGTGGATGACATGAGTGTGAACAAAGCGCTGAAGAATACTGACGACATACATATATGCTATAGTTCCGATGAAATCACTGCTC
>JAFYVM010000013.1 GCA_017549145.1 Bacteroidales bacterium
AGCGCGGCAATGACGCGGGATATGATTGAATAAGAGGAATAAGCCAAGAACAGTAAACAACTTTAGCGATCACGTATCTCTGCTAAGTTATTTTTTCTCAGAAACATATTGTGGCGGTTATAGCGGTGAGGATCCACCTCTTCCCATTCCGAACAGAGAAGTTAAGCTCACCATCGCCGATGGTACTGCCCCACCAGGTGGGAGAGTAGGTAGCTGCCACTTTCTTATACGAGACCCTGACATCACACGATGTCGGGGTCTTTTGTTTTTATGTGCTTTGTACATGGCTACGTTTAAGGGATGTATTTGTGACCATGGTCCCTAAATGCATAGCATAGCTACGTTTTGAGTGCTTTTATGTAGCCATGTCCCAAATGATATGTGCTTATCAGGAACGAACCGTTCTTTCCTAGCTTAGCGTGAAATGTAACTCTCTGACTAACAGTATTATACACGAAGTGCGTGCTGCCAATGGGGAGCACGCATTTTGTGTAAGTTGCTGTGTGTGAGGTAGTTGTGTTTTAGGGTTTTTAGTGTACTTTTTGCGCAGTTTGTCTCGAGCAGTTTGCTTCAGATTGATGCTGAATGTTGATGTTCTTATAAGGACTCTTTCCAATGACAAGTTGGTGCGGTGGGGTGCGAGTACGATTTATCAGAACGGGAACGATTTCGGATTTTTTGTTCCCAGAATCAGTGATTTGGGATCAAATGGGAACGATTTAGAAATTTTTGTTCCCGAAACTGGATTTCGAAGCGCATCGGGGTCGGCAAATACGCCGGCCGCCCCCTCAAAGCAGGCTGCGCAGCTCAGCCTAAAGGCTGCTCCGCCCGCTTTGTGCTTTGCGTTTGCGCACCGTGTGATCGGATAAGACATTCCCCTAAGCAAGGAGTTGTAAAATTTGTGCTAACCATAAACTGTTAGGATGTGCTATCCAAAGTTGGGCACGTAGTCACCGCCCGGCGGGAGGACAGCCCGTGAGGGATGTTGCTGCCCGCACCGCCGGAGCGGAACATCCGACGACCGTATATGTCGGATGTGGTGACTTTTGGACGTGGAATGTAATCCCTTGATGCACTTCGCGTAAGTGTCTGTGTGTCAGGGGTTTGTATTTTGCACTGAAGCGGAATCTCAGTCGCTTGGTTGTTGATATCGATCACGTTATGAACTGGGAAAGAGGAAAGGAGTTCCGCCTGATAACTTTGTCCACAAAACAGCCACTTTTGTGGAGAAACTGATATTATACTAATGTTTTGTCCACAAAACTGCCCATTTCGTGGACAAACTGCCATGTTGCTAATGGTCTGTCCTTAAAAGTGCCCATGCGAGGACAAAGTCTTGTGGGGTATTAATGGGGTATTAAGAGACGATTATATCTATTAAATACTATATTTGTAAAAATTAATCGATTGAATTATGTGTCGCTATCTTATTTCAATCCTCTTTTTGATCGTTACGTTGGGCTTAAATGCACAGGAAACAAAGGTCAGACATTATTCTGTAATATTTAAGGATCTGGAGATCTGGACAATCGGATCTTGTATCCATAATACTGGATTAAAGAAATCTGAAGAAGACGAGATCTTCAAGCACATATGCTCCAATATAGATAGTTGTAAAGTGTATTATACTACTACTGTAGATTATCCTGCCAAAAACTATAGGTACGATGCCCAATCGATTCTATTATCGGCCGATTATAATGCAGGTGAAGGTAAGGGGCATGACACAGTTGAAGCATATAAAGGAAGGGGAGCACTGCATATCCCGTTCGGTGAAAGTGAAGGCAAGGTTATAGTTTATAATTCTGAAGGTGATATGATCCTTCGTATTTTATACAAAGATGAATCCATAACTTCATTCGAAGTACGTAAGGATGGTACTTCTATGTATAAAGCAGAGGGAGCGTTTCAAACTCTTCCTTTTGAAAGTACTATGATGTATGAGTTTTCAGTGGGAAAGATATATTATAAGGGAAAACTCAGAACAAAGTAGTACCCCCGTGCGGAATCGAACCGCAACCTTCAGAACCGGAATCTGAAATTCTATCCATTAAACTACGGGGGCTGGAATTACAAATATAGTTATTTTTTTAGAGATCCTTCGCTTCGCTCAGGATGACATGAAGCTCAGGATGACATGAAGCTCAGGATGACATGAAGCTCAGGGTGACATGGAACTCGGGATGACTGTGAGCTTAGGGTATCAGGGCTAATTGTAAATATTAGCGGCAGCGCGGAGCTCTGAGGCGATCTGTTCGCGCAGATCGGTTGGGGAGAGGATTTCTATACGGCTGCCGTATTTGCATAGCTCCATCAGGAGGTTCTTGTCGGGGCAAACGAAGATTGAGAAGGTTACATAACCATTGTGAGTCTCCAGTTCTTCCTGACTTTTGTGGAGCGGTAGGTCTCTTAGGAATCTTGCTTCTGCTTCTGAAACTTTGAATTTAACGATGCGAGCCTTTCCTTCTGGCAGATAGATACCGAAACTTGTCGCAAAGAGCTCGTCTACATCGAATCCTTTGGGCATTTTAAAGCTTCTGGTAGTTGTGTGAAGCTCTTTTACTCTATCTAGTCCGTAAACGCGAATTCCCTCCCTTTCTACACAATATGCGATAAGATACCATCGCTTCGCAAACTCCTTTACTGCGTATGGACGCAAAGTAAGGGTCTCAGCATTTGCAGCAGTATATTTCTGGTAGACTATTTCTATCTCGACACCTTCTGTCATCGCCTCCATGATACCTGTAAGATACAGATGTCCTGAAGGAATATCCTCCACTGACACACGACCGGAAAGACGCTGTTTGCCTAGTGAGAGTATGTTATTGACTGTGAATGTGTTAATCAGCCATGCTGACTCTGCATTTTCGTCGCTCACATCCTCGCTATAATCAATGAAATAGCTGTTTGTGCTACGATTGCACTCGATCTTTATGCCGAACACTTCTTCTACTGCTGCACGATGATTATTAAAGGTACGACGTGAGTAGGGGAGGTCAAAACGGCTTTCCCATCTGTCTGTAATCTCATTGAGTGTAAGACCATTCTTACCGACGCGGACAAAGGTCTGCACCAGCCAGATGTATTTCTGAAGAAGTTCTGTAACCATTAGCTTATCTTGCTATAATCTTTAACTTGATACTTATCTTTTCTCAATTCCTTGCGTAGGAGCTGATTTTTGTCATCGTGTAGAGTTGGATCCGCTTTCAGAATCGAGTCAGCACAGTCTCTGGCTGCATTCAGGATCAATCCGTCCTTCGCCAGGGATGCGATATTCAGGCTGATAGGAAGACCACTCTGCTGTGTGCCCTCAAGGTCACCAGGACCGCGCATTTTCATATCCTCATCCGCCAGTTCAAAACCATTCTCTGTAGCGCACATAAGCTCAATCCTGCGCTTTGACTCCTTGCTCATCTTATGGCCTGTCATAAGAACGCAATATGACTTTTCACTACCACGTCCTACACGACCACGAAGCTGGTGCAACTGGCTTAAACCGAACCTCTCTGCACTCTCTATAACCATTACAGATGCATTTGGAACGTCCACTCCAACTTCGATTACAGATGTAGCCACAAGGATATTGGCTCTGCCTGCAACAAAGGCATCCATATTGAACTGCTTGACGTCATTCTGCTGCTTTCCGTGGACCACGGCAGTCTTGTAATCAGGGAACGGGAACTTATTCATAATGTCCTCTGCTCCTGCTTCAAGGCTTTGATAATCAAGCTTTTCTGTTTCGTTAATCAAAGGATATACAACGAAGACCTGACGTCCAAGTGCAATCTGCTCTCTCATGAAATTATATAGAGCTGGACGCTTTCCTTCAGTTGCATGAATGGTTTGTACCGGCTTACGTCCTGGAGGAAGCTCATCGATGACTGATACATCCAGGTCACCATAAAGAGTCATAGCGAGCGTACGAGGAATTGGAGTCGCTGTCATCACAAGTACATGCGGTGGCACTCCAACTGACGATTTATTCCAAAGTCTCGAGCGTTGCTCCACACCGAATCTATGCTGCTCATCAATGATTGCAAGTCCGAGATTGCGGAATACCACGTTATCTTCAAGTAGAGCATGTGTTCCTACAAGTATGCAGATTGAACCATCCTCAATGCCCTGATGCACCTCTCGTCTTTCCGCAGTCTTGCTGCTTCCTGTAAGAAGTGCCGCGCGTACTCCGGTCGGAGCAAGGAGCTTCTGGATGTTCTTAAAGTGTTGCTGCGCAAGTACTTCCGTAGGAGCCATGATACACGCCTGATAGCCATTGCCAATAGCTATCAAAGCGCTCAAGAGTGCAACCATTGTCTTTCCGCTACCCACATCTCCCTGCAGAAGACGATTCATCTGATGGCCGCTCTTGAGATCGTTACGGATCTCAGTAATCACACATTTCTGAGCACCAGTGAGCGGGAAGGGGAGGGATTCATAACATTTGTTGAATGCCTCACCAACCTTCGGCATCATAATACCGTTGTCAGCCCTGCTTCTGATGTATTTCTGTTTAAGCAGCGAAAGCTGCAGATAGAAGAGCTCCTCAAATTTCAGACGATACTTGGCCTTTTCCAGGGCAGCAGCGTCTTGAGGAAAATGGATATTTCGGATAGCAAAATGCAGTGGCACAAGTCCGCATTGACGAAGCACGTATTCCGGCAAACTCTCTTCAAAGTCTCCTAGTGCCTTATTCAGAGCGGCATCTACCATTTTGTTCATCACCTTTCCTGTGATTCCGGCATTCTTCAGCTTCTCTGTGCTAGGGTAAACTCCTGTCATTCGTGCTCCAGCACCGGCCATCTGCAGTTTCTCAGCAGTAAGTGTATCTACTTCAGGATGAACAATATTAATCTTGGTACCAAAGACTGTAGGTTTTCCAAAGAATATGAACTCAAGGCCTGGCTTAAGCTTTTCATGCATCCACTTGATACCCTTGAAGAACACCATCTCCATCTCTCCATAGCCATCAGTCACCCACACACTCATTCGCTTGACTGTATTGAACTTCACTCCTTCGCCACTCTGAGCCATTGTTTGCTGACCAGCTCCGTACAGATCCACTCTCAACACCTTCGCACGAATCTGAATGTAGGCCATATCTGGTCTGGCGTCACAGATGCGAGTGAATGAACTCTTGTCGATATACCTGAATGGATATAGCCTTAGCAAATCCTCTATAGTGCTGATATTCAATTCCTTCTGCAAGAGCGCCGCCCTCTTTGGGCCGACTCCCGGAAGGAACTGTATTTCCATATTTAGGTTACCATGTGCCATACTTAGGCAAATCTACTATATATTTTAGAAAATGTAAATACTTTAGTATATTTGCGAGTTAATTCATTTGAAATTTTCCCATAATGGCAAGAAAACTTATAGTTGGAATCACTCAGGGCGACGGCAACGGAATCAGCTACGAGGTGATCATCAAAGCATTGGCAGATGAGCGTATCCTTGATATGTGTACTCCTGTGATTTACGGCTCTTCGAAGATCTTCGGATTCTACAAAAAGCATATTCACAATATTGAGCAGATAAATACAAACGTCATTACTTCAGCGAAGGATGTTCACCAGAAAAGAGTGAATATTGTAAACTGCCTTCCGGAAAATGTGTTTGTAGAGCCAGGACAGGCAACTCCTGAGTCTGCCAAATCTGCAATGACTGCCCTTGAAAGAGCAGTTGCTGATATCAAGGAAGGACATATTGATGTGCTTGTCACAGCTCCAATCAACAAGAGAGCAATGAACGCAGAGGGCTTCGGTTATACTGGTCATACAGAGTACTTGGAGAAGCAGTTCGGAGTGGAAGAGGTTGCTATGATCATGGTAAGTGAGCAGCTTAAGGTGGGAGTCGTAACTGGTCACATCTCATTGAAGGATGTCCCTGCCAAGCTTACAACAGAGAAGATTTTGGCAAAACTTCGCCTTATGAACAAGTCACTTAAGAGAGACTTCGGTGTAGTTGCTCCAAAGATTGCAGTTCTTGGACTTAACCCGCACTGTGGTGACGGCGGACTTCTCGGAGATGAGGAGCAGCAGATCATCCTTCCTGCAGTGAAGGCTGCAAATGAAGAAGATATCATGGCTTTCGGACCATACTCTCCAGACGGATTCTTCGGTCTTGGAAACTACCAGAAGTTCGATGCAGTGCTAGCAATGTACCATGACCAGGGACTTACTCCGTTCAAGGCACTTGCATTCGAGGAGGGCGTGAACTATACAGCTGGTCTTCCAGTCGTAAGAACATCTCCTGACCACGGAACAGCATACGAAATGGCTGGTCGCGACCTTGCTGATCCTCGTTCAATGAAGTCAGCAATCTACGCTGCAATTGATATCTTCAATAAGAGAGAAGCGTACGATGAACTCATTGCTAATCGTATGACTATCAAGGCTCCAGATACAGAAATTCGTCCGAAAGGCGGTAGAGTAATCGAATAATGGCTCTAGTTCCTCTAGATCAGAAACCGCCGATTTATCTATATACTGACGGTGCAGCAAGTGGCAATCCCGGACCAGGTGGTTACGGGGTTATACTTAAATGCGGCGACCATGAGAAAGAGATGTCAGGCGGATTTGCCCTTACTACCAACAATAGAATGGAACTCCTGGCAGTGATCAAAGGCCTCGAGGCAATTCGTTGGTATAATGCTGAGGTTCATGTATATAGCGACTCATCGTATGTCGTGAATGCCATCAATCAGGGATGGCTTGAAGGCTGGAAGAGAAGAGGATACGCTAGAGTCAAGAACCCGGATCTATGGATGCGTTTCGACAATGTCTTCAGATGCCATCGTGTCACCTTCCATTGGATTAGAGGTCATGCCGGACATCCTGAGAATGAGCGCTGTGACCGTCTGGCAGTAGCTGCTGGAGCAGGAGCAATCGCACAAGGAATACAATTACCGGAAGATCCCGGATATAAACCAGAAGAGCCTACTTTGATGTAGGCTCTTTTTTTTATGCATTTCTGAATTCTGTCGGTGACATTCCTGTCTTCTTTTTGAAAAGTTTGGCAAAATATTCAGGCGTTTCAAAGTTCAGAAGATAGGATATCTCTTTTATTGATGTCGCTGAATTCTGCAGCATTCTCTTAGCAAGGTGGATCTTCGTGTTGATGAAATACTGGGTAGGGGATAGTCCTGTGTATTTCTTGAACAAATGCCTGAATGAAGAATAGCTCATATTCAAGTGCTTGGCAACCTCTGGCATCTGAAGGTCTGTGTCCAATCTGTCCTGCATGAATATTCTGGCCTTGTCAACGATCTGCTGGTCATCGTCGTTCGTAAGTTTCCTGTTTTCGTGCAGAGAGAACGTCATTCCCACGATAAGGCTTACAATGCCTGCCAGTAGCTGCTGGAAGTGCTTTTTCTGCTCATTTGCAATTGTGATGGCATTGCTATACAGGGTCGTGATGGACTCGTTGTAACCGATGTTGTACACTGGTTGCTCCTTTTTGAAGAAGCCAGATTGTACACGGTCATCCATGTTATAACCCTTAAATCCTATCCAATATTCTTTCCAGCCGGTTTCCTTATTGGGACTATAAGTATGCCACTCTCCTGGAAAAAGTAGGAACACATCGCCTGCTTTTATTTGCCTTTTAGTGCAGGAACTTGATTCGAAAGTGCCGCTTCCATCCACAATATATATCAACTGATACTCGTCAAGAATTCGTCCTTTTTCTGGATTGAACATGTGTTTGCTCGTGTGATTCCTATCCCTTGGAGGATATACTGAGTGTGGCGCAACTTCTTGAAATCCAACAGTATGAATTGTCAGACCCCATTCTGTGTCCTGCTCGTTGACCGTTAAGTAATTAGTGAAGAGCATAGCGGTTTCGTGTTTGAATGAGACAAATATATAAAACTATTGCCAAAAAATGTGGACTCTTTGCCAAAAAGTACAGATTTGACTCATAAAAGTACATTTACTTTGCGATAAAGAAACTTTATATGCGAATGATATTTCTAAAGACCTTTATGATTGCAATCTGCACAGTGTTCACATCTGCAGCTTGCGCCATTGGAGGAATGACTGTTGAGGATCTCAGATGTGAATATCTGAAGAATCCTTTGGCCATAGATAACGCGACTCCTCATTTCAGTTGGGAGATGGTCAGTGATAAGAATGGTGCGCACTCAACTGCCTATCAGATTCTTGTTGCAACAGATCTTTGTAAGCTGAATGAGAAGCATGCTGACCTATGGAATAGTGGTGTGGTGTCAGAGTCTTCCTCAAATGGCATCCTCTATAAAGGAGCACCTTTGCATTCCAGAACTCAGGCCTATTGGAAGGTCAGAGTATTGGATGAGAACGGCAAGGCTTCAGCTTGGAGTAAGCCCGCCAGCTTCGGAATAGGTCTATTGGATGAAAAGGATTGGGCAGAAGGTGCTGAATTCATCGGCATCAGTCAGCCTGGTGAAGGCAAGAACCTTCATATCTCTCCAATTTTGAGACAGTCTTTTGACTACTCAGGTGGAAAGAAGAAAGTCCTTCTTCATGTCAATTCTTTAGGATATCATGAAGCATATATTAATGGACAGCCTGTTACGGCTTCCGTATTGAATCCTGCTGTCAGCCAGCATCCAAAACGCTCAATCATCGTTACTTATGACGTTACTTCACTCTTGAAGAAAGGTGAGAATGAGCTTGTTATCTGGGCTGGTATCGGCTGGTATCTCAAGAGAGTTCCTGGCGTTGTACCAGGTGGCCCTTATGTTCGTGCACAGCTTGACAAGCTTGATAAAGACGGACATCAGGTGCTCGTTAAGACTGATGCTGACTGGAAGGCAGCTAACATCGGTCATTATTATGAAGGAAAAAATTGGACCGATGCCGAGGTTGTAGATATGCGCATGCATGTCAAGGATTTCAACCCTTCGACATTGGACGCTTTGAACTGGGAACAGGTGGTTATCGGAAATATTCCAGATCACAAGGCTTCTGCTCAGATGTGTGAGCTGAATGCTGTATATAACACCTACAAGCCTGTAGCAGTTCATAAAGTAGCTGACAACAGCTATGTGTATGACCTTGGTCATGCTTTTGTCGGTCAGCTTGAAATCGACATGCCTGTGGTCGAAGAAGGAAAGATCATCAAGGTACGTTATGAAGACTTTTATCTGAAGGATCCAAAGAACTTCAGAGACAACAATCAGTTTGCCGATGACTATATCGGAGATGGCAAGACAGCTGCAACATTCAGAAACAAGTTCCAGTACAAGGCTTTACGCTATTTGAGAATTGATGGACTTGCAGAGGCTCTTGATCCATCAGCAATTACCGGTTACGGTATTACAACAGACTACGACGGCGACTCATCTTTCGAGTGCTCGGATGCAGATATGAATGCTATTCATAATATGATTCATAAGACATTCAAGGCGCTTACACTCGGCGGATATATGGTTGACTGTCCTCATATTGAGAAATTGGGATATGGTGGAGATGGAAATGCTTCGACTCCGTCATTCCAGACAATGTACAATGCAGCTCCTCTTTACATGAACTGGCTCACTGCATGGTCTGACAGCCAGCGTGAAGACGGAGATATGCCTCACACTGCTCCAAATCCAAACAGAGCAGGTGGTGGTCCTTTCTGGTGTGAGTTCGTGATCATCGCATCATGGCAGTCATACCTTAACTATGGCGACACACGTATGATCGAGCGTTTCTATCCTAACATGGAGAGATGGATCGGTTTTGCGGAGTCTCGCAAGAAAGAGGGTCTTCTCCGCAACTGGGGAGACAGAAGCTACCGTTGGTGGTACCTCGGTGACTGGGCTACTCCTACAGGAATCAATCAGAAGGACTCACTTTCAATCGACGTAGTGAGCAACTGCGTGATGTCAGAGAGCTACATGACCATGGCTAAGATTGCCAAGGTTCTTGGTAAGGACGCTGACGCAGAAAAATATACTAAGAAATATCACCAGCAGAATGCTGTACTCCATAAAACCTACTTCAATCCTGAGACTAACAGCTATTCAACAGGCACTCAGATAGACCTTATCTATCCTATGTTTGTCGGTGCGACACCATCAGAGTGCATCGATGCTGTTGAATCTACATTGAAGAAGGAAACAGCCGGACGCTTCAATGGCCACCTTTCAACAGGTCTTGTAGGAGTTCCGATCATTACACAGTGGGCAACAAAGGATGGGGAGACTCAGTTCCTTTACGACATGCTCAAGAAGAGAGAGTATCCAGGTTATCTCTATATGCTTGACAACGGTGCAGACCTCACATGGGAGCACTGGAATGGTAGAAGAAGCCACATCCACAACTGCTTCAACGGTATCGGAAGCTGGTTCTATCAGGCATTGGCAGGTATCAACCCAGACGAGAACCAGCCTGGTTACAAGAACATAATTATCCGCCCGCAGCTTATTGACGCAATAACATGGGTGAATGCAACAAAGGACACTCCTTACGGTGAGATGATGGTAAAATGGGAGAAAGTGGACGGTAAGTTTGTGATGAATGTAAAGATCCCAGTCGGCAGTACAGCCACTGTCTATATGCCAAACGGAGAGCAGAAGGACCTTGTGTCAGGAAATCATACACTCGAGTGCAATCTATAATATATCTCAGATGAAGAACTTTTTCGCAGTAGATTTAGGTGCCACAAGCGGCAGAACAATCCTGGCTACATTTGACGGCACTCGCGTGCAGATGCAGGAACTTACCCGTTTCGCAAATCCGATGATTCCACTCGGAGGACATCTTTATTGGGATATCGCCGGACTATACAACGAAGTGCTACGCGGACTTCGTGAAGTGGCTGACAAGGGCATCGCAATTGACTCCATCGGTATTGACACATGGGGATGTGACTTTGCATTCTTCGGAGCTGACGGTCAGCTTCTCGGTATGCCTCATTGCTACCGTGACCAGCACACTGTCGGTGCACAGGAGAAATTCTTTGAGAAGATGCCTGCAGCTGAGGTTTACAAGCGCACAGGTATCCAGTTCATGGATTTCAACTCCCTGTTCCAGCTTGATACACTTAAAAGAAATGGTTCACAGGCGCTTGAGCATGCCGATAAGGTCCTGTTCATCCCTGATGCACTTATATATATGTTAACAGGAAAGGCTATCTGCGAATACACAGTCGCTTCGACTTCGCAGATGCTCAATCCTATGACCGGAGACTTGGACGAGGATATTCTCGCAGCCCTTGGACTTGGTCGTGAGAAATTCGGTGAGATGACTCAGCCGGGAACTGTCGTGGGTACCTTGAGTGCTCAGGTACAGGAGGCTACAGGACTTGGAGCAATTCCGGTGGTAGCAGTTGCAGGTCACGACACTGGCTCTGCAGTTGCTGCGGTACCAGCACAAGATAGGGAATATGCGTATCTAAGCTGCGGAACATGGTCACTTCTCGGTATTGAATCCACAAAGGCAATCATCTCAGAGGACAGCTTCCGTGAGAACTTCACTAATGAAGGCGGAATCGAGGGTACAACGCGATTCTTGAAGAACATATGCGGACTATGGCTATTCGAGCAGAGCCGCAAGGAGTTTAAGAATGTACCTGCATCAGTAGGTGAGCTTGTCGCTCTCTGCGAGGAGTCAACTTATGACGGACTTATCAATCCTGATGCTCCTTGCTTTGCTGCACCAGCTTCAATGACTGCTGCCATCCGTGAGTACTGCCTCTCAACAGGTCAGGCAGCTCCCGAAACTCCTGCAGACTATTGCAGATGTATTTTCAGAAGCCTCGCAAACCGTTATCGCGAGATCGTTGACATTCTCCAGAGCATGTGTGACTTCCAGATCAAGAAGCTACATGTAATCGGAGGCGGCTCACAGAACAAGTATCTGATGCAGTATGCAGCTGACGCACTTGATATGCCGGTTATCTGTGGCCCTATCGAGGGAACAGCCCTTGGTAATGTGCTCATGCAGATGAAGGCTTCGGGTGCTGTTGAGACTCTCGAGCAGATGAGAGCAATCTCCGCTGCCTCAGTAGATCTCGTTACATATTAGCCAGAAAAATAATAACAAACTACCATACAATGAAAGAAACACTAATTCACCAGGCGTACGAGATTGCCAAAGAGCGTTACGCCGAACTCGGAATCGACACTGAGAAAGTGCTCGAGCAGCTTCAGAATTTCCACCTCAGCATGCACTGCTGGCAGGCAGACGATGTAAAGGGCTTCGAGGTACAGGCAGGAGAGCTCTCTGGCGGAATCCAGTCAACTGGTAACTATCCTGGTGCAGCACGTAACATCGACGAACTTCGTGCAGATGTACTTAAGGCTAAGAGCCTCATCCCTGGTAACCACAGACTCAACCTCCACGAAATCTACGGAGATTTCCAGGGCAAGGTTGTAGACCGTGACGAAGTTACAGTAGAGTACTTCCAGAGCTGGATCGATTGGGGTAAAGAGAACAACACCCTTCTCGACTTCAACTCAACTTCATTCTCACACCCAAAGAGCGGCAACCTTTCACTTTCAAATCCAGATGAGAGCATCCGTCAGTTCTGGGTAGAGCATACAAAACGTTGCCGTGACATCGCTGACGCTATGGGTAAGGCACAGAACGATCCATGTATCATGAACGTGTGGGTACACGACGGATGCAAGGACGTATCAGTAAACCACTACCTTTATCGTGAGACTCTTAAGAAATCCCTCGATGAGATCTTCGCAGAGAAGAAGCAGAACATGAAGGATTGTATTGAGGGTAAGGTGTTCGGTATCGGTCTTGAGAGCTTCACAGTAGGTTCACATGACTTCTACACTGCATACGCAGCTAAGAACAATATGATGCTTACAATCGACACAGGTCACTACCATCCGACTGAGGTTCCTGGTGACAAGGTATCTGCTGTTCTTCAGTTCGTTCCTGAACTTATGCTTCACGTAAGCCGTCCTATCCGTTGGGACTCAGACCATGTGACTATCATGGACGATATGACTCAGGATCTTTTCAGCGAGATCGTACGTGCTGGTGCGCTCGACCGCGTACACTACGGTCTTGACTTCTTCGATGGCTCAATCAACCGTATCGGTGCTTATGTAATCGGCTCACGTTCAGCACAGAAGTGTATGACTAAGGCCCTTCTCGAGCCAAGAGAACTCATCGCTAAGCACGAGCTTGCAGGCGACACATTCGCTGTTCTCCAGCTTATCGAGGAGTGTAAGACTCTTCCATGGAATGCTGTTTACGACGAGTTTTGTGTTCGCAACAACGTTCCTGTCGGAAATGAGATCATCTCTGTAATCAAGGAGTACGAAAAGTCAGTTCTAGCTAACAGATAGTTATGAATATAATAGTTGGTTTGTTGATCATAGCGATAGGTGCATTCTGTCAGTCGAGCAGCTATGTGCCTATCAATAAGATCAAGTCTTGGAGCTGGGAAAGTTACTGGCTCGTTCAGGGCGTATTCGCCTGGATATTGTTCCCATTGCTTGGAGCAATGCTCGCAGTTCCTGCAGGACACGGTCTTCTTGAACTCTACACAGCATCTCCTAAGGCAACCCTTCTCACAATGTTCTTCGGAATGCTCTGGGGTGTGGGTGGACTTACATTCGGACTTTCAATGCGCTACCTCGGTGTCGCACTTGGACAGTCAATTGCCCTTGGAACATGCGCAGGACTTGGTACCATCATGGGGCCAGTACTCCTCAACGCATTCTTCCCTGAGCTCGGAGCACTCTCTGCGCTTACATCTTCAGTAATCATCGGAGTGGTTGTTACACTTATCGGTATCGCAATCATCGGAGTTGCAGGTGGAATGAAGTCTGCATCACTTTCTGAGGAAGAGAAGAAGGAAGCAGTCAAGGACTTCAACTTCCCTAAGGGACTTGCAATTGCACTGCTTGCAGGATTTATGAGCGGATGCTTCAACGTAGGCCTTGAGTTCGGTAAGGACATCAACTTCGGAGAGCTCACTCAGCCAATGTTCCGCACACTTCCGGCAACTCTTCTTGTGACACTCGGTGGATTCCTCACTAACGCTGTTTACTGTCTATATCAGAACAAGCACAACGGAACATTTGTAGATTACAAGAATGGTAGTGTTTGGGCAAACAACCTCCTTTTCTGCGGTTTGGCAGGACTTCTTTGGTACAGCCAGTTCTTCGGGCTGTCGCTCGGACGCAGTTTCTTCGAGGCTGGAAGCTCAATGGACACTCTTGCATTCTGCATCTTGATGGCACTCAACGTAACATTCTCTAATGTCTGGGGAATTATCTTGAAAGAGTGGAAAGGTTGTTCTAAAAAGACTATCTTTGTACTAATTGGAGGAATTGCTGTACTTATTCTCAGCTCTTTCCTTCCAGAATTGATTAAATAATATGAGTTCAATACTAGATAATCGTCCTGGTCTGCACGCAGCAGTATGGCAGGTGGCTGAAACAGCCGGCTATCTCTGGGAAAAAGGCTGGGCAGAAAGAAACGGCGGTAACATCACCGTAAACATCACAGAGCATGTTGACGATGAAATGCGCGCCATGCCTGCAATCAGCCAGCCAAAGGCTATCGGCACAGTACTTCCAGAATTGAAAGGATGCTGGTTCTACTGCAAGGGAACACAGAAACGTATGCGTGACCTCGCGCGTGACCCAATGGACAACGGCAGCATCATCCGCATTCTTGATGACTGTGCTCACTACGAAATCGTAGCTGACCAGCCTGTAGCTCCAACTTCAGAGCTTCCGTCACACCTCAGCGTACACAACTACCTTCTTGCAAAGGGATCTCCATACAGAGCATCGCTCCACACTCATCCGATCGAGCTCGTAGCAATGACACATTGCCGTAAGTTCATGGAAAAGGATGTGGCAACAAAGCTTCTCTGGTCTATGATTCCTGAGACTAAGGCCTTCTGTCCTCGCGGACTCGGAATGGTTCCTTACCTGATGCCAAGCGGAGTGGAACTCGCAGATGCAACAATCAAGGCAATCGACGATGACTACGACGTGGTGATGTGGGAGAAACACGGAGTGTTCGCAGTTGACACAGACATCATGTCAGCCTTCGACCAGGTTGATGTACTCAACAAAGCAGCCCTGATCTACATCGCATCAAAGAACATGGGCTTTGAACCGGAAGGTATGACTGATGCTCAGATGCAAGAACTTTCAGAAACTTTCAATCTACCGAAATAGAATTTTATGAAAAAGACACTTGTCCTTGTTGCCGTTCTTGCCCTTGCATCATGCGCAGGTAAAAAGGCAATTTATGAAAACGATTCATACGCGATGTATGAAGACAGAATCATACAGGGTGAATATACCGGTATAGCCGAGTCACCAAATAAGATTGTCTCTAACCTTGACGGTGAGGAGTACGTATGGGAAAAGAAGAACGACTTGTCTGCGTTTCCGACTCTTACCACTCCATATATGATCGAGGCAGCTGCATATAACATCGGTGTGGACGAGTGTATCAACGCTGTAGAACCTGACGGAACCCTCCGTACCGGCCTTGAGTGGGGCGGAGTATGGACACGTGATGTCAGCTACAGTATCATCCACAGCATGTCATACATGCAGACAGAGGCGGCTAAGACCAGCCTTATGTGCAAGGTGAATGCAAAGGGTGAGATTGTCCAGGACACTGGTACAGGTGGAGCATGGCCATGCAGCACAGACCGTGAAATCTGGGTGGGAGCAGCTTGGGAAATCTACAAGGTCACTGGCGACATGGAGTGGCTCAAGAAGGTTTATCCTATCGCAAAGAGCTCCCTCGAAGTGGACATGAGAACAGTGTTTGAGGCTGAAACAAACCTCGTAAGAGGAGAGTCTTCATTCATCGACTGGAGAGAGCAGAGCTACCCAAGGTGGATGGAACCGGCTGACATATATGATTCCAAGTGTTTGGGTACCAATATGGTATTCTATATCGCCCTTTCATCTGCAGCTGAGATGGGACGCATTCTTGGAGACAATGAGACAGCAGAGTCTTTCGAGAACTATGCAGCTCTTATCAAGAAGGGTATCAACGAGAACCTCTGGCTTGAGGAGCAGGGATATTACGCACAGTACCTTGCAGGAAGAACTGACGACCTTCTTTACACAAAGAGCGAAACCCTCGGAGAGGCCTTGGCCATCCTTTGGGGAGTAGCTGAAGGCGACCGCGCCATCACACTTTCTGAGTCTATGCCTGTTGTGGACTACGGCGCTCCTGTATTCTACCCTTGGATTCCAGACCAGCTTCCATATCACAACCAGGCAGTATGGCCATTCGTGCAGTCATACTGGATCCATGCAAGTGCAAAGGCAGGAAACGAGCAGGGAGTACTTCATGGTGTAAGCTCAGTATGGCGTGCAATCATGATGTATGCAACAAACAAGGAGAACTACGTTGCTGACACAGGAAACTGGAGAGGAACTCAGATCAACTCAAGTAACATGCTTTGGAGTCTTGCCGGTAACCTCAGCATCACATTCAAGCTCCTTATGGGTATGAACTTCCAGGCAGACGCCCTTAAGTTTGCTCCTGTGGTTCCACAGAACCTCAAGGCTGACAGAAAGATAGAGAATTTCAAATATAGAAATTCAACATTGGATATCTCTGTGTCTGGATATGGAGATTCAATCAAGAGTTTCAGACTTGACGGCGAGCTGATGGCTGAAGCTGTTGTCCCTGGCGATATTACCGGCCGTCACGATGTAGAAATCGTGATGTCTGACTCATTCAAGAATGACCTTGATATCAATCTCCAGGACCCATGCTGGACACCGATCATGCCTCCGATTGTTGGCGTAGATGCTAAGTATGTATCATGGCATGCTGTCAACGAGGCTGACCACTACGATGTGTACATCGGTGGTGAGAAAAAGGCTGTCGGAAAGGGTAGAGGAGTAGCAATCGATCCTGAGTGGAAGGGAGATGTGCAGGTTGTTGCAGTAAGAGCAGACGGAACTCCATCCTTCCCATCAGCTCCAATCAACACAAGCGAGAAGATTTATAAATCATTCCCAGAAACAATGCTCACCAGGAAGAGCGGCAAGGAGTTCAATGTAACAGTTGAGGTTCCTGAGTCAGGAGACTGGACACTTACTTGGAAATATGCCAACGGAACAGGCCCTGTCACTACCGATAATAACTGCGGTGTCAGAATGCTGTATGTTGACGGCGTAAAGGCAGGAATCAATATCTTCCCTCACAGAGGAACTGACGATTGGGATAACTGGGGATGGACTGTACCAGAGAAACTGACCCTCTCGAAAGGTAAACATACACTTACATTGAAGGTAGAGTCAGATGCAGATAATATGGATCTGTATATCAATGACTTCAAGATCAAGGAACTTTGTCTTATCCGTAAATAAAACATAAATATGAAACGATTATTTTGTCTGTTCTTATTGCTTTCACTTCTGGTGTCATGTGGAGTGAAGAATCAGGTGGTAGGTACCAGAGCAAAGGCTTTGGACTCTGCTGTATGGGATAATTCAATGTGGATTTCAGCTGTTGACGCTGAGGTCGTGAAAGGTAGGATTACCGGTAGAAACAAACTTGCAGCTGACGGATGCAGTTGGTTTGTTTCTGATGTGCAGAATTCCCAGAAAGTAGTATCAGCAGTCTGGATGACCGCGGGCCTAGGAGTCTACGACATTTATGTGAATGGAGAGCTTGTCGGTGAGGAGGTGCTTAAACCGGGATTCACTCATTATGCGAAGACGAAATTGTCATTTACATATGATATTACAAAGGCTTTCAATACAAAGGCTGGTGCCAGGAACCAGCTTTCTGCTCAGGTGACTCCAGGATGGTGGGCTGACATGATAGTCACTCATAGACGCGAAGATGGAATGATCGGAAAGAAATGCGCTTTCCGTGGAGTGCTTGAACTTACATATGCAGATGGCTCGAAAGAATATTTCGGAACGAATCTCGAAGACTGGAAAGCAGGCATTGCAGGCCCTGTAAAGCATGCAGGTATCTTTGATGGTGAGCGTTATGATGCTCGTGAATTGCCTGGATATGCAGTGGCTGAGAAACTTTTGACTCCTGAAATAAATACTGAATTCACAGGTGAAATCATTCCATCTGAGGGTGCTGAGGTATACCAGCGTAAGGATCTTGCCCTTTCACCTGTTCAGGCATATGTATGGAGCGATGTTGAGGGTGCAAAGGAAGAAGAATTCGGTAAAGTTGTAATTCTAAGAGAGTATAAGGATGGGGAAGTGATCCGCGTTGCTCCAGGTGAGACTCTTGTGGTTGACTTCGGTCAGAACGCAGCTGCAGTGCCTTCATTCCTGTTCAATGCAGCTGAAGGAACAGTGCTTACATGCCTTCCTGCTGAGATTCTCAACGACGGTAACGGTGCGAAATCTCGTGGAATGGATGGCCCTGAGGGCAGCTGTCACAGACAGAATCTCCGTATGGGCGATTATGCCATGATTCTGAATTATACATTTGCAGAGAACAAGGGCTTTGTAAGCTATATTCCGAGATGCTCATTCTTCGGTTATCGCTATGTCAGCATCACTGCAACAGATGAGGTACTTATCAAGTCAATAGAGTCTATCCCTGTCACTTCAATCACAGAAGAACTCCAGACTGGTAAGCTCGTGACAGGAAATGACCTTATCAACCAGCTCCTTTCCAACTCATTGTGGGGAATGTATTCGAACTATCTGTCTGTGCCAACAGACTGCCCGCAGCGTGACGAAAGACTTGGCTGGACAGCAGATACTCAGGTCTTTGCTGAGACAGGAACATTCTTCGCAAACACACAGGCGTTCATGCACAAATGGATGCGTGATATGAGGGATACACAGACTCCTCTCGGTTCGTACTCTGGAGTGGCTCCGCTTGCTAAAAACGGCATCAATGAGATGAGACTCGGATGGGCAGACGCGGGAATCATCGTACCATGGATTGTGTGGAAACAGTACAATGACGTCCAGATAATTGAGGAGAACTGGGAGTCAATGAATAAATACATGGACCTCCTCAATGAAACCAAATATGCCCATGCGAATATCGCTTCGTATAATGGTAATTACCAGTGGGCTGACTGGTTGAGTTACGAGCCACTTGAAAGTAGTGGAGGATCTGCCTTCATACGTGATGCTAATGGCAAGAGAACCCCTCTTCCTGAGGCAGTAGGGTACTGGGACTACCTTGCCCTCAATTATTGGATGATCGATGCTGAGATGATGGCTGATATGGCTGCAGCTACAGGTCGCGATGCTTCCAGATATGCAGCAATGTACGACGAGGCCAAGTCAATTATTCTCAAGGATCATCTTAATGAAGATGGAACTTTCAAGACTGAGATTCTCAATACCATGCAGACTCCTGCCTTGTTCGCATTGAAGAATAAACTTGTTGAAGGAAAGGCTAAGGAGGATGTGATCGCAAGACTTCGCGAGAACTTCAAACAGCACGACGACTGCCTCCAGACAGGCTTCCTTGGCACTTCTATCCTTATGTCAACATTGTCTGACAACGGTATGACAGACATCGCTTATAATCTCCTTTTCCAGAGAAAGAACCCAAGCTGGATTTACTCAATCGATAATGGCGCAACCACAATGTGGGAGCGCTGGAACAGCTATACGATCGAGCATGGAATGGGACCTAAGGGCATGAACAGCTTTAATCACTATGCTTACGGCTGTGTATGTGAGTGGATCTGGGAGAAGGCTGCAGGAATTGCTTGTGAGGCAAGCGCTCCTGGTTTTGCCAAGGTCATCATGAAGCCTGTGCCAGACAAACGTCTAGGCTTTGTTGAGGCTGAGTTCAAGTCTGTATCAGGTACCATCAAGAGTGCATGGAAATATGAGGAAGACCAGTGGATGTGGAACTTCACAATTCCTGAAGGAGCTGTGGCTGAGGTGACTCTTCCCGGAAAGACTGAGTCGCAGGAATATGCTGCAGGAACTCATTCGGTTACTCTTTCAGTAGATGAATTATAAAATTATATACTTGTTATGAAGAAGAGCTTATTCGTTCTGATACTGCTGTCTGCGCTTTTCGTATGCTCATGTGATAAGGAGAAAGAAAAGTTTCCTACAGCTACTCCTGCACCTCGAGTAGTTGTCATGTCATACAATGTGCGCTATGCCAACAGTGGGGACGGCAGCAATGCCTGGGATAATAGAAAGGGTGCTACAATCGATATGCTTTCTACCCTCAAACCAGATGTGTTCGGAGTGCAGGAAGCAGTAGCCAGCCAGGTCAACTATATTAAGGAAAATTCAAAAATCTATGACTGTGTCGGTGTAGGTCGTGATGATGGCGTTTCAGCAGGAGAGCACATGTCTGTATTCTGGAATACAGAGACAATAGAAATGCTTGATTGGGGCACATTCTGGCTTTCACAGACTCCAGACAAGCCATCCAGAGGCTGGGATGCAGCCTGTAACAGAACTGCGACATGGACGCTGATGAAGGACAAGAGACATAATAAACAGTTCTACTTCATCAACACTCACCTCGATCATAAGGGTGTTCTGGCGCAGGAAAACGGACTTAAGCTGATCATTGACCGCCTTATTACCATGAACAGAACTGGTCTGCCAATGGTTCTTACCGGAGACTTCAATGTCAAGCCGGACAATGTGATTCTTGCTGAGCTCGATCAGATTATGACCAGCACGAGAAAGGTGGCTTCAAGCACAGATAACAGCTCTACCTATAACGGCTTTGGTAGCGGCTCATCAATCATTGACTATATCTACATGTCAGGCTTCCAGTATGCCTTGTTGTATCGCACTGTAAATCAGAAATTTGGTAATGTGCCTTACATCTCGGATCACTATCCTGTCATGTCAACGTTGGTATACTAAAAAATAAAGATACAATATGAAAAAATTACTGATTTGTGCGGCAGCACTTGCTGCATTGTTCGCAACTTCATGCGCTGAGCCTGTTGAACTTAAGGTGATGTCATACAACATCCGCCTTGACCATCCTAAGGATGGTGAGAATGCCTGGCCAAACAGAAAAGAGGCTACTATCGAGATGGTAAATACTGTCAAGCCAGATGTGTTCGGTGTTCAGGAAGCTCTTCCACACCAGGTGCAGTATGTGTCCGAGAATCTTCCTGAGTATGCATGCGCAGGTGTGGGACGTGATGATGGTGTGTCTAAGGGTGAGCATATGTCAATCTTCTGGAATAAAGAGACAATCGAAATGGTAGAGTGGGGAACATATTGGCTTTCCGAGACTCCTGATGTACCTTCTTACGGATGGGATGCTGGTTGCAGAAGAACAGCTACCTGGGCGTTGATGAAGGACAAGAGAAACGGCAAGAAGTTCTTCTTTGTCAACACACACCTCGACCACCGTGGAGCCCTTGCTCAGAAGAATGGTCTTCAGCTTCTTGTTGACCGTATCGCAGCAATGAACCCTGATGGATATCCAATGGTACTCACAGGAGACTTCAATATCTACCCAGACAGCCCATGCCTTGTGGACTTGGATAAGGTAATGACCAGCACAAGAAAGATTGCTGTCAAGACAGATAGCTTGGATACATTTAACGGATGGGGCAACGCAAAGGGAGTCATCGACTACATCTATGTAGCTGGTTTCAGCGCTGTTCCAGAGTATCGTACAGTTACAGAACAGTACAGTCAGAAACCTTTCATCTCTGACCACTATCCAGTTATCTCAGTATTGAACTATTAAGAAATATAAGAGCATACAATGAAAAAGATTCAATGGATTTCAGGCATGCTCCTGTTGTGCTCATGCACCGGAGCAGTCTACGAGAGCGAGTCGTATAGCATCTATGCTGACAAGGTCGTTCAGGGAGAATATGTTGGAGTCGCTGAGACTCCGTATAAGATCGTTTCTAACCTCAATGGCGAGGAGTATATCTGGGAGAAGAAAAATGACCATTCTGCATTCCCTCAGCTCGTGACTCCACTTCCAGTTGAGGAGGCGGTTTACAATATGTCAATCGACGAGTGTATCAATGCCGTAGAGCCTGACGGAACACTCCGTACAGGACTTGAGTGGGGTGGCGTATGGACAAGAGACGTCAGCTACAGTACCATCCTCAGCATGGCATATATGCAGCCACAGGCAGCTATGACAAGCCTTTTGTGCAAGATCAACTCTAAGGGAGAAATCGTTCAGGATACAGGTACAGGTGGAGCATGGCCATGCAGTACTGACCGTCAGATCTGGGTCGGTGCAGCCTGGGAACTCTACAAGGTTACCGGCAGCCAGGAGTGGCTTGAGAAGGTATATCCTGTGGCAAAGAAATCCCTCGAAGTGGATATGCGCACAATCTACGATGCAGAGACTGGCCTTGCAAAGGGAGAGTCTTCATTCATCGACTGGAGAAAGAACAGCTACCCGCTTTGGATGGAGTCTGCAGACATCTATGACTCAAAATGCTTGGGTACAAACATGGTTCATTACATCGCCCTCACATCTGCTGCCAAGATGGGACGCATCCTCGGCGATAACGCTACTGCAGAGACATTTGACGCTAAGGCTCAGACAGTGAAAGAGGCTGTAAATGAGCATCTTTGGATGGACGATAAGGGCTACTACGCTCAGTTTATCGCAGGTCGCAACGATGACCTTCTCTTCACAAAGAGCGAGACCTTGGGACAGTCGTTGGCTATCTTGTACGGCGTGGCAGAAGGGGAGCGCGCTAACCGCCTCTCACAGGCAATGCCAGTGGTTGAGTTCGGTGCTCCTGTATTCTGGCCTTACGTTGCAGATATGGCACCTTATCACAACCGTGCAGTGTGGCCGTTCGTGCAGTCATTCTGGATTCAGGCGAGTGCCAAGACAGGTAATGAGGCAGGAGTCCTCCATGGTATCGCATCAGTTTGGCGTGCATGTATGATGTATGCTACAAACAAGGAAAACTTCGTGGCAAACGACGGTAACTGGAGAGGTACTCAGGTGAACTCAAGCAACATGCTCTGGAGCCTTTCAGGTAGCCTCAGCGTTACTTTCCGTATCCTCATGGGTATCAACTACGATGATCCTGACTCTATCAGATTTGCCCCTGTCGTGCCTCAGTCACTCAAGGCAAATCGTGAGATAAAGGGCTTCCCATACAGGGATGCAACTCTTGATATCTGCGTGAAGGGTTACGGAGACGTAATCAAGTCATTCTCAATCGATGGCGAGCTCAAGGATGAGCCAGTTTTCTCTGCTGACATGGCAGGTCACCACACTGTGGAAATCCTTCTTGCTAACAGATTTGCACAGCAGATGACAAACAATATGGTCGGTGACGTTCGCGCTCCATTGACTCCGTTCGTAAGATTCAGCGGTGGCGGAAGCCGTCTCAGATGGTACACAGAAGAGGGTGTTCACCACTACGATGTTTACGCTGGCGGAAAGAAAGTTGCTGAAACAACAGTAGGTAAGTGCAATATCGAGGATGACTGGAAGGGTGATCTTCAGGTTGTCGGTGTTGCTGCTGACGGCACAGAATCCTTCCCTTCAGAGCCATTGAACAGAAACACTAAGGTTGTTAAGTTCTTCGAGCCAATCATGGTTCTCCAGAGCACTGGAAAGGACTTTGTAATCGACGTGGAAGTGCCTCACGATGGCGTGTGGAACCTCTCTTGGTACTATGCAAACGCTCGTGGAAGCCTCTATTCTGACCTCACTTGCGGTATCAGAATGCTCTATGTAGATGGAGAGAAAGCAGGTATCAACGTATTCCCTAACCGCCATTTTGCAGGTGGTTCACCAGCATCTCAGGCTACCGACGGATGGGACTATTGGGGATGGACATCACCTCAGGGACTCGAGCTCAAAGCAGGAAAACACAGACTCGTTCTCAAGTGTGAATCTGACGCTGATAACATGAGCAGAAAGGTAAATGATTTCAAGCTTAAGGGCTATAGCCTAATCCAGAAGTAGTTATATCTATGATATAAATTTGGGCATATAGCATATTATCACTACATTTGTAGGTTGTTTGCGATGATTTTTGCGTAAGCAACCTACTTTTTTGATAATAAAAAATTAAAAGATATGTCATTTACAGACGTTTTTAAGAAGATTTTCGGTACCAAGGCGGACCGTGATATGAAGGCTATCAGACCTATGCTTGACAAGGTCTTGGTGGCATATTCATCAATTGATAAACTTACAGATGATGAACTTCGTGAGAAATGTCAGTCACTAAAGGACCTTATCCAGTCAAGAATTGCTGGTGAGGAGAGCCGTATCGCTGACATCAAGGCAGAACTCGAGAAGGAGATTCCGCTTTCGCAGAAAGAGAAGCTTGCAACAGAGGCTGACAAGCTCGTGAAAGAGGTTGACAAGAAGATCGAGGAAGTACTCGAGCAGATCCTTCCGGAGGCATTCGCAATCATGAAGTCAACAGCTCGTCGTTTCAAGGAGAATCCAGAGATCCGAGTAAAGGCTACAGATTTTGACCGCAACCTCAGCGCAACTAAGGAGTTTGTGACAATCGATGGTGACTATGCAGTATGGCAGAATCATTGGATGGCCGGCGGAAATGAAATCACATGGGACATGGTACACTACGATGTACAGCTCATCGGTGGTATCGTTCTTCACCAGGGTAAGATCGCCGAGATGGCAACAGGAGAGGGTAAGACTCTCGTAGCAACTCTTCCAGTATTCCTTAACGCATTGGCAGGAAAGGGAGTTCACGTGGTTACAGTCAACGACTACCTCTCAAAGCGTGACTCTGAGTGGATGGGACCTCTCTATCAGTTCCACGGACTTTCAGTGGACTGTATCGACAAGCATCAGCCAAACAGCGACGCTCGTAGAAAGGCATACGCTTGCAACATTACCTTCGGTACAAACAACGAGTTCGGTTTCGACTACCTCCGCGACAACATGGCAACTTCAATGAACGACCTCGTTCAGAAGAAGCATCACTTCGCAATCGTCGATGAGGTTGACTCAGTGCTTATCGACGACGCACGTACTCCACTCATCATCTCTGGTCCGGTTCCAAAGGGTGAGGACCAGCAGTTCATGGAGTTCAAACCGCTTGTAGAGCGTCTCTACAGCGTTCAGAAACAGCTTGTGACAAGCTTGCTCAACGATGCTAAGCGCCTTATTGCAGCAGGCGACGAGAAGGAAGGTGGAATTCTCCTCTTCCGTGCATACAAGGGATATCCAAAGTATAAACCACTCATCAAGTTCCTCAGTGAGCAGGGTATGAAGCAGCTCCTCCAGAAGGTGGAGAACTACTACATCCAGGACAATGAGCGCGAGATGCCGTTCATCACAGACGAGCTCTACTTCGTTATCAACGAGAAGCAGCACACTGTGGACATGACTGACAAGGGTCGTGAGCTCATCACTAAGGGAATCGACGATCCTAACTTCTTTGTCCTTCCAGACGTTGGAGCAGCAGTAGCTGAGGTTCAGAAGAATGCGGCTCTCTCTGCAGAGGAGAAGGTTGTGAAGAAGGATGAGATCATGGCGGACTTCGCTCTTAAGTCTGAGCGTGTTCACACTGTAAACCAGCTCCTTAAGGCATACACAATGTTCGATAAGGAGATTGACTATATCATCGCAGACGGTAAAGTTAAGATCGTTGACGAGCAGACAGGACGTATCATGGAAGGTCGTCGTTGGAGCGACGGACTCCACCAGGCGGTTGAGGCGAAGGAGAACGTGAAGGTTGAGGCTGCAACTCAGACATTCGCAACAATTACCCTCCAGAACTACTTCCGTATGTACCACAAGCTTGCTGGTATGACAGGTACTGCCGAGACTGAGGCAGGTGAGTTCTGGTCAATCTACAAGCTCGACGTTGTAGTTATCCCTACAAACAGACCAATCGCAAGATTCGATAACAACGACCTCATCTACAAGACTAAGAAGGCTAAGTTCGACGCAGTGATCGCTAAGGTAGGCGAGCTTATCGCAGAGGGACGTCCGGTACTCGTCGGTACAACAGACGTCGAGACTTCAGAGCTCCTCAGCCGTATGCTCCGTCTTAAGGGTATCCAGCACCAGGTCCTCAATGCTAAGCAGCACGCTCGCGAGGCTGAGGTGGTTAAGCACGCTGGTGAGCCAGGAACAGTAACTATAGCAACCAACATGGCCGGTCGTGGTACCGATATCAAGCTTACTGATGAGGTGAAGGCTGCAGGTGGTCTCGCAATCATCGGTACAGAGCGTCACGATAGCCGTCGAGTTGACCGTCAGCTCCGTGGACGTTCAGGACGTCAGGGAGACCCAGGTTCTTCAATCTTCTACGTTTCACTTGAGGATAAGCTTATGCGCCTCTTCGGATCTGAGCGTATCGCAGGTCTTGTGGACAAGATGGGTATGCAGGATCACGAGGCTCTTGAGGCTCCAATGCTTTCAAGCTCAATCGAGAGAGCACAGAAGAAGGTGGAGGAGAACAACTTCGGTATCCGTAAGAGACTCCTTGAGTATGACGACGTTATGAACTCACAGCGTGAGGTTATCTACACTAAGAGACGTAACGCCCTTTCAGGTGAGAGAGTCGAGATCGACGTAATGAACATGATGCAGGACACAGCTGAGATTCTCGCTTCAAGAGCAGAGGATATGGACTTTGAGTCATTCTCAGCAAACGTGATGACATCGCTTTCAATCGACACAGGATTCGACGAGGAGTACTTCAACACAGCCAAGACAAAGGACATGATCGAGAAGCTTCATTCTCACATGCTCTCAACATACGAGCGTCGTATGGACACAATGGTTCAGCGCGCATTCCCAATCGTTAAGGATGTGTACGAGAAGCAGGGCGCTGTTTATACCAACATCGCAATTCCTATCTCAGACGGCCGCAAGATGCTTACTCTCTCAGTCGATTTGAAGAAGGCATATGAGTCAGAGGGACGTGAGATTGCACGTGCACTCAGCAAGACCATAACTCTTTACATCATCGACGACAAGTGGAAGGAGCACCTCCGCGACATGGACGATTTGAAGCAGTCAGTTCAGAATGCCACTTACGAGCAGAAGGATCCACTTCTTATCTACAAGTTCGAGAGCTTCAACCTCTTCCGTCAGATGCTCGAGGAACTGAACCAGGATGTTCTTTCATTCCTTATGAGAGCTCACATTCCTCTTAGAGACCCATCTGAGGCTAAGGCACCAGCTCCACAACGCAAGCCTGATATGAGCCAGATGCGCACTTCGCGTACTGACCTCGTGACAAACGGTGGCGAGCCTAAGAGCAATGCTCCAGTACATGTAGAGAAGCAGGTAGGACGTAATGATCCTTGCCCTTGCGGCTCTGGCAAGAAATTCAAGAACTGCCACGGCAAAGGACTTTAATCTGTCATCCTGAACGTAGCGAAGGATCTATTAAATGAAATAAGTAAAATTAAATTATATGGCAAGTCAGACAAACTCAGTTAACGTAAACTCTGTCAGCAGAATCTCTGCAGGCACTGTGATCAAGGGTGAAATCCAGTCACCATACGACCTTCGTATCGACGGAACTTTCGAAGGAAAAATCCAGACTAAGGGTCGAGTAGTAGTAGGTGAATCTGCAATCATCAAGGGCAATATTATCTGTGAGAACGTTGACCTTTGGGGAATAGTAGAAGGTGATCTCTTCGTTAAGGATACTTTGGCTCTCAAAGAAGGCTGTAAGATGAACGGAAACATCAACATCAGCAGACTCGCAGTAGAGCTTGGCGCAACCTTCAACGGAACTTGTCGCACCATCACAGAAGAAGAATTCAACAAGCTTACTGGTGCAGCAGCCATCGAAGCTTCTGTAGAGTAATGCTATTAAATTAAGATTTTGATGTATAAAAGGCCGGTGTTGTGAGTATGCAGCATTGGCCTTTTGTGATGTCTAAAGTGTTGTAAATCAGATAAATAGCATGGTGAAGGTGGGCGAATTTACCCACCTTTGTACTTTTAATGTGCTGGTTCATAGGTAGTTACGTAAAACAGCCACTCCGAAGAGTGGCTGCTAAACTTGCTTTTTCTGATTCTACACAATTTGTGCATCAAATCGATTTCGTAAACAGTGATTATGAATCTCCACGAAAAAAGGGGTTTGATCAGTCGATCAAACCCCTTTTTTCGTGGAGATGGGCGGACTCGAACCGCCGTCCAAACACCGCACCAGAGAGCTTTCTACACGCTTAGTCTTGCTTTGGTTTTCGACCAGGAGCTGCCGCCAGACAGGCTACTCAAGGCTTATCCTCTAAATCTTAGCGGAGCTTAAAGGAATCACTCCGAGCATCCCGTTTGAATGATACCCTGAAAACCGGTCATAACAGGCCTAAAGACCGGAAGGATACTCGTCGGCGACGCAGCCTTGGCGTCGCGGATTAAGGTAGTGTGCTTTGCAGACTACGCAGCGAGTGCATAAGAGTTGTTGCCAACTAATTGTTTGAAGGTCGAGATTTACGGGCTGGCCTACAGAGCCCGACGTGCTTACTGTCCAATGTCTGATGCTGTCAAAACCAAAACATCCCCATTGAGCTGCTCCAATGAGCAAAAAAACAGTCCCTCTTGAAAGGGACTGCAAATATAATACTTTTCTCTAAAAACTCTCACTATTTCTTTACTCTGAACACTCTTGCAGGCTTTGCTGTGGCAAGGTCTCGAACGCTCTTAGCAACCTTCTGAGGTGCTGCTGCAGGGGCGCTCTCAGTGCCGTCATAAAGTGCGAGATCTCCAGTGTATGTGCCCTTGAATGTAATCTTGTAGTCATCGTCGTAGAGAGTGTAAGATACAGTGTATCTGGTGCCTGAAACTGCGATTGTCATCTCTCCATCAGTAGCTCCTGCAATTGCTTCTGCTCCCTTATACAACCATGTTCCAGCAGGATACTGAGCAGTCTCTCCATCTACCTGATCCTCATCAATATACCCGTAAAGCAATGAAAGATGTGAGAACGGAGACTTATCGAATGCATCGATAGTGTAGGTACCTGCTGCAGGAGTCGTGCCCTTGCAGAAGAACTCAAGAATGATGTTGTAGCCCTCTCCAGAATAATCCTCAAGGCTGAAATTATTGTCAGCAAGCTCAATCCACCAGTTGCTTACATCTTCTGGCTGTTCCTCATAATAAGTTCCGAAGTATATTGCGTCTCCCTGAGTGAATGTGTGGTTATACAGCTCGTACTGGCTTCTGTCATCTGTATTGTCTTCTGTGCCGTCTCCGTTATCTCCGGTGCTGCTTCCGTTATCTCCAGTGTTTCCGCCATTGTCTTTGCCAGAATCATCGTCAGAAGGGGAGTCATCCGGGATTATAATTTCTGAGTCTGTATCTCTGTCTGGATTAGAATCGAGCGGATCGCATGCACTGAATGAAAATGCAAAAACAGCGACCACTAAAAAGCTTACAAGTTGTTTCATTACACTAATATTTGGTTAATTCTTTCCAAATATATCAATAAAAATGATAAAAGGTCTTGTATTTTAGAAAAAATCACTATCTTTGCATTCCCATTCAACGAAATGGTATAAGTTCTTACACGGGAGCATAGCTCAGTTGGTTTAGAGCATCTGCCTTACAAGCAGAGGGTCGGGGGTTCGACTCCCTCTGCTCCCACACAAAGCCTTGGATTTTCCAAGGCTTTTTTTGTTGCATATTGCTCTTACTCATAATATCGTCATCATCGATAATCCTACTTTGTCCACCCCGCCGAAACAGGACTACCAAACACTAATAATGCACTTGAAGGACTCTTCTCAGATCTTAAAACTAAAGTGTGAGTGCATAGTGGAATCAGTAAGGAACATTGAAAGAAACTTCTGGATGAATACATCAAGAGACATTATTGAGAAGGTCACCGTCGCCGGAATATACGACCTCCGGCGACTACGGATCAAGCGCTGCGGGCGGCTTAGCCTAAGGGCCGTCCTCGCGCTTGACTGTTGCCCGGTTATCACCCGAAATGTCCACATGGAACTTTTTTAGAGAAATCTATGCATCGTAAATATCTGTTTGTCCACCAAAATGGGGATTCCGTGGATGAAGTGCATCGTAAACATCTGTTTGTCCACCAAAAGCTCGATTCTGTGGACAAACATAGATTGAGTGAGCGATCTCTCCACATAAATGGTTATTTCGTGGAGGAATTAACATGAATTTATATCTCTTTACTAATTAGGATGTCTTGGTACTGAATATTCCTTGGTGAATTACGGAATATTTGTTAAGTTTGTAAGATTTTGTGCGCGTACGCGTTATTGATTATTACAAAAAGATTTTTGATACCAGATATGAGATCTAATTTTAGTCTAAGAAAATTTGTTGTTTCTGCTGTTTTAGGAGCCATGATGTTCTCCTCATGCGGTCCAGTGAAGGATATCGCGTATTTTCAGAATAAGGTTGTGAATGAACCTGAGAAAATCGATAAGTATGGTGGAATTGTAATTCAGCCGAATGATATCCTTTCTATTGTTGTGTCAAGTAGAAATCCGGAACTTGCAGTAATGTTCAACCTTCCGTTGATTAACTTTACTTCTGGAGCAGACGCATCGTACAATACACACCAGAAGGTTCTTGGATATACTGTGGATCCAAATGGTAAAATCGATTATCCTGTCCTTGGAGAACTGAATGTATCTGGTATGACCAGAGTGGAATTAGCTGAGTTCATTAAGAAAAAGCTGATAAGTCAAGGTCTTCTTAATGATGCAGTCGTTACAGTAGAGTTTATGAATTTCAAATTCTCGGTGCTAGGCGAAGTTAACGCTCCTGGAACATATACTTCAGATACAGAAAAAATTACAATTCTTCAGGCTCTCAGTTGGGCTCGTGACCTGACTATCTATGGACTTCGTGAAAATGTGTCCGTTATTCGTGAGAAAGATGGTAAGCGTACAATTTATGAAGTGAACTTATGTGATGTAAGCCTATTCGATTCTCCAGCTTATTATCTGATGCAAAATGATGTGGTGTATGTTCAGCCAAATCCTCAGAAAGCAAGCCAGTCTAAAATTGACGATAAGAAATTGAGAAATGCCACTATCGCTCTCTCAACAAGCTCTTTACTAGTGTCGGTAGCAACACTTATTGTCGGCCTGATTAACTAATATTCTTATTAAAATTACAGTCAATGGAACAAAATATGAGCAATAATGCCTTTCAGCGCGAAGACGAATCTACTCTTAAGATTTCTGATTTATGGAATCTAGTGTGGAATCGTAAGTGGTGGTATGTTTTGTCATTAGGCATTTGTCTTTTAGGAGCAGCTTTTTATCTATACAGAACACCTGCCTCATATAGCAGAACAGCAAAGCTGATTGTTGACGAAAGTAGCCAGGATGCTACAATGCGTAACCTTGGAGTTGCATCTGCTAACATGATGCGTACTCGTATGAGTTTTAATACAGTTGAAAATGAAATGGAGGCTTTTAAGTCTCCGGATCTGATGCAGGTGGTCGTAGAACGTCTTGGACTTCAGACTCGCTATGTTGAGAAACAGTTTCTCAGAGATGTTGAATTATATCGTGCTCCTGTTGCTTTGCAGCTGGTTTCTGATAATCCTCAGTCAGGTTTCTCTTTTGTCGCTACCAGTATTGGTAACGAAAAGGTGTCATTGTCAAAATTCAAGTTGGGACAAGATAAATTTGATGACGTAGTAGAGGGTAAGTTGGGAGATACTCTTTCGACTCCTGTAGGATCTTTGGTGTTGTTCCCGACAGAACAAATTAAGGATTTCAAGCATCCGATCAACATTTCTTGGGCTACCAGCGGAGCAATGGCAAAACGCTATATGGCAAAGTTGAGCGTGTCATTAGCATCTAAAGAGTCATCTGTCATCGTGCTTAATCTGCTTGATAGATATCCTTCTCGCGCAGAGTCTGTGCTTAATTCGCTTATTGATGTCTACAACGAGGCATGGCTTGGAAATAAGAACCGTTCGGCAATCAATACCGCTGAGTTTATCAATGAGAGACTTCTAGTCATCGAGAAACAGCTTGGTATGGTAGAGGATGACCTTAAGGAGTTCAAGTCTAAAAATAATCTTACTGATATCAAGGCTTCAGGACAGGCATATCTTCAGGAGTCTACACTTTACGCAGCGAAGTCATTCGAATTGAATAACCAGCTTGCAATTGCTAACTTTATCAGAGATTATCTCGCTGATCCATCAAAGAAAGATGAGTTGATTCCTTCAAATCTTGGATTATCAAGTCAGGCTGTTGAATTGCAGATTGGTGAGTATAATGAGCTTGTTCTTAGGAGAGATCGCCTGGCAGCAGGAAGTTCTGAAAACAACCCGATGATTTCTGATATTAACGTATCAATTGTTTCTGTACGTGATGCCATCCTTCGTTCGGTTGACAATCTGGTCTCAACTCTTGACCTCCAGATTAAGAAAATCAATAGCCAGGAGAAGCAGGTGCTTTCAAGAATTGCTTCTAACTCCGGCAAGGAGCTTAAGCTCCTCTCAATAGAGCGTCAGCAGCAGATCACTGAGAATCTTTATGTGTTCCTTCTTCAGAAACGTGAGGAGAATGAGTTGTCAGCTCTCGTTAATGTGGGAAATACACGTCTGATCATGACTCCTAATGGTTCGGTGTTACCTGTTGCTCCAAATAAGATGATTGTTCTTTTGATAGCTATGTTGTTGGGATTTGCAGTACCTTTTGGTATCTTCTATCTGATAAAGATTCTCGATAACACAATCAAGGTAAAGGCTGATTTAGGACGACTTTCTGTTCCATTCCTTGCTGAGATTCCTAAGACTGTAGAGCAGAAGTCAGGAATTATTGTCGAGCAGGGAAATAGAGATGCGATGAATGAGGCATTCCGTGTCTTGAGAACTAACCTGGACTTGATGCTGGGAAGAAATGCAAAGTCAAAAGTAATTATGTTTACCTCTTTCCATCCGGATGCAGGTAAGACTTTCTCTACAATGAATATTGCTGCAAGTATGTCGCTTAAGGGTGCTAAGGTTATCATGGTTGACCTGGATCTCAGAAAGGCGAGTCTCAGTAAGGCATTGGATAAGGAGTTCAGCGGAGTGGCAGCTTATCTGAATGGTAAGTTGGAAGATTATCATCAGGGCATTGATAAGATTTCTGAAACACTAGATATTCTTCCGGTTGGTTCGTTACCTCCAAACCCTGCAGAACTTTTGATTTCAGAGAGATTCCGTAATATGTTGGATCAGTTGAAATCTGAGTATGACTATGTGTTCTTGGATTGTCCGCCAATTGATATTGTTGCAGACGCAAATATCATTACAGACTATGTCGATTTGACAGTGTTTGTTCTTCGTTCGGGAAGACTTCCAAAACAGATACTTGCTAATATTGATGAGCTTTATAAGTCTGGTAAATATAACCATATGGCATTGATGCTTAACTTCGTAGATATGCAGTATAACAAGTATGGTTATGGTAAGAGCGGCTATGGTTACGGCTATGGCTACGGTTACGGAAACTAAGGTTTAGAAAATGGGATTTCTTGGATTATTTAAGAAGAAGTATGCCTTTGATGATGGAGTGCTTCAGGGTGCTGTTGATAGTCATTCGCACATCCTTTTTGGGGTGGATGATGGCATCAGTACTCTTGAGGATTCTTTAGGTGTACTCTCTTTTCTTGAGTCCGTTGGAATCAGACACGTCTGGTGTACTCCGCATATAATGGATGACCTGGCAACGCCGACAGAAATGTTGAAAACCAGGTTTCAGGAACTGCAACAGGCTTATACCGGAAAGATTGAACTACATCTGGCTGCGGAATATATGCTTGATAGTGAGTTCGAAAAAAGACTGGAACAAAGAGATATATTGATGATTGATGATGATATGGTACTTGTCGAGACGTCGATGAATGTGCCACCTTTCAATTTCAAAGATCTTATTCGCAGAATGATGTCTATGGGATACAGACCTTTATTGGCTCATCCTGAAAGATATCGTTATCTTGCATTGAATGATTATCAGGAGTTAAGAACTCTTGGCGTGTATTTCCAGTTGAATCTGCCTTCTCTGGTGGGATACTATGGTGAAACTGCCAGGAAGAAGGCCTTGCAGCTCTTAAAAAATGGGCTGTATAACAGAGTCGGTTCGGATTGTCATAGATTGCATGCAATTCGAGATCAGTACTCTCGTGAAGACTTGACTACAGAAATTAATGAGCAGTTAAAACAGCTGCTTTAACATAAGAATAATGTTAATGGACGACTTGTTGCTGGATAGTGCAAGAACGTTTGGTAACGACCAGAATAAAGAAAATACATGTAATCATGAAATCGGATGCCCGAAGATCGGTTCTGCGGGTGTCCCATATTCGTGGTACGCATTGAGAGTTTCATATTCCAGGGAACTGAAAGTACAATCTCAACTGAATATCAGGGGAGTAAGGACTTTTGTTCCAATGATGTGGAAGAAGGTTGAGGTCGCAGGACAGCTTCAGAAAAAGCTTGTACCAGCTATCAATAATCTTTGTTTTGTTTTCTGGTCCAAGGCTGAGATTGATGGATTTATAAGAGAGTATGGGGAGAATTCTCCTGTCCACTATTATTGGGATCGTACTAAGGGATGTCCAATGATGGTTCCGAGTAAGGAGATGGATGATTTTATCAAGATATCTTCAACATTGGATGAAGATATCATTTATCTAACTGAAATATCTGAAAAACTTCGAGAAGGCCAGTTTGTAAAGGTCCTTAATGGCTCTTTTGCTGGTGTGGAGGGGCGCGTTGTACGTATACGTAAGTCACGTCGCATCATGGTTGAATTGCCGGGAATGTTGGCTGTGGCTTCAACGCTTATCAAGCCGGGAGATTTCGAAATATTAGCAGATTAACTAACAACATGAAAAAAGAACAGATTATAACACAGGAAAAATCTAATAACCTAAATACGATCCATGCGTATTACAACGAGATGTCGTACACGTGGATTGCGTATGGATATTCTGCATATTCCTTGAGATTGATTGTTAAGGCAAACAATCAAAACTGTTTCAGAGGTTTTTCAATGGAATATGACCTTCCTTATGTGGTTGTGGATGATAAGATATTTAAGAATCTGCTTTCTAGAAATGATGACGTTTTCTCAATTTTTGAAAAAGAGGTTACTGTTGAGGTGAACAAGTCTTTCCAGATTCGTGAATACGAAAGATGGGTTACAAGATTGAAGGAGGAATCAGAGTGTTCTGCCAGATATAATGTTGTGACCCCAGTAAGCCATATGGTGCCAAGAGACCAGTATATCAAGGATGGTATGTCTGGTCTCGCGAGGTGCTCAAAGCGTTTGTTTGATCTGATTGTATCAGCGATATTGCTTGTTTTGACTGCTCCCATTTTCTTGATTATTGCCATTGCCATCAAACTTGATGACGGTAACGCTGTTATTTTCAAGCAGGAAAGAATAGGACGTTTTGGTAAGCCATTTTATATATATAAATTCAGATCTATGGTGATAGATGCTGAGAAAAATGGGCCAGAGCTAAGCCATGGTGGAGGACACGGAGATTCACGTCTGACAAGAGTCGGCAAATTTTTGCGCAGACATCATTTTGATGAATTCCCGCAGCTCTGGAATGTGCTATGGGGTGATATGTCATTTGTTGGCCCTCGCCCGGAAAGAGCATATTATATCGACCAGATTTTGGAACATGACAAGAGATATACATATCTGTATCAGATTCGTCCAGGTGTAACTTCATATGCTACATTCTATAACGGTTACACAGATACGATGGAAAAGATGCTTCGCCGTTTGGAATATGATCTATATTATCTCGGACACCGTTCATGGAAATTTGATATCAAAATTATAATAATGACTGCTATGGCAGCATTCTTTGGTAAAAGATTTTAGCGCAATTCCAGTTAACACGAAAATATTTAATACAATGTCAATATTTGAAAACAAAATCCTGCTGATAACCGGTGGAACTGGTTCATTCGGAAATGCTGTTCTACGCCGTTTCCTTCAGAGCGACATCAAGGAAATTCGCATCTTCTCTCGCGATGAAAAGAAGCAGGATGATATGCGTCATCACCTTCAATCTGCATACCCGGAGGTAGCAGGCAAGGTTAAATTTTATATCGGAGATGTACGCAACCGTGAGTCTGTAGATATTGCAATGCGTGGAGTTGACTATGTTTTTTCAGCAGCAGCACTTAAGCAGGTACCTTCTTGCGAGTTTTTCCCGATGGAAGCTACTATGACAAATGTAGTCGGAACAAACAATGTACTCCTTTCGGCCATCAATCACGGAGTAAAGAACGTTGTGGTTCTTTCAACTGATAAGGCAGCCTATCCTATTAATGCTATGGGTATTTCAAAAGCCTTGATGGAGAAAGTCGCTATTGCAAAAGGTCGTGAACTTGGAGAAAATTCTGAGACAACAATCTGCTGTACACGTTATGGCAATGTCATGGCTTCGCGTGGATCAGTCATCCCTTTGTGGGTAGAGCAGATGGTTTCCGGTAAGCCGATTACTATTACAGATCCAGACATGACTCGTTTCATGATGACTCTTGATGATGCCGTAGATCTGGTAATATATGCATTTACTCATGGCCATAATGGTGACCTTTTCGTACAGAAGGCTCCAGCAGCAACACTGGAAACTCTTGCCGAGGCCCTGAAGCAGGTTTATACAAAGGTTGATCCAGCATACGCTGACACAGAAGTAAAAGTCATTGGTACACGCCACGGCGAGAAACTTTATGAAACTCTAGTTACTCGTGAGGAAATGGCAAAAGCGATTGATATGGGTAACTATTATAGAATCCCATGCGATACTCGCGACCTTAACTATGACAAGTATTTCACCCAGGGCAATCAGGATATGACAAAGGTTGAGGACTATCACTCTCATAATACAGAAAGACTTGACGTTGAGGGAATGAAAGAACAGCTTCTTCGTCTACGTTTTATCCAGGAAGACCTTGGTCTCCTCCCTCGTGCTAAAGCTCGTGATATCAGATCTGAGTAAAATGAAAATTCTAGTCACAGGTGCCAAAGGATTCGTAGGAAAGAACCTATGTGCACAGTTGAATAATATAAAGTCAGGCAAAGCCAAATGCTACGGAAACCTTACAGTTAGTGAGGTGTACGAGTATGATGTGGATTCTCCAGTCGAGGACCTTGATCGCTATTGCTCAGATTGTGATTTCGTCTTCAATCTAGCTGGTGTCAATAGACCACAGGATCCTAAGGAGTTTATGGAAGGAAACTTCGGTTTTGCTTCCACATTACTTGATACTCTCAAGAAATATGAGAATCGTTGTCCTGTAATGATCAGCTCGTCTATTCAGGCAGAACTTGATAATCCATATGGAGAAAGCAAGCGTGCCGGTGAGCAGCTTATGTTTGATTATTCATCTGAGACAGGTGCTAAAGTCCTTGTCTATCGTTTTCCTAATCTTTTTGGTAAGTGGTGCAGACCAAACTATAACAGTGTTGTCGCAACATTCTGTCACAACATCGCGAATGACCTTCCGATTCAGGTAAATGATCCGAATGTAACCCTTCGCCTTTGTTATATTGATGATGTTGTCGATGAACTCATTGCAGCCCTCACTGGTGATGAACATCGCGAAGGGAAATATTGCTATGTTCCGGTTGTCCATGAGGTGAAGCTTGGAGAAATCGTAGACTTGCTGAATAAATTCAAGGAAATGCCTAAGACATTGGGCGTACCTACTGTTAGCGACGGTTTCGAGAAAGCTCTTTATAGCACATTCTTAAGCTATTTTCCTAAGGAAAAGTTTATTTATCCAGTAAAGATGAATATTGACCCGAGAGGTTCATACACTGAGCTTATTCGTTCAGAGCATAATGGACAGTTTGCAGTCAATATTTCCAAACCAGGAATTACAAAAGGACAGCATTGGCACCATACAAAAAATGAAAAATTTGTGGTAGTGCATGGTCATGGACTCATTCAGCTAAGGAAACTTGGCACAGAAGAAATCATAGAATTTGAAGTGAGTGGTGATAATATTCAGGTGGTTGAAATGATACCGGGATATACCCATAATATAATCAATCTCTCTCAAACAGAAGACCTTGTGACATTTATGTGGGCCAATGAATGTTTTGACCCCAACAGACCAGATACATATTTTGAACCCGTAAAATAATGGAACTAAAAACAAACTACAGCGAAGTTCAGTTCAAGAATGACGGACGTCTGAAACTTCTGATTATAGTAGGCACACGACCTGAAATCATTCGCCTTGCAGCAGTGATCAATAAGTGCCGCAAATATTTTGATTGTATTTTAGCTCATACGGGCCAGAACTACGATTATAATCTCAATGGAGTATTCTTCAAAGATCTCAAACTTGCTGATCCGGAAGTGTATATGGATGCTGTAGGTGAGGATCTGGGGGCGACAATGGGTAATATTATCAATGCATCATACAAGTTGATGGTACAGATTAAGCCTGATGCTGTGTTGGTTTTAGGAGATACCAATTCATGCCTTTCTGTGATCGGTGCTAAACGTCTTCATATTCCTATTTTCCATATGGAGGCAGGCAACCGTTGCTTTGATGAATGTCTTCCAGAGGAGACTAACCGCAGAATCGTAGATATTATCTCAGATGTTAATATCTGTTATAGTGAGCATGCGCGCCGTTACCTTAATGCAAGTGGAGTCGCACCTCAGAGAACGTATGTCTCAGGTTCGCCTATGGCAGAAGTGCTTCACGAAAACTTAGCAGATATAGAGGCTTCTGATGTACATGCACGACTAGGCCTTGAGAAAGGAAAATATATCTTGTTGAGCGCTCATCGCGAAGAAAATATTGACACAGAGAAAAATTTTGTGTCATTGTTCACAGCTATCAACAAGATGGCGCAGAAGTATGACATGCCAATTCTTTATAGTTGTCATCCGCGTAGCCGTAATCGTCTGGAGGCTTCCGGTTTCCAATTGGATCCACGTGTAATCCGCCAGGAACCTCTTGGATTCCATGACTATAACTGCCTTCAGATGAATGCATTTGCTGTCGTGTCTGACTCAGGTACACTTCCGGAAGAAAGTTCATTCTTCACAAGTGTCGGCAGATCATTCCCAGCAGTCTGCATCCGTACATCAACCGAGCGTCCGGAGGCACTTGACAAGGGATGTTTCATCCTTGCAGGTATCAACGAACATGACCTCCTTCAGGCAGTGGACGTAGCAGTAGAAATGGTCAAGAATGATGATAACGGAATACCAGTTCCGACATATACAGATGAAAACGTCAGCACAAAGATCGTGAAGCTCATCCAGAGCTACACAGGTGTTGTGAACAAGATGGTTTGGAGGAAGGAGTAATAAAGTTGGGCAATGATCATTATATAGTATTATTCATGAATGTGTGATACAATAAATATAACTGTTTTTTAAAATCATAAACGGTTCTTCAGAAATGGAGGATACAAATCTTTGAACCTCTATATTATGACCTGTTGTGACTAAAACCATCTCAAGAATTTACTTGTATGTTTTTATTGAAAAAGATATCTATAACAGAAAATCAGAAAGCAATAGTTTGGAGTTTTGTCGAAAAATCAAGTTCTTTTGCTGTAAATTTCGTGTTACAGATAGTTTTGGCAAGATTGTTAGCACCTGATGCTTTTGCTGTATTAGCAATGTTAGCAATATTTGCAAGTGTATCACAAGTATTTATTGATGGTGGATTTGCTACTGTTTTGATTCAAAAACAAGATTGTACATATAAGGATTATAATACCGTTTTCATTTTTAATGTACTAATTTCGCTCATAGTATATGTGCTGTTCTATTTTTTAGCTCCAGTAATTGAAAAATATTATGAGTTTAGTGATTTGGCAAAAGTAACTAGAATTTATTTTTTATGGTTAGTAATCAATGCTATATCCATGATAAATAGGTTGTTGTTAATCAAGACACTCCAATTTCGTAAATTAGCACAAATTAATACCTTAGCGACTTTGTTTTCTTCGGTGCCAACCATCATTTTAGCATACTATGGTTATGGCTATTGGGCATTAGTATGTCAAAATTTGGTTTCTACATCGTTCATGACAATTGGCTATCTGATTTCTTATAGGTGGATTCCGAGTCTAAGATTTTCTTTTAGCTCTTTGAAGGGATTACTTCCATTCGGAGTGAGGATGTTTTTTGTAGATTTAATATATGCAATATATAATAATATTTATTCCTTATTAATTGGAAAGTATTATAAACCATCTGAATTAGGATATTATGACAGAGGAAAATTTTTAGGAAGTATGGGCCCAATAGGATTTAGCGATTTTTTTATGAGAGCTTTGTATCCTATACAATCTAGAATTCAGCATGATGAAGATTTAGAATTGTCATATAACCGCGCTTTTAGGTGTTGTGCATTATTTATTGTCCCGATTTCAGTGTTTGTATCAATTTTCTCTGTTGAAACTATATCTTTTTTATACGGCCAAAAATGGGTAGAGGCAGCTAGTTTTACAGCAATAATGAGTTTAGGATTCATGCTTTACCCACTGCATTCATTAAATATTACTATGCTTAAGGTTAAGGCTAGCGGCTCTTACTTGCTTCGTTCAGAAGTGTGTAAAAAGGTTATAGGAATTTGTATCGCTTTATTACTAATTAGGTACAAATTATATATTCTGATTTTAGGATGGTTATTTAGTGCATGTTTTGATTTTGTGATAAGCGAGATATATTTATATAAACGTTATTCATTTAGTCTGAGTACTTCTCTGAAAGATCTTTTCTCTATCTTTTCTGTTTCTTTGGTGATAGCTGCATGTCTAAAATATACAATATCTTTTTTCATTCCTAATATTACTTTAAAATTTCTATTATCTGGTGTCATATATTGTCTGTTCTATTTTATTGTTTTTCGAAAAAGATTTTATCAGGTAGTATTTAATAGATGATAACTATGAATATTGAATTTTATCTTAATATATTTATTTGGCTACTCCTAGTTTTTTTAAATATTAATGTCATAGCTCCATCATGTCCCAGGATTACGAACTCGTATAAAATGTTTTTTATACTTGTTGTTTTGTTCTCAACGTTTGGATATATTACTGGAGACTATTTTCATTATCAAGAAATATTCGATTCATATTCAATAGGTTATAGTCTTGGCCATGTTGAGCCAATATATATAAAGATAGCTAAGTATGTAGATGGAAACTATTCGCTGTGGCGTTTTATAGTATGGACAGCTGCAACGCTGTTATACATATTAACAATGCGCAAGTTAAAAGTTAATCCTGCGGTTGCATCATTGTGCTTTGCTTTATTCCCTATGTTTTACTTTTGTAGTCATAGGCAATCTCTGGCATTCAGTATAGTTTTTCTTGCGATTGTCATGTTAATGGAATCAGATAAGAAAAGAATACCAAAGATTATTGCAATAGGTTTGTTTGTACTCTCGCTTTACTTTCATAGAAGCATGCTTATATATATATTCATATTTTTAATTGCTTTTATACCACTGAATCGTAATGCTTATATTGTTATCCTATGCTTGTTCCCTGTTATCTATCATTACATTGGAGATATCTTAGGATATTTAATGAACATGTCATTTCTAAGTGATGACTTGGCTGAAGGATATATGAAATCAGACTTGGTTTCAGCTACATTGTGGGGAAAAATATCAGGTTTCCTAACTCAATTGCCAATATATTTGTTGCTTATTTATGCAATAGTCAAGACTAAGATTCAAAAAAAAATTCATGTACCTAAAGTAGCGATAGTGTTTTTACAGATGTCATTTTGGCAGATGTATATCTCGCACTTGTTTATGGGGCAAGATATGTCATCATTTTTGGCCCCGAGATTCAGAGAGGATAGTTTGATGACTTTAGGAATCTTTTATACTTTATATTTAACAAAATATAAGCTAAATAGACCAGTTAGATTTTTCTTTTGGTATTTATTTGTTTCAAATATCTTCTTGTATTCGTATGCACTTTATAAAATTTAATTATGATGAAGGTTTTACAGGTTTTGCCTAGTTTACAGAATGGCGGAGCAGAGAAATTTGTCTGTGAATTGGCAAATGAATTAGTTAATGAATTCAATATTTCTTGTGATATCTCTATCATGTATGATACTGATTCTTCCGTAGGCTTTAAGAATCATTTGAAAAATGTTAACTGTATTTGCTTACATAAGAAGAAGGGATTTGATATTGGATATTTATTTCGCTTATACAGACTGATTAAAAAAAACAAGTATACTGTTGTCCATGCTCATTTAACTGCGATTACATATTTAATACTATCCGCAATTTTATTGCGAAATGTAAAATTTATCGCCACAATTCACTCTGACGCTTATTTTGAAGCATCTCATAAGGTAGATAAATTTATTCGTAGGGTGTTATTTAGAACGAAACGCGTTACTCCAATTACCATATCTGAAAAATCAAACAAATCTTTTAAGGAATGCTATTCTGTCGATGCCCGTATAATTTATAATGGCATTTCACCATATGATTCATCTGATTCATCCGAATCAGATGGTCAATCTAAAAGTTCTAGTGGAGATCTAATTTTTATACATCCAGCTAGTTGTCAACCTGTGAAGAATCAGAAAATGTTATTGTCTGTTTTTCAAAAAATAACTCAAAAGTATTCCAATGTTTATTTATATTGGTTTGGATCTACTTTTCATCACTCAGAGTTATTTTCTCAATTATCTGTTTATTTTTCTGATAATGTAAAATATTGTGGGTGCGTTAATGATATCCGCAGTTATTTGTGTAAAGCACATGCTATATGTTTATCTTCTATCATCGAAGGCATGCCAATGGTAATAATAGAGGCTTTTTCTGTCGGATGTATTCCATTGGTAACACCAGTAGGAGGGTGTCTAGATATGATAGTGACAGGGAAGAATGGCTTTATATCGCCAAGTTTGGACGAGAACGATTATTATGAAATGATAGAACATTTCATCACATTACAAGGCCATGAAAGGAGAAATATTTCCGAACAATGTTTGGACTCCTTTAAGAATTATAGTATACGAAAGTCAGCCGAATCATATATATCCGCATATTTATCATAAAAGAACGAAATTATATGAAAGTTTTATTCTGTTCTCCATATTTAAGATCAGAGTCAATCGTTAAGGGAGGGATAAATACATGGGGAGGCTATATCGTTTCGTATTATGAGAATCAAGGAGATAATGACGTTAAACTATTGCCAATATCTTTTGATCGTAGTATATATCAGTCTGCAGATAGATGCTTTTTAGGACGAATAATAGATGGCCTAAAAGATTATCGTATTCCAGTGAAGAGTGCGATAGAAACCATGAAGACAGAAAAACCAGATGTTATGCATTTGTGTTCAAGTGCTGGTTATGGATTATTCCGAGATATCTATTTACTCAAGCTGGCTAAGAGGAGGGATATAAAGACAGTGATACATTTGCATTTTGGTAAATTACCGGAACTAATTAAGAAGAAAAATTGGGAGGGCAAACTATTACGTAAAATACTATCATATTGTGATGCTGTTATTGTTATGACTCGGGCCTCTCAACAGTCCCTTGCAAAAGATAATTATAACGTTGTATATCTACCCAATCCGATTGGTGATGACATTCTGAGGATTGTATCTAATGTAGGGGAAACAAAGCAGAGAAAATTAAACCATTTGCTATATATAGGACATGTCGTGCCAAACAAAGGTGTATATGAGTTAGTAAAGGCATGTTCTCAACTGCCTGATGTGAACATGAAGATAGTGGGAAGATGTCATCCTCATGTCAAAGAGGAATTGATAGCAATTGCGAAAGAACGTAATAGTTCTGAATGGCTGGAGTTTGTTGGTGAGATATCTCACTATGAAGTTATCTTGGAACTATTAGAAACAGACGTTTTTATATTGCCTAGCTATAGCGAAGGATTTCCAAATGTAATTTTGGAAGCGATGGCATGTGGCTGTCCAATTATTGCAACAGATGTTGGGGCTATTCCTGAAATGCTTGATATAGATGGATATCCTTGTGGGATTTGTTGTAAGCCATACTCTGTTGATGAAATCAAAGAGGCAATTGTAACATTGCTTGATAATTTGGAATTTAAAAGAGAATTTTCTCAAAATGCCAAAATGAGATTACACAACCACTATACAATTTCTCGTATATGGAATCAATTGGTTAATATTTGGAAGAGTGTATAAATATGAAATTAATTGAACGTTTCAAGAAAAACTTATTAGTTAGAAGCTTATATTTTACCTCCATAAAGTTTCGTGAGTATTTCGTAACAAGACATCGTTTTGCTAAATGTGAAGAAGGGGTACGACTAACTCCACCATATAAGTTTATAGGCTCCCAGAATATATATATAGGCAAAAATGTCGCGATAGGATCAAACGCAATGATATCTGCATTAAATGCTAAATTTATATGTGCGGAAAATTGTGCTATAGCTGAAGGACTAACTGTACACACAGGAAATCATGCAAGGATTATTGGGAAATTTGTTACAGATATTACAGAAGATAATAAACCCAAAGGATTTGATTTGGATATAATTGTTCAAGAAGATGTTTGGATAGGCTCGAATGTTACTTTATTAGCAGGATGTACAATAGGTAGGGGATGCACAATTGCAGCTGGTGCAGTAGTAAATAAGTCTACACCCCCTTATTCTGTGTGTGGAGGAGTACCTGCGAGATTTATAAAGTTTTATTGGACAATAGATCAGATTGTTGAGCATGAATCGAAATTATATCCACCGGAGAGTCGTTTATCGCGAGAGTATCTGGTTGATATGTTTGCCCAACAGGGATTAATGTAATATATACTAGATTAATCTTTTTCTTTGAGTTATGATATTCGGTGAAGATTAAAGGTAGTGCGAAACAATAGGAAATATATGCAAAGAATAGATATGACAATTATCATCCTTACAAAAAATGAGGAGTTAAATATAGAGAGGTGTATAAATTCTGTTAAATCTTTGGCAAAAAGGATAGTTGTTATTGATAGTGCTAGTACAGATAGAACTGTTGAGATAGCTAGGTCCCTAGGAGCGGAAGTTTTTGAACATCTGCCATTTATAAGTCATGGAAATCAGTTTAATTGGGCTTTAGATAATATTGATATAAATACTACGTGGGTATATCGTATAGATGCAGATGAAGAAGTCCCTGAAGACTTGCAAAATGAAATAAAGCAGGCTTGTATACTTCATGCGAATGATGATGTAACTGCTTTTGAAATGCGTTTTAAGATATTTTTTATGGGGAGATTCCTTTATCATGGGGGAGCATATCCGTTTCGTAAGGTTAATATCTTTAAGTATGGCAAGGCTAGATTTAATGAAATACTGATGAGGGATGATGTGATGATTATGGAAGGGCATGTAGAGAAATTATTGAATGACTGCCTGCACTATGACTTTAAGGATTTAACTTCATGGATATTAAAACATAATTGGTATGCCGATTGTGAAGTGGATACATACTTCAAGCAGGATAAGGCAAACGAGGGAATTGAGATGTTGTCTGAAGATGCAAAGAAAAGGAAAACCATAAAAAATAAATTCTATTATAACCTTCCTAAATTTTTAAGAGCTAAATTGTATTTTTGGTTCCGTTATTATATTCAGCTAGGTTTTTTAGATGGGCATGCTGGATTCGTCTATGCGTATCTTCAAGCGTATTGGTATCGTGTTTTAATAGATGCTAAAATTACAGAGAGGGAGTGGAATAATATTAGATTAAATGAAGACACTTTGGATACTCACTGAGATGTTTTTCCCCGAGGAAACAGCAACAGCATACATATTGACTAAAATTGCCGACCATCTGGCGGGAGATATGGATGTCAATGTGATATGTGGTCCGGCGTCGTATGAGGGGAAGGAAAGAATTCAGGATGCTGCAGTTTTGAATGAGAGGGTGAAGATACACCGCGTCAGCGGGACTGTATTTGGTAAGAACAGATTGATATCAAGGGGGTTGAGATTCCTGTCCTTGACATGGAAACTTACCAGGGAATTCAGAAAAAGGATTGCTGATGGTGATGAGGTTCTTGTGGTGACTAATCCTGCTCCCATACTTTTGTCTGTCGCCAGATTGCGTTCTAGAAAATCATTCAGCTTAAATCTGTTGGTGCATGATGTCTTCCCGGAAAACACAATCCCTGCCGGAATCATAAAATCTGACAAGTCTCTGTTTTATAGAACCCTGAAGTCTTTGTTTGATAGAGCATACGCCAAGGCTGATAGACTGATTGTGCTTAGCCGTGATATGGAGGACATTGTTTCGAGAAAGATTGGAGAGCATGGAGGTAGGACAGTCATTATAGAAAATTGGGCTGACTTGGATAATATAAATCCAAAGGAAAGGCCTGCAGATGGTAAGATAGTCTTACAATATGCAGGTAATCTCGGTCGTGTTCAAGGATTGATGGAGTTGTTGAAATGTGTGAAAGATTCTTCCAATGACCTAATAGAAATGAGTTTCTTCGGTGGCGGAGCTGTGGAGAAAGACCTGAAGAATTTTGTTGAGATCAATAAGATGGATAATGTCCGTTTTTACGGAAATTATAGGAGAAATGAGCAGAATGTGATACTTAATTCTTGCGATCTGGCAATAGTAACATTGGCTGAAGGAATGTATGGATTAGGTGTTCCTTCGAAGACATATAATATTCTTGCTGCAGGAAAACCGATATTGTATATTGGAGATGATAGAAGTGAGATAGCATTGATGATCAAGGAAAGCGGAATAGGTTATGTGTTTAAGCCTGATGAACTCGAAGATGTTACATCATTCCTTAAGAACCTTTCTGAGGAGAAGAGAGCAGAACTTATACAGATGGGAATAAAGGCGCGTCTTCTCGCTGAGAATTCATATTCTGAAAAAGTGATTTTGAATAAGTATTCAGAGATATTATGAAATTAGATAATGCACTATTTGACGAGGTCTTGCTTAAGGCTCAGGAGTCGCCGAGAAGAAGGATGAATTTCGACCTCAGGACTACTCATGATGATCTTTCGCAAAGGATGCTGAATGTGTTGATGACTGACACGGTAATTCCAATCCATAGGCATGTGGATACATCGGAAACAGTGGTTGTTTTGCGAGGTAAAGTGAGAGAGGAGTTTTATGATGTTACAGGAACAAAAACCGCTGAGTTTATACTTGAGGCTGGCGGAGAGTGTCCTGGAGTTCAGGTGCCAATGGGCCAATATCATACGTTAGTGTGTCTGGAAGATGGTAGCGTGATCTTCGAGGCGAAAGATGGTGCATATGACCCGATAAAGACTGAGGATTTTTTACACCTTGAAAATGATAGGTAGGATGAATAAGGAATCAGTATATAAGATTTTGCGTTTGACTTTGGGCGGGGAAGTGGCGGATTTTATCCCGATGTCAGCACAGGAGTGGAATTGGGCATTTAATACATTGAGCCTCCATGGATTGTCAGCATTGGGATGTGTGGCTATTGAGAAGTTGCCTGTGGAGCTAAGGCCTTCAAAAGATGTTCTTTTGAAGTTTATTACTGCTGATATGTCAACGCAACAGTCGTATACCAGACTAAAGAAACTAGCAGATAAAATTGAAGTACTTCTTAAAGATGCTGGGGTGAAATGTTTGTTGCTCAAGGGATTGTCGTTGGCGGAGTATTATCCTGTTCCTCATGCGCGTAAGTTTGTTGATATTGATCTGTATGCTCCTGATATGGGCAGCGTGATTGATGATGCATTCAAGTCGAAAGGTGTCAAGGTTGATACGGATTTCTATAGGCATTCACATATGAATCTTAGCGGAATTCTGGTTGAAAATCACTATTGTTTATTGGATGTTCGAGGACGTCAGAAATTGGCTGATTTGGATGCTGATTTAAAGAAGATGGCTGTATCTCATTTGGCAACGTATGATGAGCCAGGCTTATATTATCCTGATGCTCACTTCTCATTGATTTTCAATCTTCATCATGCGATGTCGCATTTTATTTATGAGGGTATATCATTTAAATTCCTTGTAGATTGGATATACTTCTTGAGAAACGAAAAGGAACTTCTTTCTTCGGAACATACTGCATTAGGCTTACGCGATCATGAGCTTCTTAAGTTTGCTGCTGTGATGAGTGAGGTGTCGGTGAGACATCTTGGATTAGCCATAGATGACGTTCCAGAGTGTATTAGAACAGAAATGACTTTGCTGAAGCCTGCTGTAGTTGAGAAGTTTATTGATGATCTGTTCCGTCCATACGAGCAGGTTCATAAGAAAAGTATTATTGCAGAGCGAATGGGTAACGTTCGTAGAATTGTAAAATCAGCATGGAAGCCTAAGGAGTTTCTCGGGCAGAGTGCAATAGGATTCGTATGGGATAAGTTTTTGCCGATTCTTAGGGGCAGGAAGTATGAGGCTGATTAGATCAGATGATTGGAATTTTTTAGATGGCGTCTATACGTTTGTAGAGTGTGGGGAAATTGTTAACTTTGTAAGTTCTAAAGATGTATGATATGAAGATAGCAGTTGCTGGAACCGGATACGTGGGAATGTCGATGGCGACATTGATTTCGCAGAACCATAGTGTGGTGGCTGTGGATATTGTACCGCAGAAGGTGGAGATGATCAATCGCCGCGAGAGCCCGATTCAGGATGAGTATATCGAGAAGTATTTTGCTGAGAAGGAGCTGGATCTTGTGGCTACCTTGGATGGGGAGACTGCTTATCGTGATGCGGAGTTTGTAATTATTGCTGCGCCTACCAATTATGACCCTCAGCGCAATTTCTTCGATACTTCTGCAGTTGAGGCTGTAATCCAGAAGGTTCTTAGTGTGAATCCTGATGCGATTATGGTAATCAAGTCGACTATCCCTGTCGGCTTTACAGAGTCTGTTCGTGAAAAGTACAACACTGAGAATGTTCTTTTCTCGCCAGAGTTCCTTCGTGAGTCCAAGGCTTTGTATGATAATCTATATCCATCCAGAATCATTGTGGGTACTGATATGGAGAATCCTCGTCTCGTGGAGGCTGCTGATAAGTTTGCAGGTCTGCTACAGGAGGGGGCTTTGAAGCCTGAGGTAGATACGCTTATCATGGGCTTTACAGAGGCTGAGGCTGTGAAACTTTTTGCTAATACATATCTTGCGCTTCGAGTGTCATATTTCAATGAACTTGATACTTATGCGGAGATGAAGGGACTTAACACTCAGAATATCATCCGAGGTGTCTGCCTTGATCCACGTATTGGTGACCATTACAATAATCCTTCTTTCGGATACGGCGGATATTGCCTTCCTAAGGATACCAAGCAGCTGCTTGCAAACTATGATGATGTGCCGCAGGAAATCATGCGTGCAATCGTGGAGAGTAACCGAACCCGTAAGGATTTTATCGCCGACCGTGTGCTTCAGATGGCCGGATATTATTCATATAGTGAGGGATATCATTATGATGCATCTCAGGAACGCCACTGTGTGATTGGAGTTTATCGTTTGACTATGAAGTCGAATTCTGACAATTTCCGCCAGAGTTCTATCCAGGGCGTGATGAAGCGCATCAAGGCTAAGGGAGCTACAGTGATTGTATATGAGCCGTCGCTTGAGGATGGTTCTACATTCTTCGGAAGTCGTGTGGTTAACGATCTGGAGGCGTTCAAGGCAGAGTGTGATGCGATTATTGCCAATCGCTATGATTCTGTGCTTGATGATGTACAGGAGAAGGTTTATACTAGAGACGTATTCAAGAGGGACTGATTTATGAGGGTTTTTATCACGGGCGTAGCGGGGTTTATCGGAAGTAATCTTGCAAAGACTATTTTGCAGCAGAGGGAAGATGTTCAGGTGCTCGGAATAGATAATCTTGACGATTATTATGATGTCGGATTGAAAGAATCGCGTTTAAGTGAACTTGCCGGATATCCGCAATTTACCTTTGTTAAAGGAAGCATAGTAGATGCGAAGTTTTTACGAGGTGTCTTCGAGGATTTCAAACCTCAGATTGTAATCAATTTTGCTGCCCAGGTGGGTGTGCGTAATAGTGTTACAAATCCTGATGCTTACGTTGAGACAAATATCGTAGGCTTTTATAATATTCTGGAGGCATGCCGCCAATCATATCAGTTGTATGACGGTGGTGTCCAGCATCTTATATACGCTTCCTCGTCTTCAGTTTATGGGGCAGATCAGGAGTTGCCATATTCTACTGATAAAAAGTCAGATACCCCGGTTTCTCTGTACGCTGCAACCAAGAAAAGCAATGAGCTGATGGCTCACGCATATAGCAAGCTATACAATATTCCATCAACAGGATTGCGCTTCTTTACGGTCTATGGACCGGCTGGCCGTCCAGATATGGCTTATTTCAAATTTACTGACCGACTCGTTAGGGGAGAGAAGATTCAGATCTTCAATTACGGTGATTGTATGAGAGATTTTACATACGTTGATGACGTTATTGAGTGCGTCTATCGTGTGATGTTGAAAGCTCCTGAGTCGTATGCAGTATATAACGTGGGTAACAGCAAACCAGAGAATCTTCTCGAATTTGTAGATATATTGCAGCAGGAACTGATTAGTGCGGGTGTTCTTCCTTCTGATTATGATTTTGAATCGCATAAGGAATTGGTGCCTATGCAGAAAGGCGATGTCCCTGTAACTTTTGCAGATACATCTGCATTGGAGCGCGATTTTGGCTTCAAACCATCTACTCCTCTTAGAGAAGGATTGAGGAGATTCGCTATGTGGTACGCAAAGTACTATAACAAGTAATTAAAAATTATAGATATGCCTGTCATTTCTCAACGTGGTATTGAAATACCATCGTCACCTATACGAAAACTTACTCCTCTTGCAAATAATGCCAAGGCAAGGGGAATCAAAGTATATCATCTGAACATCGGTCAGCCGGATCTTCCGACTCCGGAGTCTGCTCTCGAGGCAGTTCGTCAGGTGGATCGAAAAGTTCTTGAGTATAGCCCAAGCCAGGGTTTCTTGAGCCTCCGCAAGAAACTTGCAGAGTATTATTCTAAGTATCGTATTGAACTTTCACCAGATGATATCATTGTTACTGCCGGAGGTTCTGAGGCGGTGCTTTTCGCCTTTCTTTCATGTCTTAATCCGGGTGACGAGATCATTATCCCTGAGCCTGCTTACGCTAACTATATGGCGTTTGCTGTGTCTGCCGGTGCTGTGATCAAGACTGTGCCTTCTTCAATTGAGACAGGTTTTGCTCTTCCTCCAGTGGAGAAGTTTGAAGAGCTTATTACAGAGCGCACAAAGGCAATTCTGATCTGTAATCCTAACAATCCTACAGGCTATCTTTATTCTCGCAAGGAGATGAATCAGATTCGTGACCTTGTGAAGAAGTATGACCTGTATCTGTTCTCGGACGAGGTTTACCGTGAGTTTATCTATACAGGTTCACCATATATTTCAGCTTTCCATCTAGATGGTCTTGAGGATAATGTCGTGCTGATTGATTCGGTGTCTAAAAGATATTCAGAGTGCGGAATCCGTATAGGTGCTTTGGTGACTAAGAATAAGGCTGTGCGTGATGCAGTGATGAAGTTCTGTCAGGCTCGTTTGAGTCCGCCGCTTTTGGGCCAGATTGTGGCTGAGGCGTCGATTGAGGGCACTGAGGAGTATTCGGCAGATGTTTATGAGCAGTATGTGGAGAGACGTAAGTGTCTGATTGATGGACTTAATAAGATTCCGGGAGTGTATTCACCGATTCCTATGGGCGCGTTCTACACTATGGCTCGTATTCCAGTGGATGATGCGGAGAAGTTCTGCGCATGGTGCTTGACTGATTTTGATTATGAGGGCGAGACTATTATGATGGCTCCGGGTAATGGCTTCTATGCTACACCAGGTATGGGACGTGATGAGGTGCGTATCGCTTATGCTTTGAATATTGAGGATTTGAAGCGTGCTGTGGTGATTCTGGAGAAGGCTTTGGAGGCTTATAATTCTTTGTAGGAGATCCTTCGCTTCGCTCAGGATGACATGACACCTGTCATGCTGAACGCAGTGAAGCATCTTAATTCAGGAAGACAATTACATGAAAATGAATAGTAGTAATCATATAGTGATAATGGCAGGAGGAATCGGCAGCAGGTTCTGGCCGATGAGTACTCCTGAGTGTCCGAAGCAGTTCATTGATGTGATGGGCTGTGGTAAGACCATGATACAGATGACAGTGGAGAGGTTCGCTCCTCTTTGTCCGTTGGCGAATTTCTGGGTAGTGACCAGCGCGGAGTATGTGGATACAGTTCGTACTCAGTTGCCTCAGATTCCTGTGCAGAATATTCTTGCTGAGCCTGCTATGCGTAATACTGCTCCGTGTATTGCTTATGCATGCTGGAAGATACGTCAGCAGTGCCCGGAGGCAAATGTTGTGGTGACTCCGGCTGATGCTTTAGTGGTTGATGTGGATGATTTCAGGAAGGTGATTGCCAGGGCATTGGAGTTCACTGCGGCTGAGAAACGTATTGTAACTGTAGGAATCCGTCCTACTCGTCCGGAGACTGGATATGGTTATATAGCAGCGGGGGAGATTGCTGGTCAGGAAAATTCAATTGAAGTCAGAAAGGTAGATTCATTTAGGGAGAAGCCTGCTCTGGAGGTCGCTAAGGAGTATCTTGCTGCTGGAAATTATCTTTGGAATGCCGGTATCTTCGTGTGGAGCGTGAATACGATTGTGGAGTCTATGAAGACTTTTGTGCCTGATCTTGCGGCAAAGATGGATGAGATGTCAAGGGCATTCTATACAGCTGATGAACCTGCTGTGGTTCGTTCTATATTCCCGACTTGCGAGAAGATTTCGATTGACTACGCTGTCATGGAGAAGGCTGATTATATCTACACCATTCCTGGTGATTTCGGATGGAGCGATGTGGGAACCTGGGGATCGCTATGGACGCTCCTCAAGCATGATGCCAACGGAAATGCAGTTGTGGGAGATAATGTGTATTTGAATGAGTGCAGGGGATGTATCGTGCATGCTCCGGGTGCAGAAAGCGTCGTTCTTCAGGGCCTTGAGGATAGCATCGTGGTAGAGCGTGATGGACGACTTCTTATCTGCAAACTTTCTGAGGAACAGAGAATTAAGGATTTTAGAAAGTAGTTATGGCTGATAATTATCTGGAAAAGAAGTTCGAGGATATGCGTGAACGGGCGTCTGCAAAGCAGGCGAAGGAGGAACGTCTCAGACAGGCGGCTTGGAAGAAGCGTATGGATGCATATCGTAAGCGTCTGGCTGATGAGGCTGCTGCTACGCAAAAGCCTAGCGATGTAGCGGAGGCTGAGGATTAAGTCTGCGCCAGAGAGCTAGTGGATAGCGGCGTAGAGGTCTGAAGGTGACCCATATCCAAGAGTATATTCTCCAAAGGAGATTTGTAGAAGTATAAGTGCGATTCTTGCGTGTGATGCTGTGCATGATGCCAGCAATGCCGTCAAGAGTCGCTTTTTCTTGCTGACCAATGTTTCCGTCACCTTCAAGTAGAATATGGTTTCCTTTTCGACGGATGATTCGATGTAGAACGATATTGCCTTTAATGTCTCGTACGAGAGCAACTGTGCCGGGACGAATATCAGAGTCTGTCCAAGGGCCTAGGGTAATATGATCTCGCAGATGAACAAGGAAAGGATTCATACTATAACCATTTGCTGTCAAGGTTACAGTCTTTCCCTCAGCAATCATTGTACTGATTTCTTTGAAGATGTCTTCTTTATTTATGAGAATCTGCTTTGTCATTTTGATAATCCGCGTCGAGCAATGCAAAAGTACTGATAAATTTTGCTATCTTTGAAGGTTTTATGGGAAATTCTTACAAATATACAGTTGCAGGTCATACTTTCTGCATTTCTTTGCCAAATGGGTTTGATCCAGAGACCTTTTTGGCTCCTTACGTGCCTTTTACTGAAACTGGACCTGATGCGCTTCCTGTCATCAATCTGAAAGTAGAGATCGTAGAGACGCTACGTTCAGTCGTAACAGGACAGGTGAAAGAAGTCTTCAATGATGAAGCACCATATTTTTGGCTATTTGAGCAGGATGGAAAATTCTTGTATGGATTTTCATATACCAAGAAAGCACCAAATTGTATTGTGGCGACTTCAGATGATTATTCTGAGGCAGTGGTCTATGTCTCTGAAGCATATGCTCAAAAGTTGATGGAGTTTGCTTTGAGCAATGCTATAATGCTTCTTTACACATTCCGCACCTCTGGTCAGGATACCCTTATGGTGCATGCTTCCGTGATAAAATATAAGGGACGTGGTTATATGTTCCTTGGAAAGAGTGGTACAGGTAAGAGTACTCACAGCAGCTTGTGGCTTAAACACATTGAGGGTACAGAGCTTTTGAATGATGATAATCCTGTAGTGCGCGTTATTGATGGACAAGCATATGTGTATGGATCGCCATGGAGTGGAAAGACCCCTTGCTATAAGAATGACTTTGTACCCCTCGCTGGAATCGTAAGGTTGTCACAGGCTCCGTACAATAAGATAAATCGTCTTGTGCCACTTCTGGCTTATACTGCATTTATGCCGTCTTGTAGTTGTATGAGATGGGAACCAAGTGCGACTAATGCATTACATAAGTCTGTGGAGAAGGTGATTTCAGCAGTGAAATGCTGGCATCTGGAATGTCTTCCGGATGAGGAGGCAGCTCGTGTATGTTGCGCTGCTGTAGAGGTTAAAGAATAGGTTATGAAACAGTTACGTTGGATTCTTAGGGTTTCAAGACCATATGGATGGTCGATAGCTGGGATGATGTCATGTCATCTTTTGCTGACCGTTTGTTCTCTTGGATTTGTCTATGTATGCAAGAGAATGGTTGATGAGGCTGTCGCTATGTTCAACGGAGCTGGGGAAGTATCGCATCTTTGGGCTTGTGCTGGTACAATGGCAGTGCTGATCATCGGCCGTGTCTTGCTCGCTGCTCTTCGCACTTATCTTCAGGCTAAGACTGATGTAAAGATGCGCAATGAACTGCGCGCGAGGATGTTTGATGTGATGTTGCATCTTCAGAACGATGGTGGTGAGAGACGTCATACGGGTGATCTTCTGAATCGTGTTCTCGAGGATGTGCGAGTGGTGGCTTCTGCAATGTCGGGGTCACTTCCTAATCTCTTCGGAGCTGGACTTCAGTTCGTTGCAGCTCTTGTGTTCTTGATGGTTCTGGATTTGCGTCTGGCTCTTGTGATTGTGGTGATTGTGCCTGTGGGAGTACTGGGAGGCCGTTTTGTGGCTAGACGTCTGCGTCAGATGACTCATGATATCCGTAGTACTGACAGTAAGGTGCAGTCGCATTTACAGGAGAGTATGCAGAATCTGACTGTTCTTCAGACTATGGAATATACTGGCGCCAGTTCGTCTTCTCTTGGTGAACTTCAAGGCACTTTGTATTCGAATGAAATTCGCCGCACCAGATTCAGTGTCATTTCAAGAATTATCATTTCGTTGGCTTTGTCAGCTGGACATGCTATCGCTTTTATATGGGGAGCGTTCGGTATCAGTACAGGAGCGGTTACTTTTGGCATGATGACAGCTTTCCTCCAGTTGGTGGGACAGATTCAGCGTCCGTTGATGGAACTGAGCCAGACTTTGCCGTCGCTTATCCATGCTATTGCTTCTGTTGATAGGATAATTGAGGTGGAGGAGCTACCGAGTGAGAAGGTGGATGAGTCTGTGATGCTTGATGGTGCTGTGGGGGTGCGTCTGGAGGATGTTACTTTTGCATATCCGGATTCGTCTGCTGCAGTACTTTCGGGATTTTCGTATGATTTTACTCCAGGCAGCAGGACTGCTGTTGTTGGTCCTACTGGAGTGGGCAAGAGTACATTGATCCGTTTGCTACTTTCGTTGCTCCGTCCTGGCAAGGGTAATATCAGTCTGTATTCCGAAAGTGCTGAAGACATAGCTGTTTCGGCTTCTACAAGGTGTAATCTTGTTTATGTCCCTCAGGGAAACAGTCTGTTCAGCGGTACCATCAGGGAGAATCTTCTTGTGGGTAATCCGGAAGCCAGTGATGAGCAGATGATGGAGGCTTTGAGGGTTGCTGCTGCAGATTTTGTTGAGCTGATGCCGCTTGGATTGGATAGCCAGTGTTTTGAGAAAGGGGCAGGACTCAGTGAGGGACAGGCTCAGAGAATTGCTATTGCGCGTGCGCTCCTGCGCCCTGGTAAGGTTTTGCTTCTGGATGAATTCAGCTCAGCGCTTGATTCAGAAACAGAGGATATTTTAATGGAACGACTGACTTCGCATATGCCGGATCGTACGATGATTTTCATTACCCATCGTGAACGTGTCGTGGACTTCTGCTCTGCTACGTTACGTCTTAAATAGTAATTGGTTATATTTGCAGGTTAAGTAATTTATATACAGATGAAAGTACTTAGAAGAAAGGTGTATTTTTCGCTTGGTTCGGTGGCGGCAATCTTGCTGCTTTCGAGCGTTATTTCCATTTTGGAGTATCGTAGAATGAGCGATTATGTGTCGGAGTTGATAGCTTCTAACATCAGAAGCATCAATCATGCTCAGAAGCTTTCAGATATTACACAGGAGTATAACCACCAGATGCTTGCTGTGGTGGTTCAGAATGATATTTCTTTGATTCCGAAGTTTGATATTGAGCATTTTATGGCTCAGTCAGATTCCTTGAAGAATTCGTTTACATCTCAGAAGGCACTTCCTATGGTGGATTCTGTTGTTACTTCGTTTGATGATTTCATGAAGACATCTCAGAAGTTTGATGAGGTATTTCTGGCAGATAGTGTCGATACCGGTGAGTGGTTCTTCGGTACTTTGCAGCCGTCATATAACAAGTTCCTTGAGGATATGACCGTCTTGAATGAGACAATTTATAAAGATCTTCGTTCAAATTCTGCAGATTTTGATGCAGGATTCTATCGCAGTATCATCCCAAGTGTGGTATCGGTAGGAGCTGGTCTGTTGTTGATTCTGCTTCTATTGGTGTTCACATTGTCTGATTATGTGAGACCGATCAATAAGATGGCAGAGGGACTGAATGCTTACCGTACTTCAGCCAGACGATATAATTATGAGTTTGATGGCGATGATCAGCTGGCCGAGATCAATGAGGGAATTACCGAGGTTGTGGAGGAGAATATCGAGCTCAAGGTTCGCATCAAGACTCTTCGTGAGGACAGAAATCAGGCATAGGTATGAATGTAAAGGCTATATCTCTTAATGTGGGCAAGGCGCTGCTGGTCAGTGCTTTGTTTATGGCTTTGTCTATTGGCGTGTCGCTGGTGAATGGAAGAGATGAGGCTTTTACTCCTCTTCTTATCAGTTTTGTGATTACGGCGATTGTAGGAGCATTCCCGTTTATTTTTGTGCATAAGACCCAGGCGCTCTCATTGAATGATGGATTCTTGACCATCGTTTTGTCATGGGTGCTTTCATTCATCTTCGGTATGCTTCCGTATGTTCTATATGGAGGTGAGTTTACGTTGATTAATGCCTGGTTTGAAAGTGTGTCGGGCTATACGACTACAGGATCAACTATTCTGACTGATGTGGAGGCGCTTCCAAAGAGCCTTTTGTTTTGGCGCTCATCTACGCATTTTATTGGTGGATTGGGAGTTGTGGTCTTCCTTCTTCTTGTAATGCCTACAGCCAGCCCATATCGTCTCAAGCTTACAAATATGGAGATGTCGACTCTTTCAAAGGGTGGATATCGATATAATTCTTCTAAGGTCATAAGAATCATTACTGGTGTATATCTTTCGTTTGCGATTGTTATTTTCTTCAGCCTCTGGGCTGCAGGAATGACTCTATTTGATGCTGTGAATCATGCATTCAGCCTTGCTGCAACAGGCGGATTCAGTACTCGTAATCTTTCTGTGGGATATTACCAGTCAGATGTTCTTCATCTGATCATCATTTTCTTCATGGCAGTCTGTGCATTGCATTTTGGACTTATCTATGCGGTGTTCGTGACGCGCTCGCTGAAGCCGATGCGTAGTTCCGTTGTTGGATATTATTTCGGTTCGATTGCTGTGGCTTCGATAATCGTGGGATTGGTGCTCAGGTCTCAGGGTGGCTACAATCATCTTGGCAGGGCGTTGATGGATTCTACGTTTACTGTGGTTAGTTACATGTCCACAACGGGATTTGCTATTTGTGATAATTCGACCTGGCCTGTGGTGGCTGGAGTGGTGCTGATGTTTGTTGCGTTCCAGTGTGGATGTTCAGGATCGACTACGGGAGGTATCAAGGTGGACCGTATCCTGATTGCTTTCAAGTCCATCGGTAATGAGATCCGTCGCAGGGTTCATCCTAATGCTGTGTCACAGATTCGTTTGGATGGACATTATTTGCCTGACAGTACTGTGAATTCCGTGATGATGTATATTGTTACATATATCCTCATGGCTGTTATTTCTATTGTAGTGGTGATGTTATGTGGGTCGAGTCCTACTGAAGCGATATCTGGTGTGATTTCGTCAATTGGTAGCGTGGGACCTGGTATCGGTGAGTTGGGTGCAATGGATAATTTCTCTGCTGAGCCTTCAGTGGCAAAGTTTGTTTATGCTTTCGATATGTTCTTAGGTCGTGTGGAGATATATCCTGTGCTTGTGGTGTTGTCTATGATGTTTAACCGCGGCAAGTAATGGGAAGGGCGGATTATCTCTATTCTGGATTTCTTTCGAAGTTTCAATATGAGCCTACTGTATGTCAGGATGGTTTGCTGCGTGATGTGGCGGATTTTATAAGTTCGGATGAGGATGATATCCTCGTGGTGAACGGATATGCAGGTACGGGTAAGACTACGGCTATTTCTGCCGTGATTTCTGTTCTAAAGGATTATCAGACGAAGTGTGTGCTGCTTGCGCCTACTGGTCGTGCGGCTAAGGTGCTTTCTTCGTATGCGGGGCAGCCTGCGTTCACAGTGCATAAGCATATCTATCGTCAGAAGTCGGTGGGAGGAGATGGATTCGGACAGTTTTCTCTGTTCATGAATAAGGATAAGGAGACTGTGTTTGTAGTGGATGAGGTCTCACTGATGGGTATTGATGCCGGTCAGCAACAGTCTACTGCTGCATTTGGAACAGGAAATCTTCTTGAAGATCTGATCACATTTGTGCGTAACGGTGCGGAGTGTAAGTTGATTCTGATAGGTGATTCTGCTCAGTTGCCGCCTGTGGGTCTTGATGCAAGTCCGGCGCTTATGAAAGATTATATGTCAATGATGGGTGGAGTGAGATTCGCAGAGCTTTCGACAGTGGTCCGTCAGCAGCAGGAGTCTGGAATTTTACATAATGCTACGCTTGTCAGACAGCTGATTTCTGAGCTGGAGTATGGTCCGGGGCTGATTGATTTGTGTGATCTTGGACTTGAACTGGAAGGGTTTGATGATATTGAGAGAATTAGTGGGGGAGAGCTCATTGAGAAGATTTCGGATGCGTATTCAGCTTATGGTGAGGATGAGACGATAATTCTGTGCCGTTCTAATAAGAGGGCAATCAAGTATAATCTTGGAATTCGTTCGACAGTTCAGTTTAAGGAGGAGAGGTTGGTTCGTGATGATAAGCTCATGATTGTGAAGAACTGTTATCAGTTCCTGGATGGACTTGAGGGTGTGAGCTATATTGCGAATGGAGATATTGCGAAGTTGCAGAAGATTTCGAAGTTTGAGGAGAGATATGGGCTTCATTTCGCGGAAGCGCGTATTTCCTTCCCTGATTACGATGATCAGGAGATTGTTGCAAAGGTTATTCTTGATACCTTGGAGTCGGAGAGTGCTTCGCTTACATATGATCAGTCTAATATGCTTTACCAGGGTGTGAATGATGATTATTCGCATCTGACTACAAAGAAGAAGCGTTATGAGGCTGTTCGCGAGGATAAGTATTATAATGCGTTGCAGCTGAAGTATGCCAATGCGATTACATGTCATAAGTCGCAGGGTGGTCAGTGGCGATGTGTGTTTATTGATAATGCGTTTTGGCAGGAGGAACTTACTGTGGATGACTTGAAGTGGCTTTACACAGCCCTCACCCGTGCTACAGAAAAGGTCTACCTTGTCAACTTTAAAGATGAGTTGTTCGCTTCCTAATGTCATTCTGAGCGAAGCGAAGAATCTATTTAAAATGTAACTATAAAGATTATGAGAAAGATATTCTGTATGATGGTATTGGCGGCGGGGATGATGTGGAGCGCTGCTGCTAAGGAGTTCGAGAGTGTGCCACGTGCATGGAAGTGGCTGAATAATACTGAGGTTATATTCACTTATGACGGTACATATTATGACAATACTGGCTTCAAGGTTGATGCCCGTACTGGTCGTCGTACTGATGGTGTGTCCGCTCCAGAGAAGTACGATGATTTTCCTGTAAATCCAGTGGGTGGAGTTAATCTTACATATTCTCCGGATTCGACAAAGATTGCATTTACCCGTAACAACGATCTTTATGTCGTTGATATCGCTACGGAGAAGGAGACTCGATTGACTTTTGATGGTAATGAGCTCATCCTCAATGGATATGCTTCATGGGTTTACTATGAGGAGATTCTCGGACGTTCGTCTAAATATAAGGCATTTTGGTGGTCACCTGACAGCAAGAAGATCGGTTTCTATCGTTTCGATAACACTGAGGTGCCTGTATTCCCGATTTACTCTGCATATGGAAAGGATTATGCAGGTCATATTTCCTATCCGCTCCCGTCGCCTCCGGGTTCGCCTAGCCCTAAGGTGACTAATCTTGGTTTGGGTGGTTCGCTTAGTGAGACTCGTTATCCTAAGTGTGGACAGACTAATCCGCAGGTTCGTATTGGAGTGGTGGATTTGGAGGAGATCCTTCGCTGCGCTCAGGATGACAGAGGCGCTCAGGATGACAAAGGGGCTCAGGATGACAGAGGCGCTCAGGATGAGAGAGGTACTCAGAATGATAGTAATGTGGTGTGGGCAGATTTTGATGAGACTGAGGATCAGTATTTCGGTATTCCGTTCTGGGGACCGGATTCAAAGGAGTTCTTCATTGCTCGTATGCCACGTCTTCAGAATACGATTGATCTATATGCTGTGAGTGCAGCAGACGGCTCAAAGCGCCATGTGTACAATGAGACCTATAAGACATGGCTAAACTGGTTCAATGGCGTAATTTTCACCGAGAAGGGCTTGTATATGGCTCGTGAGTTTGAGTCAGGCTGGCAGCAGATTTACTTCCTATCTTATGATGGTAAGGAGTTCCGTAAATTGACTTCTGGTACTAACTGGTCTGTGTCATTGGTACGCGTGGATGAGAAGAAGGGCGATGTGTATTTCACTGCCAAGCGCGATGCTACAGTGCGTCAGGCTTTGTACAAGGTGAATGCTAAGGGAGTGATTACTGCGTTGACAGATCCTGCTTACAATGCTGTGGGAGTAAGTTTTTCTCCTGATGGAAAGTATTTCGTGGCTTCATATTCAAATGTTACTACTCCTACCAAGGTGGCTGTGTTCCAGAATGATGGTGGCATCGTATCAGCTGGTCATGGCGGTGATATCGAGAAGGCGAACCTTACTGGTCCGGTTGCTCAGAAACTTAAGGCTGGAAAGTATGGTTTGAAGGGTCTTGTGGTGGCTGATGCGGCAGGGGAGGATTATGATCCATCGAAGTATGCTCTTGGTCAGCTTGTACATATGACTACAGCTGACGGATTTACTCTTCCAGGAATGATTGTGTATCCAAAGGGATTTGATGCTGCGAAGAAGTATCCGGTGCATGTGGATATTTACGGTGGCCCTAATTCGCCAGTAGTACGCGACAGATGGACTATGCCGAATGCAAATAATCAGTGGTGGTCTGAGAACGGAATCATCCAGATCTGGGTGGATCCGCGAGCTGGTGGACATAATGGCCGCAAGGGTCTTGATATGATCTACAGACAGCTTACTGTCAATGAGGTGAAGGACTTCTGTGCATGGGGTGAGTGGCTTCAGGCTCTGCCTTATGTGAAGGCTGATAAGATAGGTGTAGAAGGTTTCTCATTCGGCGGAACAATGACTACAATGCTGGTGATGCGTGCTTCTGATAAGTTCCATTATGGAATCGCCGGCGGTGGAGTATATGATTGGGCGCTTTATGATTCGCATTATACAGAGCGCTATATGGATACTCCTGCTAACAATCCTGAGGGATATGAGGTGTCTAAGGTGCTTAATTATGTGGCGGAGTATCCGGTGGGATATGGTAGATCCTTCGCTGGCGCTCAGGATGACAAAAAGGGTGCTCAGGATGACAAAAAGGGTGCTCAGGATGACAAAAAGAGCGCTCAGGATGACAAAAAGGGCGCTCAGGATGGCAAGGTAATGCTGAAGATTACGCATGGAACGGGAGATGATAATGTACATCATCAGAATACGCTTCTGCTCGTAGATGAGCTGCACAAGGCTCAGAAGAAGTTTGACTTCATGATCTACCCGGACGGTATGCATGGCTACTACAGCTACCAGGGCGCACACTTCCTCCTCGCAAATCGCGACTTCTGGCTCAAATACCTTTTGGACTAGATCTATAGACCTCAATCAGACCGTCACACAGAGTTTTGCCCAAATCTCAGTGTGACGGTCTGATGCTTATGCGATTTCAATGTAAATTTGTAGAAACCCTGAATTAATAATCTAAAACATAATAATTATGAAAAGAGTTTATTCAATTTTGCTAGCTGGCGTGGCTCTGGTAGCCGTTGCGTCTTGCGGAAACAGAGGTAAGAAAGTTCAGGTTGTGATGCCTGAGGAAGAGGTTGTCAAGACAGCTGCAAATGAAGCTTCTGAGCAGACCAGGATGTATTCAAATTCATACGACGGATATACCAATGTACGTAAGAGCCCTTCTTCAAAGGGAGAAGTTATGGGAAAACTTAGAAACGGTAACGAGTATGTTGTTGTTATCGGTGAGGTAGACAAATGGCTTGAGGTCGAATATTACGATCAGATCGGATACGTTCATAAGGATTATGTCAGTGAGACTCCTTCAAAACCTGTTACAGTGGATGTTGATGCCAACTGGCTTAATGGATGTTGGACTGATTACGGTTATGTCTATTATGTAGTGTTCAGCAATGGCAAATTTGCTTGCGAGCATCAGTATGGTACTATGGGATACGGAAAATGGCATCTTGAAGGAAGTGAAATCGTATTCGTTATAACCTATGTTACAGAATATGGTAGAGAAATGGAATGTAAGACTGGTCAGAAAGAAAGATATATTATCAACAGAGTTTCTAGCAAGATGGGCCAGATGACTAAGTGGAATATGCCAGCACAGCTTGAGGAAGGGGAGGATGGAATTACTAAGAGTTATTTCAATGCTCTCAAGAAATCAGCTAATAAATATGTGAGAAGGTAATTTTATTTATTTCCCGCGCGGAAGTGCCAGATGCATTGGAAAGAGAAATAACGTCCAATGCCGATGTTGTAACCGTCCGATCGTCCCGTTGCATTAATGCTATGCCAATAAGATTTTAGGCTTGAGTTGAAGAGGTCATTAACGCCGATATTAAACTCAAGCCTTTTGCTTTTAAGAAACCTCTTACCCAGGAAAATATCACATAGGTAGATGTTATCTTTATATAGCCCTGAAGTGCTTACATTCTGCTGGTAGACAAAACCGCCTGTGAATGTGAAATCAGCCGGTAGTATCCATCTGAGTTGTGTTGAAGCTCGATGTGTATAGAAGTTGTTCTGTACACTTCCAAACTTTCCGTTATAGCTGTTTAGAGTGTATCTGAAGTAGTAGCGGATGGTAAAGTCAATCTTCTTGCTGATGTTACTGTCTAGGCGTCCGGATATCTGATATGAGTCTTTATTGATAGGTACGCTTTCTTCGTTTATCATGCCGGGAATTCGCTGAATGGCTCCTTGGGTGCTGATGTTGAAATTGCATCGTATAAAGTCCAGAGGTATTCCCAACGATACCCTATATTCTGCTTTGTGATATCCACCCATATTTATTCTCTTGGTAAATTGGTTATCCTTGCCAAGAGTTATGAGCTTGCCGTTTTCATCTGTCATTACAACAAAGTCTGGATTATTGATTACAAGGGAGTCACAGAAGTAATTGGGACTACCTGTGTAAGAACCACTGACAGATAACGTTGTACCTGCCTTTTTATTTGTATGGATATAGCTCACTTCTGCTTTGTTAGTGTAGGCTGGCTCTAGGTTAGGATTTCCGGCTCTTACATTGCTGGTACTGCTTCTGTCCACAATATCCTGCATAGATGAGTTTCCTGGGTTTACGGTTCTACCGCTTGCCTCAAGTCTGAAAACATTGGATTTATTTAACGGAAGATTTACTGTCAATGTATATAGAGGATGGTGAAATGTCCTTTTAGCATAACTCTCATACGGCAGTATTGAAGATCCATTGTAAATGGTATTCAGGTAAGCTACAGCAGCTGTGATGTTAGTTTTTTTAAGTGTGTAGTTATATCTGAGTCTCAATATGTGAGATAAGTAGGTACTGCTGTTTATTGCGGAAACTCTCTCTTTAGCAGTTTCACTATATATTCCATGTTTTGTGTCAAATGGAAATATCAGGTTTTCACCTTCAGTGCTATTGACGCTGAAAGAGTATTCGGTTGATAAAGAAGCACGTTTGCTCAGCGGTTCTGTATAGGTCAGTTTGGCAGATCCTACATGCTGGATTGAATTGCGGTAACGGTTCTGTATATTTATATTGTCGGCGGCATTTACGTCACTGGTGTCTGCCTCAAATATCTTCCATCTATATTCCCAACTTTGGTCTAGACCTTTTTGCCAATTTAAGGTATATGCACCGTTTGCGCTTAGATATCTTCTTCTTTTCTTGAATCTATAGACGTAACTGAGATTGGCTCCGGCCTTAAGTATAAAACGATCGTTACTGGATTCATTTTTCTGTTTACGTTGGAAGATCTCATTACCATCAGCATATACGTAGTCATAAAGACTGAACATATTGCGGCTATTGCTCAGGTTATCATATGAAAAATTGGGACGAACCGTTATTGCCTGCCTCTTAGTTGGCTTAAAAGTGATTTTTCCTGTGAACTTGTGTGTGTTATTGTTGGCGTTGTAATCACTGTGGCTTTGTGTTGATAATTCCTTAGACTCAGTGTTTGTCTGCGTGAATTTGTGGCTGAATGGTGTGTTGTGATTATTGATGTCGCTAAAGAAATAGCTCAAGTTGACAGTCTTACTGGTATAGTTTGCACCAATGGAATGTACGCTGGAGATTCCTGATAGTGCCTTTACCTTGAATGTATTACTATTGGCTATATCAAGACTTGTTGTGCCGGAAACTATGTCAGAATTACTGAAGTTGAATTTGCTGATATTGTTGCTCATACCGATGAGCGAAATAGTGTTCTTATCCCCGAATCGGGTTAAGTTTCCTCCTGCAATATATCTAGCACTCGGCTTGTCTGTCGATTTTGCGTTATCATCAAATCCTCCGCTTCCATATATTCTGCCACTATAAACTGAGTTCCCGCTTTTTTTCTTCGTGACGATGTTTATTGCAGTATGTCCTTCTCCATCGTCAACGCCTGTTTCTCTCGCTGTGTCACTTAGCTTATTGATAATTTCAATCTGCTTGACCATGTCAGCCGGTACGTTTCGTAAGGCAGTCAAGACTTCGCTTCCAAAAAACTCTTGACCATCTAGCAGGATTTGTTTTACCTCCTTTCCGTTTGCTTCTATTCCGTTGTCAGAAACAATGATTCCGGGCATCTTGGATACAAGACGCTCGGAATCTGCGTTTTCTATAACTTGATATGCTGCAGCATTGTAGATCAGTGTGTCACCCTTTTGCTCTGAACGGGTGGCACGTTCGGTACGTACTGATGCATCAAGTTTTATGGGCTCGCTGAAGATGCTTTTCTTATTCTCCTTTTCCTGTGAGTGCAGAATATTGACGTTTGCTAAGACAAATATCAGCAATGTCACACATCTGCTATGTTTAAGAAGTCGCATCATGATCTCTGTGCGATCGGTTCTATCGACGACGGCCGATCCCACGCATCATATTGCCCATTGGACCTGCTCCCATTACTGTTTTCATCACTTTACGTGTGCCTTCGAACTGCTTGAGGAGCTTGTTTACTTCTGGAAGTGAAGTACCAGAACCGTCAGCGATTCTCTTGCGGCGGCTACCGTTGAGGCACTCTGGGTGCTCACGCTCGTATGGAGTCATTGAGAGGATGATTGCCTCGATGCCCTTGAATGAGTCGTTGTCCATGTCAACATCCTTGAGAGCCTTGCCCATACCCGGAATCATTGAAGCGAGGTCCTTGATGTTACCCATCTTCTTGATCTGCTGAATCTGGTTGTAGAAATCCCAGAGGGTGAACTGGTCCTTAGCGAGCTTCTTCTTGAGTTCACGCGCCTGAGCTTCGTCAAACTGCTCCTGAGCCTTCTCTACGAGGGAAACAACGTCTCCCATGCCGAGGATACGGTCTGCGATACGAGATGGGTGGAATACGTCGAGGGCTTCCATTTTCTCGCCTGAGCTGACGAACTTGATCGGCTTACCGACAACTGCCTTGATTGAGAGGGCAGCACCACCACGGGTGTCACCATCCATCTTGGTGAGGACAACTCCGTCAAAGTTAAGTCTGTCGTTGAATGCCTTGGCAGTCTCTACTGCGTCCTGTCCTGTCATCGCATCCACTACGAAGAGTGTCTCAGATGGCTGGAGTGCAGTGTGGAGCGCAGAGATCTCGTCCATGAGCTCCTGGTCTACTGCGAGACGTCCGGCTGTATCGACGATTACTACTGAGTAGCCTTCTGCCTTAGCCTTCTTGACTGCGTTCTGAGCAATCTGGATCGGATCCTGTACGCCTGGCTCTGAGTAAACCTCTACACCGATCTGCTCTCCGAGGACTTTCAACTGGTCAATCGCTGCTGGACGGAAGTAGTCGCAGGCTGCGAGGAGAACCTTCATTCCTCTCTTGCTCTTGATGTTGAGGGCGAGCTTTCCTGAGAATGTTGTCTTACCGGAACCGTTAAGACCGGCTACAAGGACAATAGCAGGTGAGCCTTTTACGTTGATGTCTGCAGACTCACTTCCCATGAGGGCTGCGAGCTCGTCGTGAACGATCTTCACGATCATCTGCTGTGGCTTAACTGCAGTGAGGACGTTCTGACCGATGGCTTTCTTCTTTACATCGTCGCAGAACTGCTTTGCAATCTTATAGCTGACGTCGGCGTCCAAAAGGGCGCGACGGATGTCTTTCATAGCTTCCGAGATGTTTACCTCGGTGATTTTTCCTTCTCCCTTGAGGATCTTAAACGATCGCTCAAGTCTTTCGCTTAAATTCTCGAACATATATTTCTGTTTTTATTATTCAAAGTAGTCAACCGCTTCAGGTGCGTTTTCAATGGCATCGCTGAATACTGATGGAGCGAGGTCCTTCATGTTGTAGCGGCTTGCCATAACCTGTCCATAGGCACCTGTGCTGCGGATTGCCATGATGTCTCCTCGAACACTGAGTGGGAGAAGACGACCTGCTCCCCAAACGTCGCTGGACTCACAAACAGGTCCAACGATGTCGTATGCCTGATGGGTAGGGAAGAATGTTCTCTGGGCTGCAGAGAGGTTCTCGATCTTATGGTATGCACCGTAAAGGGCTGGTCTGATGAGGTCGTTCATACCTGCATCCATGATGAGGAAGTTCTTGGTCTCTCCGCTCTTGACGAACAACACGCGTGAAATCAATGTTGCGCACTGAGCTACGAGTGAACGGCCTGGTTCAACGTGAACTGTCTGGTCATCGCGCTTAACGATGTTGTCTGAAATAGTCTGGAACCATGTCTCGAAGTCTGCGATCGGGTTCTCATCCGGATCGTCATAATCCACTCCAAGACCACCACCAAGGTTGATATTGTCGACCTTAAGACCCTGTCTTTCGAAGTATGCTACAATCTCGTTTACTCGCTGGCACTCGAGCGCGAACACCTCGTCAACGCGGGTAATCTGTGATCCGATGTGGAAATGGAGACCGTAGAACTGAATGTTTTCGCTTTTCTTGAGTATGTCAATCAGCTTTTCGAATTCGTGCTGTGAGATACCGAACTTGTTCTCGTAGAGACCAGTAGTCACGTATTTGTGAGTGTGGGCGTCGATGTCAGGGTTGATACGTACTGATACTCTTGCCTTTACTCCGTGGATATGTGCCATCTCGTTGATGACGTAGAGCTCCTGAAGTGACTCGCAGTTGAATGCCTCGATGCCGAGTTTCAATGAGTTGTAGATCTCTTTGTCGCTCTTACCTACACCTGCAAATACAATCTTATCTGCCGGGAAGCCGCAGTCGTGTGCATGGAGAACTTCGTTACCACTTACGCAGTCTGCACCGAAGCCTTTGGCACTGATTTCTTCGAGAAGTCTTCTCTCAACGTTTGCCTTGACTGCGTAGTGAATCTTAATATTATATCTTTCAGCCATTTCCGCTACATGATCTATTGTGCGACGGAACAAATCCATGTCGTAATAATAGAATGGGGTAGCGATGCTTTCCAGTTTCTCTATGGTCTTGATATCCAACATTTTATAGAATTTGTTAGGTGGTCCCTTATATAGCTTTTGCGAAAACGGCAAAAACGATTGCAAAAATAGCTAAAAAATCCGTAATTTCGCAGCCTGAACGAATAAACACAACACTTAACTCATATTTACTGATGTCAGAATTAGTAGACATTGTTTTTAGTATTGAACTTTCTTTGGTCATGGGTATGGTGACCTCTTTTGTGCTGGGCTTTCTATTGATTCTGATCAAGGTACCTAGTACTGAGTATTCGAAGAAAATCGTGAATACTAAAAACACCATCGCAGCTTGTTATATGATGGTTTCTGTGTTGTTTTTCTTGACTCTAAGATATTCTGGTATAAAGGATTACGATATTTTGGCGTCCTTGATGATGTTTACCATCACGGCCACAGCTTCTGTGATTCTGTCCTTCTCTCTGATTACCGTTCTTGACCCGCGTGGATTCGATAAGGATAAGTTTATTCTGAATCTAGGCCTTGCTATTGTGTTGAGCTATGTCCTGGGCAAGTCATTCTGGTGGGAGTCGCATCCTGCAAAAATCGCCACTATATCGCTCTGTATCTGTATTTTTATCTGTCAGTGTGTTGTGCATATCTTCAAGTTCCGCAAGACATATCAGGAGTGTGTGAAGAAGCTTGAGGTGTACTATGATGATGAGGAGGATCACAAGATCAGATGGGTGAGATTCTGCTATACCATCATGATGCTTACGCAGATGTTCGTGCTTGTTTATCTTCTCCTTCCAAGCGGTATGATGAAGATTTACATTGCATTCTATTCGCTTTTCCTTCTGTATTTTACAGCCAATTTCATCTCGTTCCTCGGCAGTCATAAGTTGCTTTTGGATGCGTTTGCATATAAGACTCTTTCTGGTCAGGACCTTATTGATCTGATTAATTCAAGAAGGGATAGAAAGGCCGGTCGCAAGAAGGTGGATGTGGTTGGAACGAATGAGGTGGAGTTCGTCAGACTTGACAGGTCTATCGATAAGTGGGTGAAGGATAAGCGATTCCGTGAGTATGACAAGTCTCGTGAGGAGATTGCAGAGGAACTCGGAACATCGAAGGATCTACTTCATATCTATTTTTCGACACGTATGGGAGTGGACTTCCGTACATGGAGAACTCAGCTCAGAATTGAGGACGCAAAAGTCCTTCTCCTTGAAAAGAAGAATGTCTCAATAAATGTGGTGGGTGAGATGGCAGGATTCAGTGACAGAGCCAATTTCTACCGCCAGTTCGTGAAGTTTGTCGGCTGTTCTCCTAGAGAGTGGAGAGAGCGCGATGGCAAGATTGCTTAAACTTCTTTATGTTGGCTTCTAGCGTTGCGTGCTGCTCGGCTGGAAGTGCCCAATTCAAGAATCTTTCTCTAATATAATCTACTGCTTGTGCGCTTGGGTGGCACATGTCTTCTGCGTAGAATCTATAGTCTCTCAACTCGTCCATAACTATTTCATAGGCAGGGAAGTAGTCTGCGCATTTTTCGTTTGCGCGGATGGCTGAGTCTGCACCTAGGAGCAGGGCTGATTTACTGAGCTGGTTGCCGTGGGCTCCGTCTTTGAAATGGCGGATAGGGCTTACAGTAAATATGAATTCCTTGTCTTTGCAGGCGCTGATAATTGAACTTAGGATGGCAGCTGTCTGATCTGATGGGAGGAATTCACGTACGAACTCTGCTGCAGGGTGCTTGAGGCAGTTGCATACGATTCGGTCTGTGGAGAGGTGTCTGTAGCACCAGCTCGTGCCTAGAGTGATGATGACCTTGTTGCATTCTTTGAAGAATTCAGATGCTTTATTCAGAGCCTGATTTGCATTGTTGAGGAATTCCTGTCGGGTTTCTCTTGCGAATGTTGTGTGGTGGTGAAACGAACAGATTCTTTCTGATCCGGCGCCTATCTGGGTGCAGTCCTCTTCTGTAAAAGGTGTGCCCTGAATGAGCCTGAGGACTGATTCGTAGATGGAGGCAGGGTTGTAGAGGGTGCCGAATGGATTGACGCATACGTCAAATCCATAGTTAAGAAGTTGCTTTCCTATGTTGTCGGTGAAGCAGCTTCCGAGCATCATAATCTTGTCATTGTAGGATATGCCAACTCTGCATTTGTCGTCGGCTACTGGAGTCTGTAGTTTCATGTGGGCAAAATTATCAAAAAAATCAAAACTGTTTTCTATATTTGATGAATATTTGGATTACAGATCCTTCGCTTTGCTCAGGATGACATATGAAAAGAGGTTTACATATATATTTGATTTTGCTGCTGGGATGCTTTTCAGATGTGGCTTTTGCATCTGAGCCGGCAGCTGATAGTGCGAAGGTGAAGGTTAGTTTTGCATACGACCTGAACTTTGATATGCAGTTTGATAACAGGGAGTTCTATAAAAGTGCCTATACAAGCTCGATGACGATTTTCGGTACAAGGCTTACTCCGTCTGTGGGAGTCGCACTTGAGCAGAAAAATGGCACCAGACATCGTCTGATGGCAGGAATTGATGTGCTGAAGAATTTCGGAGCTGCGAATGATAATTCAGAGCTTTTCAAGGAGATGACTTTGTACTATAATGTCCAGAAGCAGCTCGGTAAAACAGGTTTTGAGATGGTGGCTGGAGTGTTCCCACGCAGGTTCGCTGAGGGCAGCTATTCACAGGCATTCTATTCTGATTCTCTTCGTTTCTATGATAATAATCTTGAAGGACTTTTGTTGAAGTTCTCTCGTCCGAAGGCTCATTTTGAGGTTGGTTGCGATTGGATGGGAATGTTTGATACCTATAGTCGCGAGCGTTTCCAGATTTTCTCAGCGGGAGAGGGACGAGTGCTGCCTTTCATGTCAATAGGATATGCAGCTTCCCTATATCACTTTTCTTGTTCGGGTGTCTCTGATGGCGTGGTAGACAATGCTTTAGTTAATCCTTATTTGCGTTTTGACCTTGCCTATAAGGCAAATCTTCAGACGCTTTCTGTACGTTTGGGATGGCTGCAGGCCTTACAGAATGACAGAGCACATGTAGGTCACTATGTATTCCCGGGTGGTGCAGAGGTCGTCATGGAGGTGCAGAAATGGAATGTGGGAGTGAAGAACGATATGTTCATAGGAAAGAATATGATGCCGTATTACAATACTGTTGATAACGCTGGTTATAAGTATGGCAGCCTATTATACATGGGTTCACCTTTTTATAGGGTGTGGGACAATGGTCGAGATGGAGTTGGCTTGGCAGATCGTCTTGAGATATATTATGCTCCGAAGTTTGGTGCTCCGTACCTGGATCTGAAGGTGTCTGCTGTCTTTCATTTTGATGGAGAAAAGTATTGTGGATGCCGCCAGATGGTGTCTTTGAATTTTAATTTGGAGGAGCTGCTTCGCGGCAACAGGTAGAGATATGAAGAAGATATTAGGACTGATAATAGCTGCTGCGGCGATAGCATGCGGCCCGAAGGATGGAGAATATACATTCCATTTGCTTACGACTAATGATGTTCATGGACATTATTTCGATTCACTTTACGTGCAGCCACAGGTGCGTGGCTCGCTGATGTCGGTTTCTGCGCATGTGGATAGCCTGCGTGGAGAGTGGGGAAGAGAGAATGTGATTCTGGTGGATGCAGGAGATTATCTTCAGGGTGATAATGCAGCCTATTATTATAACTATGTGGATATTGATTCGGTGCATTTGTTTGCGAGAATGGTGGATTACATCGGCTATGATGCTGTAGTTGTGGGAAATCATGATATTGAGACAGGACATCCTGTGTATGACCGAATTGCAGGTCAGATGAAGACTCCGATGTTGGCTGCAAATGCTCTTGATACTTCTGATGGTAAGGCATATTTCAAAGAGTATGTGATTCTTAAACGCCATGGTCTTAAGATCGCTGTGATCGGCTGTACAAATCCTAATATCGGCAATTGGCTTTCGCCTAAACTTTGGTCTGGAATGGAGTTCAAGAATCTGCTGCCGTATGCTCAGGAGTTGGTAGATAGAGTTCGTGCTGAGGAGAAACCGGATGTGGTGATCTTTGCTGCGCACACAGGATCAGGAGAGGGTAACGGTAAGTATCTTGAGAACCAGGGACTGGATCTGTATCAGTCACTTAGAGGAGTGGATATGGTGGTGAGCGCACATGATCACAGACCACGTGTCGAGCAGAATGATTCGATTGTTTTCATTAATTCCGGTTCGCATTGCCGCAATCTTGGACATGGTACCATAACTCTTATCGTGGAAGATGGAAAGGTGATTTCAAAGTTTCTTAGCAGCGATTTGATTGAGGTCAATGAGACTAAGGTTGATATGGAGATGCAGAAGGCTTTCCGTGCCGATTTTGAGGCTGTACGTGCCTTTACAAAGCAGGAGGTGGGTCAGTTGACTATGGATCTGCGTACTCGAGATGCTTATTGTGGAATGTCAGATTATGTCAATCTTATCCATACGCTTTCGCTTGGTTGCGCTCCTGCTCAGATTTCGTTTGCTGCGCCTCTGACTTTTGATGGATTCGTGAAGGGTGGAACCATTCTATATAATGATCTGTTTACAATCTATCCTTATGAGAATCAGCTATATGTGATCAAGATGAGCGGACGTGAGGTGAAGGATGCACTTGAGTATTCGTATGATAAGTGGATCAATACCATGAGCGCGGGCCAGAAGCATCTTTTGAAAATCAAGGAGGGTGCTGATTCTCGTACTGGTACTAAAGGTTGGTCTTTTGTGAATCGTCCATATAACTTCGATTCTGCTGCGGGACTCTTTTATGATGTAGATGTCACCAAGCCATTCGGCCAGCGTGTTCAGATATCAACTTTGGCAGATGGAACTGCATTTGATGAGTCTGCTCAGTACAATGTCGCAGTGACTTCATATCGCGCCAATGGTGGCGGTGGTATCCTTAGAGAGGGCGCAGGCATTGAAACAGACAAGATAGATGAAAGGGTGGTGGAATACTATCCTGAGATTCGTGAGCTTCTATACGAATACCTTCTCAAGAATAAGGTCATTGAGTCTGAGGTGATTGGCAACCCATCAGTTATAGGCGCCTGGAAGTTCGTTCCAGAAGAAAAAGCCACACCAGCTTTGAATGCTGATATGGCTTTACTATTTCAATAGATTTTAATTAGTTCACTTTAGCAGATGTCCGAGGAAGCGGCGGGCGGTGTCTGCGTCCATTCCTTTGCGCTCGACATAATTGTCGTACTGCTTTTGGCTGATGCGTCTGATCTGTGGGTATACAGCTTCTGGGTGCATAAAGATCAGACCACAGATACTTGCTTCAGGAGTCATGGCATAGCTTTCTGTCAGCTGGATTCCCAACGGCCCGGCATGACTATGGCTGTGAGCATGATCGTGGCTACAGCCACATGTGCAGTGCCCTTCTTTGTGCATCATACTTCCGTCCAAAATTTCCAGTACTTCACCCTTCAAAGTGTGGTCAGGGCAGCTGCTATATCCGATTGCAGGCTTGATGAGTTTGGAGCTTGCATTTATAGTGTCATTGAGCCATAGTGATGCCGCCTCTGCCAATGTCATACGCACAGCCTTTCCAATCATGTCCTCGTAGGCATTAGAACATGCCGGGCAACAGCAACCATGCTCATGCGCCTTGCTTCTCTTGTGAACACAGATAGCGAACATTCCGAAGGCAGACTTCTTGGCAAATGACTCTGGCGCAACAAAATCGCAAAGAGATAGATTCTTGTCGCCTTCCTGTCTCATCATTGGCCATTTGTGTGTCTTACCGTCTGCGGTAAAGCAGATTTCATTAGCTCTGTTGGCGCTCGCAGGGAAGAATCTAGCTGACAACATGATCTTAAAATCGGCCACAGCAAGTTCGTCTTCTGCGTCTCTTCTGAGCTGCATCAACTCCATTGCTTCTGGAGATGCGCTTCCGTATTTGACTCCCCAGATTGCGTAGAACATCTTCCAATCGAAATATGGCAGAATTTCCTCCAATGGAAGTTCCTTGACTGGAATATCAGCAGGGATTTCAGTTATATAGGTGTCATTCTCAAAACGCTGATCTTCTTGTGTTTCCTCTGTATTGTCAACAGCTTCCTCCGCAGGATCTGTGGACTCGTCCCTATTATAAAGTTCTCTAAGCTTCTTCTGTTCAAGGTGCTGCTCAGCTTCGAACGCCTCTCTGTCAATCATGCATTTCTTTGCGAGAACTGCGGCTGCAGAGGCGTCAGCTCCATAGAATACATGGTCATAGAGTGGAGCTAGTTTGACTGCAGTGTGCAGAGCAGAAGTAGTAGCACCTCCAATCAGCAGTGGGGTAGTCATGCCCCTTGCTGTCATCTCACGGCAAAGCTCTTCCATCTGAAACAGCGATGGGGTAATCAATCCGCTCACTGCGATAATGTCGGCATTCAATTTCTCAGCAGCATCCAAGATGGTCTCCTTGTCCACCATCACGCCTAAATCATGCACCTCAAATCCATTGCATGTAAGCACAATTCCAGTGATATTCTTTCCAATATCATGCACATCTCCCTTCACCGTAGCAAGTACCACTTTCTTACGAACACCAGCAGTGGAGTTTAGCTGCTGGCAACAACCCACACTCTCCATGTAAGGAGATAAGGCCTCCACCGCATCCCTCATTACCTTTGCCGATTTGACAACCTGAGGTAAAAACATCTTTCCATCGCCAAACAACTTTCCGACAGCCTCCATACCTTCCATGAGAGGTCCTTCAATAATAGCCACTGCAGAGCCATACTCTGCAAGGGCCTCCTGGATATCAGACTCAAGTGTCTCAGTTCTACCTTTTATCAGGGCATTCTGCAGGCGCTGGAATACAGGCTGCTTAGGGAGATCCTTCGCTTCGCTCAGGATGACGTGGGAGGTGCTCTGGGAGATATGGGATGCACCAGACTGACCTGCAGCGATTGCTGTTATTGCTGTGGCCTTTTCAATAAGCCTTTCTGTTGCCTGAGGATCTGTGTTAAAGATTACATCTTCCACGCATTTCAGCAGCTCTGGCTCAATCTCGTCATATACCTGGAGCATAGACGGATTGACGATTGCCATATCAAGTCCTGCTTTAATTGCATGGTATAGGAATGCCGAATGCATTGCTTCGCGCACGGCATTGTTGCCACGGAAAGCAAATGATAGATTAGATACACCACCTGAGGTCAGTGATCCAGGGAGATTCGTCTTGATCCAGCGTACTGCCTCAATGAAATCGATTGCATAGAGCGCATGCTCCTCGATTCCGGTTCCGATGGAAAGGATATTAACATCGAAGATTATGTCTGATGGAGATATGCCTGCCTCCTCTGTGAGGAGTTTGTATGCTCTCTGGCAGATCTCAATTTTTCTGTCGTATGTTGTTGCCTGACCCTGCTCGTCAAAGGCCATCACTACAATGGCTGCTCCGTATGACTTGATTTTTCGTGCTTTCTCTATGAATGCTTCTGCACCCTCCTTCAAACTGATGGAGTTCACAATGCATTTGCCCTGGGCATTCTGAAGTCCTGCCAGGATTGTTTCCCAATGTGAAGAGTCAATCATCAATGCGGCTTTTGCAACTGCCGGATCATTGGAAATGTAGCGTACGAAACGCTCCATCTCACGAGTGCTGTCCAGCATTGCATCATCCATATTTATGTCTATGATTCGTGCTCCGTCCTCAATCTGCTTAGCTGCAATCTGCAGAGCTTCGTCATATTTGCCTTCGGATATGAGTCTGGCAAATTTACGAGAACCTGCCACATTGGTCCTCTCACCGACATTGGTGAAATTGCTGTTTGCCAGATCCACCTTTACGGTCTCCAGTCCGCACACAGTCAGTGGCTCATCCGTAAAAACCCCCATTTTTGCGGATGAGTCTTGCTTTTTAGGGTTGTCATCCGTAAAAAAACCTATTTTTGCGGACGGGATGTCTTTATGTATGTCAGTTTTCAGATCTCTAGGTGCAAGTCCAGAAACAGCCTGTGCGATGGCACGTATATGATCCGGAGTCGTTCCGCAGCAGCCCCCGACAATATTCACGAGTCCACGTGATGCTAATTCGCGAACCTGAGATGCCATCTCTGCAGGAGTCTGGTCATAGCCTCCCATCTCGTTTGGCAGACCTGCATTAGGGTAGCAGCTTACTCCGCAGTCACACCATGAACTGATTTCCTTCACGAGAGGCATCATCTCTGCCGCTCCTAGCGAGCAGTTCAGACCAAATGCTGTAATAGGGTAGTGACGCACCGCAGTATAAAATGCCTCCAATGTCTGTCCTGTCAGCGTTCTTCCACTCCTGTCTCCAACCGACACCGACACCACTACATCCGGAACCCCCATTAAGGTTGCACTTGGATTGTGGGAATTTTGTGCAGGGGATGTGCAGTGGGGGTCTTCGTAAACACAACCCCCACTGCATGCTGCAGCAATTCCAGCCAGCGCTGCCTTGACATTAAGCGCATCAAAACAAGTCTCAACAAGCAACAGATCCACCCCACCACGAATCAACGCCTCAGCCTGCACGCGATAAGCCTCGCGCATCTGTTCAAAAGAATATGGACGGAATCCAGGATCAGAAGCGTCAGGAGAAAGCGATAGTGACTTGGATGTAGGACCGATACTTCCTGCCACCCACACCTTACGGCTAAGTCCTACAGACGCCGCTAAGGCTGCAGCCTCATCAGCAGCCTCACGAGCCACTCGCGCGCCCTCGTATGCCATTTGAGATGCAAACTCTTCGCAGCCATACTCAGACTGCGAAATAGTATTTGCACTGAATGTATTTGTTTCAATGATGTCAGCCCCTGCTGCGATATACTCTTTGTGGATTGCCTTGATTACATCAGGACGAGTAAGATTCAGGCACTCATTATTGCCATAAAGCTCTTTATTACACGCAGCAAACGGTCCAGTGTGATAATCATCCTCACTTAGACCGTATCTCTGAATCATGGTGCCCATCGCACCGTCCAATACAAGTATTTTATCTTTTGGAATAAATGTCATACTAATTATTTTTCTATCTCCAGCCACTCTACTTCGCCACCCCATATTTCCAGGAATCGATGGAAGTCTGCATTGCTTATAACCGTGCTTGCAGTGTTGTCGCAAGGATGCCAGCTTAGTCTTTCCGCGTCTTTTAAGTCCGCATCCAGATAAAGTTTTACACGATGACCGTTCTCAAACAACTCCTTCTGCATCACTCCCTCCTTGGTCGCTAGATCCATATCCTGAATCAAGCCAAAGAGTGAAACGGAGCCAGGCTGTACTCCCAAGCATCTATCCATTCTCTCTGCAGAAGCAAATGAAAGTTTACCCTGATGGAGGCTCTTTTCCAATGAGTGGATGTCCAATTCCTTATGGCACTCAAAGATTACGAGGTAATGTCTGTTGCCTTTATGATTACGGAAAAACAAGTTCTTGCAGTGGGTGGAATCAATCTCCTTCCAATATTCAAGAGCCAGCTCTATAGTAGGAAGAGGTGGATGGTAATGAGTCTTATACTCAATGCCATGATTCTCTAGAAACTTATGTACTTTATCTATCTTTTCGTTCATGATTATCCAAGGAAGCTTAACAATATACCAGCAGCTACAGCTGAGCCGATCACTCCTGCCACATTAGGGCCCATAGCGTGCATCAACAGATGGTTGTTAGGATCAAACTCGCGTCCTACATTCTGTGATACGCGTGCGGCATCAGGTACTGCTGAAACACCTGCGTTACCGATCAGAGGGTTAATCTTATTCTCCTCTTTGCAGAAGAGGTTCATAATCTTAGTGAAGCCGATTCCTCCGATAGTTGCAAGGATGAATGAGAAGAGTCCAAGAACAAAAATCTTAATTGAAATATGTGTCAGGAAGATATCTGCCTGAGTTGAACATCCTACAGTAAGACCGATGAGGATTGTTACTACGTCAATGAGGGGTCCTCGTGCAGTCTCTGCCAAACGCTTTGTTACTCCACTCTCCTTCAATAGGTTACCGAAGAATAGCATTCCAAGAAGTGGAATGCCTGATGGCACGATGAGGGCAGTGAGGATGAATCCGAAGATAGGGAATATGATCTTCTCTCTCTGGCTTACTACGCGAGGAGATTTCATCTTGATTGCTCTTTCCTTTTTGGTAGTCATCAGGAGCATGATCGGACGCTGGATAACTGGCACCAAAGCCATGTATGAATACGCCGACACTGCAATCGCTCCCATTAACTCAGGGGCAAGTCTTGAGGCAAGAAAGATGGCTGTAGGACCGTCTGCTCCACCGATGATACCGATAGCTCCTGACTCTGCTGGAGTGAATCCAAGCAGCATGGCAATGATGTAGGCACCGAAGATTCCAATCTGTGCTGCTGCTCCGATGAGCATGAGTCGAGGTTGGGCAATAAGAGATGTAAAGTCTGTCATCGCACCGATTCCCAAGAATATGAGAGGCGGATACCATCCTTTGACAACTCCCTGATATAGAATGTTCAGCACAGAGCCTTCCTCGTAGATGCCGATCTGAAGACCATTAACGAAAGGAATGTTTCCGATGATCATTCCAAAGCCTATCGGCACAAGCAGAAGTGGCTCCCACTCTTTTTTGATTGCAAGCCAGATCAGGGCAATTCCCGTACAGATCATTCCCAGATGCTGTATGGTCATATTCGCAAAACCGGTGTATTGCAGGAACTGCTGTATGCTTTCAGTTATTGTGTTCATTTGCTTCTATTCTATTGTGATGATGACTGTGCCTTCAAGTACGGAATCTCCCTTTTCTACCTTCACCTCTTTCACTCTTCCGTCACGTTCAGACTGCAGGTCGTTTTCCATTTTCATCGCCTCCAGGACAGCCACTACCTGACCAGCCTTAATGATTTCACCCTCCTTTACCTTCACAGAAGTAATGACTCCAGGAAGTGGAGCAGTGATGATGTTACTTGTTGTCTTGACAATGATTACTCCTGATTTGATTGCCAATGGAGCCAGACTGCGAATATCTATATTATCTTTTTTGCGGATGGTCAGAACATAGCTTTCTGAATCGTGCGGATCCTGAACTTCAATAGTTTGGCTTTCCTCCTTGACAACCACTTCCTCTACCTGTTTTTTCTCTTTGAAGATAAAGTTTATCAATCTTCCGAAGAGAAAATATAGAACAAAAAGAAGGGCAAGGGAGAGGAATACGACAGATATGGATACGAGAGTGATGATCCATCCGTATGGATCTTTCTCGGCTAATTCCATGCTCTTGGTAAGCACGTTTTCCGCTTGTATGAGATCTAGTGGGAACATGGCTTACAAAGGCAGGTTGTCGTGTTTCTTCCAAGGGTTAGATGCCTTCTTATCAGCGAGCTGCTCAAGAGCTCTGATGACGCGGAATCTAGTATTGCGAGGCTCGATGATATCATCGATATATCCGTATGAGGCTGCATTATAAGGGTTGCAGAACAAGTCATTATACTCCTGTCTTTTCTGCTCAGTAGCGGCCTGACGTTCTGTTGGATCTTCGATCTTGCTGAGCTCTTTAGAATAAAGAATCTCCACTGCACCTTCTGCGCCCATTACTGCAATGTTTGCTGATGGCCATGCATAGTTGATGTCTCCACGCAACTGCTTGCAGCTCATTGTGATATGAGCTCCTCCATAAGATTTTCTAAGGGTTACTGTAACCTTAGGTACTGTAGCCTCTCCGTATGCATAAAGTAACTTTGCTCCGTGAGAAATGATTCCTCCATATTCCTGCTGAGTTCCGCAAAGGAAACCAGGAACATCTACAAGTGAAACAATCGGAATATTGAATGCGTCGCAGAAACGGACGAAACGTGCAGCCTTGCGTGATGCGTTGATGTCAAGTACTCCTGCGAGTACCTTAGGCTGATTTGCCACGATACCTACTGAGCGTCCGTTCATGTGGGCGAAGCCAATGATGATGTTCTTGGCCCAACTACGCTGAACCTCAAGGAATCTACCCTCATCAACAATGCTTCCGATAACTTCGTGCATATCGTAGGCCTTATTAGGGTTGTCCGGGATAATTTCGTTGAGAGCGTCATCATAACGTCCCGCAGGGTCACTTGTCTTTACGACGGGTGCTTGCTCGCGGTTGTTCGAAGGAAGGAAACTCAGCAGTGTCCGGATAGTCTGAATGCCTTCCTCCTCATCTTTCGCTGCAAAGTGAGCGACTCCACTCTTTTTAGTATGCACTACTGCTCCACCGAGCTCTTCCTGAGTGACATTCTCACCAGTTACAGCCTTAACGACAGATGGACCTGTAAGGAACATGTACGATGTGTCCTTTACCATTACTGTGAAGTCTGTAAGAGCAGGGGAGTAAACTGCACCACCAGCGCATGGACCGAATATGCCGGAAATCTGAGGTACTACTCCTGATGCCAGGATGTTTCTTTCAAAGATTTCTCCATAGCCTGCCAGCGAGCAGATGCCCTCCTGGATACGTGCTCCACCAGAGTCATTGATACCGATGAGTGGGGCTCCTACCTTTACTGCCATATCCATTACCTTGCATATTTTCAAGGCCATGGTTTCTGACATAGAACCGCCATTGACAGTAAAGTCCTGGGCATATACATATACAAGTCTGCCGTCGATGGTTCCCATTCCGGTAACCACTCCGTCTCCGTCGTATTTTACTTTATCTATTCCGAAGTTCGTACATCTGTGCTGTACAAACATATCAAATTCTTCAAAGCTTCCTTCGTCTAGAAGCATCGCTATTCTTTCGCGCGCAGTCAGCTTGCCCTTTTGATGCTGGGCATCTATCCTTTTCTGACCTCCTCCGAGTTTGGCTGCCGCTTTGCGCTCAACCAACTCTTGAATCTTTTCCTTCTGAATGCTCATACGATTTCGTTTAGGGTGTATCTATCTTTGCAAAGTTAGCATTTTTTATTAAAAATAAAAGGGACGGTGCTTTGAGCATCGTCCCTTTGTAGGTATGTCGTAAAAAAATTACGGCTGCATTGTTGTGTAAACGTTCTGAACGTCGTCGTCCTCCTCGATACGCTCGATGAGCTTCTCAACGTCTGCTTTAGCATCACCCTCAAGAACTTTGAGGTCAACGTTTGGAAGGCGAGTGAACTCTCCAGCTACAAGCTCATAACCATTCTCCTCAATCCACTTCTGGATAGCATTGAATGCTGTGAACTCACCATAAAGTACGATCTCCTTTTCTTCGTTCTCGTTCTCCTCCTCAAAGATTTCCTCTACACCATAGTCGATGAGCTCAAGCTCAAGCTCCTCAAGGTCATAAGGGTTAGTTGTCTTCATACGGAACATACACTTGCGGTCGAACATATAGTCAACGCTACCTGAAGTTCCAAGTGAACCGCCGCTCTTTGTGAAGTATGAACGTACGTTTGCTACAGTACGATTGTTATTATCAGTAGCAGCCTCTACAAGAACAGCGATTCCATGAGGACCGTATCCCTCGAATACTACCTCCTTGTAATCTGCCTGATCCTTATCTGTTGCTCTCTTGATTGCACGCTCGATATTGTCCTTAGGCATGTTCTCGCTTCGTGCAGTCTGGATAAGTGCGCGAAGACGTGGGTTACCTGTTACGTCTGCACCACCCTGCTTTACAGCGATAGTGATTTCCTTACCGATCTTTGTGAAGACGCGAGCCATGTGGCCCCATCTTTTGAATTTACGTTCTTTTCTAAACTCAAACGCTCTTCCCATAACTAAAATGATTTCTAAAGGTGCTTTCTGCGTTGTCGTTGTTTCTAAATCCTCACAACCAGAAGGTTGCTGCGGTTTATAAACTTCCTTCCGCCTTGAAATCCCTCTTTATAAATAATTTTAAATAATCCTTTTAATGCCTACTACTGAATACGTCCGATGTACTTGTCAATCTCGTAGCCCTCTGGTGAAGCAGCGTACTGATCCTTGATGAGTTCATAGTACTCAAGAGCCTTCTCGTTCTGTCCGAGCTTCTCAGCTACAAGACCAGCCTTAAGAAGGTAACCTGCAGCGTACATGTTCTCAACAACAGCAGCAGCCTTCTCGAAGTAGTTGAGAGCTGTCTCGTAGTTCTCAAGTCCTACATAAGCGTCACCGATGCATGCAAGAGCACGTGCAGCGAGGATAGCGTCCTTACCGTTGTATGCCTTGAGGTAGTTGATAGCATCCTCATAGTTTCCGAGCTGAAGCTCACATACACCTGCGTAGAAGTTAGCAGCCTTACCAGCCTTTGCGCCGTACTCATCAATGATCTGAGCAAAACCAAGAACGTTACCGTCACCGTTAAGAGCAAGCTCATAATCTGCAGCGCGGAAGTTCTCCTCTGCAAGTGCCATCTGACCCTCAGCCTCAGCTACAGCTGGCTGATAAGCGAACTTAACCCAGCAGAATGCTGCAAGAGCAACAACTACAAGTCCTGCAAGGATACCGCCCATAAGTTTACCGTTCTCATTGAAGAACTTCTCTGTCTTTGAAACCGCCTCGACAACTGCCTCGGCATTCTGATTTTTGATTTCTTTAGCCATATTAATTGTAATTTTATTATTTGTCAATCTGGTTTACGACCATACAGGGCACGTAAACAGCCCGCAAATTTAGAAAAAAATGTTCAACTTCCCAAGAAATTATATCCCATTTCATATTTGTGTAAATATAGTCCTATAAATTCAAGGTTTTCTCCAAAATAAAACTATCTTTGTAAGGATATAGAATATCGTATATGCCCGTACTGGAAAAAATAGTAATATCGGACTTCAGGAATATTCAGCTTCAGGAATTGGAGTTCTCGCCTAATGTTAACTGCATCAGCGGTAATAACGGCGAGGGTAAGACCAATCTCCTGGATGCTATCTATTATCTGGCGATGACTAAAAGCGCCTTTGCTTCGTCTGATAAATTTGCTCTTCGCCACGGTTGTGACGAGTTTTCACTTGCGGGTACATACCGAATGGAAAACGCTCTTCAGAGCCGCTTTGCTTTGAAGATGACTTCGAAGGGTGAGAAGAAGGTCAAACGTGATGACAAACCATATCAGAAGATTTCGGAACATGTAGGCGTTTTGCCGGTTGTGATGGTTTCTCCAGCTGATGTTTCGATGGTCAGCGAGTCTGGAGAAGAGCGTAGAAGGTTTGTGAATTCAGTGCTGTCGCAGATGGACCGTGAGTATATGACGGCTATGCAGCAGTACAACAGACTCCTTCTTCAGAGAAATACGGTTTTGAAAGAGCCTTCTGTGGATCGTGCCCTTCTTGAGGTTATAGATATGAGGCTATCTATCTTGGCAGAACCTATTTATCAGGCACGTAAAAAGTTTGTGGATCAGCTTAAGCCGATAGTTTCCGAGTACTATAGATTGCTGTCTGGTGATTCGGAGCAGGTGGATATCGAGTATGAGTCAGAACTTTCAAAAGCAGGACTTGATCAGCTTCTGGTAAGCTCATTCGAGCGTGATCGAATCATGAAACATACGACTGTAGGTGTACACAGAGATGATTTTGCATTTAAGATGAACGGTCATCCTATACGTCGTTTTGGTTCTCAGGGACAACAGAAATCTTTCCTCGTTTCTCTCAAGTTCGCACAATATGAAATCATGAAGAAGAATTATGGCTTTGCTCCGATACTTCTTCTGGATGATGTGTTCGATAAGTTGGATATGGGACGTATCTCGAACCTTCTTCAGATGGTTGCGAGCAATGATTTCGGACAGATTTTCATTACCGACAGCAACAAGGTGCGTATGGCAGGAATTGTGGACAGACTGACTCAGGATCGAGCTTATTTTGAGACTGTCGGTGGAACATTTACTAGGATTTAATATGGCTTTTGACGGTAGAAGTAATAAACTCAGACGCAAGGAGGCGATTGGAATGGATGAACTGGTGAGTCAGTTCGTTCGTGATATGAAGCTTGTCTCTGGACTTAATCGTCAAAGAGTTGCTGATATATGGAACCAGATATCCGGAGCAGGGAAGTACACGCTTTCGACAGTTTATGAGAAAGGTGTTCTGACATGTTTCATAAGTTCATCTCTAGTAAGGAATCAGTTGTATTTTCAGAGGGATGTGCTTGTTCATAAGATGAATGAATGTCTTGCGGCTGACGAGTTATTTGAGAATGCTGCAGATGGTAGTCCGGCTATAAAAACATTGGTGTTGAAATGAAAATTGTTGCAGATAAGAATGTACCATTTCTTGAGGGAGTGTTTGAACCGTATGCAGAAGTGGTCTATATGAAAGGCGAGGACATCTCAAAGGATGACCTTATGGATGCTGATGCAATGATTATCCGTACCCGAACAAAGTGCAATGAGGCATTGTTGGAGGGTACTAAGGTGAGAATGATTGCCACGGCTACTATTGGCCTGGATCATATTGATTTGGATTATTGCCGCGCAAAAGGTATTGAGGTGCACAACGCAGAGGGATGTAATGCCGGAGGAGTGTTACAGTATGTATTCTCGGCGTTGTATGGAGTAGCAGCTAGAAAATCCATCAAGTTGGATGATTTTACAATGGGTATTGTGGGAGTAGGACATGTGGGTTCGCTGGTGGAGAAGATGGCACGTTACCTTGGATTCAAGGTGCTTTTGTGTGATCCGCCACGCGCAGCAGCAGAGGGAGATGAGAAGTTCTGTTCATTGGAGTATCTGTTGGAAAATTCGCAGATAGTTACATTGCATGTTCCGTTGGATGAAACGACCCGCAAGATGGCTGATGCAAATTTCTTTGCAATGATGCCTACAGGTTCGATCTTCATCAATGCATCTCGTGGTGAGGTGGTGGATGAGGAGGCTTTGATGCTTACTTTGCCTAAGTTTGGTGCAGTGGTGATAGATACATGGAATAATGAGCCTGATGTAAATGAAGAGCTCGTTGAAATGGTGGATATCGCGACACCACATATTGCAGGGTATTCTTACCAAGGTAAGTTGAATGGTACGGCTGCGTCGGTACAGGCTGTTGCACGTCACTTTGGTATTGAATCACTATATGATTTTTATCCACATGAGGAAGGTGACGAGGATCGTAGTCCTGTGCTACTTGACCTGAAGGGTAAGAAGCAGGGTGAGGTGGCTGCTGTATTCCAGTATAATTATCCAATTTATACTGATGATTTCAGATTCAGAATGGAGCCGCATAATTTTGAAAAAATGCGTTCCAACTATCAATATCGTAGAGAAATATATGTTGAATAACCATAAACTAATAACACTATGTTAAGAAAAGAAGATTTGGCACAGATCGAACAGAGAGGTTCATCTGTAAAGACAGTTGAAGAGCAGATCGAGCGCTTCAAGAAAGGTTTCCCTTGGATGAAGATTGTGGCTCCTGCTACTCCAGAGCGTGGAATTCAGGTGCTTGATGAGGCTCAGGCTGCAGCTGCAGTTGAGTATTATGAGGGTGCTGAGATCAATGGAAAATGCAAGTTCGTTCCAGCTTCTGGTGCAGCTTCGCGTATGTTCAAGGATCTTTTCAGCGGTCTTGACGCATTGAAGGAAGGAAAGGAACTTGCTGATTCAGCTCCTGCTGCAAAATTCGTAGATCAGATTGCTGAGTTTGCATTCTACACTCCTGAGCTTTTTGGTGAGCAGACATGCAAGTGCCCTGAGTATCGTAAGGATGTTCTTTCAAAGACTCTTACTGATGCAGGACTTGGCTATGGTGCAAAACCTAAGGGTGTGCTTAAGTTCCATAAATATACAGATGGTGAGATCCGTACAGCATTTGCAGAGCACCTTGTGGAGGCTCAGAACTATATGAGAAATGAGGATGGTTCAGCTAATCTTGTTGTGACTATTTCTCCAGAGCACCAGCATCTTTTCGAGGAGGCTTATGCTGAGGTTAAGGCTGCTTATGAGGCTAAATATGGCGTGAAGTATAATATCAACTTTACATTCCAGGATAAGGCTACTGACACAGTTGCTGTAGATGTTGAGAATCGTCCGTTCAGAACTGAGACTGATTCACTCCTTTTCCGTCCTGCAGGTCACGGTGCGCTTATCTATAACTTGAATGCAATTGCTGATGAGGTCGTTTCTATCAAGAACATCGATAACGTTGCTAACGAGAGACTCCTTGGCGAGACAGCAAAATGGAAGAAAGTTCTTCTTGGAAAGGCTCTTGAACTTCGCGACACACTTCACGGATATCTACGTGAACTTGATATCGTTACAAACCAGAATATCGCTAATGCATTTGCTCCTGCAATCCCTGCTCATACGGGATTTGGCAATGAGGATGTTTACCAGAGCGAGGAGGTACGCAACCTCTGTGATGATATCGAGGCATTCCTTGATCAGACTCTTTGCATTAAGATGCCTGTAGCAGAAAGCTGCAAGGCTCGCGTAGAGGCTCTTCGTGAGAAACTTAACAGACCTGTTCGCGTGGCAGGTATGGTGAAGAATCAGGGTGAGCCTGGTGGTGGTCCATTCGTAATTGCAGAGAAGGATGGCTCTACTTCACTTCAGGTGCTTGAGAGCGTTCAGATCAATATGTCAGACGAGCATGCCAAGAATGCACTTGCAACAGCTACTCACTTCAATCCAGTGGATATCGTATGCTGCTTGCATGACTATAAGGGAGAGAGCTTCGACCTTCTTAAGTATGTTGATGAGGATGCAGGATTTATCTCATCTAAGAGTTACCAGGGTCGCGAGTTGAAGGCTCTTGAGCTTCCAGGTCTTTGGAATGGTGCGATGAGTAAGTGGAATACACTTTTCGTTGAGGTTCCTCTTGAGACATTCAACCCTGTAAAGGTTGTTCTTGATCTCCTTCGTCCTGCTCACCAGAGCTAAACACGAGAAGTAACAAATAGCAGGTTACCTGCTGTGTCTGATTTCAGACCAAAGATATGGGCGTCATCTCCAGAGGTGATGCCCAGTTTCTTTCTTAGAGTGTCAGTGTCCATAGGTATGTTTCTCGCTGTGACTTCTGACTTAGGATATGACTGACCGGCAGCTTTGATGCTGCGTTTGTCGAGAGACGACTGACTGATGATCTTATATGTCTTGCCTAGCTGAGAAAGTGGAGTCTCCTTACCTATTATATAATAGTGTGTGGAGCGTCCGAGTTTCTTAAGACCGAAACGTTGGCAGAGAGTGTTGAATGCTCCTGCTTTCATCAAGGCTTTGCCTGGTTCAAAAAGGAATTGTGCCTGAGCTATATCTTCCTTGGTCGCTATTGCTGTTGCGGAGCTCTTCTCTTCTGATGGGGTGAAACGGAGAGATCCTTCGCTTCGCTCAGGATGACATTGGAGCTCAGGATGAGAAGAGAGTTCGACTGCGGTGATGGTATATTCATCAGACCATTCGCGGTCCATCCAGATGAGAAGTTCCTTGCATTCTCCACCCATTGCAACCACATGTACTTCTCTACAGCATTTGCCGAGTCGTTCGCATACCATGGTGATGTCAGCCATTGGGGAGAGTTTAAGCAAGATATTACGGCTCTGAGTGAATAACTCGTCTTTTAGAGTCAGTACATCTGGTGTGCATTCTTCGATCAGGAAAACTTTCTTTCCAGTCTCGGAACGGCGGGCTGGATCCAAGTATATAATGTCTGGTTGGAAGGTACTTAGGATTTGGGAAGGAGATCCTTCGCTTCTCTCAGGATGACAGCTTGTAGAAACTGTGATGTTTTCGACTTGGATATTGATAGCTCCGAGGGCAGCGAAGTTGTGTCTGGCTGCGTCACAGAGCACGCTGAGCATCTCGCAGTAGAGTACTTTGTCAGCTACTTTAGAGAATGACCATGAATCCACTCCGTATCCACCTGTGAGGTCGGCTAAACGCATTCTATGATCTGACTCCACAGTTCCTGTCGGACGAGTCTGTTCAAAGATTGATTGAGCATAAGCCGCTTTGAATGTACCGGTAGCACTGCTGCTGCATTGCTCTGCTGATAGCTTCAGCGGAAAGATAAGTCCCGGATTGTCATACCACTCCTGAACCTTACCTTTCAATTTTCTACGGCTTTCTATACAATTAACCGCAAGATCGATATCGATTTCGGGCCATTTGGCGCGGTCGAGAATCAATCTTGCAGTATCATCGTTTAGATGCTCCTGTACGAATTGAGCTATCAAAATATATAATTAGGTTAGTTTGCTTGGTTGTAATATAGGTCGATTGTTGTAGGGAAATCCACCATGACAGTCTCCTTTACTGGTACGGTTTCCATAATTGGGTCACCGTTGTTGTCATAAAGAGGTGAGCCATATTCGTCAGTCTTCGGAACTTCGGTGTAAACGATATTGCCGTTTTCATCAACCTTATCCTGAGTAACAGGCTTGCTGATCATGTATGAAACTTCAATGTTCAGTGTGTACTTGCCATTGTCGTTTCTCTCTACTGAGAATACGCTTCCTTCATTTGCTCTTGTTCTGTCAGGTGATGATGCATCGTAAGAATATACCTGGAACATGTCGTATGAAAACTCCCATGCCTCAGTCGTGTTTCTTGCATCGATTTCGCCTTCGTTCAGAAGCTTCTTTGAAACCTTGAAACTTGGAGCAAGATTAGCATTAACAACTCCATTCTCGAGGTGCTCGCCAGGAGTAAGACGGAATGTGATTTCGTTTGCTGTCTCGCTGATGCTCATGCTCTTGAGCTCAAATTTTCCATTATAGCCGTAGCCTTCGCTGCCGGAATCAAAGATACAACGGTTTGCCTTGTTTGCATATCTGAAGCGGTAAGCACCCTCATAATTTGCGGCGAGAGTCTTGCCGCCGTCATTTGTCAATTTGATGGAAATGCTGATGTTTTCCTCAGAAGGAACCACGAGGATCTTGCCGTATGAAGAGCTGATCTTGAATTCCTCGCCGTTGTCGAAGAGAACCTCTGTTTCGATCGGGGTGCTGCTTCCTCCGACAGTTACAGGAACTCCAATGTTTTTCTTGGCAAGTCTGAGCTCGATTGCGCGTGTTTCATTTTCATAGATGACAAGTCTGCTTGGCTCTCCATCTTCCATTTCAAAATAGTCGACTGCAGTGATGCTCTTAGGCTGTCTGTTATATGCCCACTGGTTTTCAAGCTCTTCCAATGTGTACACTGAGTATGGACCATTATAGCTTCCTTCAATAGCGTTCTGGACTGCCTTGAGCTTCTGAGAAGAGAACTCAAATGAGATCATCTTGTTGTCAGAATCCAGATCGCACTTCAATGTGCAGAAGCCCGAATTGACTTTGTCATCATACTTTACAAAGTTTCCTTCCTGCTCGAACGACTGCTTTCCTTTTCCGATTTTAGAATCAGGGATAGTAATGACAAGTTCTCCTACAGATGCTTCAATCTCATCCACTGTCGTGTAACCGGCAGTTTCTGAAATCCAGATCTGAGTCTGATTGTTGTCAAGTTCGTAGACGACAACAGAGCGGATATTGTAGGTGTTTCCTTCATAAACGAATGATCCAAGAACTTCCTCTGGCTGAATTGTGCTTTGAGGAGTCTCTTCGCATGAAACAGCTGCAAGAACAGCAGCGAGTGAAATTACTATAGCTGAAAGTTTAGTTAAAATCTTCATTTTGCTTGTGTCTATATCGGTGCGAAGATAGCAATTTTTATTTGTTCGGAGACAGATTAAATTAAAAATTTAAATTTCACGAGGAGTGGTCCGTAGATTGCTAATGTTTTGAGTGTTACGTCCTCACAACGTGATTAGGCCAATCATCGAATGAGGCTCTTCATATACTCTCGTTGTCAACGTCGCCGGACCATTGGGGCCCGGCGATAAAAATGTTCTTATGGCCTCAATCCATTGTCTCCTTTATGTAAAAAACTTATCTTTGCGACCGAAAAATCGTACCTATATGAAAAAGCTATTCGTAGTATTGTTTATATGTTTGAATATCAATGCCTTCGCTCAAAATCGCATGACGCTTGTTGATGATGAACTTCCATCTATCGTAGAGCGTATCATGGACAGGAGGGATTCAGTGAAGAATGACGGTTATAAGGTACGAAAGATCACGACTCACTTCAACCTCGAGTTTGCCGGTTCTGCTAACGTGTATCTGACAGAAGGAAAGTTTGATGAGATGTCATTCAAGATGAACCGAGTAAGACTGGAGTTCTATGGCAGACTGCATGAGAAACTTTCATATCACTTCCGTCAGTCTTTCAATAAGAATAGCAATCCTTACTCTCTGGATAATATGTCGTCATCGATTGAGTATGCAAATATCAAGTGGCATACCGGTGATCGTTTTGACTTGGTGATGGGTAAACAGTACCTTGCTGTTGCTGGATATGAAGGATATGTTAATGGATTGAAGGTTAGAGAGTTCTGTGAGTTTAACAACCATTTTGAAATATACCAGACTGGTATTAAGGGAGTAATGCGAGTTTCGCCAGACCACCTTCTTTCACTCCAGGTTACAAACAACAGAAACAGCACAGATGACAAGGTCTATGCGTTTGGCCTACCTCAGGGAATAGAGCCGACAAAATTCCCGCTTCTTGGAACACTTCTTTGGAACGGATGGTTCGCTGACAAGAGTCTTCATCTTATGTATTCGGCGTCGGCCGGTCAGTTGGCAAAGGGAAAGAATGTATATCATTTCATGTGTGGAAATGTGTATGAGAAGGAACCGATTCTAGCTTATCTTGATGTGCTTTATTCTCGTTCAGGTATTGATTATCAGCAGCGTATTACATCGGCAGTGAATAGGGGAGTTACTGTAGAGAATACTCAACATCTGACATTTATCGCAAATGTAGATTATCAGTTCCACCCGAAATGGAATGCCTATTTGAAAGGTGCGTACGAGACAGCAAGCGTATATGCTGATAATGGCATCTTCTCTAAAGGACGCTATATCACATCATGGAATGGCCAGGCATGCGTCGAGTGGTTTCCGATTACTCAGGATAAGGGATTCAAGGTATTTGCTCACTATGTCTATAAAGGACACAGCCTCTCAGAAAAAGCAAAAACGCTGGGAGCGGCAATGCCACATACCCAGCGTATCTCTCTCGGAATTCAGTATATAATTCCTGTATTATAAGATATTCAGGCTCTGTTCCTTGATCTTCTCAAGTTCATCCTTCATCTTGACGACAATCTTCTGGATCTCTGTGTGATTAGCCTTTGATCCGGTAGTGTTGATTTCTCGTCCCATCTCCTGAGCAATGAATCCGAGTTTCTTACCAGGGCACTCCTCGTTGGTAATGGTGTCAATGAAGTATTTGCAATGCTGGCGAAGACGTACGCGCTCCTCGTTGAGGTCGAGCTTCTCAATGTAGTAAATCATCTCCTGCTCAAGGCGGCTTGGATCCGGGTCAGCCTTAAGCTCAGCAAAACGGTTCAAAATTTTTTCTCTGATAGCTTCTACTCGCTCCTGCTCGAACTGCTCCACCTGTCTTGAGTATTCCAGAATGTTCTCCACCTTTGAAGTTACATCCTTGTAAAGGACTTCACCCTCCTGAGCTCGGAATGCATTGATATTGGCTAGTGCCTGATCGATGCATGCCTCTACAACTGTCCAGTTGTCCTCAGTAATCACGTCCTGCTTCTTGGCATCCATGACTTCCGGCATACGGAGGACAGTAGCGATGAGGTCGTTAGGATTATTGATCAGAAGGCTAGATGTGCCGATTTTCTTACCCAGTTCCTGGATCTGCTGGAAATACTCCATTGCGAGATCAATGTTGATCTTCTTGGCGCTATCTGCAGCATTTGCTTCAAAAGTGATGAAGAAATCGATGTTTCCACGTGTAAGGGCTGCTGCAATCTTCTGTCTTACAGTCATTTCCTTATCCTTTGGAAGCATTGATGTCTTGAGACTTATATCTGCAGTCTTTCCGTTCAGTGAACGGACCTCTACAGTGATTTTACCTGTTTCCAAAATCGCTTCGGCCTTGCCGTAGCCAGTCATTGATTTTATCATAGTGCTAAAAATCTTGTTTGCTTGGCGCAAAAATACTGAAAAATCCGTATATTCGCGAGATTATTTGCAAATACAATTATTACCAAAGATATGGAAGAGGTAAACAAGGAAGTTGTTGAGACCAAGAATCTCAACTTTTTGGAAGAAATTATCGAGGCAGATCTTGCCAGCGGAAAGCATGAATCTATCATGACCCGTTTCCCGCCTGAGCCAAACGGCTACCTTCACATCGGACATGCGAAGAGTATCTGCATCAACTTCGGACTTGCTAAGAAATATGGCGGAAAGACAAACCTCCGCTTTGACGATACAAACCCTGTAAAGGAGGATACCGAGTATGTTGACTCTATCAAGGAGGACATCAAGTGGCTTGGTTTCGAGTGGGAGAACGAGCGTTATGCTTCTGACTACTTCGATCAGCTTTATGAGTGGGCTGAGGAGCTCATCAAGAAGGGCCTTGCTTATGTAGATGACCAGACTCAGGAGGAAATCCGTGCAGGTCGTGGTACAGTTCAGGTACCAGGTACAGAGAGCCCTTACCGTAACCGTAGCGTAGAGGAGAACCTCGAGCTATTCCGCGGAATGCGTGACGGTAAGTATGCTGAGGGAGAGAAGGTGCTTCGTGCAAAGATTGACATGGCGCATCCTAACATGCTCTTCCGCGACCCGCTCCTTTATCGTATCATCCACGCTCATCATCACCGTACAGGCGACAAGTGGTGCATCTATCCGATGTATGACTACGCTCACGGACAGTCAGACAGTATTGAGAACATCACTCACTCAATCTGTACTCTCGAGTTCGACGTTCATCGTCCTCTCTACGACTGGTTCATCGAGAAGCTTGGAATTTTCCCATCGCATCAGTACGAGTTCGCAAGACTTAACCTTACATACACAGTTATGTCCAAGCGTAAGCTCCTCGAACTTGTCAAGAATAACTTTGTAAACGGCTGGGACGACCCTCGTATGCCGACTATCTGCGGTATCCGTCGTCGTGGTTACACTCCTGAGTCAATACGTATGTTCGCAGAGAAGGTGGGTGTTGCAAAGCGTGAGCAGCTTATCGACCTCCAGCTTATGGAGTGGTGCGTTCGCCAGGACCTCAATGAGCGTGCTAACCGCTATATGGTAGTTCAGGATCCGGTTAAGCTTACTATCACTAACTGGGAACCAGGCAAGGTCGAGTGGTTCGATGCTCCTCTTAACCCTGCAGATCCAGAAGGACCATCACGTAAGGTTCCTTTCACTGGTGAGGTATACATCGATCGAAATGACTTTATGGAGGAGCCTCCTAAGAAGTACTTCCGTCTCAAGCCAGATGGAGAGGTTCGTCTTAAGTATACATACATCGTAAAGTGCCAGGAGGTTGTTAAGGATGCTGATGGCAACATCGTTGAGATCAAGTGTACTTACGATCCTACATCTAAGCCAGGTGGTGGCGAGTGGCGTTCAGTCAAGGGTACAATCCACTGGGTGTCAACTGAGCACGCTAAGGAGATTGAGCTCCGTCTTTACGACAAGCTCTTCACTGAGGCACAGATGGGACAGATTCCAGAGGGCGAGGACTACAAGAACTACCTCAATCCGGAGTCTCTCGTAGTAGCAAAGGGATATGCTGAGCCAGCCCTTCTCGAGGATGAGTCAGGAATCGCAGTTCAGTTTGAGCGCGTAGGTTACTTCTTCAAGGACTACGACAGCACACCTGATCACTTCGTATTCAATAAGACAACAGCTCTTAAGGACAGCTTCAAGTTCTAAGAGACCTGATACATATAAAAGCCGATAAAGAAGAAATCTTTTATCGGCTTTTTTTATTTGGCACTCTTTGTGTCAAAATCTTGCATCCAAGTATTGCATATATAAATTTAATTACTACCTTTGTGATGTAATTTAGAATAATTCAAAATAAGAAATAAGTTTTACGCCTTAAAATCAATAAGTTATGTTAAGCTCTAATCTTTATAAAGCTATTAACGAGCAGATCAATGCCGAGTTGTGGTCAGCTTACCTTTATCTTTCAATGTCTATGGATTGCCAAGCTAAAGGTTATAATGGTATTGCCAATTGGTTCTATGTTCAGTTCCAGGAAGAGCAGGCTCACGCACGTATCTTTATGAACTACCTGAATTCGCGTGATGCTAAGGTGGAGCTTCTTCCAATCGCAGAGGTAAGAACTTCGTGGGATTCAGTTCTCGATATGTTCAAGCAGACTCTTGAGCATGAGAAGAAGGTTACAGGTCTTATCAATAACATCGCTGCGATTGCAAATGAGGACCGTGATTATGCTTCGATCAATCGTATCACTTGGTTCATTGATGAGCAGGTTGAGGAAGAGGAGTCAGCACGTGAAATGATTGCTGCTTTTGAGGCTGTTGAGGGTAATAAGTATGGAATGTACATGCTCGATAAGGAACTTGCTACCCGTACTTACGTTGCTCCTTCACCACTTGCAGCTGAGTAACATTTCGTGAGCTCAATCTGTAAAATGTAATGAGTTGTCTCACAATAACTTACGTAAAGTGCGTGCTCCCCGTTGGCGGCACGCACTTTGTGTAATGCGTTGAGCCTGAGAGGTTTGCATTCTGAGCTTCTGCCTCATTAGGATGTTTTGCTCACCACTTTTTTATTATCTTTGTTTTTGTTGATCTTTATAAAATTATGATGCAGAAAATTAGTAAAAGAATTTACTCGGTAGGAGTAAATGATCACGATAAAGTCCTCTTTGAGGGTCTTTGGCCTTTACCTTATGGTGTGAGCTACAATTCTTATCTCGTGGTGGATGAGAAGGTGGCGTTGATAGATACTGTGGAGGCCGGTTTTGAGGAGGAATTTTTAGAGAACATCAGCCAGGCTATCGGTGATAGGGCTATTGACTACCTCGTGGTCAATCACATGGAGCCGGACCATTCTTCGCTTGTGGGATATATGCTTGAGAGATATCCCAAGCTTAAGATTGTGGCTAATGCCAAGACAGTTCCGATGTTGCAGGGATATTATGGTACTCCGCTCGAGAAGATCTTAGTTATGAAAGAAGGGGAGTCTGTAAGCCTTGGACATTCGACACTGAGTTTCTATATGATTCCGATGGTACATTGGCCAGAGACCATGGTGACATGGCTGGCAGAGGAACAGACAGTATTCTCGGGTGATGCATTCGGAACATTCGGAGTTGTCGGTGAGGATATCGTGGATTCTACCATGACCTTCGAACTCTACCGTGATGAGATGATCCGCTACTATTCTAATATTGTAGGAAAATATGGAACTCCGGTGCAGTCAGCGCTGAATAAGCTGGCTGGACTTCCTGTTGCACGAATCTGTAGCACCCACGGACCAGTATGGGAGAACAATGTTAATGATGTCGTGCGTCTATATGATAAGCTCAGCAAGTACGAGGTTGAAAGGGGAGTCTGCATCGTTTACGGGTCAATGTACGGCAATACAGCAGCTGCTGCAGACGCCTTAGCTATCGAGCTGGAGTCGCGCGGCATTCCGTGCGCAGTTCATGACCTGGCTGGCAATAATGCAGGTGAACTTGGCATTTCAGGTGCTTTGAGGGATGCCTTTAAGTACGATACTCTAATTGTCGGCTCACCTACATATAATAATGGTATATTCCCACCAGTGGAGACCTTCATGCGAGCTCTTAAATCTCGTCTTATCAAGGACCGCAGATTTTACGCTTTCGGATCATACACTTGGGCAGGCTCCAGCGTAAATCAGCTCAATGCCCTGGCACAGGAAATGAACTTCGAACTCCTAGGTCCCGGCACCTCTTTTGCCCAAGCCTACTCCCGCGACAAGTTCAACGTCGCCGCAATAGTTGATTTGGTGTAGCACCTTCCGGGCTGTCCGTAAAGAGGTCGTACAACAAAAATCCCCTACCTTATAAGCGCCCATTTTGCCGGATAGGCTCGCGAAGCGATCTGGGCGAGTTGAGGTAGGGGATTTTTGCGATGTCGCTATTGCTACTCTACAAAAGTCATTTCATCAAAGAGGTAAGCAGCTCCACCAATTTTCTCGATGGTGAAGAGTACATATCGGATGTCGAGGCTGATGTTGCGGCAGAAGTCCAGGTCGAAGTCTATGTCACTCATTGTGCCTTCCCAAACTCTATCGAAATTGATTCCGATAAGGTTACCCTCTGCGTTGATCACTGGGCTACCTGAGTTACCTCCTGTAGTGTGGTTAGTCGCGATGAAACATACTGGAACTTCGCCTCTCTCGTCAACCCATCTTCCGAAATCCTTGTTGTGGTAGATGTCTCTGAGTTTCTGAGGAATGTTATAGTCAAAAATCTCTGGGTTATCCTTCTCGATGATTCCCTTGAGGGTCGATGACGGATGGTAGTATGCACCGTCGTAAGGAGAGTAACCCTTGATGTGACCATATGAAACTCGGAGTGTCAGGTTTGCATCAGGGTAGTATACTGTGCGATCTGGTGCAAAGTCCATCTGACCACGCATGTAAGTTCTATAAAGAAGCTGAAGGTCGCGGTTCAGGGCTCTAGCCTTATTAAGGTGTGGCAGTGCCCAGTTCTGCATCTCAATGTAATATATGCTGGCTGGGTCGTGTATAAGAACGTCGTGATAATTCTCACCAAGACTCTCCATCTTAGCCTCATCTGCAAATACGCTATTTGCAAACAGACTGTCTGCCCATGTCTCAACCTTGCCGTATTTCTGCATCTGCTCTTTGTAGAACGCTGGCTGATGGTCATCAGGAATCATATTGCCGAACTCCTTCATCAATGCCACAAAACACTCCTTGTCAATAGGCATATAATAGTCCTTGAAGAATGACTTGCTGATGTTCTTGACAGATTCAAGGCTATGTCCTGAAACCTGTCTTGCAAGACGTGAGATCTCTATAGTCTGTGCTGTCTCAGAGAAGATATCCACGATGAAGTGATGTGTCTCAAGTTCTTTGTAGATACTGTCAATGTGCTCTACTATGCCCTCATACTCTGTGCCCTTTGCCCATTCGATGAATCTTTTCTCGTAGTCTTGGTTGGTCTGCACTGTCTTCATCTTCTTGATTCCGCCAGCTTCTCCCTGCCACTTCTTCCATGCATTTGCTACGATGGCTTTCTTTGTCGAATACTGGATACGCACAGCCTGGCTCTTGCTCATGTGCTTGTTCATGATGTCAAGACGAAGTGTTCTGAGAGCCACCTTGCATGGGTCTGAAATTTCAGAAATGTAACGTACTCCCTCAGAGTGGATGTACTCCTGGGTGTAGCCAGGGAAACCGTAAATGAAAGTGAAGTCACCTTCCTTTATACCACCTGTGCTGATTTTGAAGTATTTCTTTGGCTGATATGGAACGTTGTCTTTAGAATATTCTGCAGGATTGTTGTCCTTGTCTGCATAGATACGGAAAAGGCTGAAGTCTCCGGTGTGACGTGGCCACATCCAGTTATCAGTTTCGCCGCCGAACTTACCGATTGATGTTGGAGGGGCGCCTACGAAACGCACATCCTTGAACTCGCGATATACGAAAAGGAAATACTGATTACCATAATATAGTGCCTCCACTGTCGCTCTAAGGCCCTTGCCTGCTGATGTGGCAATATCAATCAAGTTAGTTGAATTGTGACGGATAAGCTCGATTCTCTGCTCTTCAGTCATGTCAGGGGTGTAACCCCTCAATACTATTGAAGTCACATCTTCCATTCTCTCGAGGAAACTGACTGATAGACCTGGGTTAGGAAGTTCCTCTTCGCGTTTCATTGCCCAGAAACCATCTTTCAGGTAGTCGTGCTCAACGCTACTGTGTTTCTGAATCTGCGCATATCCGCAATGGTAGTTGGTAAGAATAAGACCTTCTCCAGAGAGCAACTCTGCTGAGCAGCCTCTGCCGAACATCATGACTGCATCTTTGAGTGATGCCTGATTGATGCTGTAAATATCTTCTGCGCTAAGCTTAAAGCCCTTTGCCTGCATATCTGCGATTCTCTCGTGGATAAGCGACGGAAGCCACATTCCTTCGTCAGCACGGGCACTGATTCCTGCCAGACAGGCAATGATTACTACTAATAATTTCTTCATTATATTTATACTATACTACTTTTCAATTTAGATCCTTCGCTTCGCTCAGGATGACAAGGTGGAGCTCAGGATGACAAGGTGGAGCTCAGGATGACACTAGAAGATGATGCTGAAACTGAAGATTTCCTTTTCGCAGAATTCTCCTCTTAATGCAACTGTTCCATCTTCTTTGTTGGCTAACTTCTGTTGCTCTTTCAGCTCAACTGCTACGAAGTCGCCGATTCTGAGTGAGGTCAGCTGGGATGTGTTGCAGATGGCCTCTTCGAGGAGATCCTTAGCTCCGCTCAGGATGACAGAGGAGTACTGATTGATAGGGGAGACGTTGACCACGAACTTCTTCTCATCCTCAAATACCACTGGTTGAAACAAAGGATGCGGCAAAATGCTACTCTTGTCAACTACTGTAGAATTACCACAGTACATCAGCATTCCGCAACCGATACCATCATAGTATCTCTCTACGAACTTCTTTCCAACGCATTTTCCGGCCTTGCTGATACGTGCAAAAACCACTGGCGTCCAATATATCTCATTAACGCACTCGGGAGAGTAGAAATCTTTATTTTCTCTCTCCCAAGTCGTATCAGGGCGGCAGTAACAAAGGTCACTGCCGTATGGTTTGACGATAATATTCATCTATAAATCTACTTCTTAAAATAGCGAACCCTGTCCGCCGAACTTGCTGCTCAATCTGCTGAATGCATCTCCCATTTCCTCATCTGTCAGAGGTCTGGTCTGAGCTTCTTTACGCTGCTGGTATGCAGCTCTCTTTTCCTGGTCAAACTGTTCCTTCAAGAGTGCAAACTGACGCTTGGTGTCCAATGTGAAGTCACCATTGCTGATCCATGCGAAGTAAGAAGGCTCGCTGAAGTAAACCTCACGAGCTGTCTTACCCTTGTGCTTACCAAAGCTGATGGTTGGCTCATCCTTATCATTAAGAACGAGACGGCCAGCATAGTCCACAGTTCTCTGCTTTGTAGAGAAACGTGCAAGCTTGGTCATGTTGTTATCAATGCGTGGATCTCCATTATATCTGTCAAGCTGTCCTTTCAATACCTCGTATGTTGCCAAGGTGTCAGCTTCCGCAGCATGAGCATTCTCAAGGTCTTTTCCGCAGTAGAACATATACGCCGCCTTAAGAGTACGAGGCTCCATCATATGGAAGATGTTCTGAACATCCACCATCTGCATCTTGTGCAGATCGATCTCAGGCTTCTTGTCAGTATACATTCTGACGCGCTCGAACTCCTCTGCAAGAAGAGGAAGGTCGAATTTGGCGGAGTTGAACCCTGCAAGGTCGCTGCCTGCAAGCCACTCTACGAGTTCGTCAACGATCAAGTAAAAGGTCGGCTTATCAGCAAGGTCCTCTGCTGAGATTCCGTGTACAGCCTGAGCTGAAGGGTTGATTTCCTTCTGGCAGTTGCCTGCGTAGTCCCATGGCTTCACTCTCCATGTCTTCACGCGCTGTTCTCCGCCTGGGAATATCTTGACAAAGCAGAGCTCAATGATCGAGTCTGATGCGATATTGAGCCCTGTACTTTCTATGTCAAAAAACAATAATGGTCTTTCGAGATTCAGTTCCATAATTACGAAATCATAATAGGCATGATGATGCCGCAGATCTTCTCGCTATCCTCCTCCTCTTCTGCAGGAAGAATAAGGGCTGCTCTCTTGCTGTCGAGGAACTTCATTACAATCTCACCGCAGTTCATGTTTGAGAGGATCTCAATGATGTACGGAGACTTGAAACCGATTGTAAGAGGCTCACCATCGTACTGACACATTACCTTCTCGTATGCTGCGATTGAGAAACCGAGGTCCTGAGCAGAAATCTCAAGGCTACCGCTCTGGAGGTCAAACTTGATATGGTTAGAAGCCTTGTTCGCGCAGACAGACACACGGCGAACAGTGTTGAGAAGCTGTACGCGGTTGATCTTAAGAACGTTAGAGTTGTTCTGTGGGATTACGTCTCTGTACTTAGGGTATTTTCCTACAACAAGTCGGCAGATAACGATAGTCTGACCGAATGTGAATGTTGCATTCTTTGAATCAAATGCTACCTCAACCTCTTCTGCATCCTTGCCGATGATTGCCTTAAGGATGGCAGCTGGTTTCTTGTGGAGGATGAATGATGCCTTCTCCGCAGCCTGTACATCTGCAGTTGTGTAGCAGATAAGCTTGTGTGAGTCTGAAGCTACGAGAGTTGTCGAAGCCTGGTCGATATCGAAATAGATACCGTTCATTGCAGGGCGGATCTCGTCGTCAGCTGTTGCATAGATAGTGCTTGAAATTCCTTCAAGAAGGCTCTGTGCAGGGAACTTGATAGTTACCGCAGTCTCATCACAGCCTGTGATTTCAGGATAGTCTTCAGCAGGGAAGTATGGGAGAGTAGATTCTCCGCTTGCCCAGCTGCATACGAATGAACTGTCGTTTGTTGTGTTGATTGTCAGCGGCTGGTCAGGAAGCTCCTTGAGGAGGTCCATCATGTGCTTTGCTGGAACCGCAATTCTTCCTTCTTCAGCTGTTTCCTCTACCTCGATCTTGGTTTTAAGTGTCAACTCAGTGTCAGATGCTGTAATCTCCAATGTCTTTCCCTTAAGATCGAACAAGAAGTTCTCAAGGATAGGGAGTGGCGATTTTGCTGGAATGGCTTTTGATACTGCCATTACTCCTCTGAGCAGTTCTGAACTTGAAATGATTAGTTTCATACTATCGTGATTTTAAATTTTAATAGCGTTTCATTAAGTCTACAAATATAAGAAAAAAATCGATAAGTGGCATATTTTTTGAAAATTTGCAGACCGGTTTTGTTCGGCGGGTTGTTTACTCGCAAAAAATGTACTCAATAGATTGAAAATTTATAATTTTAAGAGAATATGAGAAGAGGAATTTTGTTTGCTCTGCTATCATCTGTGGTGGCAGGGTTGACAGCTTTTGCTGTGGTTAAGTATGCAATGTATGATCAGGCTCCTACTGTCGTTCAGGTGGATGAGGGCGCTCGCTACAGAACTGTCAATTTGTCTGAAGATAACTGGCCGGATTTTACATATGCAGCTGAGTCTGCAGTAGATGCTGTAGTGTATGTGAGAGTTAAGGCAACTGAGACTGCTCAGGAAGTGCCAGGTTCTATTTTTGACTTTTTCTTCGGAATGCCTCAGCAGGGAACCCCAAGGCAGCGCGAGAGAGTGGGAAGTGGTTCGGGCGTGATTATCCGCGAGGATGGATATATCGTTACAAATAACCATGTTATTGAGGGGGCTACCGAGATTGAGGTGACTCTCAATAATAACGAAAAGTATTCTGCAGTTCTTATTGGTACTGACCCGGCAACAGATGTCGCATTGCTTAAAGTGGATGCTAAAGGACTTCCTTTTATTCCATTTGCAGATTCTGATAAACTTCGCTTGGGTGAGTGGGTGATTGCTATTGGATCTCCATATGATCTTCGTTCTACAATCACAGCTGGAATCGTGAGTGCCAAGGGACGTTCGATGCCTAATTATTCAGGTGAGTTCAAGATTGAGTCGTTCATTCAGACGGATGCGGCTGTGAACCCTGGAAACAGCGGTGGCGCACTCGTGGATAAGGCAGGCCGTCTTGTGGGAATCAATACAGCTATCATTTCACAGACTGGATCATATACAGGCTATTCATTCGCAGTTCCGTCTAATATCGTTAAAAAGATTGTGTATGATCTTATTGATTTCGGTAGTGTGAAGAGAGCTATGCTTGGTATTACAATGCAGGCAATTGACGATAAAATCGCAGACGAGTTGAAACTTTCTTCAAGAAACGGCGTATATATTGTTGAGGTTTTGAAAAATAGTGCTGCTGACAAGGCTGGATTGGCTAAGGGAGACGTTATTGTTGCAGTTGATTCTGTGAAGATTACAACCCCTTCTTCAGTACAGGAAGTTGTAAGCCGATTCTCACCGGGAGACAAGGCAAAGGTGACAGTTATCCGTGATGGAAAGGAAAAGACCCTGGAGGTTGTTTTCAAGGGTACAGCTCAGGAGAATGGCACGGTTGCAGAGGATGGCTCAGTTGCATTCTATGGCTCTTCGCTTAAGGAAGCCGACAAGGAAACACTTGCAAAATTTGGATTGAAGAACGGTGTTCAGATTACTGAATTGGGCGCTGGAAAACTCAAGGATGCAGGTGCAGTAGAAGGATTTATAATTCTTTATGTAAACGATCAGCCAGTCAAGTCACCTCAAGAAGTAGTTGATATAGTTAAGAAGTCAAAGAGATCTGTGTTTGTGGAGGGAATCACACCTTCTGGAAGAACAGGATATTTTGGATTCGGAGTAAATTAACATAAACATATAGATGAGACAATTAAAGATTACCAAATCAATTACCAATCGTGAGAGTGCTTCTCTTGATAAGTACCTTCAGGAGATTGGTCGTGAGGAACTGATTACTGTTGAGGAAGAGGTGGAGCTCGCCCAGAGAATCCGTAAAGGAGATCAGGCTGCACTCGAGAAATTGACTAGAGCAAACCTTCGTTTCGTGGTTTCTGTAGCAAAGCAGTATCAGAATCAGGGACTCAGCCTTCCGGACCTTATCAATGAAGGAAACCTTGGACTTATCAAGGCTGCGGAGAAGTTCGATGAGACTCGTGGATTCAAGTTTATTTCATACGCTGTATGGTGGATCCGTCAGTCAATTCTTCAGGCTCTCGCAGAGCAGTCAAGAATTGTAAGATTGCCTCTTAACCAGGTTGGATCACTTAATAAGATCAATAAAGCTCTTTCAAAGTTTGAACAGGAGAACGAGAGAATGCCTTCTAGCGAGGAACTCTCAGAGATGATCGATGTTCCAAAGGACAAGATCGCTGATACACTTCGCGTTTCTGGTCGCCACGTGTCTGTGGATGCACCTTTCGTTGAGGGTGAGGATAACAGCCTTCTTGACGTGCTCGTAAACAATGACTCTCCAAGCGCTGACCGTGGTCTCGTGAATGAGTCACTCAACAAGGAGATTGAGCGTGCACTTTCAACTCTAACTCCACGTGAAAGAGATATCGTCAAGTCTTTCTTCGGAATCGGATGTCAGGAGATGACACTTGAGGAAATCGGTGAGCGTTTCGGACTTACTCGTGAGCGTGTCCGCCAGATCAAGGAGAAGGCAATCCGTCGCCTCAAGAATAATTCAAAAAGTAAACTTTTGAAAAGCTATTTAGGATAATGACTCCAGAACTATTCATTATATCTAAAGCGTCTGAAGCAATTCAGGCGCTTTACGGCGTTGAAATGCCAGCATCTCAGTTGCAGGTGCAGGTGACTCGTAAAGAGTTTGAGGGAGACTATACATTGGTAGTGTTCCCATTGTTGAAGATTTCCAAGACTACACCTGAGAACACAGGAAACGCAATAGGTGAGTGGCTTAAGACAAATGTCGCTGAGATTTCAGCTTATAACACTGTCAAAGGCTTCCTTAACCTTTCGTTCTCTAATGTTTATTGGAATGGTCTCTTTGCTCAGATCGCTGGTGCAGAGGATTACGGACAGCTTGCTCCAACAGGTAGAACAATCATGGTGGAGTACTCGTCTCCAAATACAAACAAGCCACTTCACCTTGGTCATATCAGAAACAACCTCCTCGGTTGGTCAGTTGCAAAGCTTCTTGAGGTTTGCGGACATAACGTATTGAAGGTTAATCTTGTAAATGACCGTGGTATTCACATCTGTAAGTCTATGTATGCATGGAAGGTCCTCGGAAACGGAGAGACTCCTGCATCAAGTGGCAAGAAGGGTGACCACCTTGTGGGTGACTACTATGTTGCATTCAACAACCTTTATAAAAAGGAGGTTGATGAGCTTGTAGCTGCTGGAATGTCTAAGGAAGAGGCTGAGAAGAATGCACCTTCACTTAAGGCCGCTCAGGAGATGCTCTTCAAGTGGGAGAACGGTGATGCAGAGGTTGTCGAGCTTTGGAAGACTATGAACGGTTGGGTTTACGAGGGCTTCGACAAGACTTATAACGATCTTGGTATCAACTTCGACAGAACATACTATGAGTCACAGACTTACCTCTTCGGTAAGGCTCTTGTTCAGAAGGGACTTGAGGCAGGTATCTTTGAAACTCAGGAGGATAATTCAGTATGGTGTGACCTTACTGCTGACGGACTCGACAGAAAACTTCTTCTTCGTGGCGATGGTACATCAGTATATATGACTCAGGATCTTGGAACAGCAGAGCAGCGCTTCTCAGAGTACTCTCTTGACGAGCATATCTATGTTGTAGGTAACGAGCAGAACTACCACTTCCAGGTGCTTAAGCTCATTCTTGGCAAGCTTGGTTTTGACTGGGCTGACAGCATCTATCACCTTTCTTATGGTATGGTAGAGCTTCCTGAGGGTAAGATGAAGTCACGTGAGGGAACTGTTGTTGATGCTGATGATCTGATCGCAGCTATGTACAACACAGCTAAGGAGACATCACTTGAGCTTGGTAAGATCAACAACCTCAGCGAGGAGGAGCAGGATGCTCTCTTCAAGATGATCAGCCTTGGTGCGCTCAAGTACTTTATCCTCAAGGTTGACCCACGCAAGACTATGCTCTTCGATCCTAAGGAGTCTATCGACTTCAATGGTAACACTGGTCCATTTATCCAGTACACTCACGCTCGTATCAAGTCTATCTTGAGAAAGGCTGATGAGCAGGGAATTGCACATGAGGTATCTGCACTTACAGGCGATATGGAACTTTCTGCTAAGGAGATTCGTATCATTAAGATCCTTAACACATTCCCAGCTAAGGTCGCTGAGGCAGGTGCAGCTCACTCTCCAGCTCTTGTTGCAAACTATGCTTATGAGCTTGCTAAGGAGTTCAATCAGTACTACCACGATACTCCAATCCTTCGTGAGGAGAATCAGACAGTGCTTCAGGCTCGTCTTGTACTTATTGAGACTATTTCTAAGGTTCTCAGCAAGGCGATGTCAATTCTTGGAATTACTCTTCCAGAGCGCATGTAATATTGTGTTTTCTGTAACATATTGTAAATCAATATATTGATGTTGCAAAGGTGGGCTTTTTTGCCCACCTTTGTTGTTGTATCTGCTTGATTTACAGTGTGTTGTGAATTACGGTAGATTTGGCAAGGTTACCAGCAGAGCTTTTGGGACGTGAATGTGAGTTCTGCGCCGGTGTTGGGGTGGCGGAAGGTGATGCTTAGGGCATGTAGGCAAAGGCGCTGTGGAAGAGTGTCTGAGCTATGAGCTCTATTGGCGAGAGTCGCTTCTGGGGAAATGCATGTGTGTGCGCCATATAGGAGATCGCCTACAATAGGGCTGCCGAGTCCGAGAGTGTGAGCGCAGTGGACGCGCAACTGGTGTGTACGTCCTGTGTGAGGGTGGAGGAGTATGTCTGCTGTGCCGTCAGGGTTTTCTTTGACGATTTCGTATTCAGTGTAGGCAGGTTTGCCTTGTTTGAAGTCTACTTTCTGTCTTGGCCTTTCGTCGTAGTCGGCACTTAGTGGTAGGTCAATGCTACTGCGTGTTGTTGGAGACTCGGGGATGCGGAACAACCCCTCCCACTTCGTGGGCCCCCCCTGTATATGTTAATATGGGTGAATATAGGAAATATTTAGGCTCTCCGTTATATGAAGTTAGACAGCTTAAAAACTTATAT
>JAFYVM010000014.1 GCA_017549145.1 Bacteroidales bacterium
GATTGCAAATAGCTGAGTCTTGTTGCATATCAAAAAGGTGACAGCATCAATCATCAAGAGGCCGAGTGCTATAGCACAAGCTGTAGCGACCAATGATTGAGGTGAACCGATAAGCAAAGTTAAGGCTGCAAATAAAGTAAGCAAGCCGCATGAGGAATGTACCGCATGGTGCAAGCAATGGACCCTTCTTTCAGAAGTGGAAATATCCACTTTCGCAATGACATAGGCGTAAGAGGCCTGGGACATAAAGATAAGCAAGCCGCCTATCAGAAGTAAGTAAAGTAATTTCGTCATTTCGTGATGTGTTTCTGATTCAGTATTCTTAAAATGTCTTCCACAATGGTCTCTGCTGTAGTGAAAAAAGGATAACCTACTGACTCTTGATCAGAATACAGTAAGCATCTCCAGTATCCATCTGGTGAACAATGTATTCTTAATTTCAAGCGTCTATTTGCTAGGATTGTATCCGTTATTGCAGATACGGCTATCTTGGCTATTTCACTTGCTTTACACCTCGCCTTGAATTCCTTAAAGATTTCTTCGACTATAACGTAAAAATATGGTCTTCTGCTGCCAAATTCCTTCAGTATATCTTGTATGTCACTAGGGACCTTTCTTATTTCGACCGGTAAGTAATCTCTGCATCTCAAAATGTGGCTGCTACCTATTTCTTCAATTCGATACAAGTCTGTATGAATCTTTACCCGTATATGCTCGTCGTTCTTTTTAGCTTGGATGTTACACAATCTAGCAATATGATTCAGGCAATGCTGTGCAAAGTCTCTTACAATGCCATCGTTTACATTTTCTAGAGGACTTTCATAAACGAATTCCATCTTTTCCAATTCATGCAAAAGGTCAATCATTGCCTTTCTTAGAGCAATATTTATAAGTTCTGTAGGGGTCATGCTAAGTTGTTAAATCGTGTTGGGATGCTTAAGCTCGAACTTGAGGCGAATCCAGCGCCAACCTTTTGAATCTTGTAGGAGATTACCAGTTTGTTCACACCTAACAAAACCAAGTTTTGACATGGTATCCTCAATAATTTCCACGTTGTTTTCAAGAAGAGAAGCGAGTACAAAAATGTAGTTTCTGTCTTCATCTATTGCAAATTGTTCTTCGCTAATCGGATATGTTTTTATTATAACCTCTTTAGCATACTTAGCTTCTCGCTTAAAATCAATTCCTAATGCAACCCGACCTTTCCTTAAAGGATGACGATGGGTTATTGTTAAATTGTATGGTTCATAGCGGACAAAGTTTTTGTCTAATAGTTCAATTGATATACGAGACAAATTGAAAATATCTTCGTCTTTGAGCCTATCAAACCTGTCTCTGAGTTCTTTGGCCACAGATTTATCTAGATAGAGTGACCCCGCAGGGAAACAGTTAATGACATCCTCATGATCAGGAAAATCATCATCAAGCGTAAGGATGATGTAGTTGTCGTCAGAATCATCCAGATGGTAAGGCAGTGGCTCCTCTGGTTTAGTCTGTGGAAGACGGGCACTGGTAAACTTAAAGTCAAGCGGCATCTGATAGACTATACCCAATGTCACGTGACTCCTGCAGAAGACTTCAACAAGGTCACCCACCTTGAAAGGACAGTCTTCTGCTTCACGACCCCAATAGATCTGCCGATTCTCATTGATATCATACAAAGGGGAAATGGCCTTCTCTGTGACTCGATTTCCTTTACCATCATATGACCATCGCTTTTGTGCGCAATAACCACGATGACAGGTTACCTCAAATGGAATCTCCGAAATGAAGAATCCCCACCACTTATCAATCCTTTTGTTTAAGCTTCCCTCTGCTAAAATCTTCTTTATCTTAGCTTCTGCCTCCTCTAAGGTGTGATGGATACTTTCCTCAGTCTTATGAATTGAAAATCTAGGATAAGTCTCCGTTTCCGGATAGTCTATGTCGTATCCGGCTAAGCTATATACCACGTCAGTATATGGTTCGTATAGATTGTAAGGCTCAATTATCATAAGTATATATGTTTATTTCTACTCAATAATTGAATTCATCCTCTTCTGTGCAAATTCAAGACTTGCATGTATGCTGGTTTCTGAGTCATGTATCTTGAACAAAGGATATGTTGCATTACGCCCTTCGCTTATCATGTATCCAGTCAATCTGTATACTACCTCAGTGTAAGGTGTGTATGCTAGATTCATCTCTCGTGTGTTCTGTTCCATAGTGTCCATGTTGTTATGCTGCATAGCAGCTGTTCCTGAATTTGTCTCCTATAATCCGGTAAGCCCTGAATGACGCCGCAATGAATGCCGCAGCATTGTCGCTGCCATAATAGCTGAGGTCCCAGCTTTGGTTCGTATATATATACCCTGCAGAGTGGAAGAATGTGACGCCCAGGGATTCGTTTCTCTCAAAAATTTCTGCCCCAGCCCCTCCATTGAGGTTTCCCATCCTATATCCATCTTCCAAGTGACTGATTTTCATCCTTCTGGACTTGTGCTTCAACTCTTTCAGGATGTCTTCCGCTGTTCCTGACGCCGAAAGATAGTTCTCAAGTTCTTCATACATTACTCCGACGACATCCATCCATGCACGTTCTTGTGCACAAGCATAGCCATATCTGTCAATGTAATATCTTACGTCAATGCCCTTAGCAATCTTGGCTGGGTTGAATTGAGGGCGGATCATCATGAAAATTCTAGGTGCGTACATGGATAGCTGTTTTAAGTATATACTCTTTTGCCGTGGCTGATGTTACAGATATTTGCATAATCATGCTGAAATTCTTATTCCGAACTCCTTGCAGAGGGATATAATCTGCGGGTCTCTGGCCAGCTTCTTCCGTGCATTCGACTTTCCGGTCCTGATGGCGCCGTTGGATTTGCCAAGCCTTTCTGCTATCTCCTGGTCATTGTAACCTTCGTACTGAAGCCAGAAGGCCTGACCTACATACCCCAGTGAGTCCAGGGCTTCGGTAATGATTTCAAGGGACTTTTCTGATGATACCAAGGCATCTGCCAGCTCTTCCCTGCGGCATACTCCTTTTGAGTAGTTAGGTTCGTAGATGTCGCCGCCAGTATTTACAAGAACCATCGGAGTGTATTTCTCAAGTCTTTCGTGGCGGGCCTTGAGATAATCGAACATGTAGTTCTTTGCGATAGCCCGCACCCATGGTGCGAATGGCTTATTTCTATCGTAGCTACTTGATGAAATAGCACGGTAGCGGATGTCTGAGATGATTATCTCTATTTCTTCCGGCCCTAGAAAAATCTTGTTACTTTTACAGCAGTAGAGGATAGTCGATCTTACAAGATCTGAAATCGAAAGAATCTGTGATTCTGTTAAATGATTGATATTCATAAATATGGATATATTAAAAACAATAGGTCCCAACGAGTATATTTCGTCAGGACCTGTTAAATAATATTATCCACTTCAAATTTTATGGCAAAAATTACGCCAAACAACGATAATATTTGCGTAAATTTAACGCAACATTTTATAGTCTTCGGGAGTATATTATATATGTACTGATATACTTAGTTTATGAAAATTTCAGATTTTGAGACAAGTGTCCGCTACAAGCTTAGAGGCTGGTACGGAAGACAGGAATACGAGGATTCGGCTGTGCAGAGGATAGTCAGTCTTCGCAATGAGTACCGTGAGCTTCTTTCATCTTGTAAGAGGGAAGGTATAGCACCTTTGCTTGACTACCTGGATGAGTGCGGCTACTATTACAGACCGTCTTCCGCAGACAGGCATCATAATTACCCTGGAGGTCTTGCCGAGCATTGTCTTGGCGTATATCGAAAGATGGCATCTGAGAATCTCAGCGGTCTTGATGAGGAGAGCATTCTGATTGTGGGTCTGTTCCACGACTTGTGCAAGTGTGACATGTTTTATTTCGTCGGAAGAAGCATACATGCTCACAAAAGAGATGGGCATGGACGTAGGTCTGTCAGGATACTCAGACGTTATGGCGTACCTCTTTCCGGAGAGGAATATAGGGCAATCAGGTATCATATGGGACGCTCTGACAATCCAAAGCGTCTTAAGGACCCTGACTTCGCTAAGGCTGTCAAGGAACCTTTGAGAATAGCAGTCAACAAGGCTGACCACGAAGATGCTGCTGAAGCTTGCTCGAGAGCTAAAAGAAAATTACTATCTTTATCGTGATATACTTAACAGTCATGGAAATCTTCTATCACGGCTCACATAGTCTATTCGATAGCTTTGACCTTTCACATGCCCTTGAGGGGGATGGCAAGGTCAAGTTCGGCTATGGAGTATATGTGACTTCCAGGTACTCCTCTGCCGCTCATTACTCGGGCTCCAATCCTCTGTCCAATGATCACTATGTATATACTGTAGAGGTGCCGGACAAGACCGAGGGTAACTGCATCGCGTTCAAACAGCCTGTACCATCTGCAATAGCAGAATCTGCTCAGAATAGGCTGGGGGAGTTGATTCCGGCTAAGGTGCTGCAGGATGCAGGCAAAGATTTCCGTAAATACCTTGCAATGAAACTATCCGGACAGAAGACCGTCACTTTGGAAGGGGAGAGGGCTGCTGCAGCCTTTCTGCTATCTATCGGAGTAGAGATGATCGAATGGCCGTATAACTGGAAAAACCCGTCATTGGGGACCAATAGAGCTATACTGGATGATACCAAGGTCAAGATACTAAAGGTCGATTCCGTAATGCTCGATGATAAGAAGAAACTTATCGTAGATTCCATTAACCCAATAAGATGACATGAACTTCTATAGCTTAGCTCCATTCATCAAAGAGTTCTACCCGGAGTACTGGGGAGAATGCACATACGATGCGGATAAATGTGTCCGCATACATAAGGTTGATGGCGAGTGGGGGATATTCTGTAATTTTGCTGCAACCCCTCTCTCTGTGAACGGATTTACCTTCAAGAGCAGCGAGCAGCTCTTTCAGCTTATGAAGTTCAAGGATAGGGAGATAGTGGGAAATATACTGGCCGGCATTACCAATAATGGCAAGCAGTGCCATGAGGTGAAACGTACCGCAAGGAGTTATGAGAAAGAGTTCAGGAGGAAGGACTGGGGAAGCATGTTCGTAGATGCCATGAAGTTCTGCCTTCAGACTAAATACGATCAATGCGAGGAGTTTCGCAGGAAACTCGAAGAGAGTGAAGGCCGCTTCATAGTCGAGGATCAGACCAGCTTTTCAAAGAAGAGTCCAGACGCCTGGGGAGTGAAGTTACATGGAGGTCAGTTCATTGGTCCGAACTTACTTGGTCGCCTGCTCATGGACCTGCGGGATAACAAGAGGCTTAGTTTCGAACTGCCGAATGATGCTTTTATATTCATAGAGGGTTGCTGTTAGCAACCCTCCTTTGTTATCAGAATATCGATTAGTCTTGCAAGTTGTACAATCTGCTCTTTAGGGAACATCTCCTTGAAATTCTCTCTTAACCCAAGGCTGTCATAGTTTTCCAGTGCAGCTTGAAGGAAGTCTCTTGCGTTGAATAGATTATTAAACACGTAGTCTTCGTCTTCATTGAAGTCCATGTCGTCCTCATTAACTTCTAGTTCTTTGAATGACTGGACCATTTGAGCTGCAATTTCATCAAAGTTTTTAAGGTTATTGTTCATAATCGCCGGATTTATACGATAAAGATAGTGATTAATTTCAAAAGGCGATGAAGCTTTCGCTACATCGCCACAACAAACACACACATATGGAACTTGCATCCTGTCTAATCGCAGGAAGCGTGGAAAAAGCGTTCATCCTCCTCTGTGGTGAACTCACCGCTCTCATCGATGTAACCGCTAACACCGTCCTTCACCACCTGAAGATATTCCGTACCAGACTCGATGTCATAACTCTCGTATAGTGGGCCGGTCATAAGGCCGTATCCAATCATAGCGAACCCGAACTTGCCGTCCTTTAAGTAGGCTGTAAGAGAGTTGAATGGTGTATATACCTCATCCATCTCCGCTGGAATGATGACCTCTCCTCCTCCTGTGGCAAGACCCTTCTTTCCATCCTTGACAAGGACAAAGAAACAGTCATCGAAACAGATGTGGTCATATACCGGCTCGGTCAGCAATGTGCCCTTTCCGTCAGGGCTGACCAGGGCCATCTTCCCATCCTTCACCACAGGAATGGCAAAACCTCTGCAGAAGTCTGCGAATGTGCATCCCACCTCATCAAATTCAGCAGGGACTAGTACCTCTCCGGCTGCATCCTTAACTCCTTTCTTACCTCCCTCGGTAAAGACCTGAGAAAAGATGTCGTACTCTTCCTCAAAGGCCATTACCTTCTCATATTCCTCTGACGTAGTCATAGTCTTTCTAAGCTGGCGATACTCTGTCATCTGCTGTGTAGTAGGGATTTTCTTTTCAGTCATAGTGTTATATGTTTTAGGTTCTTCATATATACGATTCTGATTTCCGTGATGTTACATCAAATCAGAAAAATTAACTATCTTTGCCCTGTCGAAATAAATCAGATCATTTCTGTAATCGGGAAACTGTTGTTTTACTTACTTCTCCCGATTGCTAGGAGGAAAGTAAGTCCGATTTTTCGGGTGGTCAATCCTAGCGTAACTCTTAAAGAAGCTACAATATGGAAATGAATGCTCTTTACCTCGACACAAACTCAATGTTCAACTTTGATGAGCTCTATGCTCGCATCCACGAGTTGGATGGGATCAAGGAACCCTCAGATGAGTTCTTCTCTTCTGATGAATGGGAAACCTACATAGAAGAGATTGAGCAGGATGGTTTGGCTGTAGGTAGTGCAAACTACTCTACAGATCTGGGAGAATGGCGTGAATAAGCCTTCTCCCTTTTTTGTTTTCTTTAAGCCACGAGGCCAAGCTCCTTTGCTCTCGTTTGGACATATTCGTCCTCATTCAACTTTTTCTTGATGTCGTGCCACTTCTTACGTGCATTGCCGTAAGTGATGTTACATTTCTGTGCCACTTCCTTCTGACTATATCCATCTACGTTCATGTTGAAGACTTCCTGTTCAACCTCTGATAATCTGCCCTCTACAGCCCTGTTGATTCTTTGCAGGCCTTCGTCTGCAGCAATATCAAATCCTTTGTCGACTGCAATTCCACCATAAGTGACCTTGCGCCCTGTCTCCACATCCACCACATTCCAGCAACCTCTGTCAGCATCCACTCGTTCTAGAGGAACGAATCTATCCTTTCTGATATTCTCCTTCTTGATGTAATCCATCATGTCGTTATATGCAATCCTACAAGCCAGACCGCATACGTTCTTATGCTTCTTCACGTAGTCATCCTTCATCTCATACACAGCCAGTGTCGCATCCCACGCAATACCATTCAAATCTGCTGTTGACAGATATACGTAACCTCCAGTCCAGTAAGCACGTTTGAGGTTCTTAAAAGCCGCTGCCTGAATTTCTTCAAGTGTTACACCGTTGATTGTCTCTTTGTTGAATCTCTTACTCAAAATAAACTCCTTTCTTTAAGTGGTTGATAATTAGCGTTAGTGTGTTTGGCCGCATTGGTTTATGCAGCAGGAAAAAGGTTTCTTTTTAAGATGGCTCCTGGAAAAACTTTCGCAAGATAGCCCTAGCTTGTGCTAAGTTGGGACACAAGCTCCTGGTTTCTTAAAGCAGGATCGTAATGATGGGGTTATTTGGTGATATTCACGAAAAATAGGTTAAGTTATCTTATGCCCACAAGAGGGGGCGAATATGTATACGGTGATTCAAAAATTATGTTTCACTTGTGTTGAGAAATTTTAACAGATTTTCTCCGGTTCATATTCGATCAGGTCATAAAGCTTTTCACGGTCGCAAAAGAGAGGAATCACCGATGCAAAGTACTTTTCAAAAGCTTGGTACTTTTGATAATTTGCCTGTGACCGTTCAGAATGATAACTACGTCTAAGTTTCCTATACTCATCCTGGGTATACTTGCCTTCACGGTTGGCCTTTCTTGTTGCAATCATTTCTTCCTCGAGAGCCTCAAGTCTATTGTTAATGCTCTCTACATGATGATTGTACTCAATCAGACAGTCCTTTATCTGATCCAGATTCTCTGACACGCGGAGATTATCGTGATACAGATCTACGATAAGATTCTTTAAACGCATTACTCCATAATGACTTGCCGGAGAGCCTTTTACATTCTTTCTGGTGTAAATCTTCGGACACATGTACATGATGTGTGCATGATTGAACTGGAACCATTTCTGGTCCGAAATGGTCACGCAGATACTCTTCGCATCAAAGCACACGATGCACTGGAAGGTCTTGCCATCCAATGTACATGCGAACATTGTGTCTGTCGCGAGTTCGTCTGGGAGATTCCAGATTGCGTTTTCCTTAAGTATGTAGTATTCCTCGGTCATAGTTTAAGTGTCTTTATCGTTTATACTCCTGTGACCGAGGAAATGTTACGCTGTTTGAGAAGAATTTTGAAAATTCTTCAAGTTTCTCTCGACATCCTCCCTGATAGAGGAAAGGGTGGTGTCGAATTGGTACGCCGGTCTTATGGAAAAATCTTCCTTCTGGATTGTAACCTGAATCACATTGGCAGAAGCGTCCTTGAGATCAAAGTCAAGGTATATACCTAGTGGTATATTTACCGGTTCCAGCAACTTTTTGGCTGTGGCTACTATTATTTCTTCAACTTTAGCGAGGTTTCTGGAAGTTAGATATATTGATTCTATGACCTCATCAGGAATTCCGAAGGAGTCCATCGCCAGCATGAGTTCTGCTACCTTTTGTGGCGGAGCGTTAAGTATAACCCGAACATACGAGTTCATCACTAGATAACAGTTGCTTATCGAGCATTCAAGCTGGAAAGTATGCTGAAGCATGTCAATTTTGAACATGTCACGGTCCTTGCTTATATGGATGGAGTCGCATACCCGCCCCTGAAGATGCATGAGGATCTCGTTTATGTATTGTGACTTGTCTAAATATGCACAGGAGTCCTTTATGTTGATTTCGTTCATGCAGCGCTTGAGCATGGTATCAAATAAGTCATATCGTACTCCTTCGTCAACCGGACTGTCAATATAGAAATGATCATTGATATACCTTCCATAATTTGCTGAGGAAATAGTAGATCTGGCATACTCAAACGCCTCTTTTACAAGACTTCGCATACTCTTAAATCCAGTTATCGTATCCATATGCCTTGGCGAAGAGAACCTTTGAACCGATATTCTCTACCTGTTCATTGATTATCTTTAACGAATCGATGATTCGGGGAAGATCCTGCATGAGCCTGCTGTAGAGAACATGGAAGGTAATGCAGGAGTTTCCGCCTATGAGTACCAGCACCTTCGCTCTGTGCACCTGGGCGATGAACTTATGTTTCAGCCCGGCGTCTTTCATGGCCTCGGCTATTACCGCCTGTGCAGATGTAGCTCTGATCTCCCTGGTCATCTTTTGAGACCTGTACTGCTTCAAATACCCGTTGATCCCTTCAAGGACCTCCGGCTTGATGGACTCCCATATCTGAACCACGTCCTTTACATTCTCTGATGGCCAGACGTTGAAACGGCTCCACGACTTGCCGTTCTTATATTCCTGCTTGAGCTGCGTGAGTGCTCTGTCAAGATAATGCGAGACTGACTTTTCCAATCCGCTATGCACGTCCGTCTTGATGATGCTCTTCAGGGACTGAAGAATTGACTCCAGGTATTTCTGTCTTTCCATTTCCATAGCTAATCCAACTGCATTACACATGTTCTTCCTGATTTCTCCATCCATCTGCGGTGGTGATTGAGGCAGGCCTCATTCTCGCACACCCAGAGGATCCCGGCCTTGAATCCGTCCGGAATTTGCGGCTCTGGTGCGTAACCGTCGGTAAGCATCAGGAGCCCGTCATATCCGTTCTCATGTGCATAATCTATCGGCTCCTGAAATGAAGTGCCACCTCGTCCCAGCACAGGTACCTCTCGCACCACCTTAGAGAGATTCTGCACCAGCTTGATGCCGCAATCGAACTGAATGACGTCGATGGACTCGAATCCGTACTTGAATGCGCTGTTAATGACGCCGTAGAAATACCTGAGACTCTCTGTCGAGATGGAACCTGATACATCAACCGCCACAAGCAGCTTCGTATCAAAACGCCTTATGCTTCCCATATTCTGGAACCCAGTTCTGCGGTTTGGCTTCATACGCGTTAGCTTCCTCTTCGATGATATGATGCTTGCTCTGAATCCGGCAAAGACATTCCTCCAGTTTATCTTCGCCTTGAGCGTAGACTTGAGCAGCTCTGCAAAGTCACCGGATATAGACCCCCATGATTTGGTCGTATTGATGACTTCGTTTATCATCTGTACTGTGAGGTCATCCTCATCCCATAGTTCAGCAAGATCCGCCAATTTTTCGGATGCCCTGCCGGCCTTGCTATCGGACTCAGATTCATTCCCTTTCCCACCACCTGACTGTTCCTCTACTTTCCTTGTGTAGTACTCGTAGTTCATGCCCTTCTTCAGGCCGAACTCCTCGGGTGTCTCTATCCTGAAGCGCGGGTGGGAGTAATTGTCTCCAATGACCAGATTAGAGCCCAGGGCCATAGCCCTCTGACTGCATCCGTCAGGTCTTCTCTCGTACGGATGCTTGAGAAGAAGACGCACCGCCTCTGCACGCAATGCCTCCTCAAGAGCCTCGTCGGACATCTCGTTCACGATATCCGGATTGTACTCCAGTCTCTTCCTGCCGCTGCGAAGCGGGCATGACATCTGAGTGTTTGGAGCGAGCTCATGGATGCAGAGCACAGCAAAGAGCGGTGGCTCCATGATGAACCACTGCTCCAGAATATGTGAATATCTCTCCTGCATTTACTTTATGCCTTTAACGTATGATACCAACATCATCACCAACATAGGACACTTGGTCGCTATGAATCCGATTGCAGCCTGATAGGTCTGCTGGACATAGATGTTCGCAAAGTGTGCTGCTGCCTCCTTGCGGTTCTTTGTCAAGTACTCGAAGTACGACATGAGGTTCTCTGAGTACTTCTTGATGTCCTTGTCCTGTACCTTCTCGACCTCAAGGTGTCTATAGATACCTTCATTCACAACTGAAAGCTGGTGAATGCCGTATTCGGAAAGGGTGTCTTTTACCTTAGCCTTGTCAAATCCGGCAAGGACCTCTCGTCCGGAGAGGATCTTCCTCTTCGCGGCATTCGAGATGAAGACGGATGCCGCCTTCGGACCTACGATACTTGAGATAATCTTCGTGTCAATCTCCTTCAGTTCGTCCTTTTCCAGGATGATGTCCGAAACGCGCTTCCATGCACGGCGGTCAGGTGTCTTGTCCAATCCTGTATCAGCTCCTTCCTTGGCATCTGGGTCCTTGTCAAGCCACATGCGGTTCTCGTCGATGAACCCGATGACTCTTTGGTCAAGACCTTCCTTCTTTGCCCAGAGAAGCCACTCCTCTGCAGTCGGCTTGAAGTTCACGATATTGAATCGTGACACGAGAGCCGGGTCAAGGTCAGTAAGCTGATACTGGTCACCGGCATTGACTGCACTGATGATGCGGCTGCCCTCAGGAAGCATCTTTCCGGCCAGCTTGCGGTTAAGGGCCAGGTCCATCACAGTCTGGAGAATTTCCGGACGTGCTCGGTTAAGCTCATCGAGGAAGAGGACGATTGGCTTACCGTCTACCGGGAACCAATAAGGCGGCATGAAATCTGTCTTGCCTGTCTTCTCATCCTTGCAGGGGAGTCCGATAAGGTCACCAGGGTCAGACATCTGACCGAGGAAGAGTGCCACTACTGGCATCCCGTGTCCTTTGAAATGCTCGGAGAGGATTTCTGACTTACCGATACCGTGATTTCCAACAAGCATGATGTTGTGCGAAGCGGGAGTCGCCTCGAGGAGCTGCTTGAGCTCTGTGATATTTACTGAAATGTTACTCATATGTCGTGTCTCTATATATCTATACTATTCCTGGTCGTCAAATGTGACGAACATCTGTTCAATTTTTTGTTTTTCCTGCAAAATTTCCTCGAGATGATTCGGTAGCTCCTGCAGATTCGAGCTTATCTCCACTCGTCCCCATGAGGTCTCAACTGTGGCGCTGAAGATGCCCTTACAGGAACGTGCCTCTATGAACGTGCACCTGTCATCACTGAGCGTCTCACTTATTAAACTTCTTGCAGTGGCCTCGATCATCCTCTGATGGATCCATTCGCCGTTCCAGGCTTTGACAAAGCTTCGTGTATTAGCGAAGATCATTGATTCCGATGTCTGTTCTTTTATCAGCTTCAATATGCGAACAGTATCATCGTTCCATGCATTTATATTGTATTCCTTTCCTCTGCATAAGATTGATCTGCCAAAAGAATCGCATTCAAGGAAAAGTAGGCAATGATCCGTCTCTACACACATGAAGGCCTCTCCATCGATTTCAATCTCGTCCTCTGAGAATCCAGCAGCAATCAGATTCTTCTCCAGTTCGTCAAGAGTAAGACTCTCCTCAGGTGTTTTGGATTCATTCTTCAGATACTCCTCAAGAATGCACCCTCCCAGTTCCATCTTATAGTATCTTAGGATTGTAGGCTCATTGTAGCTCATATCTGATGATATCTCATCAATGAGAGCCCTGAAGGCCTTTTGGTGAGCTGATGATAGCAACTGTTCTATGTATTCTTCACTGAAGCGTGTCATGCTTTACTTCTTTAAGGGCTGTAGCCAGGGTTTCGCCAAAAGCATCAAACGAAGAATTTATCTTTAACTCACCCCACGGAGAGTCAATCCAGAAGGTTACCGTATTATCCAGATCGTTCGCACCTAATAGTGTGATCCGGAACTTTACATCACTAAGTTGTGCTTCTATGATGCGTTTGCATGTCTCACACATCATTTGCTTCGTGATGCAAGACTTTCGGAACTTCTCTATTAGCGGATTGAAGAATTTACTGGCGTAGTTGAATTCACATATCCGTGATATCACCTCCATGAAATCAATAATGGATTCCTTCCACGAGTCAAACTCAAATTCATAATAGTCATCTATCCTAAGAAACCTGATTCCTCCGTCTCTTACCTCAAAATCGAACTCTACATCGTTTATCTTTATGCACAATCGCATAAGGCTCTGTGAGACGACTTCACTGCGCAAGGCACGTTGCTTGATTCCAGAAGCCAGTGCTACTAAAGGGATATTACGGCTATGGCAATGTGTTTTACATTTGTCATCTATGCCTTTTATCACATCAATTATAGCAGATATGAAGTAATCGCTGTAGATATTGTGTGCAACCTTTTCAGTGATGTTAAACTGCAGAAGTTCTTCCAGATCATCATAGAAGAAATAGGCGGCTTTCCTGTGAGCATAGTCCACGACAGCATCTACTGTAGCAACTGGCAACTGTCTGATCATAGCATCATCCCTCCTTCACCTTCTTCTTACCTCTAAGGATACTATCGATCATTCCGTAGTCCAAAGCCTGCTGAGAAGTCATCCAGAAGTCTCTGTCAGCATCAGCAAGCACCTTGTCAATGCTCTGACCACTATGGTCGGCAATGATAGAGCATAGTTCATCTCTGGTCTTGCGGATCTCCTCCGCCGCAATGAGGATATCTGAAGCCTGACCTCGGGCCCCTCCTAGAGGCTGATGGATCATCACTCGAGAGTGGGGAAGTGCAGATCGCTTGCCCTGAGCTCCCGCACACAGGAGCACGCTACCCATGGATGCCGCCATGCCTGTGCATATGGTCGCCACATCCGGAGTGATAAGCTGCATTGTATCGTAGATGCCGAGTCCCGAGTGCACCACTCCTCCTGGTGTGTTGATGTAAAGCGAGATATCCGCCTGGTCATCAACGGATGACAGGTACAGCAGCTGAGCCTGGATGATGTTCGCGACATCGTCATCGATAGGGACTCCAAGAAAGATGATACGGTCCATCATAAGACGTGAGAACACGTCCATAGATGCCACGTTGAGCTTGCGCTCCTCGATGATCGATGGGTTGATATAGCCATCCACTACAGATTGATATCTGTGCATTGTCATGGGGCTGATGCCTCTGTCGAGGCTTGCGAATCTTTCAAAATCATTTCTGTTCATATCTCGTTCTGTTTTTGATTTCCCTTTAATATTTATACCGGATGAGCCCTTCAGTTGTTACTGTCTGCTGGAAATTTCTTCAATAGATTGGATTCAAGCTTATTTAATGGACACTCGAATCTTTTCCTTCCTGCCTTGACGGTCACGATGTTCTCAGAGGAAAATGTTATAGTTGCTGCAAGTGGCATATCTATCTTTCCTGATTGTTGCAGTGACGATGCTATCGCCTGTGCTGTTGAAACAGTTATTTCACGTACCTTCTTACTTTTTTCCATAAGGACTTCTACCCTGTCAGCACTACTTAAGATATCCGGTATATACCGGTCAAACTCTAATATCATATCCACTAGTGCATTGACTTCGTGATTTATCTTAAAGCTCCAGTTATAATTGCTCTTATACATCGGCAGAATGAAGAAACCATCTGGCCTCCTGAAAAAATACCAGACTCCACCGGGGAGGGTAACCTTCGTAATATAGAACAGTCCGCATGAGACCTCTATCTCCAGTTTTGTCTGGAGCTTGAGCTGTATAAGATTCAGGACATCGTGTATTGTAACGGAGTTATCTTCTTCTGCTTCTATATTTATATATACCTCAGACCAAATATGTGCTACAAAAAAAGATCTGAAATGATCGCTACTGGTCGGACTGATGGAGAAGTACTTTTCCCATCTTTTAACAGTCTTTCCAATTCCGTATTTGTCATTTGTCTCCATAAATATTGATACGCCTTGAAGGTATTATTTGTTACTCATTTTTGTTGATGATGCAAAAATACCTTCATCCACTGCCAGAATCAGGCAGAAATAAAAAAGGTGCTCATTATTTTCAATGAACACCTCAAATATCATATGATTACGCGTACTCTATTGACGCAAAATAAGTACTGTGTAAATTATTCTTTTTAGTCTTTCAATTTCGTATAATCCAACACTTCCGATGTTTCATCCACCTGTGTCTTGTCCGTGTTGTTGTCGTTCCACATAGATAAAGCGTATTCCCAGTTTGTTTTATAACGCTTGTTTTTTTTACACTCTTCTTTCAAGAAATTAACTAAATACTTTTTCTGCTTCGGTGTCAAAATATCTTCTTTTCCTGTATGGTGGAAATATTCTATTTTATTCAAACAGATACAAGTGTGTATTTTTCTTCCATCTGTGTCGTCATCCCATATATGCATATGTGGAATTTCACCCTCATCACCACATACAAACACCTTGAATTTTGGTGACTCCTGTTTGCTATTTTTCTTACAAGTAGTGAAATATCCGACAGAAGCCATTTCATACAACATATCGTAACTTTCTTCTATAGAAGTTTTTTCATTCAATGTTTCGCCATTCACAAATTCGTTAAAGTTCTTAATTTGTTCCATATCATTTATATTTCAATCTTCATCCTTGTATATGTTTTGTGTTTTAAATTACAAGCATAGCATTTTCGTAAAAAATAGATAATTCTGATTAGAAATCAGTTTTCTCTATATTAAAATATAACAAAAATTATTGAAAATCCAAGCCTAATTATGCTGCAATAGCAAAGTCCAGAGTTGTTACAATACTATAAAGGATAATTCCGTTTTGTTTTAAAGCAAAAGTCCTCCGTTGCCGGAGGACTCGTAGCAGTCAGTTAAGCCGCGGCAGAGCCTGAACGATACCTATTCAAGAGAGCCTTGATAAAGGGATGCTGAAGAAGTTTCTTTCTTCCGCGCATCAGACGTGCTCTTATGGCAGTGTCTGAGCAGCCAAGTCTCTTGGCAATCTCCTTGTCACTATACCCCTGACCCGAAAGTATAAGGGCAAGTCCAGTCTCCTCTCCAAGGTCCATGCAGATATCATAGATTATCTCCAAATTCTCATTGGACATAACCTCAAAGTCTGCTCTGGTGTTCTCGGAACATTCTCTGTCGGTGAACTCCGATACAATCACTCCGCTACTGCATTCCTTTTCAGTGAATCCTCTGTGGCGGGTGCCCCACTTTCCCTCTCTCTCATAGTGATCACAGGCACAACTGCGAGTGATCCAGCCAACCCAGGTAGAGAACGACGCCTTGTCGGCATCGAACTTATTCCAGTTCTTATAGACCTTAATGACTGAGTCTGCCATGATGACATCATAGTCATAGTCTGAAAGTTTGGTCCCCTTAGCCTTACAATAAGAGAGGATAGCAGGTCTTGCGCAATCCATGACGCGCTGTCTGTCAGCTGAGCTGAAATTGATTTCTGTTCTCATATGCTAGTGTTTTTTGATTAATCTCCCAAGTGGGAAAGCACAAGCATGTGCTGGTACTTCCCCAGAATAGTAAAACACGATCTGGGATGATTAAACAAGCATCGGAGAATTCAGCCTCACTGGTCTGCTTATCTTTTATACTGCGTTTTCAAAGATCTTATCGGTCGGAGTTTCCATCGGCCTATATCATCTATACGGGAAATGTCAGTCGAATGTTACGCTGTTTCGAACTTTTTTTCACAAAATCTGTACTTTTTTGTGAAATCGGCCAATTTCAACCCCCTCTATATATATCTACCGAACAAATTTACAAATTGTTACACTAAAACTGAAATAATTTTTCTTCAGCTGATTTTTAAAGTTTTTCTCGTTCAAAACGTAACATCCGCTCTCTTCAAATCGTATCTATGTTAGACGCCGCTCAAATGCTGGCCACTACAGAATGAACAGAAAACTTAACAGAAGACGCAACAGAACAATGGAAGACTTTACTATGGACATGGAAGGGAGACAGGATCCAGAGGATCAGCAGACGATGAGTCTGGCTGCTTGTCTTAATCGCATCATGATTAAGGTAAGCCGTGAGGGATACAATGAAGAGACTATCGAAGAATTGAAGGAGAACCTCGCGTACGTGTGCGGTAAATTCAATATATGTAATGAGGAGGCGGTCCTCCTGTCGCATGTGCTGGAGAAGAGCACCGGCTTCTGTCGTTGCGATGATGAAGACTTGGCGAACTTCATGGGATGTACGAACATCGAGTTCATCTGCTATCGTAAGTTCCTCCAGTCGCTTGCCTACAAGCGTATCGTGAGAATCGGACGCAACCGTGGAGGCGATGCAACTTATCAGGTGATGGATGACGCATGCACGGCCATCATCGATGATACCGCGTTCTCAGAGAAGAACTTCGCCGGACTCACCACTGAGGATATGTTCTCAGAACTCAGGAAGCTCTTCATATCCTTCAGGAATGACGATGTCGACAAGAGCATGCTCCTTTCAGACATCAACATGCTGATTGACGCCAACCCGCAGAATGACTTCGTTCAGAGATACCTGGACTGCGGTATCCGTAAGTGCTCTGCTTCAGAGCAGCGCATCTTTATCTACCTGTGCCACCACTATGTGAGCTGGGGAGATAAGGAGGTGGAGTTCCGTCACCTTGGCAACTTCATCTCTGACAATGAGGACGAACAGAAGTTCTTCCGCTTCTTCCAGGCAGGCAAGCATGATTTCCAGAAGATGGATCTTGTTCGCTTCGGCGGTGAAGAGGGACTCATGGATAAGCGATCTGCTGCGCTTACCGACAAGGTACGTGATACATTCTTCACAGAAGTGGAGCTCTTCAGTGAAGATGTAGCATCAGGCCACAAGGACTTGATGAGCTGCGACCAGATCAAGGAGAAGGAGATGTTCTATAACGCTCCTGAGCAGCAACAGGTATCACGTCTTGAGTCGCTCCTTGAGGATACCCACTTCAAGGGTATCCAGGAGAGACTTGACGAGATGGGGTTCAGAAAGGGCTTTAATATCATCCTGTATGGAGGGCCAGGCACCGGTAAAACTGAGACCACTCTGCAGCTAGCAAAGAAGACCGGAAGGGATGTCTTCTGCATTGACGTGGCTAAGCTCAAGAGCAAGTGGGTCGGTGACAGCGAGAAGGCCGTACGCGGGGTCTTCAGCATCTACAAAGACCTCTGCAAGAGCAAGGAGAAAATGCCTATCCTCTTCTTCAATGAGGCTGATGCCGTCTTCGGTAAGCGAATGGAGAACGTCGATAGCCCTGCCGCCCAGATGCTGAACGCACTCCAGAACATCCTTCTGCAGGAGATGGAGACCATCGAGGGAATCATGATCTGCACCACCAACCTGCATGGCAACCTGGATCCGGCATTCGAGCGCCGATTCATCTACAAGATCGAGTTGGAGAAGCCAGGAGCTGAGGTCAGGTCACGAATCTGGGAATCCATGATGCCAGGACGCTCCGAGGATGAGTATGGACAGCTTGCGCATAAGTATGCATTCAGCGGTGGCCAGATCGAGAATGTGGTGCGAAAGAGCACTGTAGACTACATCCTCTCAGGCAACAAGCCTAGCATGGAAGACATCTTCAAGTTCTGCGACGAGGAGATCTTCCACTCCAAGGTGAGAAAGGTAGGTTTCTAACCTGATCCTTCCTCGATACTTCTGAATTTCTGCCACTTGACCGAGAGTCTGCTGCCTTGACTTCCGGCCAGGCAGATTTTCAGAAGTTTTATTTTTTGATTGACACATCTTGGGGCATTGAGAAGTATATATGTAGCAGACATATCAATAATACTATGAAACTTAGCTTCATCAACTCTCAACTTACTGATCCAAAGCTTCTCAAAAGACTTTCGTCTCTTGTAGATGATCCACAGTTGCTTATCCCACAAAAGGAGGAAGAATTCTCAAAGCTCCTCAAGTTCGGACTCTATCCGGCAGAGGAGTGTCAGCCTTTCGTGACCAAACAGGGGACACCTTTCTACAACCTGGACAATATGTCTGTCATCCCTCTTCATGAAGAGGATAGATGGATGCATTACGGTGACTACAGATTCCGCCAGATTGAAGTTCTCTATAATATGGCCCGCATAGACTCGGCAGAAGCACATAACTGGCTCAAAGATAATCTCTTCCAGCAGAGAGTGGATTCACGCAAGAAGACCGAATACAAGGCTAAATTCAGACCTTTTCACCGCCAGGGTTGGAAGCAGATTCAGACAGAGTGGATGAAGTACTGTCTATGTCTCAAGTATAGGGATAACTCTGCATTCCGTAAGGACCTGCATAGTACGGCTAAACTACCGGTAGAAGATGCGACAGGGACAAATTACACGTCAAATCTCTTCTGGGGCGCTAGACTGGTAGAGGTAGACGGAAGGAAATATTACTTCGGATGTAATGTTCTAGGAAAGCTTCTTGCTCAGCTTAGAGACAGTAACGGCACAATCCCATATCAGCTCCCTGAAGATCTTCACCTCTTCGGAAAACCCATTCATGCAATTTAAAAAAAAGTTCCTATTTGTCGAAATAGGAACTTTTGCTTAGTAGGAACAGCCTGAAAAACTGATACAGGTATTTATCTATATTGACTCTTTAATGGGCATAGCTTGCACATACCTGACTACCTGATCCAAGAAATTCCCATTAAAAGTAATCTCCATGTCCACCGAGAAATCCTCGGAAATATTTATCCTTAAACTCGCGTTATTAGAGTGTGCTTTACTATAGACTTCATACTCATAACCTTTTTCAGTCAAGATAGCACCCACAACCCTTTTCAGAAGATCCACAGACATCTCTCGAGCCATTTCAGCCTGGTTGATTTCAATTCTGATTTCTTCGTCGATCTTAGCATATTCCGGGAGCCACTCTATTGCTGCCATTATAAAATCAGTAATACTATGAGGAGTGGATTTACCTTCTACGCTAAAATCGATATTATACGGCTTAATCTCAATAAGTATATCCCTTACATGTTCTATTTTTGGGAAAAGAGGATGCCTAAGAAGAATTTTACCGCCACAAATTTCAATGATCAGCTGGTCTATTATGTCATTTTTAAGATGATCAATATTCTCCTCCCTCATCCCTCTTGAGATGAGTTCGACTTTTACATCCTCAAATCGACACCGGTTATCACATGTAACTAGCTTACTTTTTAGAGTATTTGTAACTCTTTTTACCTCCTTGTCTCGTCTGTCACGCAGAGCCTCGGAAACCATTCTGTCAAACCTGTATGAATCATCGAATGGGTCAAATATACTTGTTGGTGAAGTTATTATCATAAAGCAACTATCCTATAATAGAATATACGCTCTAAGTATAAGATCTGTTACACTATATACTTCGTCCTATCTATTTTTTCTGATATTTTAAGCATTGCGGTAAATACTATTTTACCGCAATGCTATAAGAGGGGAGAATAATTAATTCGATTATTTCGTTTATTTCTTGAATGAGCCATCCAGGATCTGCTCGCTTGCATCATCCAAACGTTTCTCTTCCATGATGGTGTTGACGTAAAGCTGAGATGTAGATGGTGATGTGTGACGCAGAACCTGCTGCACGTCCATCATAGATCCACCGTTCTTCAAGATCTGTGTTCCTGTCGTATGTCTTAATGAATGGGCTGAATATTCGTGACCGTCCAGGCCTATCGCTCTGAGATTCTTCTTGCAGATATCCTGTATAGATCTAGTTGACATTCTACCGCCGACGTGTCCCAGCCCATGGGTTGCAAATAAAGGTTCATGAGGCTTGCAATCCCCTCTTTCCTGAAGGTATTGCTCTATCGGAATCCATGCCTCATCAGTAAGGACTACAAAGTCATCCTTCTCTACATGGCCCTTTCCCCAGACTTTCAGTACTCTCCTTTCACGCTTGAAAGCAATGTCTCCTATATCTGCTCGAGAAACCTCAATGGTACGCAGACCCGTGCGCAGCATCAGGTTAAGCATAGCGTAGTTCCTGAGGCTTATAATATTCTCGTTGTCACGGAGCTTCTGCGTGACTCCGGAGTTTACTCCGGTTACGCTCTTGGGAAGATATGCCTCAGTCAGAAGCTCTGCTCCCTGTTCGTTCTCCAGATGCATCCTCCTGAATGTGGACTTATTCGTACGTACACTTCCTACGTTCTGTGCAATATTATCGCAGATACCTTCAGCAGCCAACCATTTATAGAATCCTCTGATGGTTGACAGATAGAGATTGACCGTCATCGCAGACTTGCTCTCCTTCAGAAGAGAATCCTTATACGCGATGATATCCGCCTGCGTCAATTCGAAGAAGGCAAAGTCGGTACCTTCCACCCATTGAGCGAAACTGTCCAGGACCTTTCTGTAGGTGGTTCTTGTGGATTCCTTGGCGTCCACGCAACGGAGATATCTGTCAATAGTTATCTGCATATCGTAAAGGTAGTAATTTATCTATTAATTATTCCAGATATCAAGCATTATCTCACCTACCCATGCCGGAGGTATCGTAATGTCCTTCATGAACTCATTTTCTGGAACAGATCTGAGATGCTTATGGATTATTCGCTTCTTCTCGCCATCAAGACATTCATCAGTCAGAACTCTTATCGCCGAGGAAACCATCTGCATAGTATCGTTGCAGAAGTCGAACATCTTGACCTCAGATGTATGATTGAAGAATATCTTTTTACCCTCCGAGAGATTGATGACTCTAGAAGGTCCGTCAGTTAGATATTTCAGATTTGATAGCTGTAGTCCTGACAGTCCTAACTTATATGCAGCCTGATCTCCGTAAGGAATGATTCTCACTCGTTCTTTGGCTGCCAGAGCATCTGCTATACTTTCTGCTGTCGGCATTATGAATCCTGAGTATTCGCCATGGATTTTA
>JAFYVM010000015.1 GCA_017549145.1 Bacteroidales bacterium
CTACGTGGGCCCCTCCCCCTGCGGCCAGGGGGGTAGCACGGTTTTGCAAACCGCAAACACCACCGCGTCAAGCAGAATCAACGTGACGGATAATTCGGCCTTTGGATTGCCAAGAGCAGAAATCCGCATGGCATGCAGCAAGGGAACCTACGTCAGAGCATTCGCCCGTGACCTTGGAGAAACTCTTGGCAGCGGAGCCCACCTTGACTCACTCCAACGCAGCAGAAGTGGCATTTTCCGTGTAGAAAACGCACTCAGCGTGGAAGAGGCAATCCAAAAGCTCCAGTAGCGTTTTTCACAAATAATTAGGTAAAACACACAAAATGGCAACAGGAACGTACTCATATAGGAATATCTGGAAGGTAGCATACCCTATCCTGATAAGCCTTGTGATGGAGCAGTTGATAGGCCTTACCGACACCGCCTTCATGGGAAGAGTGGGTGAAGTAGAGCTAGGCGCATCTGCCATTGCCATCATATACTACATTGTCCTGTTCATGATCGGCTTCGGTTTCAGTATCGGAGCACAGATCATCATCGGAAGGCGCAATGGAGAAGGCAACTTCCGAGACACCGGAAAGGTATTCTGGAATGGACTATATTTCCTTCTGGGTCTATCTGGAATACTTATTCTTCTATCAGAACTCTTCTCGCCTTGGATGATGCAACGTCTTGTCTCATCCGAAGCAATCCATGTAGCTGCACTCAGTTATGTTCGTTGGCGACTGCCAGGTATGGTCTTCGCCTTCGTCACTGCAATGTACCGCGCATTCTATGTCGGAACCACTCAAACCAAGACACTGACACTCAATTCGATAGTCATGGTACTATCCAACATTTTCTTCAATTGGGTACTCATCTTCGGACACCTTGGTTTCCCTGCATTAGGTATTACAGGAGCTGCAATCGGATCCAGCCTTGCAGAGTTTGTGTCGATGATATTCTTCATCATCTACACCCGTGTGGGCTGCGACAGACAGAAATACGGATTGGACAAGCCTGCAAAATTTGAACTTGCCGAGCTCAAAAGCATGATGCCGACATGTATCTGGACAATGATCCAACACACGATATCGTTATCGACATGGCTCATCTTCTTTTTATATATAGAACACGTGGGCGAGCGAGCGTTGGCAATCTCCAACATAGCCAGAAGTTCATCTGGAATAATATGGGTCGTGCTTCAGGCGTTTTCATCGACATGCAGCACCCTTGTCAGCAATATTATCGGAGAAGGTCACCAAGACAAAGTCATGTCGTTGGTCAAACGCATTCTTAAGATTTCATACGGAGTTGTATCCTTGATGATTCTGTTGTTCTGCCTCTTCCCTCAGGCAGTGGCTCGAATTTACACTGATATTCCTGATATCATCACAGCATCAGTGCCGACTATGTTCATCATGAGCACTTCATACCTTCTCCATGTTGGAGCACAGGTATTCTTCCTTGCAATATCAGGAACAGGAAGCACAAAAATCGCATTCAGACTGGAAATGGCATCACTCGCAGTATATATGGCTTACTGCACGGTTGTCATCGGATGGCTAAAGCCAGACGTAGCCGTATGCTGGACTGCGGAATATGTATATGGAGGAGTCCTCTTGATGTTCAGCTGGTGGTATCTTCGTTCCGGTCGTTGGAAAAACCGCAGCATCTAAATCAGACGATACTGTTTTATTGCACGAGACATTGTGTAGTCTATAGGATAACGGGCTTTCGAAACTGCAGCCTTGCGAGCAAGTGACTTAGAAAGCTCATCCTCCTCCCCTAACCTTCTCATAAGATTATCAGTCAAAAAATGCTCTAAAAGCAGGTGAAAAGCATCGCCATGATCATGATGGCGAAGATGACATAATTCATGCAGAAGGATATAATCCTGAAGCACTGCCGGGAGACGTACTATATTGATATTCAGATTGATATTATTCTTCGTAGAGCAGCTTCCCCAGTTTGTTGCATTGTGTTTTATAGCCACTCGGTTATATGTGAAGCCATAGCGTGATGCCAGTTCTGCGAGGCGCGGCGGAAGCTCAGCTTTTGCACGACGGCGCAACTCAGAAACCTCATCTGGCGAAGCCACCTTCACATCCTTGAAACGTTCTTGCTGTTTAGCCATTACCTCCAGCACCCATCCCCTCTTCATCTTGAAAAATGCAATAGCTGCAGCATAGGGTACAAGTCGCGGAACAGATACACGCACCCCGCGCACAGGATGTACCCTGATACTGATACTCCTGCTGCGACTGCTCTTGACAATCTGCACCTCCCCTATCTCGGGATCGACAATTATCTTTCCTGAAGACTTGGCCATTATTCTAGTATCCTATTTCCTTGAAGAACTCCAACATCAGCGGAGCCAGTTTACGGCTATTGCAGATGTACGAACCATGGTCCTCACCATCCAGAATCTTCACCCTGGCATCCGGGATATTATTTCCAATCAAACGAGTGTGATCAGCTAGTATAAGGTCTTTTTCGCCAGACATGATCAAAGCAGGTGCAGTAATGCCAGCCATATCCTCAACTGTCATCGTAGGCTCGTTCTGCATCATCTTGACAAGCGGTTCATCAGAAGGCTGAGCAAGGAATCCGAACTCGAATTCAGGTACCAACGAGCCATGGACAAAAATATTTGCTCCACCAGTAACAATCGCTCCAAGAGTTCCAGGATACATTACCTCCAGCTGCAAGGCAATGATGCCACCATCACTGAATCCAAAGACAGCAGGCTTTTCCATCCCCTTGAGCTTGATGAACTCATAGACATCGGTCGCCATATCCTTGTAATGATACTCTTCCAGACGCTGGTTCGCTCCCTGACCTCGCGAATCGAGGGCATATACCATATAACCGGCCTGAGCCAGCTCTCTCTGAGTTGTTTCCAAGTCATTATGGCTTCCTCCATTTCCATGCAGGAGGATGACTGGCTTGCCATTTCCTTCAGCAGCATAAAACAGGCTCACACCATTGACCTGAGCGGTATCTGTATAGCTGGAATATGTCTTGTCTGCGCACGAAATCATAACTGAAACCAGGACTGCGCATGACATTATTCTGGACAAAGTTCTTTTCATCTGTCAATCTTTAATCTGAGCACAAAGATAATCATATAAATTTTCATCCAAGCGTTTGTTTTCTTAGATATTATACGTATCTTTGCGCCCGCTTTGGGTCAACCTGACAGTTACCCGTAAAGTTTTGATGTTTAACCCTTAATCTTTTAGAATTATGGCAGAGTACCTTATGCCTGAAAAGAAACAGGAGATTTTCGCGAAGTACGGAAAGTCTAACACTGACACTGGTTCACCTGAGAGCCAGGTAGCATTGTTCTCCTACCGTATCGCTCACCTTACTGAGCATCTTAAGAACAACAAGCACGACTATGCAACACGTCGTTCACTTCTTAAGCTTGTAGGTAAGCGTCGTCGTGTCCTTGACTACCTCAAGGAGATTGATATCGAGAGATACAGAGCTATCGTTAAGGAGCTTGGTCTCCGTCGATAGTCTACGTTATAGTAGGAAACGGCGAAAGGGGGAAGCGGCCTACGGGTCAGCCCCCTTTTTTTTGCAAATAAGTCTGAGGATGCAGACAACAACCTGCGGCATCCGAGGAATGACAATATATACGAAAGGTCTGATATAACGACCTACTTGATGAAACAGAATATTAATCCACTCCCATAGGGGGAGGCAGGTTGAAAATGAAGTAATGAATATCGTTAAAAAGACAATCGAATTATCCGACGGAAGGGTAATTGAAATCGAGACTGGTAAGCTTGCAAAGCAGGCTGACGGTTCTGTAGTCGTTAAGATGGGTGGCACTATGCTCCTCGCTACTGTTACTTGCGCAAAAGACGCAAAGGCAGACGTTGACTTCATGCCGCTTCAGGTAGACTACAAGGAAAAATACGCATCCGCAGGTCGTTTCCCTGGCGGATTCATGAAGAGAGAAGGAAAGGCTTCTGATTATGAGATCCTCATCGCACGTCTTGTTGACCGTGCACTCAGACCATTGTTCCCTGAGGATTTTCACGCAGAAGTATTCGTAAACGTTAACCTTATTTCTGCTGAGAAGGATATTCAGCCAGACGCACTTGCTGGTCTTGCTGCATCATCTGCTCTTGCTGTCAGCGACATTCCTTTTGAGGGACCAATCTCAGAGGTACGTGTTGCTCGTATCAACGGCGAGTTCAAGATCAACCCTAACTTCAGCGAGATGACTGACACTGACATCGACATCATCGTTGCCGCTACTTACGACAACATCATGATGGTTGAGGGTGAGATGAAGGAGGTTAGCGAGAAAGATATGCTCGAGGCTATCAAGTTCGCTCACGAGGAGATCAAGAAGCACTGTAAGGTTCAGATGGAGCTTATGGAGGCTGTTGGCAAGACTGAGAAGAGAACTTACTGCCACGAGGAGAATGACGAGGAACTTCGTCAGGCTATCCAGGAGTTCTGCTACGACAGATGCTACGCTATCGCTAAGTCAGGCTCTGCAAAGCACGAAAGATCAGACGCATTCGAGGCACTCAAGGAGGAGTTCTACGAGACTCTTTCTGAGGAGGATCGCGAGGAGAAGCGTATGATGGTAGAAAGATACTACCACGCTGTTGAGAAGGCTGCAATGAGAAACATGATCCTCGATGAGGGTGTGCGTCTTGACGGCCGTGACACAACAACTGTACGTCCAATCTGGTGCGAGACTGACTACCTCCCATGCGCACATGGTTCAGCAATCTTCACACGTGGTGAGACACAGTCACTTACAACTGTAACCCTCGGTACCAAGCTCGATATGAAGGAGCGTGACGAGGTTCTTATCCAGGACACTGACCAGTTTGTTCTTCACTACAACTTCCCTCCATTCTCAACAGGTGAGGCTCGTCCACAGCGTGGTATCGGCCGTCGTGAGATTGGACACGGTAACCTCGCTTACCGCGCACTTAAGCCAATGATTCCTATGGCTCCGGAGAATCCATACGCAGTACGCGTAGTTTCTGATATCCTTGAGTCTAACGGTTCATCATCAATGGCTACTGTATGTGCAGGATGTCTTGCACTTATGGATGCAGGTGTGAAGATCAAGAAGCCAGTTGCCGGTGTAGCAATGGGTCTTATCACAGACAAGGACAACCCTAACGAGCGTTATGCTATCCTTACAGATATTCTCGGTGACGAGGACCACCTCGGAGACATGGACTTCAAGGTAACTGGTACAAAGGACGGTATCACAGCTACTCAGATGGATATCAAGGTTGACGGTCTTTCATATGACGTTCTCGAGCGCGCACTCGAGCAGGCACGTCAGGGTCGTCTCCACATCATGGGTGAGATGATGAAGACTATCAGCGAGCCACGTGAGGATTACAAGGAGTTCGTTCCACGTATGGTACAGATCCGTGTTGCTGGTGAGTTCATCGGTGCTATCATCGGTAAGGGTGGTGAGACTATCCAGCGTATCCAGAGAGAGACTGGTACAACAGTCACTATCACTGAGGAGCAGGTTGACGGCGTTTCACAGGGCGTAGTTGACATCTTCGGTAACGATAAGGACGCTATGGATAAGGCTCTTAACTGGATCAACGGTATCACTGCAGTTCCTGAAGTAGGTACAGTTTACTCAGGCAAGGTTGTTTCAATCCTTGAGTTCGGTGCATTCGTTGAGATTCTCCCTGGTAAGGAAGGTCTTCTCCACATCTCTGAGATCGACTGGAACAAGACTGAGAAGGTAGAGGATGTACTTAACATCGGTGACGAGGTTGAGGTTAAGCTCCTTGAGATCGACGCTAAGACTGGTAAGATGAGACTTTCACGTAAGGCTCTTATCGAGAAGCCAGAGGGATACGTTGAGCCAGAGCATAAGCCAAGAGGTGACAAGGGTCCACGCAACGACCGTCGTGACAATGGACGCGGTCCACGTCGTGATGACAACCGTGGTCCACGCCGCGATGACAGAGGCCCAAGAGGTCCACGTCGCGAGCAGCGCACAGATGCTCCAGTAGAGCAGAACAACGAGCCAGAAATGTTCTAATCGAACATTCTAAATAACAGAAAAGTGGATTCCGTCTGGAGTCCACTTTTTTTATAACTAATGTGCTGTGCCGATCTGATACGTTTTTCATAAATACCTATATTTCAAACACTTAGCACTTCATTGGCGGGCATTTTTACCCACCAACTCAACGCTAACCAACTGATTTTCAAGCTTATACAAGCAACGAAGCCTATTCTATGCCCTTGAACTCACAATAGGCAGATGCAGAAACTTACATATCTGTTGACTTGCGACATGTGTGTAACGTAACATTTCATTGTGTAGATTAATCTTAGTATCAATATCAAGGGATATTATATCTCCCACAGAATGATAACCTCGGGCATACATAATTCTATAAAGATATCGATACTCAGCATCTGATTTTCCACACCTATATTCATTAATATCATATTCACTACCTGCATTCGAATTGATTGCAGTCAGCATATTCTGATAACCATCATAAAATTTCGAAACAAGAACATCATAACGTATCACAGAGTACTTCTTGACAATATAGTCCACGAGTTGAGCCCTTTCCTTCATATCCAATTTTGAGAACAATCGTCTCAAATGTGTATAAGTCAGGAAATCACCACGTTTTGCAGAACCATCAACCTCCTTAAGCGAACTCTGTAAACACGAAGATGCTTTACGTACCACCAATCGCTCCGAAAACGGACAATCTGAATTGCCATAAGCAAGAAAGTTCCACCGATATTCCTGAGCATACCTGCATAAATAGCGTTCTACAGGATTATTATACAAATAGGCGATAGCTGTTCGGAGTCGTTTAGTTCCTATTTTAGGTGCACTTCCAAACCTTTCCGAAAATATTGGGCCAGTAGTTCGATGCTCCCTTTGATACTCCTTGACAAACCTAATGGTTACATTCGAAAAAAATTTAGACAAAGTAGATTTCTCAGCTGATGCACACAAAGAATGTATATGATCTATCATAAGGCATAGTCCATATACAGTTATTCCATACTTAAGCGATAGAACTGAGAAAATGGTATAGTACACCAAATAATCCTCTATCTCATAGAAAATATTAAAACCCGAAATCCCTCTTTGATACACGTGATTGACCTCACCAGATACAAACTTCCTCTTCTCCATACCAGCGTTTTTTATATATCATTGATATTCAATATCATAAGACTCAATTGGTGGGAAAATCTCCCCGCCAACCCATGGCCAACAAACTGAAGCACAACAACTTACAAAAAACACCAATAAACAGTTGATCGCCATGCGCTACAAAGCGAGACAAAAATAATGGCTACGAAAAAGACTCAGTATCAAAAAAAGAAAAAAAGAGAATAAAAAAGAGTATATCTTAGTCAAAAAAAGAAAATCCGCACAATAGGAATATAAAATTAATGGGCAGTGCCGATCCAGATAAGGGCCATACCGATGAGGATCAGGACGAGGTCAAAGGCCTTGGCACGAAGATTACGCTCCTTAAAGAGAATGGCTGCACAAAGGAATGAAATGATTACAGAACTGCGACGCACAAGGGAGACAACTGAAATCATCGAATCAGGATTGCTCAATGAAGAGAAATATGCAAAATCCGCTATGCAGATGAAAAGCGATATGAGCGGGATTGCCCAACGCCATTGGAATGGTGTCGTATTATGACGTTTTGGATACCAGAGTACAGCGCAGATCACAATCATGATGAGCATCTGATAGAAGTTGAACCAGCTCTGTACGAACATCGGTCCCAGCTCTCGCATCACGAATTTATCATACAAGCCGCTGACTGCACCCATAATGGTCGCCGCAGCTACACACCATATCCATTTATTGCTCTTGAAATCTATATCTTCCTTCTTTCCGGCGCGGCTCATCATATAGATTGAGAGAATCGTAGTCAAGATACCGGTCCACTGGTAGATATTCAATCTTTCTCCAAATATCAGCGTGGCGCCCACAAGTACTAATACTGGCCTTGTAGCATTGATCGGTCCCACAAGAGTCAGTGGCAGATGCTTCAGTCCGAAATAGCCGAATATCCAGGAAGACAACACGATAAAAGCCTTCAGAATCACCAGACTATGGGCACGAAGTACTGACACCTCTCCCCCAGCTACACAATGAGCAGTATCGAAAACCGTTCCACTGAACCAGGCTGTTCCCAGCGAGTAATCCAGAAGAAATGGAGAGAAAATTATAGTCGAGAATATAGTATTCAGCAACAACACCGGAAGAACTGCATTATTCTTCAGGGATGCCTTCTTCGATGTATCATAAAAGCCTAAAAAGGTAGCTGAGACAAAAGCGAGTATAAGCCACATAAATCCTTATCATTTTGGGGCTGCAAATATACGCCTAGTAAGTTTCTTTTTTACTATATTTGGCGAAATTTTGAAAGGTCATACCATGAAGCTTAAGCGCTACCCTACTTTAATTCTCATTATTCTTTGCCTCATTTCCGTGGTATATTCTTGTACCAAGCCTGAGATGCCACAGACCAATCAGCCTAAACCTGAACAGAACGACAAACCAGGAGGTAACGAAGGTAATGGAAGTGATGAGGGAGATGAGGGAGATGAAGGAGATGAAGGTAGCGAAGACGCAGATAATACAGACTTTGTAATGCTTTTCACCAATGACTTCCATAGCCAGATAGAGCCTATGGATGGTGGCGGTGGCGGAGTGCTTCGTCTGCAGGCACTTGTCGATAGCGTAAGAACAGCAGAGCCACATGTACTGTTAGCTGATGCCGGAGACCTTGTTCAGGGAACATACTATTTCAGCCTTCTGAACGGCGTGGTGGAAATGAAGATGCTGGACATGCTCAAATATGACATCCGCACTCTCGGAAATCATGAATTTGACAAAAAGATGAATGGTTTGGGCGAGATGCTTGCCCTAAGCAAAGTGCCCGTCGTTGCATCAAATTATGATTTCAGCAATACAGATCTTGCTCAATATGTAGTCCCGTCAAAGATTCTCAATGCTGGTAAGATTAAAGTAGGTTTCATCGGTCTCAATGTCCGTCTTCTGAACCTTGTAAATAAAACCGCATGTGAAGGCGTTGTATGGCAGGATGCAATCAATGTAGCTGATACATATGCAGCACAGCTCCGCGAGCAGGGAGCAGACATCGTCATTGCGATCTCTCATCTGGGATATGGATCTGGAAGCACAGCATATTACTATGATTGCGGTATAGCCACAAGAACCCGATACATCGATATGATAATCGGCGGTCATTCACACACGACTCTGAAGCAAGCCGTATACGTAAAAGATCTGGACGGTGATCAGGTTCCGATCGTACAGACCGGAAGCAAAGGTCTTAATCTCGGATACGCAAAGATCAAGATAGATAAGGATGGCAGGAAAGCATTCAACTACAAGCTGATTCCTGTCAACAGCAGACTGGACAACAGAGTTGACCCTACATTCTCAAGCATCATTGAGGATTACGCTGCTGAGGTAAAGGAGAAGATGGACGTCAAGCTAGGATATGCCCCATATACCATCAGTAGAGGCACACCGGAAAGCGCTCTCGGCAATCTGACAGCTGACGGACTGATCTGGATGGCAAAGCAGTTCCACAACAAAACAGCAGATGTTGCAGTGTACAACTCAGGTGGAGTACGCGCAAATATCTCCAAAGGAGATGTCACTCTCGGAGACGTCTATGCTGTCTATCCTTTCGACAATGTTCTTTCTCTTGTAACAATCAAGGGAAGCAAGCTTAAGGAACTTCTGAAGAAGGTTCCTGGTAGCCTTTATGTCAACGCAGGAGTAAAGATTGTTAAAAGTGGCAGTTCCATCACTACGATGACAGTCGGAGGCAAGACAATCAGCGACAGTCAGAATTATACAGTCGCAACCATCGATTACATCAGTGATAATGATGCATACACATCTATATTTGAAAACTATGTTGACAGAGAAGACTCTGTAGAGATGATTAGAGATTATTTTGGAGAATACTTCAAATATCTCGCAAGTCAGAATAACAATAACATCACCGCCTCAAAGGACGGACGCGTAACAGTAAATTAAACAAAACCGATATATGGAAAGAATCATCGAATGCGTTCCTAATTTCAGTGAAGGACGCAACAAGGAAGTGATTGACGCAATTGTTGCTGCAATCGAGAAAGCTGGTGGGGTAAAGGTCCTGGACGTTGATCCAGGCGAAGCTACCAACCGTACAGTAGTAACATTTGTAGGTAGCCCTGAAGCAGTAGTCGAGGCTGCATTCCAGGGAGTGAAACGCGCAGGCGAGCTCATTGACATGAGACAGCACAAAGGAGCACACCCCCGTTCAGGAGCTACTGACGTTCTCCCACTCATTCCAATCTCAGGCATTACACTCGCAGAGTGTGCTGAACTTGCACGAACACTTGCAGAGCGCATCTATAACGAACTTGAAATTCCATGCTACTGTTATGAATCAGCAGCACAGAAGCCGGAGCGCAAGAACCTTGCAGTATGTCGCGCAGGAGAATACGAGGCGCTTCCAGAGAAGATGAGCGACCCGGAGCGCATGCCGGATTTCGGTCCTGGTCATTACACTGAGCGCGCAGCTCAGGCAGGAGCAACTAATGTTGGCGCACGTGACTTCCTTATCGCAGTAAACTACAACCTCAACACAACCTCGACTCGCCGTGCAAACGCAATCGCATTCGACGTACGCGAGAAGGGACGTCCAAAGAGAGAGGGCAACCCTATCACAGGAAAGATCGTAAAGGATGAGAACGGCAAGACCGTAATGATTCCGGGTACTCTCAAAGGATGTAAGGCAATCGGATGGTTCATCGATGAATATGGCATCGCACAGGTGTCAATGAACATTACAGATATCAACACAACCCCACTCCATGTGGCATTTGACGAAGTATGCCGCGCAGCTCAGGCTCGTGGACTTCGCGTCACAGGAACTGAGATTGTAGGTCTTGTACCTAAGCGCACTCTCATTGAGGCAGGACGTTATTTCCTCGAGAAACAGCAGCGTTCAACAGGAATCTCAGAGGAAGAGATCATGAAGATTGCTGTCAAGTCAATGGGACTTGATGACCTTAAGCCATTCGATCCACGCGAGAAAGTGGTAGAATTCCTTATCGAGGAGCCAGCAGAGGTTGCTGCTAAGGAGCGTCTTGTACGCATGACATGCAAGGGATTCGCATATGAGACTGCATCTGAGTCTCCAGCTCCAGGCGGTGGATCTATATCAGCATATATGGGTGCTCTCGGAGCTGCTCTCGGAACAATGGTTGCCAACCTATCTTCGCATAAGGCAGGATGGGATGCACGTTGGAAGGAGTTCTCAGATTGGGCTGACAAGGGTCAGGATGTAATGCGCAGACTCCTTGCATTGGTTGATGAGGATACAGCAGCATTCGACAAGATCATGGCAGCTATCGGAATGCCGAAGGGTTCAGAGGAAGAACAGGCAGCGCGCGCTGAGGCATTAGAGGCAGCAACACTTTATGCTACAGAAGTTCCTTTGAAGACTATGAAGACAGCATACGAGGTGTTTGACATCGTTCGCGCAATGGCAGCAGAGGGCAATCCAAACTCTGTGTCTGACGCAGGTGTAGGCGCACTTGCAGCACGTAGCGCAGTCCTTGGAGCTCAGCTTAATGTACGCATCAATGCAGCAGGTCTTGCTGACCGCGATGCCGCTGAGCGTCTTTGCGCAGAAGCTGCTGAAATCGCAGCAGCTGCCATTGCTGCCGAGGCTGAGGTGCTTGGAATCGCAAACAGCAAAATAGCGTAAAATACAAGTCCTTAATACACAGAGACTTACGCAAAGTGCGTGCCGCCAAAAGGGAGCACGCACATCGGATAAAAAACTGGTAATCAAGTAGTTACATTTTACACTCCATATGAACAAATTCCACGAAGACATATTGGCAGGTATTCCGGCAGTGCTTCCGGAGCCAAAACCATACGACACAAGCGTAAGCCACGCCCCTAAGCGCAAGGACATCCTCAGCGACGAAGAAAAGGTATTGGCAATCAAGAATGCACTTCGCTACTTCCCTGCTGAGCATCATGCAGAGCTAGCAGCTGAATTCGCACAGGAGCTGAAGGAATACGGCCGCATCTACATGTACCGCCTACGTCCAGACTACGAGATGTACGCACGTCCGATTGACGAATATCCTGCAAAGTCAAAGCAGGCTGCAGCAATCATGGCTATGATCCAGAACAATCTGGACTACCGAGTGGCTCAGCATCCGCACGAGCTCATTACATACGGCGGTAACGGAGCAGTGTTCCAGAACTGGGCACAGTACCGCCTCGTGATGCAGTATCTCGCGACAATGACAGACGAGCAGACACTCGTAATGTATTCCGGTCATCCTCTCGGACTATTCCCTAGCCACAAGGACGCACCACGCGTAATCGTGACTAACGGTATGGTGATTCCGAACTACTCGAAACCGGACCACTGGGAGAAGTTCAATGCTCTTGGAGTATCTCAGTACGGCCAGATGACTGCTGGTTCATATATGTACATCGGCCCTCAGGGTATCGTACACGGAACAACAATTACAGTGATGAACGCTGCCCGCAAGCAGCTAAAGGCAAACGGACTCGCTGGCACAGAAGAGAACATGAAGGGTATGCTCTTCGTAACTGCCGGACTTGGAGGAATGTCAGGAGCTCAACCTAAGGCTGGTGTAATTTCAGGTGTAGTGAGCGTTTGTGCAGAGGTTAACCCACATGCTGCGCACAAGAGACACAGCCAGGGATGGGTAGATGAAATTCACACTGACCTCGACGAGCTTATTCCACGCATCCGCAAGGCTGTAGAGAATAAAGAAGTCGTATCTATCGCATACCAGGGTAACGTCGTTGATCTTTGGGAAAGACTCGCAGAAGAAGATATCCATGTAGATCTTGGATCTGACCAGACATCACTTCACAATCCATGGGCTGGTGGTTATTATCCTGTCGGATATTCTTATGAAGAATCGAACAGAATGATGGCTGAGGAGCCTGAAAGATTCAAAGAGTGCGTTCAAGAATCACTTCGTCGTCATGCAGCAGCAGTCAACAAGCTTGCAGACAAGGGAATGTATTTCTTTGACTATGGCAACGCCTTCCTCCTTGAGGCTTCGCGCGCAGGTGCAGATGTAGTAAAAGAAGACGGACGCTTCCGCTACCCTTCTTATGTTCAGGATATCATGGGACCTCTCTTCTTTGACTATGGATTCGGTCCATTCCGTTGGGTATGTATGTCAGAAAATCCTGAAGACCTTGCTAAGTCAGACGCAATTGCAGCTAAGGTTCTTCGCGAAATCATGGCAGAAGCACCAGAAGAGATTCAGGGTCAGATGATGGACAACATCCGTTGGATTGAAGAGGCTGGCAGAAACAACCTTGTAGTTGGCTCCCAGGCACGTATCCTCTATGCTGACTGCGAAGGTCGTACGAAGATTGCACTAGCATTCAATGAAGCCATCCGTAACGGAGAAATCACAGCACCGATCGTTCTCGGACGTGACCACCATGATGTATCAGGTACAGACTCACCATTCCGTGAGACATCAAACATCTACGACGGTTCGCAGTTCTGCGCTGATATGGCAGTACACAATGTCATCGGAGATGGTTTCCGCGGTGCTACTTGGATATCCATCCACAATGGCGGCGGAGTCGGCTGGGGAGAAGTTATGAACGGCGGATTCGGTATGGTAATCGATGGCAGCGAGGATTCAGATCGCCATATTAAGGATATGCTTCTCTGGGATGTGAACAACGGTATCGCACGCCGCAGCTGGGCACGTAACGAAGGCGCAATGAATGCAATCAAACGCGAAATGGAGCGCACTCCAGGTCTTAAGGTCACTATTCCAAACATTGCAGATGACGCTCTGATACTTAAAAGTCTGCAATAATGAAGATAGCCTGCTTGTTGCGATCCCTTGAGATGGGTGGACTTGAGCGCCAGATGAGCGGTTTGGCTTCATTCCTAAAAAAAGAGGGACATGATATCACAATTGTAAAATATCTCCCTGACGATTTCTATGAAGATTACGTCAGGGAGCATGATATTCCCGTCGTTCAATTGAAGAAAGGCGGTGGCAACATTGGCATGGCAAAAAAAATTGCCCGATTCATAGAAAAAAACGGGATAGACTTATTGATATCTTTCGGAACAAGTCCCAATATCAAAGCCTGCATTGCCAGAAAGATATACGGAAACTTCAAGCTGATTGTATCAGAAAGGAACTTCAATACCAGATGGTTACCCTATGATTACCTACGATTCATCGCCTATAAGGAAGCTGATGCAATTGTAAGCAATTCTATATCACAAGGTCGCCTGATTAAAGCGAAATTCAGTGGTCGCTTTATGAAATATGTGGCAGAGAAATCCTCTACAATCATCAATTTCACTGATGTCAACAAATTTACTCCATCTCAAGAAAAGGTTGACAGACGAGAGCCACTAAAAATTCTGACATTTGGTAGAGTGGTCAAGCGAAAAAATGTACATGGATACATCAATGCTGCCAAAATATTAAAGGACAAGGGGTATAATTTCGATATAGAATGGTACGGACTCACCTCAGAATCAAGCTATTATAAAAAATGCATGCAAGCTATTGCTGATAGCGGTCTGAAGGAGTCATTCAAGATATATCCTGTTCAAAAAAATGTAGAGAATCTTTATCATAAAGCTGACATATTCTGCCTTCCAAGCTTCTACGAAGGCACATCCAATGCCATCAGCGAGGCCCTTGCATGCGGATTGCCTATTATATGCAGCGCCGTAAGCGACAACTCCATCAATGTTGAAGAAGGACGCAATGGATGGTTATTTGACCCTACAGACTGTGATAGTATGGTCAGCGCATTTGAGCGCATGCTGAACAGTTCTCCTGAAGAAAGAACAGAATATGGAAAACACAGCCGCGAAACAGCAGTTTCCAGATTATCAATTGACAGGTTTACGAAACAGTACAAAGACCTAATTGATAGTATTGCGATACCCTAATTTGAGCGTCAATCCGACAGAGTCCTGATATAGTTCTCCGACATCACCATAAATACCCAATGAAATATCAACGGGTAATTTGAATGGTTTCACCCAGCCGACCTCAAGAGCCAATGACAGCTGACTTGGATTTTTTGCGAATACAGAACCAGCCTCCTGATTATAGGCTCCATAGTTGACGGTATAGGTTGCTTTCAAAGCATAAGGGACCTTTCCTGCCAACCATCCTTTCATTCCTAAATGACCGCCTCTAAGACGAGTCGACACCACATCCATAGTCACGCCATTTTCATTAGGGCGAGATGGAAGAATCAGTGGTAAGCCGATAATACGGTTGTAATATGTCCATCCAGACCTATATTCACCATTAGCGAAATAGTTATCACATCCACCAACTATCACCCTCCCGTAGAATGGATCACTCGGATCCTGGTTTGCTATCTCCTCCTCAGTTGCAGGTCTATCATGAACAGTTCCACTCTGCCAATTGGTCTTGATATACTCCAATACGACATCAGTAACGAGGGACTTCCTGTTTCTTGACATATATTGCACAGACCATATACCATCCGGAGCATTTTGATACTCTTTTCCTGTACCATCTTCAAAAGGCTTGTCATATTGAAAGGTCAGAATAAAGTCATCATGTTTCCAATCCAACCTTGCGGACTCTCTTCCAAGATGATTTCCAAGTACATTTATCTGATCTGACTCAGTAGCTCCATCACCACCACTTTCTGCCATGAAAATGCGGACATAATCCCTGAATGAAGAAGGCTGTAAGCCATATAAAGGCGAGTTACCTCCCCACTGTGCCCAATGCTCAAATGTAAAACTGAAATCCACCTTACGGCCTAAAGCGAACTTCACTGCAACTGACTTGTTATGAATCTTAGTTCCAGAAACATAACGGTTATCAATAGTCTGATAATGAGCAAGATTTCCTTTTATAGCAACCCAATGTCCTTTTTCAAGATAGATCCAATCTGACCATGCATTGATTCCCGGCATGTTTCGGGAATTGCGGCTATACATAACATTTCCACCTGAAATGGATACATCCGTCAATTCTCTTTCGCGAGGTCGCAATCCTGAATCAAGATGAAGCATCTTCCATCCGCCGCTGAGATATAGCCGATCGACAAGCCCATTGACTCCCTTGCTGCTCAAAGGATTATTACCCACATAGGTTCCTACCAGATTAGCGCCAGACTCAAAGAACCAACCTTTGTCATGTGTATAAGATATATCAGCGCCGACTGATGCCAGACCTGAAGAAGATACAGGTAGTATTCCATCCTCTCCAGTACGTCCCCAGAACGGCATATACTGACCAGATGTACCGGCACCTCGGATTGCACCATACCAATCCACCTCCCAATTTTGCGCATTTAATGAGATGGAACAAAATATGCCGATATAAAACAGTAGCTTCTTCATATTCAGCAACAAATATAATTAAAAAGATTATCTTTGTGTACTTTATAAAACCACATAAAAATGAACCATATCATATCTCACAAAAGACTTACGATAGAGACAATCAAGTCTATCTTGACACAGGGTAAAAGTTTGGAATTGAGCAGTGAAGCCCAAGAGGCAATCATTAAATGCCGCCACTTCCTTGACAGTAAGATGGGCGACATCGGAAGACCTGTATATGGTATTACTACCGGATTTGGATCACTATGCAATATCACTGTTCCCGCAGAAGAGCTTTCTCAGCTCCAGCATAACCTTGTAATGTCGCACGCATGCGGCACTGGCGAGGAAGTGCGCCCTGAGATTGTCAAGCTCATGCTTCTTCTTAAGGTCCAGTCGCTCTCATACGGCCATTCAGGAGTGCAGTTGATTACTGTACAGCGTCTCATTGATATGTTCAACAATGACATCCTGCCTATAGTATATCAGCAGGGCTCACTTGGAGCCTCAGGAGACCTTGCTCCCCTTGCCCATCTTTGTCTGCCGCTTATCGGACTTGGTGAGGTACTATACAAAGGCGAAGTTCGCGCGAGTGCTGCAGTATGGGCTGAGCTTGGTTGGGAACCGATCAAACTTCAGTCAAAAGAAGGACTTGCCCTACTAAATGGCACACAGTTCATGAGTGCCCATGCAGTGTGGTCGCTTATTCAAGCTGAAAGACTTTCTGATTGGGCTGACAAGATCGGAGCAATGTCGCTTGACGCATATGATGGACGTATTGAGCCTTTCTTCCCTCAGGTACACGAGGTTCGCGCACACAAAGGACAGATCGAGACTGCAGAAAATTTCCGTAAACTTCTTGAGGGTAGTGAAATCATCAAGCAGAAGTAGGTTCACGTTCAGGATCCATATTCGTTCCGTTGCATCCCACAGGTTCATGGTGCATCAAAGGACACAATCCGTTACGTAAAATCTGTAATTGAGATTGAAATCAATAGTGCGACTGATAACCCTACAATCTTCCCAGACGAAGACCTCATCATATCAGCAGGTAACTTCCACGGACAGCCGATAGCTATCCCTATGGATATGCTTACAATTGCACTTTCAGAGCTTTCAAACATCTCAGAAAGACGAATCTACAAATTAATTTCAGGCCAGAGAGGTCTACCTAACTTCCTCGTAGCAAAACCAGGTCTTAACAGCGGATTCATGATTCCGCAGTACACCGCTGCCTCAATCGTAAGCCAGAGCAAGGGACTTTGTATGCCAGCTTCAGCAGACTCAATACCTTCATCACAAGGCCAGGAAGACCATGTAAGTATGGGGGCAAACGCAGCGACTAAGCTCGTACGCGTTGTAGAGAACACTGAGCGCGTACTCGCAATCGAGCTCTTCAATGCCGCTCAGGCTCTTGAGTTCCGTCGTCCTCTACGTTCATCATGGGCCATCGAAAAGATCTTTGCAGGCTACCGCAAAGTCGTTCCATTCATTGAAGATGACAGCTACATGCATCCGCTCATCGAAAAATCAATAGAATTCTTGAGGTAATTTATAATGAATACCTTTCTCACAACTCTGATAATTCTATTATCGACTATACTGATTCCCACTCCAAAGCAGGTTACTGTCTTGGGTGAGCACACATCACGTATCAATGGAGTCAAAGAAGTGGTTGATACAACACTTCAACTGCCAGAAGAGGGCTATATCCTGGAAACTTCAGGACGCAAGGCTGTGCTCAAAGCTCGTAGCCGACAGGGACTCATCTATGCAAGGGCAACTCTTGCACAGCTGGCAGGATTGGAGCCATCAGAAATGATGAATGATGATGCTTTTAAGAAAGTTACAGTACCATGTGTAAACATTCAGGACTGGCCATCATTCCCTATCAGAGGCTTCATGCATGACACAGGTCGTAATTTCAGAGAAGTTGAGACGCTAAAGAAGGAACTTGACCTCTTTGCATTCTACAAGATCAACGTATTCCATTGGCATCTCACCGATAATCCAGCCTGGAGAATCGAATGCCGTGCATATCCTCAGCTCAATGATCCTCAGTACCAGCGCGAAGGCAGAGACGAAGGCCGTTTCTACACTTACGATCAGATACGAGAGGTTATTACCTATGCGCGCGAAAGAGGCATAATGGTCATCCCTGAAATAGACATGCCTGGCCATAGCCAGTACTTCAACAAGACATTCGGCTTTGGCATGGCAACCCCACAAGGAATGGAAGTTCTGGAGGCGTGTCTGAAGGAGTTCATGCAAGAAATTCCAGCAGAAGATTGCCCATATATCCATATCGGTTCAGACGAAGTTAAAGTTGCTGACCCTAAGGGATTTATGACATTCTGTGAAGATATCGTAAAGGCCGGAGGACGTACTCCGATTGCATGGTTCCCTGGACTACCATCAGCAGAAGGAACCATATCCCAGATATGGACAGAAAAAGCGAGCAAAGTCATCGGTACTGAACTCCAGGGCGAATATCTTGACTCATACATGGGTTACCTCAATCTCAGCTGCCCACTTCTTAATACGGCAAACTTCTACCTCCATCAGCTTTGTGCGGTAAACGAATATAACGGTAAGGCTCTTGGTGGCACTCTATGTCTCTGGAATGATGTCAGAGTAGTTGATAAATCCAAGACATTCCCACACAACGGAATGCCTGAAGGCCTTCTAAGTTTCGCCGAAAGCAGCTGGATCGGAGGTCCTCAGCGTAGTTGGACAGACTACATTGAATTCGAAAAGAAGCTCATCCATCATAGGGATGTCCATCTGAAAGAATGGCCTATGCGATGGGCTGCAAATGGGCACATCCCTTGGCAGATAACAGTCTCGGACAGCAATGAAAACACCATCATTGAGGAAACAGGAATATACGGAGGATGCGTAGATCTGAACAAATTCTGTAAAGATAATGGCGTAACACCGGGGAAAGAAAGGATAGAGGCATATTTGACCACCAACATCTACGTTGACAAAGACACAGTGATTACAGCATGGATTGGCTTTGACTCCCCTGCCCGTTCAAACAGAAAATCTGATGGTATCGGTGAACAAGGCAAATGGGAGTTCTCTGCAAGAGCATTCGTAGGAGAAACTGAAATCTTCCCAGCAAAACCTTGGAACGAACCAGGCAAGTATCGCTACCATCACAACACATGGCATAGAGAGCCAAACGAGCTCCCTTATACTGATGAGCAGTTCTTCTGGACAAGAGAGCCTGCCCAGATACCTCTCAAAGCCGGCAACAACACCATCAAGCTATACTGCCCAAGAGTATTCGATGCTAACGTCTGGATAGCGGCCTTTGTTCCGATTACAACCGATTCAGACGGTTCCATTTCCGAGGCTCATGGCATAAGATACGAGTAAGAAACAGATTATGAAGACAATCATATATAACATAGGCACGCTAGCTGGAATCCTTCCAGAGGGTATAGAGAAATTGGAAGGTGCTCAGATGAACAATGTTGAGTGCCTCAACAATGCATACCTCACAATCGAAGACGGTGTCATTACTGACTTTGGGCCAATAACAGATGTAGTCAGTGGGTGTAGTGGTTTTCAAAACCGTGCTACCCCTCTGGCCGCAGAGGGAGGGGCCCACGAAGTGGGAGGGATTGTTTTGCAAACCACTACACCCACTGCGGATGAATTCATAGATGCGGCAGGAGGATACGTAATGCCAACATTCTGCGACAGCCACACTCATATCGTATACGCCGGCTGCCGTGACGGAGAATTCCGCGACAAGATCGCAGGACTCAGCTACGAAGAGATTGCAGCACGCGGTGGTGGTATCCTGAACAGCGCCGACCTTCTCCATAACACCTCTGAAGACGAACTCTACAACCAGGCAATGGTACGAGTAAATGAAATCATCGCCAAAGGAACCGGAGCAGTAGAAATCAAAAGCGGCTATGGCCTGACTGTAGAAGATGAACTCAAGATGCTACGCGTCATCAAACGCATTAAAGAGACCTCCCCAATCACTGTCAAAGCCAACTTCCTGGGAGCCCACGCTGTAGGACGTGCATACAAAGGACGTCAAAGCGAATATGTAGACCTCGTTTGCAACGAAATGCTGCCAGCTGTCGCTGCAGAAGGTCTTGCAGACTATGTGGACGTATTCTGCGACGCAGGATTCTTTACTGTTGAAGAAACAGACAAGATTCTTAGTAAGGCCGCGGAATACGGAATCACCCCTAAGATTCATGCAAACGAACTTGAGGTTTCCGGCGGAGTTCAGGTGGGTGTCAAACACAATGCCCTTTCTGTAGATCACCTGGAGAAGACAACAGAAGCAGAAATTGAAGTTCTAAGAGGCAGCAATACCATGCCGACAATGCTCCCAGGATGTTCGTTCTTCCTTGGTATCCCTTACGGAAACGCCAAAGGCTATATCGAAGCAGGACTTCCTGTGGCACTCGCTTCAGACTATAATCCTGGATCAAGCCCAAGCGGAGACATGCGCTTCGTAATGGCTCTCGGATGCATCAGAATGCGTCTTACACCAGAACAAGCATTCAACGCCTGCACAATCAACACAGCATACGCAATGGGAGTAAGTGACATGCTGGGTTCTATCACAAAAGGCAAAAAGGCTAACCTGATAATAACCAAGCCGATTCCGTCACTCGCCTTCATACCATATAGCCATCAGACTCCATTCATTGAAAGAATTATCTTAAACGGTAAATAATATGAAAAAGATCATCCTCTGCATAGCTATCATCATCTGTGGATTAACTTGTATAGCACAGGAGCAGCTTAAGACCAAGGAATTTACATTCCGTCATAAAGGCATGGATAGAACCTACTGGCTCTATATACCGGAGAATCTGTCAGAACATGCTCCGCTGGTAATGGTTCTACATGGCTACGGTGGAAAGGCTGAAGGCTATCAGCCAGAAATGATCAACACTGCAGAAAAATATGGATTTGCTGTCTGCTATCCTCAAGGTGCAAAGGATAAGAACGGCAGGAATGGCAAAGGTAGCAGAAACTGTTGGAATGTAGGATATTGCTTCCATCAAGAACAGAACCTGCAGACAGACGACATCGACTTCCTATGTAAACTGGCAAAACATCTACAGAAGACCCACGGTCTTAAGAAAGAAAACACATTCCTTACCGGAATGTCAAACGGAGGTGAAATGTGCTACCTTATGGCAGCAGTGAGACCAGATGCCTTCACCGCATATGCCACTATTGCTGGCCTTACCATGGAGTGGTCATATAAGAAATACACGCCAAAGAAAGCTGTCCCTATAATGGAAGTACATGGAACTGCAGACAAGACATCCCTCTGGGAAGGAGATCCACAGAATGAGGGTAAGTGGGGTGCATACATATCTGTTCCTCTGGCAGTCGGCGCCTGGGCAGCAGAAGCCAAGTGCACATATACAGAAACAACCGAAATGCCTTTAATGCGCAATAAGGTCATTCTTCATCGCCATCTCGGCGGATCACCTGCATGGGAAGGCGGTCCTGCAATTGAAGTACGCCTATATGAAATCATTGGCGGTGCACACTCCTGGGCACTAAAAGACCTCGCCACATGTGACGAGGTCTGGAAATTCTTCAGTATTTATCTGAGATAATTATTCAGTAACAGGTGTCTCAACAACAGCTGCAGTATCTACGACTGCAGTGCTGTCACTCTGTGCTACTGTCTCCTCAACCACCTCAACTGGATTGAAGCGCGGGAGTGGTGAACGGAATCCTGCCCAATCAAGAAGATTACCAAGCCAAAGTCCGCCAACGAGAGCTACAAGAACAGAAAGAGTAATAACTACCTTCTTCCAAGGAGCAAGGCCTGCCTTTGCATACGGATCCTTCAACTTAAGCTTCGGATACTTTGCAGCATCTGTCAAAGTCTCACCAAATGGGATGCTGATTCTAGAAGCTGCATTGACTGCCCAACCATTTGCATTAAGAAGCGGTGCAATGTTACGGCGACGAAGTTTAAGCCATGCCATAATCATTGCAGGGCCGGAGATAAGCAGAAGTACACCAACAAAAGCAAGAATCAACTGCCACCAAGACAAAGCGAAAATACCCTTTGCCAATGCAGCCAATGCTGTACCGATCATGCCGACAGCCATACCGATGGCAGCAAAGATACCGGCAAATTTAGCAATATCAAATGGCTGAGCTGCGGCTGGCTTAGCTGGATCTGCACCAGCTGCAGGAACAGCAGCAGGAGCTGCATTGATCTTTGCTGTCATATCAGCCATCATCTTTGAATCCTTGTCAGCAGCGCTCTTGCTGATCAGATTCTCTACAGCCTTTGCCATTCTGCGATATGGAGACCAGAACGACTGAGCAATACTGATTGGGTTCTCTACAATCTTTGTAATTACTGCATCCCACTCAACACCCTCATTATCATAGTAAACAGCATTCTTTCCAACGATAAGGTCACCAACCTCACCAACTGTCACAGCAGCAACAATCTGAAGCTTAGCTGGCTTGATAGGAGAAGTACAATCGCAATAAAGCAAGAACATACCACTTGTTGCAGCAGAAGCATTGTGCTTTGCAGCATCAGCAACCTTCATACAGAAGCGGCACTCTCTCTGGTCGATGATAAGTCTTCCCGACTGGAAAATTGCAGACACCGACTTATCCTTATTATAGAAGTCGTGAAGTGTCACAAAATTCTTAAGAAGACGATAGAAATCGCGGAAGATGTAGAGGAATTTCTCTACCATATCAATATTGTTCGCCTCCTCAGTCAATGTCAGATCCTGAGCGATGATAGCAAGAAGTTCCTCCTTTCTATTGTTCTCAAGATAAGCCTTGCATGTATCCAAGCCCAATGCCTCAACACTTGCTCCAGCCTTTGCTGCCTTCCATGCTGAATATGCAGCGAACTTAGCTCCGATCTCAGCCCAGTCAGCCTCAGTAAGGGTCTTCTGCTTAGGAGTCATGACAATAGCCTTCAATGCATCTACCTGTGCAGCCCAAGCTGGATTGATTGCTGAAGTAAGGTCAAGCTCAAGTTTACCAGTCACGCGTGCAAGAGGATAAGAGCCGATCTCCTCTCCCTTTCCAGAAAGGTTCTCAGCGCTGATTGCCTCAATTCGTGATGTCTGAACATCCAATGCAGCTGTTCCCTCAGGAGAGAAAGCAGCCAACTTAGAACGCATGAAGAAATCCTTAACCTTAGCGTCCAAAGCATTGTAAAGTTCAATAGCCTTATCTGTATCAGCACCATATGGAGCCTCAACTACAGCCTCCTGCCAAGCCACATAATCAGCCAATGCCTTATAGAAGGCCTCGATTGACTCTGCATTGATACCCTGTGCCCCACTTCTGTCTGCAACGCCACCAGTTGCTGCAACAATTGCCGCAATCAGTGCCTTAAGATCTGCGTCTTCAGTAGCAGACTCAGCGATGACGCCGTCACCATTAAAACAAGTGTGAGCAAAAATTGCAGTCTTGTCGGAAGCATCTGCAATTGAAATGGTCTCCTCGGCCTTACCGAGATTCTTGAGAATCTGAACAGAAGCATCATATAGTTTCTTTCCAACAGGATTCTCCTGATTGAACTCTACAAGATTGATGTTGTCCTTTCCTTCAAGAATAAGATCAGCATTCTTCACAGCACCTGTGAGCCACTGAGAAACAGCCACCACATCATTCAATCTGAGTTTGCCATCTCCATCTGTGTCCATATATGATAGACTCTTTTCAGGAATCTCAAGTCCCTTGACCGGGCAAGACAAAACAGTCCACATCTTTGGATCAAGTTCAGGAAGATGCTTGATATCCTCACCTGATTTAATTCTTACTCTGGTCGTTCCACCTATATTCTCGAACTCCCATTTATACTTTGAATTATTTCCTAACAGTGCCATAATCCTATGTATTTATTAAGTTTATATTATTTCTTTACAAGACCGAGCTTCTGCATAAGAGCCTCTGGCTGAGGATCATGTCCTCTAAAGTTGCGATAAATCACAGCTTCATCCTCCATACCGCCCTTTGAAAGGATATTCTCTCTGAATGACTTGGCCGTCTCCGGATTGAAGATACCATCCTCCTTGAACTTGGAGAACGCATCAGCCTCAAGAACCTCTGCCCACTTATATGAGTAATATCCTGCAGAATATCCACCTGAGAAAATGTGTGAGAATGAGTTAGAGAATCCAGTGCCCTCAACAGCTGGCAACACTACATAAGGAGCAAGTGTCTTCTGCTCGAAATCTACTGTAGACATCTCTGGGACAGCCTTCAATGTATGCCAGTTCATATCAAGGTAACCGAAATGAAGCTGACGAACCTGACCATAACCAGCAAGATAATTCTTTGCCTTCACGATCTTCTCAATCATCTCTGCAGGAATAGGCTCACCAGTCTGATAGTGCTTAGCAAATGACTGAAGATACTCTGGCTCATAACCCCAGTTCTCAAGAATCTGTGATGGAAGCTCAACAAAGTCACGAGCTACACCTGTACCTGTAAGTGATGGGTAACGTCCCTCTGCAAGGATTCCATGGAGAGCGTGTCCGAACTCATGAAGGAATGTAATGAACTCATCGTGAGTAATGAGTGAAGGAGTGTCAGCAGTCGGCTTAGTGAAGTTGCAGACAATATTGATGAATGGTCTGTACTCAACACCATCTCTGATGCTCTGATCACGGAAACCTGTCATCCATGCACCACCTCTCTTGCTTGCGCGTGGGAAGAAGTCAGCATAGAAAAGTGCCATATACTTGCCTGTTGCAGCATCTGTAACCTCATATACCTTTACATCCTCATGATATACCGGAACATTGTCAAGTTCCTTGAACTCAAGGCCATAAAGACGATTAGCAAGGCTGAACACTGCATCAATACAGTTCTCAAGTCTGAAATAAGGCTTAAGTTCCTCAGCATTAAGTGAGTATTCAGCCTCCTTATAACGCTCTGACCAGAAGTTGAAGTCCCAAGGCATGATTTCCTTACCCTCAAAACCATTCTTCTTAGCATAAGCGTAGACATCTGCCACATCCTTCTTTGCAAACGGGATAGATGGCTCAAGAAGCTGCATGATGAAATTGTTCACAGTCTCTCTGCTCTTTGCCATTCTCTCCTCAAGAACATAGTCAGCCCAAGTCTCATAACCAAGAATATTAGCGATCTTGATTCTAAGCTCAGCAATCTTCTTTACAACCTCAGTATTATCGTTCTCACCACCTATAGCTCTTGTGTTATATGCCTTCCACATCTGCTCACGAAGATTTCTCTTTGTGCTGTACTGCATGAAAGGAACATAGCTAGGAGCCTGAAGAGTGAATGCCCATCCCTCAAGTTCTTTCTCCTTTGCAGTCTCAGCAGCCATAGCCTTCACAAAGTCTGGAAGACCTGCAAGGTCAGCAGAATCAGTAAGATGCATTGTGTATGCATTTGTTGCAGCAAGAACATTCTTACCGAACTGGAGTGTTGCCAATGAAAGCTCCTCTGAAAGCTTACCATACTCAGCCTTCTTATCTTCAGGAAGGTTAGCACCACCACGAACGAAGCCCTTGTAGCTGTTCTCGAGAAGGGTCATCTGATCCTTCTCAAGTCCAAGGCTATCCTTCTTCTCATACACAGCCTTTACTCTCTCGAACAAAGGAGCATTCAAAGAAACATACATTGAATACTCAGTCATCTTTGGAGCAATCTCCTCAGCGATAGCCTGCATTTCATCATTTGTATGAGCCTCCATCACATTGTAGAAAACACCTGCAACCTTGTTGAGAGTCTGACCAGCAAACTCCATTGCCTCAATTGTATTCTCAAATGTAGGTGCCTCCTGATTTGATGTAATTGCATCAATATCAGCCTTTGCCTCAGCAATAGCTGCCTCGAAAGCCGGCATATAATGCTCTGTCTTGATCTTATCAAACTCCGGTGCCCCGTATGGCGCCTTGGATTCGGTTAAAAACGGATTTTCCATCTTACAACTTGTAATAGCAGCAAGCATAGCGCCTGCAAGAATTAGTTTTCTTATCATAATCATTTTATGTTTTTTCTAACCTGCAAATTTAACGAAATTTTCTTTATACCGGTGACTCTGGTAGGAGTCATTATATATTTTATATCAAAGCATGTATATTCATCATGTTTATTGACCTTCAGATAAGACGTAACTACGCCTGGAATAAAGCCTAACCCTTCCAGTTCAAGCAGATCAACACTCTCAACTCCAGACCTTATAAGATTTTCAAGAATATCATAATTTCTCGAAAGCATAGACAGTATCCTCCTCTTATAAGTCTTGCTCGACTTTACCTGCTCATGATGATACTTCATCCTACATTCATCACAACAAAACTTCTTATCAGTTCTGCCATAACGGATCTTATCTCCACACTCAAGACACACCGGTATCTTTCTATTCGCAATTTTATATTCCATCCTCTGCATATCAAAGCGACAAATATCCTTAAGCAGGCAGACAATTCAAACATCAATAAGACGGTTTTTCTTTTTCTTAACACGAATTTTCTTTTTTTTATTTCGTGAGCTGAAGTAAAAAAAATTTAGTCATCGTCAAAAAAGTTACAAACGAGTAAAAAAAAGAAAAAGATGCTACAGAGCGCCATGAAACAGCATTTTATTCCATCCAATTTGCTTTACTTTGCCCTCAACCTGCAAAGCGCGCATAAGATGTAGGGAAGAACAAACATTAAATTAAAAGAAGAAAATCTTATGGAACACATCAACAGGATTGAGATCCAAGGACGTGTCGGAATCGTAAGAACGAACATCGTCAACGACACAATGGTCGCTAACTTTTCTGTAGCGACAGATTTCCTTTACAAAGGAAGAGACGGATCCGGCGTCAACGAAACCACCTGGCACAATGTCGTAGCATGGGCGAGTAGGGAGATGCCAGACCTGAGAAGGATTACAAAAGGTACCCCTGTATACGTGATCGGAAGGATGCGAAGTCAGAAAAGCACATCTACCGATGGAACAGAAAGGTATTTTTATGAAATCATGGCTCAGAAAGTTCAGATTCTAGAATCTGAGCAGCCTGAGTCATAATTATTTACAAAAACAGAATGTGCGAAAACAGGGTGGAACTCACTATTCCGCCCTGCATATAAAATATCTCGAAAAAATAGCTGTCTGCAGTTTGATATTTAGGCTTTTTGAAGTAAATTTGCACCCGAAATTTTGATAGAGATATTTATATGACCGAAAAATTCAAAGACGGCAGATGGAGCCGCAGAATTGATGTTGCAGATTTCGTTTACAACAACATCACACCTTACGAGGGAGACGCCTCATTCCTTCAGGGCCCGACAGAGCGCACAAAGAAGCTTTGGGCAAAATGCTGCGAGGCACTTGCAGAAGAAAGAGCTAACGGTGGAGTTCGCTCTATTGACGCTCAGACAATTTCAACTATCACTTCTCACGCTGCCGGTTATATCGACAGAGAGAACGAGATTATCGTAGGTCTTCAGACTGACGAGCTTCTCAGAAGAGCAATCAAGCCTTTCGGTGGTCTTCAGGTTGTAAAGAAGGCTTGCCAGGAGAACGGCATCGAGCTCGATCCTAAGGTAGTTGAGATCTTCACACACTACAGAAAGACACACAACGACGGTGTGTTCGACGTATATACCGAGGAAATCCGTAAGTACCGTTCACTCGGCTTCCTTACAGGTCTTCCAGATAACTACGCACGTGGTCGAATCATCGGTGACTATAGAAGACTTGCTCTTTATGGTATCGACAGACTCATCGAGGCTAAGAAAGAGGACTTGAGGAACCTTACTGGTTCTATGACACGTTCACGCATCACTCTCCGCGAGGAGGTTGCTGAGCAGATCAAGGCTCTCCAGCAGATCAAGGTTATGGGTACATACTATGGACTCGACCTCAGCAGACCTGCAACAAACGCTCAGGAGGCAGTACAGTGGCTTTACATGGCATACCTCGCTGCTGTTAAGGAGCAGGACGGTGCCGCAATGTCACTCGGAAACGTATCATCATTCCTTGATATCTTCATCCAGTACGACCTCGACCACAACATCATCGACGAGACATTTGCTCAGGAGCTTATCGACCAGTTCGTAATGAAGCTCAGAATGGTTCGCCACCTTCGTATGAACGCATACAACGAGCTCTTCGCTGGTGACCCTACATGGATCACTGAGGCAATCGGAGGTCGTTTCACAGGCGGAAAGAGCAAGGTAACCAAGACTTCATTCCGTTTCCTTCAGACTCTTTACAACCTCGGACCTGCACCAGAGCCAAACATGACAGTTCTTTGGCATCCTGAGCTTCCAGAGGGATTCAAGGAGTTCTGCGCTAAGGTTTCTATCGACACTAGCTCAGTTCAGTATGAGAACGACTCACTTATGCGTAAGGTAAGAGGCTGCGACGACTACGGTATCGCATGCTGCGTATCTTACCAGGCAATCGGTAAGTCAATCCAGTTCTTCGGAGCACGTGCTAACCTTGCTAAGGCTCTCCTCCTCGCTCTCAACGGCGGTCGTTGCGAGAACACAGGTACTCTCATGGTAGAGGGAATCAAGCCGCTTTCTAGCGATGTACTTGACTTCGACGAGGTAATGGCTAACTACAAGAAGGTACTTCACGAGGTTGCTCGCGTTTACAACGATACAATGAACATCATCCACTTCATGCATGACAAGTATGACTATGAAAGATCACAGATGGCGTTCATCGACACTAACCCTTCAATCAACCTTGCATATGGTGTTGCAGGTCTTTCGATCGTAGCTGACTCACTTTCAGCAATCAAGTTCGCTAAGGTAACAGCACGCCGCAACGCTGATGGTCTTACTGAGGGCTTCGATATCGAGGGATCATTCCCAATGTTCGGTAACGATGATGACAACGTTGACGTACTCGCTCGTGACGTCGTTCAGTTCTTCAACACTGAGCTTTGCGCACGCAAGGTATACAAGGATGCAATGCCTACACTCTCACTCCTTACAATTACTTCAAACGTAATGTACGGTAAGAAGACTGGCGCAACTCCAGACGGAAGAGAGAAGGGAGTAGCTTTCGCACCAGGTGCCAACCCAATGCACGGTCGTGACACTCACGGAGCTATCGCATCACTTTCATCAGTTGCTAAGCTTGACTACCACGATTCAAAGGACGGTATCTCAAATACATTCTCAATCGTTCCTAAGTCTCTCGGTCCGACATATGAGGACAAGATCGACAACCTCATCACAATGATGGACGGTTACTTCACTAAGGGTGCACATCACCTTAACGTGAACGTTCTTAACAAGGAGATGCTTGAGGATGCAATGGAGCACCCTGAGAAGTATCCACAGCTTACAATCCGCGTTTCAGGATACGCTGTAAACTTCATCAGACTTAGCCGTGAGCATCAGCTTGAGGTAATTTCAAGAACATTCCACGAATCAATCAGATAATGATAAGAGTTCATTCTTACGAATCTATGGGAACATACGACGGGCCAGGACTAAGGCTCGTCGTATTTCTTCAAGGATGTCCGTTCCGCTGTCTTTACTGCGCGAACCCGGACACAATACCTGTTGATGGAGGCACAGCAACTGAGCCTGAACACATCATCAACATGGCTGTAAGCCAAAAGCCATTCTTCGGTAGAAGAGGAGGAGTCACATTCTCTGGTGGCGAGCCTACAGCACAGGCAAAAGACCTTATCCCAGTAGTTAAAGGTCTTAAAGAGCAGGGCATCAATGTCTGCATCGACACAAATGGAGGCATCTGGAATCCTGCAGTTGAAGAGCTACTTAAAGAAATTGACCTGGTTCTTCTTGATGTCAAGCAGATCAACCCTGAAAGACATCTAAGCCTTACAGAAAGAAGCAACGAGCAGACACTCAAGACTGCTCAGTGGCTTGAGGACAATGGCAAGCCATTCTGGCTAAGATATGTTCTCGTTCCAGGCATCAGTGACTTTGAAGAGGACATCAGAGCACTTGGAGAGCACTTCAAGTACTTCAAGATGCTTCAGAGAGTTGAAGTTCTTCCTTACCACACCCTCGGAATCCACAAATACGAGACTATGGGTCAGGAATACAAGCTCAAGGATACAAAGACCAACACTCCTGAGCAGCTTGACAGAGCAATGACTCTCTTCAACGAGTATTTCGATTGCGCAATACTTAACTAAACTATATGCTACGAAAGATTCGAATCAGTTTAGCAGTGTTTGTCTTTATAAGCATTACACTGCTTTTTTTAGATTTCACAGGTACGCTTCACGCATGGCTGGGATGGATGGCAAAGATACAGTTCCTGCCAGCCATACTCGCATTGAACCTTGGCGTTATTATCCTGTTGACAGTCATTACTCTACTTTTCGGTAGAGTATATTGTTCCGTGATTTGTCCTTTGGGAATCATGCAGGACATCATCTCATGGATTCACGGCAAGACCAAAAAGAAAAACAGATTCCGCTTCAAGTACTCCCCTGCTAAAAAGTGGCTTAGATACCTTTTATTGGGAGCATTTGTACCTGTACTCGCTCTTGGAGCAAATGCTGTTGCCCTGCTGATTGCACCTTACAGCACATTCGGCAGAATAGCAACCAATCTCTTCTCGCCAATCTATCGACTCTGCAATAATGGACTTGCATGGATTGCCGAGAGAGTTGACAGCTATATGTTCTATAGTACTGAGGTATGGGTTGGAAGCATCTCTTCTTTGGTTGTAGCAGCTGTAACGTTTGTCATAATCTTCATCCTGGCGTGGAAAAATGGAAGAACCTGGTGTAATACAATCTGCCCTGTAGGAACATTGCTAGGAGTTCTATCACGATTCAGCCTGCTTGCTCCTGTAATCGACAAAGAGAAGTGCAGAAAATGCGGGCTCTGTGAAAAACAGTGTAAGGCATCATGTATAAATTCTACTGAAGAGGAAATCGATTATAGCAGATGCGTAGCATGTATGAACTGTATTGACTCTTGTAAGGAGGGGGCTGTTAAATTTGGGGTGAGAAAGAGATTCTTCGCTAGCGCTCAGAATGACAAGGAGAACCAGAATGACAAGGGACGCAGAGCATTTATCACGTCAGGAGCACTCCTTGTAGGAGCTGCCGCAAAGGCACAGGTGGAAAGTAAGGTGGACGGAGGTCTTGCAGAAGTAAGTTATGCCACAAAACCTGAAAGGAAACTCCCTATGGTACCTGCCGGTTCTGTGAGCTTGAGAAACTTTGAGAATCACTGTGTCGCATGCCAGCTTTGCATCAATGCATGCCCTAACAATGTTCTCAGACCATCATCATCACTGCACAACTTTATGCAGCCGGAGATGAACTATGACAAGGGCTATTGCAGACCAGAATGTAACATCTGTTCTCAGATCTGCCCTGCCGGAGCAATCCGCCCGATCAGCATTGAAGAGAAAACAGCCATTCAGATTGGTATCGCAGTAATTAACCTTGACAACTGCGTTGTAAATACAAATAAAGTAAATTGTGGAAACTGTGCGCGCCACTGCCCTGCTGAGGCAATTACAATGGTGCCGCAGGACCCATCCAACGAGAATTCTCGTAAGATACCAGCGGTAAACGAGCAGAAGTGTATCGGATGTGGAGCATGTGAAAACTTGTGTCCGGCAAGACCATTCACTGCAATTCATGTAGAAGGAATCGAAGTACATAAGACCAGGTAAGCTATGAAAAAGATCGATAGAAGAGAATTCCTCAAAAGAGGAGGTGCAGCAGCCGCTGCTGTTTCAGGGATGGGCTTACTCACCAGCTGCAACAATAACAAGGGCGTTGCAGAATCAGACAATGGCCCAAAGGGTGAAATGACATATCGCACCAATCAAGGAAGCGGAGATAAAGTCAGCATCCTGGGATATGGTTGTATGAGATGGCCAATGATTAAGGACGAAAATGGGAAAGACATCGTAGATCAAGAAGCAGTAAACAGGCTTGTTGACTATGCTATTGCCAACGGGGTCAATTTCTTTGACTCTGCTCCAGTATATCTCCAGGGACAGAGTGAGAAAGCCACTGGTATCGCTCTCAGCCGCTACCCTCGTGAAAACTACTTCATCTCAACCAAGCTCTCGAATCATCGTGGAGAATATACAAAAGAAGAAGGTATCCAAATGTACAGGAACTCACTGAAGGCATTTCAAACAGATTATCTTGATTACTACCTTCTTCATAGCATCAAGAATCTCGACGTATTCAACAAGAGATTCAAGAACAATGGCCTGATTGATTTCCTCGTAGAAGAGCGCAAGGCCGGCAGGATCCGCAACCTTGGTTTCTCATTCCATGGAAGCAAGGAAGGCTTCGACGAGCTGCTTGCCCTACATGAAACCTATCATTGGGACTTCGTTCTGATTCAGCTTAACTACCTCGATTGGAATCATGCAGGAAGCCGAAATACAAATGCTTCATATCTGCAGGCAGAGCTAGACAAAAGAGGCATTCCATCCCTCGTGATGGAGCCACTTCTTGGCGGCAGATTGGCAAATGTTCCAGATCATATTGCAGAAAGGCTTAAGACACGCAATCCGCAAGGCAGTATCGCATCTTGGGCCTTCCGTTTTGCTGGTTCGCAGCCAGGTGTATTGAGCGTACTTAGCGGAATGACATACATGGAACACCTCCAAGATAATATCAAGACCTTCTCCCCTCTCCAAAGTCTGACAGAGGATGAATTTGACTTCCTTGAAAAGACAGCAGATCTGCTCAGTTCATACCCTACCGTACCATGTAATGACTGTAAATATTGTATGCCATGTCCATACGGCTTGGACATCCCTGCAATCCTCCTTCATTACAACAAATGTGTGAACGAAGGAATGATTACTTCTGGAAAGGAGGACAGCAATTATGCTAAAGCCAGACGTGCTTACCTGATCAGCTATGACAGAGCAGTCCCAGACCTACGTCAGGCAGACAGATGTATCGGCTGTAGAAAATGTATAAAACACTGTCCACAGCACATTAATATCCCGCAGGAGATTCACCGCATAAGTGAATACATCGAGAACTTGAGACGAAACAAATAGCTATAAACAAAGAATGCAGATCAGTACTGATCTGCATTCTTTATATTATATCTGTTCCTATTATAGGAATGGTAGATACTCTTCAGCTACAGAAGACTTAAGCGGCTCTGTATGATGCTGTCTGACTGTGAAAGGTATGTTCTTTCTTGTGTATGTAAGAGACTTATCCTCTCCGACATAATTCATGACAAGATTATCACCATTTACCTGTGCCTGATAGCTATATTTCCAAGCTGTCTTATCAGAATATACACCAGTAAGGTTTACTCCGTCATAAGTGTAAGTACCAGTATAATGTCTGAAAGCACCGTCACCAATCTTCTGGAAAAGATCGAAGGTATTGTCAGTCTTGAAAGCAAGATAAACCTCAAGAGAAACGTTTGCCTCAGTTCCCTGCCAATACCACTCACCCGAAATCTTCTCAAGATTCTTGTCTGTCTTAGTACAAGAAGCGAGACCAAGAGCAACGAAAGTTGCAAAAATCAAATTTGATATAAATTTCTTCATAGTATTCATCATTTTACAACCATCCGCCATTCTTTGCTACTGCAACCTCACGTGAAAGGACTGAGATTTCCTTTGTGAACGCAGATCCACCCATATCATTCTTGTTACCAAGAACATCGCCACCAGCGATAGCCTTGACAACAACCTTAGCAGATCCAACCTTTGTACACTCGATATTCAACTTACCATTCTTGACCTCTGGTGTTCCAACAACTCCCAAAGCCTCGCGAGCCTCATCACTGAGCTCAACTGAGAGGTATGTAAGGTTAGCAGCCGCACCACCGAAATACTCACCAAGAGCAAGCTTAGAAAGTTCACCAGTCTTAGCAACAAGTGTAGGTGTTCCTTCAATCTGCATGAAGAGTCTCCAAGTGTCAATTGCACCTGTACCCATTGCCTGCCAGTATTTAGTCAAATCGAAATCAATTCCGTTTGATTTCTTCTTTGAAGTCTCGATATAGTAGTCAATATTGTTTACAGATGAATAGATCATTGAAAGGAACTCATCGTATGTATATTCCTTACCAAGTTTCTTTGCATACGCAAGACCGAGAGCAACAACACCAGAAACGTGTGGACAAGCCATTGATGTTCCCTGCATGTAACCGTAATCGGTATCATAAGCTGAGCAATCACTAGGTACAGTAGAAAGGATAGTAGCTCTATCAGACTCTGCTGTCATATTGATTGTGATATCTCCGCCTGGCGCTGAGATATTTGTTCCTGGACCATAGTTGGTATAAACCGCAGGAAGATAGTCAGGACCAAATGCAGACACACCAATCACCTCTCTGTGAGCTGCAGGGTATCCAGCCAAATGATAGCCATCATTACCAGTTGCGAAGATTGCAAAGTTGCGATTAACTGGTGAATATGCCTGACGGTAGTTGATGAAGTAATCAAGTCCAGCCTTCTCAACATTGTAAGTCAACTCGAATACGTAATCCGATGTAACATTACCTCCAGGAAGACCGAATGAGCACTGGATAATACATGCACCATTGTTTGCGGCATACTCATAAGCCTTTGCTCGTGCTGCGATAGTAGCAGAAGAGTTTCCAGAGAACACCTGGCAAGACATCATCTTGATACCATCTCCATTACCAGATCCACCAGCAACACCACCTACTCCAAGGCCATTATTGTTAACTGCAGCAACAGTACCGGCAACGTGTGTACCATGTCCCTTGTCACCATCCTCACTCCAGCTGATTTCCTTCGGATAGTCAGTTGTGCTAAGGAAGTTCCATCCATGGATATCGTCTACATAACCATTGTTATCATCATCGATGCCGTTTCCAGGGATCTCATCCTCATTAACCCACATGTTGTCAATGAGGTCAGGGTGATTATACTTTACACCCTCGTCGCAAATGGCAACGATGATATCAGGGTCACCTGCACAAAGTCTCCAGGCATCCTTTACATTGATATCAGCACCCGGACGTGATGTCTCAGCCACACTAAGGTCGCAGTTGTTGATATAATGCCACTGATCTGAAAGAAGAGGATCGTTGAAAGGAACATTGAAATCACCAAATCCCTTAGGAGTGTAATGATATGAAGTACCTTCGCTTACAAAGTTTCTATAAACCTTTGTATTGAACTGAACATAGCTTACTGACTTAAGCTCAACAAACTTCTGAGCCATAGCCTGTGGATTCTTTGGAGCATCGAAAGAAGCGAGATACCATCTATGAAGACCCTTCGAACGTGCAAGCTCGTTATCAGAAACGAAGATTCTCTCAAAGCTGACAGCTCCCACCTCTTCACACAAAGCAGCAAGAGCCTCATCAGTTCCTCCCTGCGCAAGAGTCTGAGCGACAGATTCCTCCAAGACAATAATGAGCGAGTTCTCGTCTGCCTCCTCAGGATTATTTACAACTTTTGTCGCATAGGCTGTCTTCGCCTCTTCCTGCGCACCTGTCAACAAGCTCTCGCTAGATCTTGAGCAAGCAGAAAAGAGTACTGCGGCAGCAAACAATGCACTGACAATTTTTCTGATCATATCTTTTACTTTTACTTAATTCTTAGTTTACAGACTCTGCGTTGTATGAAGCAGCCTTAAGTGTGAAATCAGATGTCACCTGAAGATTGCTCATATCAAGATAGTTCTTATAGTACTTTCCTGAACGGATCTGATCTATAGCAGATCTGATGAATCCGTCAAATGTCTCGACGCTGTTAATCGGACCGCGAACGATCAAATTGCTGAACTGAGCCATCTGAGACATTGAAACTGTTTCATCCTTTTCCTCTGCCTCAGGGAGAAGAGTACCATTCTTAGCGATGAGCTCATCATCAATATCAGGTCTGATAAGAAGCATCTCTGTCACGATCTCCAAAAGACCCGAGTAAACAGTGTGGTTCATATCTGAGTAAGCGATAAGTGCAAATCCATCACAAACCTCACCATACTGAGCGAACTGACCAGAGTCAACGATTGCCAAAATACCGTCAGCAACAAAGCCACCCATAAGACCGATCATTCCACCATAAGCTGAACCAGTCTGAGTGTACATGAGAGCCTGAGGATAGTAGAATGCGCCCTCATAAACGAAATGCTCGAATACCTGATCATAGTTGTATAGGAAACCGTCAAGATAGATGAATGTCAAGCGGTCATCCTTCATATTGAAGTTCTTACGTGCATTCGGGAACAAGCCCTCGATTGTAGCGTAAGTATAACCTGTCATGTCACCTGATCCCACATATACACTTGCATCACCAAGATACTCTCTTGAATATCTGCCAGCCTCGATACCATAGTAACGATAGTTGCCGTAATATCCGTCCTGATTTGCAGGGATAAGGTCAGTGTTGATATCACCAAGATCATAATGTGCAAGTCTTGGATCCCACTTACCATCAGTAGTAGCATTTGCTACAAAGAGTTTCTCACGGTAGCCATTATATGCCTCAACTACAAGTACATACTCTGTTCCAGGTACAAGGTATCCCTGCTTGAGAGAAAGACCAGTACCGTTAACCAAGTCAAGGTATGATTTGCTGAACTGTGTTCCTCTGATCTCATTGATCAAAGAAAGTGAGTCACGGTCCCACTGGCTCTTCTCATAGATACCTGCGTGGAGACGCTGAATGTTCTTACCATTGATATAGAGCTCAAGAGAGTTCTTTGCAGTAAGTCCCTCCTGTGCATATTTATCTGAAACTGTAAGTCCACAAGTAACGATCACCTGCTTTGCATCAGTCATGGCATCAGCTGCGCTCAAATAACCGAATGCGATGTTTGCTGAACTCTTGATATTACCAGATGCATCCAAAGCGATAGCAACAACAGAGTACATTCCAGTCTTTTCGAAAGAGAAGTCATAAGTAGCCTCCTTCTTAACCTTTGTAATCTCCGCATCAGCGGTGCCCGCAAGCATCTGCTGAGCCATCTCTGCCGCAGCTGTCTCAGTAAGAGTACCCTCGTAAGTAGCCATCCAGACCTGAGATACATCCTTACCGAAGTCAACCTTTACAGGAAGTTTTCCGTTCTCGTCAGAAACACCGGCTGTAAGCTCAACATGGTAATCCTTCGCACTATAACCCGGAAGGATGATACGATGCTTTCCAGTAGCATTTGCAGAATACCATCCGAGCATCTCGAGCTTCATCTGAAGTGCGCCTGAAGGGAACTCAATGACACCCTCTCTCAATGTACCGTAGACTGAAGAGATTGATGCTCCGAAATCAGCAGCATTCTCAGTTACATACGATCCGATAGAGATCTCACCATAATCAGAATGGAGGATAAGTCCGCACTTGAATGTAGGAATCCAAACCTTATCAGGATCTGTAGCGTTGATATACATATATGACTGATATACACAGTTAGATGACATGTTGCCACCAAAGAGTGCAGACATATAGTTTGCGCCATATACATCAAAGATACGATAGTATCCAGGCATATCATCTCTCTCCTGAATCTGAACATTGCACTCAGCATTTGCATCAGAGACAGAGAACCAGTCCTGGAACACAGCATCACGATACTTACCTGTTGTCTCACCGTTAGGTCCCAACAATGTGTTCCACTTGATCATTGTCACACTGAAACGAAGTGAAGAAGAGTTCTGTGAATACTTGGAAACGAACTCATCGCCATCGATCTGAAGCGTACACTCGTATGTCTTACCCAACTCGATAGAAGGGAAATACACCTGAAGTTCAGCAACCGGCTCTTCATCCTTGAAGTGAATCTCAGTAACCGAGAATACCTGAGCAGTGTCAACAATCTTTACAGGCACATGAAGTTCACCATCAGTGTTAGTACGTCTTACAGTATAAGTCAACACCCTTGAATCAGTTGGCTCGATCTGAAGATCACCTGTAGCATTCTGAGATGGGAAATACACACCATAACAATTTTCATGATCCGGCTCACCAGGCTGATACTTGAGCTCCTCCTGGCAGGAAATTGCCGAAAGCGCGAAAATCGCAGAAATAAAATATGCAATATATCTATTCATCTTCATCGGTAGTTTTCTTATTTATCCTCAGCCATCGGAATCTTGCTCGATGGATCAGGGTTGTTGTTTGAATCCTTGATTGCAGTGTTTGACTGGAACTCTGCACGTGTAATCACGATATTCCACTGAGGAGATCTTCCGTCGGTAGCTGCAAGACGGAATACTGATGGATGGTTAGAGCCTGCAAATGCACGGTTGATACCGACATTCAGACGCTTGTAGTCGAAGAGGAGGATACCCTCACCCCAGAATTCGATACGTTTCTGAAGCATGTATTCCTTCTTGAAATCCTCCCAGCTCTGCGGGTTCTTGTCATAAGACTTGTAACGATAAGTCTTCACGAAGTCCTTAAGAAGCTGAATACCCTTATTAAGATCGAGGTTAGCCTGTGCCTCCATTTCAATGAAGTACATCTCCTCGATACGCATCAAGCAATAGTCTCCAGCATTTCCGATATTGAAGTCATTACACTCACCCTGAGCAGGACGGAACTTAAGCGCTACGTATGGCTTAGCCGCCTGACCACCTGAAAGGAATCCAGCCTTGTCAGATGCTGTACCGGCAAACTTATATGCGTAGTAGTTCTCCTTCTGTGGGTCAAGCCATGAGTGCTTACGCCAGTCAGCGTCAGGAATCATATCATAAAGAGAGCTGCTCACACCGAACTGTGCATATCTGGCATATCCCCAAGCAGCCTCAGCTGACATGTGAGAAATGAAAGAAAGGAGGTTGTTCAAGCTCTCAGCAGAAACGCTGATACCCCAGATCCATGCATTGTTTGAAGCGGCGCTGTTGAATCCTGTAGTAGGATCCTCCCACTGAGCCTGAGTAAGTGGAGTCTTACCACTCTCATCAATAACCTTACGAGCATACTCTGCAGCCTTTCTGTAAGCCTCTTCCTGAGTAAGTGGAAGAACTGATGGATTAGGGTTGCCGTTATACTCCTTATATGCAGCGCCAAGCTCAAGATAAGCACGAGCATAAGTACCGTAGATTGACATCATTGTAGGAGCGTTAAAGCTGTTCTTTGACTTATCCAAAAGATCCTCAGCCTTTGCAAGGTCGTCAAAGATAAACTTATACATTGTCTCTCGGTCTACACGATCATTGTTCTTTGTATCATCGATTGTAGTATTCTCATCTACGATAGGAACAGTGAGATGTCTAAGGTGGCTTACATCAGTGTACTTGTTAAGCTTTGGCTCAAACAATCTTGCAAGATCGAGATAGAACCATGCTCTATAAGCGTAAGCCTGACCAAGGATGTGACGAAGTTCAGTCATCTCCTTCTCGTCTGTACTACCCTCCTCGACCGCAGGCTTGATTGACGCGATAACGTCATTAGCAAGACGGATCAAAGTATAGTAATAATCCCAGAAATATGCGCAATAGGTATAATCTGCACCCTGAGCCATATTCATATCGTATGCATAGAAACGATTGTAATATGGGTTGTCTGCCATTGTAGCGATATCCTCAAGCATGTGCTCAAGACGGAGGTGAACTCCCGGCATACCGAAGTCAGTGTGATCACCATAAGAACCAGCGTAACCGGCAGCTCCTGAAGCATACAAAGTAGCAGGAATTGAGTTGATCATTGACATCAGCGCAGACTTTGAAGCAGACACCTGCTCCTGTGTAACCGAGCCTCCTACAGGCACAGTCTCCTGAATGCAGGATACTGACACAGCAACTGCTGCAACAGATAAAATGATATTATGTAGTATTCTTTTCATATCAACCATATCTTAGAACATGAAATTCAATCCGGCAGAAATTGTACGAACCGGAGAATAAGCCTCGTGGTTAGTTCCTCCAGAGAAGCTTGAACGTGGATCGAATCCGTGGCGGCGTGACCAATACTTGATGTTATCACAAGCCATATATACTCTCACCTTGTCAACCTTCATCTTCTGTGTATACTTCGACGGGATAGTGTATCCGATCTGAGCGTTCTGGAAGTTGAGGTAACTTGCATCCACAAGGAATCTGTCAGAACTTCCGTTGATGCTAAGGTCAGTATCATTGTAGAAGAAACGAGGAAGCTCAGCATCCTTGTTCTCAGGAGTCCAAGACTTCAAGACATCCACATGGAAGTTGTTACCTACTGTACCACCTGGAGCATTCAGGAATGTTGCATAACCTGAGTCGTATGAAAGACCACCGATAGAGTATGTGAACGATGTAGAGATATCCACTCCGTAGAATGAGAACGACATTCCGAATCCTCCGTAAAGCTTCGGTGTAGGATCGTCACAAAGGTAGTCTGTAGCCTCTGAGTAATCTGTAGTAACTGTCTTACCAAGGATAGTCTCACCATTGTCGTCTGTAGTGACTACGTCCTTATAGTAAAGTGGAAGACCTGTCTCTCTATCTACACCAGCATACTTAGGCATGTAGAATGTATTGAGCGGAAGTCCCTCTCCGACGAACTTGTTGCCTGAAGCATATCCTCTGTAGCCCTCGATCTCACGGTTCTGGTGAGTATCAGGAAGCATAATCACCTTGTTTGTGTAGTGAGTGAAGTTAAGATATGCATCCCAACGGAAATTCTTCTTATCCATGACCGCACCGTTTACAGCGAACTCGATACCTGAGTTTCTCATGTCACCGATATTGTCATAATATCCGCTGAAACCATATGAGATAGGAATAGTAACGAAGTAAAGCATGTCTGAAGTCAGACGGTAGAAGTACTCAACTGAACCTGATAGACGTCCTCTGAAGAGGTCAAAGTCAAATCCGGCATTGAAGTTAGTATTGGTTTCCCAAGTGATATCAGGGTTACCGATAGATCCTCTCTTGATACCGATTTCTCCATCACTGTTTGTAATTGCATACATATCAGTGTAAAGCATGTCGGAGATGTTATCGTTACCTTGTGAACCGATAGAAGCCTTAAGCTTGAGCATATCCACCCAACGAAGGTTGAACCAAGACTCTGAGTTGATGAGCCAACCTCCACCGAGTGACCAGAAGTTACCCCATCTGTTATCCGGGTGGAATCTTGAAGATGCATCGCGACGGAATGATGCACTGGCGAAAATCTTGTTCTGATAATCGTACTGAGCTCTTACAAAGTATCCCTCATTGTTGTACGATCCGAAACCTGAACTTGCAGACTGCATATCAATGACAGCACCGCCGAGCTCTGTATTGTTCAATGAGAACATCTTACTCTTCGACGCACCCAGGCTCACGCTTGTAGACTTGTACCACTCATGTCCGAGAAGGACGCTCACATGATGCTTGAAGTTGAAGGTCCTATCCCAGTTGAGGAGCTGCTGGAGGTTGAGGTAGAATGAGCGGCCGTGGCTCTTTCCGATGATACCGCCGTTTGCAGCGAACTGTCCATAGTACATATTGTTGATAGTGGTTCCACGAGTCTCATCCACACCGATACCGGCATTGAATGTGAAGGTGAAATCCTTCAGGAACTTGAGCTCGAGATAACCGGTACCATTAATCGCATTACCCTCTGAATTGTTTGTATCGAGTGTTACGGTTCTAAGGGCGTTCATGTTACCATTGATAGGACGAGACAGACCGGCGTTCATACCATCACCGAAGTCATACATCTCGTAACCGTTAGCATCGATCTTGATGCTACCGTCAGCATTTCTTACATATACCGGATAGATTGGAGCGATAGATGTAGCATAGCTGAAGATATTTCCTGAAGCATCACCGTTACCGTTATTCCAGTTGAAGTTTGTATAACCGGCATTCATACCGATCTTGAGCCACTCCTTAGCCTGATAGTCAGTACGGATACGTGCAGTGTAACGTGTCATATCCTCACCATCGATGATACCCTTGTTGTTCAAGTAACCGAATGAAGCAAAGATCTGTGCATTTCCAGTAGTTCCGGCAACGCTCACGTTATACTCCTGACGAAGTGACTGCTTGTAAGCCTCATTCATCCAATCATCTGGCTGAAGAAGGAACTTCTCACCCTTGTAGTTTACGATACGTCCAGGAGTTGCATTCGGATTGAGCTTACCGTTTGTACCGATAAGATTCTGTCCTGCAGGCACGTTGAAAGTAAGGTAACCAAGTCCACCGTCAGCGGCTGATCCGGTAAGATTTGTTGCTGCCTTAAGATTAGCCTCCTCTGGAGTCATACCCTGCTCGTAGCAGTAGTAGTTGTAGAGAGCGTTATAATGTGTCTCATAGTAAAGACCTGGATCTGTGATATAATCATAGCTCTCCAAAGCCTTTGTGTTAAGACCCCACTTTGCATCAACATTGATCTTAGCCTCGCCGAGTTTCGCCTTCTTTGTTGTGATCATGATGACACCGTTGGCACCACGAGCACCATAGAGAGCATTCGAAGCAGCATCCTTGAGGACTGTCATCGACTCGATATCGGCAGAGTTAAGGTTATTCATATCACCTGAATAAGGAACACCATCCACAACATAGAGAGGAGCTGTTCCGGCAGTGATTGAACTGATACCACGGATCATAATCGAAGGAGAACTTCCGAGAGATCCGGAAGATGTAGTCATCTGCACACCGGCAACCATACCCTCGAGAGCTCTGGTCACATCTGAAGACTGAGTCTTCTGGATGTCATCAGACTTGATGACAGTTGCAGAACCGGTAAATGACTCCTTTGTTGCAGTACCGAAGGCCACAACAATGGTCTCTTCAATCATTTCAGTGTCAGCACCCATCATCACATCGTGCTGTGACTGCCCTGCCACAGGCACTTCCACATCCTTGTAACCGATAGACGAGAAAATCAGCACGCCATCAGCAGGAACACTGATCGAATACACTCCGTCTGCATCCGTCATTCCTCCTGTTGCAGTGCCCTTGATCTGGATTGCAGCAAACGGAACAGGCTCGCCCGTCGAAGAATCCTTCACAGTACCGGTAACCGTCAAGTTCTGAGCAAAGGCCAGACTAGACACCAAGGTTGCCAACACTACAAGAAAAAATCTTATTTTTTTCATTTGGTTGTTTATAATTGTTAATAATATCTTAGTTCTTAGGCTACATTTTACCACATAGGCATCCCACAATATGCACATACAACCCCCTGAGTATCAAGGAGATATATGCGCATAAGCCCCTCATTATGAGGGTATTGGGGAAACAAAGATACATTTTTCTCGCGAGAATTCCTCGGTTTTCAGGCAATTTCTGCGAGGCTGAGAACTGCATTTATTGATTCGTCCAAAGTGTCAACAGACCAGATGGATCCGGGTTGTTTGTCGAGCTACCTATCGCCGAGTTATATTGGAACTCCGCATTTGTTATGACAATGTTCCATTGAGGTGAGCGCCCCTCACAGTTCAGAGCATAAATGGCAGATTCATTCGTACCGGGATAACCTCTGGTAATACCTTTACCAAGTCTCTTATAATCAAAGAGAAGCACGCCTTCACCCCAGAACTCGACTCTCTTCTGGAAAAGCATCTCATCCAGGAAAGAATCCAAGTCATCTACCCCACAGAGATAACTGCCATCCAGGATTCTCATATCCATAAAATCCTCAAGCAGTCCCTTTGCTGCGCCCAAGTCAGAATGTGCCACTGCCTCCATCTCCACAAACAGCATCTCCTCAACGCGCATTAGCGGATGGTCTGCACAGTTACCGACAGCATAATCACTACATTCACCCTGATAAGGTCGGAATTTGATATTCTGATAAGCCACGGCAGCTGGATTTGAATCCGTACCACCCAGGAAATTGGATTTATCTATATCATTACCGGAAAATTTATATGAATACGGCATCCCTGCAGAAGGGTTTTGCACATATGCCGGGTCCAACCATGAATGCTTTCTGAAATCTGAATCAGGGATTGCATCATAGAGCTTTCTGCTGGCACAAATCTGAGAAAGAGGAGCATAGCCCCAGGTACCCTCAGACGAGATATGAGCAGTATAAGTCACAATATTTATGGTATTCTCACTCGAAGTCGTCAATCCCCAGATCCACGAATTTGAGGTAGCGCCATTGTTGAATCCGTTTACAGGATCCTCCCACTGTTCCTGAGTCAAAGGCGTCTTACCGCTTGCTGTAACAGCCATTCGTGCATACCTTGCGGCCTCAGCAAAAGCCATATCCGCATCCTCGCCTCCCCAATACCCCATCTCCAGATAAGCTCTTGCAAACAGACCATACACAGCGGCTAAAGTCGGCAAGGTATAAGCTGTGACCGACGGAGACAGATAGGCCTGAGCCATAGCAAGATCTGAGAGTATGAAGGAGTACATATCAGTTCGCAGAGCTCGTGGATTATCCTTCGCCTGCTGCTCGGTAGTCGCCTCCTTGACTATCGGCACTGTGAGCCCTGCAATTGTGCTTACATCAGTATAATCATTCTCCTTGGGTTCATACAGGCGCGCCAGGTCCAGATAGCACATTGCCCTGTAAGCATACGCCTGACCTAGAATCTGCAATGCATCCTCTTGAGCAGTCTGAGGGTCAACTAACGAAATTATGTCATTCGCCATACGGATCCACTTATAATAGCACTGCCAGAAATATGCACAATAAATATATCTCTCGCCCTGACTTCGATTCAAGACATACGGGTAGAAACGATTATAATAAGGATTATCACCTGAGGTAACCATATCTTCCAGCATGAAATCTGTCTTCAGATGAATCGCGCCGATACCAAAGTCCGTATGATCACCATACGATGAAGACGAAGCCCAGCCAAGCACATTAGAGGTCATCATCGAAGCCGGTATTGCATTGGCAATAGCTTGTAGAGCGGTTTCCGACTGCGAAACCTGTTCTTGAGTCTGCACACTTCCTTGAGGGAAGGTATCCTTGATGCAGCTCGAAAGCAAAAGAGCTGCAACAATGACAGTTATATATATCGTTCTCATAATGAACCATTTAGAAAGTAATATTTATTCCTCCGGAAAGTGTCCTTACTGGAGAATTTACAGCATAATTCGTCGTTCCGTTAAAGCTGTATCTAGGGTCTAGTCCCTTCCTCGCGGACACATAAAAGATGTTATCGCAAAGAAGATAGAGTCTAAGGCGGCTCAGCTTAAGTTTATCTGTCACCTTCTGTGGGAAAGTGTATCCGATCTGGGCACTCTGGAAATTTAGATAACTGCCATCTGTCAGGAATCTGTCAGACTGAGCGGATATATTCTCATCAAGATATTGAAAACGTGGAACAGAGGTATTCTGATTTGTTGAAGACCAGGCATTCAGCATATCAACATGTATATTTGAGCCTGTAGAAGTACCCGGAGGAGTCATCACAGCAGCATAACCGGAATCATACACCAGCCCCCCGACAGAATAAGAAAATTGCGCTGAAATATCCACTCCATAGAACGACAGAGAGGTACCGAAACCGCCATAAATCAGAGGTGTCGGATCTCCGCAGAGATAATCTGTAGCCTCGGAATAAGCAGTTGTAGTGACAGTAGCCCCATTCTCCTCCTTATACCACATAGGAAGGCCTGTATCGGCCTCTACTCCCGCATATCTAGGCATATAGAATGTATATATCGGCAGTCCTTCGCCATAGTATCGGCCACCGCTCTGATAACCGGCATAGCCATCTACCTCCATCTTCTTATGCTCATCCGGAAGCATTGTGATCTTATTGGTATAATGTGTCAGATTCGCATTAACTCCCCACTGAACATCTTTTGTCTTTACTGGAAAAGCATTCAGGCTAACCTCAATACCAGAATTCCGCATATCACCGATATTGTCATAGTAACCACTATAGCCCAACGACAACGGAACGTTGAAGAAGAACAGCATATCAGAAGTCTTCCTATAGAAATATTCCACCGATCCAGCCAGTCGACCAGCCAAGAGGTCAAAATCAACTCCAAGATTAAAGTTCAGATTTGTCTCCCAGGTAATGTCCGGATTACCCTTTGAGCGAAATGCCACAGCTACATTTCCCTCATTATTCGAGATCTCGTATGTATCCGTATACAGATAATCCGGAATACCATCATTACCCTGAGAGCCCACAGAAGCCTTCAGCTTGAGCATATCGACCCATGAAGCCTCGAACCATGGTTCACGATCAATAAGCCATCCTGCGCCAGCAGACCAGAAGTTTCCCCAGCGGTGATCCTTATGAAATCTTGACGAAGCATCTCGTCTGAATGATCCGCTCACAAACACCTTGTCTGCATAATCATACTGGGCACGTATGAAATATCCCTCATTATTGTACTCAGAAAGCGAAGAGGAAGCCTGCTGGCCATCAATCACAGCTCCACCCAGTTCAAGATTCACATCTGAAAACATCTTGGTCTTATAACCTGAGACCGAGGTCGAATTCCTGTTATAAGTCTCATGGCCAATCAGCAGATCCAGATTATGCACGCCAGCGAAAGTCCTGTTATATGAAAGCAGCTGCTGGAGATTCACATAAAACTGCCTCTCATGCTCTTTGTACAAGGTTCCTCCATTTGTTGCAAACTGACCATAGTACATATTATTCATACTCGTATGGCGCACCCCATCAACTCCGACACCTGCATTCAGCACAAACTTGAAATTCTTAAGAAACCTCACCTCAGTAAAGGCAGTGGCAGTAAAAGCATTGCCATCAGAACTATTCTTATCCAAAGTCACCAACCTGAGAGCATTAGCATTAGGCGCTTTAGGACGCACCATTCCGGCATTCTTTCCATCGCCGAAATCATACATCTGCAATCCTCTCTCATCCCGCATTATATTTCCATTAGCATCTCGGATATAAACAGGATAGATCGGAGCCATTGACGCTGCAAATCCGAACACATTTCCAACCGAGCCGGCACTTCCCTCCTCGCTATTTCCATTATTGTAATTATAGTTGGTGTAGGAAACGTTTGCACCAAGCTTCAGCCACTCTTTCGCCTGAAAATCTGCCTTTAAACGAGCCGTATAGCGATACATGTCAGCGTCTGAGATAATGCCCTTATTATTCAGGTATCCGAACGAAGCTAAAAATGACGCCTTATCAACCCCTCCGGCGACACTTACATTGTACTCCTGCCTGAGCGACTGACGATATGCCTCTGACATCCAATCATCTGGAGTAACCAGATAATCCTTGCCGTTATAATTGACAACATTTCCCAGAGTTGCATCAGGATTTACCCTTCCGTCAGGACCTATGAAAGACTCACCATCAGGAATTCTGAACACCTGATAGCCCAAGCCTCCATCACGCACCGGACCAGCAACACGGACTGACGCCAAATCATACGCATCCTGCGGAGAAAGCCCCTGCTTATTGACATAATAATTATACAAGGCCTTATAATGCATCTCATAATATTGAGCAGGATCAGAAATCACCTCATAATTCTGCAAAGCCTTCGTATTCCATCCCCATTTTGCATCCAGGCTGACGGTCGCTCCACTTCCTCGTGCTCTTTTTGTCGTAATCATTATAACGCCATTGGCACCTCGGGCGCCATACAAGGCATTAGAAGCGGCATCCTTAAGCACAGTCATTGACTCAATGTCTGCAGGATTCAGATTATTAAGATCTCCTGAGTATGGGACTCCGTCCACCACATAAAGAGGTTCCTTATCAACCGAACTGGAGATAGTACCAATTCCTCTGATTCGAATGGAAGGTGACGAATCCAGACTGCCACTGGATGTACTCATCTGCACACCGGCAACAACGCCTTCAAGAGCTCTGGTAACATCCGAAGACTGCACTCTGGCGATATCTGACTCTCCGACCACTGCAGCCGAACCTGTAAACGACTCCTTAGTCGAAGTTCCGAATGCCACTACAATCGTTTCCTGCAGCATCTCGGTGTCTGGGGACAGACTCACAGAAAGAAAAGAACGGTTATCAACCGGAATCTCCTTCTCAACATATCCGATACATGTAAACACCAGCACGCCATCACCAGGTGCCATAATAGAATAATGCCCCTGATCATCAGCACTTGCTCCCTTCATGGTTCCCTTTACATGAACCGAAACAAAAGGAATTGCCGAACCATCAGAGGCATCTGAAACATTGCCGGTCACATTAATGTCCTGACCATAGGCCACAACAGACAACAGAACCGACAAAGCAGCAAACAAAATTCTGCCCGTTTTCATAAACGTTTCCTTTAACCATTAATAATTAATCACTACCGGAAACGCGCAAAAACAAAATCCGCACCTCTTCGATGAAGAGATGCGGAAATTGAAATATTATCTAAGTATTATATTCTTAGTTATTGAAAGGATACAATGTCTGAGTTGGGATCAACTTGATTGTATTGTTAGGATTAGCATCCTCTGTAAGGACGAGGTATGAAGGATTCTTAGGATTATCCGCAGTAATTGTAAATATTCTAGGTGAGCTATATCCCAATACATTAAGGAGGTATGAGAATTTAGCATTGTTGTGATACCAAACGCCATCACCGCCACCGTCCATTGCAAACTGCATAGCAATCTTATCGTCTCCTGAAAGCTGGTAAGCCATATAGAGACCACCCTTATAGTTTGCAGAACCTGTTGTAGTATAGAAGTTGAATCCCCATTTACCATACAATGAGCTACCCAAATAAGCTACAAGAAGCTGCTCTCCGATTCCAGCGAGGGCTGTCTTAACTGGATCCCAGTATGTCTTACCAAAGCTACCGAGATTGCTGTAAGTGAAGTACCAATCCTGAAGAACAAGCATCTGATTAAGCGGCGGAATTACCTGGCTGATAACAACCTTACCATCCTCAGTTGAAAGTGTACCGTTCTCAGCGTTGTAAACAAGGCTATTGTAAGTTACACCATCAATTACAACTGGAGTGTAGAAATCAACACCGTCTGGAGTGTAGCAGAAAGCTGTAGCGCCCTCGAATGTCTCTGTAATAGGCTCTACAACCTCGCCCTCACCTTCTGCAGGGACCTCACCCTCTGCAGGGACTTCACCTTCAACCGGAGCCTGACCTACTACTACAGTGTATGCATACTCGAAACGATTGTTGCTAAGAGAGCACTCACCCTCAATCTCACCAATAGTCATCTTATATGCAGGAGCCTTCATGCCAGCCTGTACTGCGTTACATGCAGCAAGGTATGTTGCTGGGTCACCAGTGAATTTAACAAGCTTAAGGGCATTACCTGATCTTCTACCTTTCAAGTAAATCTCAGAAGCATCATCATTCTTACCTACAAGACGGAACTCGTAGTCACCATGAAGAGCCTCGTAATCGCTTACGTTAGGAGTAGCGAAATAGTGAAGGTACTCATTGTATGTATCGAATGCGAGAACCGGACCATCATCTGGAGTCATCTTGTAAAGAGTAGTTATAGACTTAGTCACATCATCAGCAAGCTGGAACCATGCTGTTACGTCGTCCTGAGTGAACTTCAAAACGTAAGCATATCCACCATAAGACTGCTCTTCCTCTGCATAATACTGAAGAAGCCATCCCTCTTCATTTGATGAGAGAATAGAACGATACTCCTCAAGATAAGCATCCATTCTCTCTGCTGGAGTCTTGTCAAAGATCTCCTTCTCTTCCATAAGACATGACGTAAACGCCAAGCTCATGACAGCAAGCAGGATTAAATATATCTTTTTCATAATCTTTCTCCGTTTTAGTTAAGGGTTTCCAAATCAAGTGTGGTAATCTGTGCCTGACGTGCCTGGATATTGTCTCTAAGCTCGTTAAGATCGATGTTCCAAGATGTAAGCATATAGTTGTATACAATCTCGAACTTTGCATTGATCTTGTCAGCACCTGCACCTGCATTCTTAATAACGTTTGCCCAGTACTCTGGAGTATTGGTAACGTAGATTGAAAGAAGCTCTACGAAGTCCTCACCAGCCTCTGATGAAGCATAAGCGCTGATAAATCCATTCTGCTGAGCCTCAGCGTCATTCTCCCATGCATCGCTCCAAGTGTCTGTTACATAATCAGGACCAGAAATTGCGTTGAAGTCTGTTGAATAAGGCTTAGTCTGGTTCAAGATATGTGCAAACTCATGGTGCATAGTCTTGAAGTAGTATTCGTTGAGGTAATCAGGATCAATACGCATTTCATTAACGAAATACATTGTAATCTTAAGACCACCCTCAGCTGTACCGAGGACAAATGTTCCGTTGTTACGGTATGCACCAGAACCTACAAGGTGGATCATCTTAGGATAGTAGCTCTTGATGAACTCCTTGCTGCCAGTGATATCATCATAAGGCTCGAAGCAAAGGAACTTCATAAGCTTAGCCATCTTGATTGAGTTCTCATATGTTGCAGGAACAAGCCAGTAGTTAAAATCAGACTCGTTCTTCTCCATACGATACTTGAACATAATGTTATATGGCTCGATGTAGTTAGTTACTAGCCACTGATCGAACTCGTTCTGGTTAACTTTTGAATCAAGAATCTGACTATCTGGATCCAATGGCTTCTCCTGACAAGACGCCGCAAGTACTGCCAAAGCAGCAATTGCCAAATATTTTATATACTTTTTCATATAAATTCAATTTAACTGGTCCATTATCTAGGGTTAGGTTTAAGACCTGCTGTGATCACATCCTTAGGAAGCTGAAGAGCGCGTCTTTCGTCGTCCTTAGTAAGTCTGTCTGTAGTCTCAAGTACCGCAAGAGTAGTTCCAAGAACACGTCTTGTGATTTCAATACCATAACGCTTAACGTCAAACCATCTCATACCCATCATATAGAACTCAACACGACGGATGTAAAGGATTGCGTGAAGATAAGCCTCAAGGTCGCTACCCTCTTCTACTGTAAGGAGAACTGGATTAAGTCTCTTCTTAGGTGTAGGAGCGTCATCCGCATAGTACTCCATGCCAGCTACCCAAGCCTTAATTGACTCATCAGAAAGAACTGGTGTTGAACATCTAGCAGGATTAAGAGTGTTGGCAGTCCAAAGGTTCATATCTGCAAGAGCAAGCTCAAACTGTCCAGTCAAGATGTAAGCCTCTGCTCTGTTAAGAAGTGCCTCCTCTGCAGTAAGAGCAGCATAAAGCGTTCTAGCATATCCGATCTGTGCAACTGGGTCAGTATACTCAAACAAGTAGTTGAGACGTGGGAAGATAGTCTTATCAAAACCTGTTGCTACGTAAACGTAAGGTGTAAGCTTATACATGTTACCATAAGTGTAGCTACCTGTTGCTGGAGCATATGCACCCCATGGAGCCTGGTTAAGAAGCTCAGTCTGCATCAACATGTTACCTGAAGAGATTCTAGCCTCAACCATATATGGTCCGAAAACAACACCAAGATAAGAATAAGCAGTCTGAAGAAGGAAGTTATTCTTTGCTGCAGTGCTATTGTACTGAGGTCCTACAACCTTAAGATCCTTTGGATATGCCTTAAGTGTCTCATAGTCTCTGAGGAGCTCATTTGGAGCTGAACCCAAAGCCTTAGATGCACACTCAATACACTTGTCCCACTTACCATAGTTAAGGTAGAAACGTGAAGCGAATGTATAAGCAGCCTTCTCATTGAAGTGATACTTAGGAACGCTGTAGAATGCATCGCTTACAAGAGGAAGTCCTCTTTCAAGGTCTTTCTCGATAAGCTCATAAACCTTAGCAACTGTTCCACGCTGATACTTAGGATTAAGCTGAGTCTCTGGTCCCTCCATATAAGGAATACCAAGGTCTGTTTCTGCAGTTGCAGGGTTGTACGCTTTACAGAATACACTTGCAAGGATATAGTGATTGTAAGCACGGCAAAGGAGAGCCTCACCAAGAGAAGCCTTAAGCATAGGTGTATCTGCACCCATCTCCTCAATAGCTACGATAGCCTGGTTAGCATTTGTGATAGCACCGTAAAGTGCACCCCATACAGACTTTGGATCCTCATTATCACTCTCTGTAACCTCTTCCCACTTATACATCTGAGAGTATACTCTCTCTGAATAAGGAGATGCCTTGAATTCATCCACGTTATCAGATGACATCTCAGTAAGCATGATATATGCATTCTCTGGATATGCACTTACAAGAAGCTTCTCCACCTTTTCCTCGGTGTCGACCTCAGCTCGATTGTCAGGCATAACATCCAGCCACTTGTTGCAGGATGTCAGCGCAAACGCGAGCGACAGCATCGAAAGGGTTATATTTTTAATTTTCATAATCTCTAGTTTTAAAGGTTTACAAACCAATTCTCAATGTAACTGTGAACTGCTTAGGAAGCGGAGTAGCAACACCACCAGTGTTGAAGAACTCTGGATCCTGTCCGTTCAACTTCTTGTCAGCGTAAAGAAGAGCAAGGTTAGTTCCCTGAACTTTGAGAGAGAGGGAGTTCATCTTCATAGCCTTAACCCACTTCTGAGGGAAGTCGTAGCTAAGTGAAACCTCTTTCAAACGGATGAAGTCACCCTTTGCAATACGTGCTGTAGAGTAGTTGTAAGCATTGTATGCGTATGAGAGGTTACCATCAAGATAGTTCTGCATTCTTGAAGAAATTACAGGAATGTCTGTGTACTTCTCGTCTCCTGGAACTACCCAACGGTTCTTGAACTCCTTAGGCATTGCAGTAAGGTCGCTGTAAGAGCTCTTGAACACTGGATCCATACGTACGATGTTACCGAATGAATAAGTAAGGAATACGTTAAGTTTGAATCCGTAGAATGAGAATGTGTTACCGAATGAACCGAAGTCAGTTGGGTCTGCTGAACCTGAATACTCGAGGAAGTCGATATTGTCACGTTCCTGGAAGTAGATACCAGTTGTAGTTACGTTTCCACTCTGATCAAGGAATGTAGGAATACCCTCTTCGTTCAAGCCCTTGAAAGGAATTGAGAAGATTGAACGTACTGGATAACCCTGGAGTGCGAAACCTGTACCTGCTACGAGGTCAATTACGCGCTGCTGGTTCTCGAGTGAAGTAACCTTATTCTGTGCGTGTGAATAAATGAAGTCAGTAGTCCACTTGAAGTTCTTCTTGTTGATGTTCACAGTAGAGAGTGTAAGCTCAACTCCTGAAGACTCCATTGATGCAACGTTACCAAGCTTAGTAACCTGACCACCGATACCCTGAGTAGTAACAGGACCGATGAGGTCGTAGTTGTTACGCTTGTACCAGTCAGCCTCGATGTTAAGTCTGTTATCGAAGAGACCGATTGCAGCACCGATGTTAAGCTCGTGCTTCTTCTCGTAAGTAAGCTCACCATTCTCGAGGTCAGAAACGTAGAGTGCTGACTCACCATCACCTGCGTTTGGACGCCATGGGTTAGTTGATCTGATGACAACGCGTGAGTTAGTTACGCTAGCTGGACCACGGTCAGCTGTAAGTGAGTAAGATGCCTTAAGTGAAAGGTGTGAAACTGTTGGCCATGCATCCTTCATCCACTCTTCCTCGTGAATGTTCCATGCACCTGAAACGTTCCATGTAGGGAGCCAACGAGCTGAAGTAGTCTTACCGAGGCGGTTTGTACCCTCGTAACGGATAGTACCGTTGATTGTATAACGTCCCTTATATGAATAAGTACCGTTTGCAAAGAAAGCGACACTACGTGTCAATGCGTTAAGCATAGAGTAATACTGAGTATTCTCCTCAGCACCCTTCTTGAACACCTCGTAAGCATAACGAGGAACCTCACCCATAGCGTACTGGAGACCCCAACCACGGAACCAAGTCTGACGACGCTGTACCTGATTAAGCTCCATACCACCGAAGATGTTCATGATGTGACCACCAGTGAATTCCTTGTTGTACTGACCTGTAGCACGGAAGTCATAAGAAAGCATGCTGAAGTCAGTTCTCTCGTAGATACCTCCGTCAGGAAGCACTGTGATTGGAACTGCGTAAGGATTATCAGGATCAGTATAAAGGAATGGGTTGTTATCACGGATTGTTGTAGTTGGCATTGCTCTATAAGCCATAGCCTGGTTAGAGTAATCTGTGATAGTGTGCTGCTGAGCAGTAGAAGAATACTTCACAGAACCGAGAGCTGAGAACTCAAGACCAGCGATTGGCTTAAGCTTGAACTCGCCCTGGAACTTAAGGTCAACTACGTCAAAGTCCATGTAGTTGTTCTCAAGCTCGTGCATGATGTTGAAGTCTGTGTAGTTTCTCTTGTAGAACTCGTTAGGATCGAGTACACGTGAAGTGTTCAACGCATAAGAGTATGGGTTGATATCGAAGTCACGAGTAACCTCACCACGTACAACGTCAGTACCAGAAGCAAGTGTTCCTGGAGCTTTCTGCTTACGATATGATGCACTAGCGATCATATTGAAAGAAAGTCTCTTAAAGATGTTGTAGTTTGCATTGAGGTTTGCAGTATAACGATTTACACCGCTCTGCTTAGCCCAACCTGGATCGAGCATTGCTGAGATTGATGCATAGTACTGCGACTTGTCATTACCTGAAGAAAGGCTGACAGAGTGGTTCTGTGAAAGAGCGTTGCTGAAGAGCAAGTCAAACCAGTCTGTGTTACGGTACTCAGCCTCACGGAGGTAAGCATTACGAGCTGCCTCAGTGTTAGCAAGCTGACCAGAAGTGATAAGATTGTACATCTTACCATAGACACCGCTCTGGCTTGAGTTAGGAACGCTTGAATAGTTAAGCCATCCCTTCTGCTCGAGCTCACGATAGATACTCATCTGCTCCTGTGAGTTCATGATGTTGAACTGGCCGTAAGAAGGAACAAGACGTGTTGTGAACTCACCTGTATAGCTGATACGGCTGCGGCCTGCTGAACCCTTCTTAGTAGTTACAACGATCACACCGGCCATCGCGCGCGCACCATATATAGATGTTGCAGAACCGTCCTTGAGAATCTGGAAGCTCTCGATGTCATCAGAGTTCAAACCAGCAATTGCAGAAGAGATCAAAGTTGTTGCGTCTCCAGAAGAAAGCTGGTCTGCGTCAACCTCGACAACGTCCTCCATAATTACACCGTCAACGACCCAAAGTGGCTTAGAGCTACCGTAGATAGACGTAGCACCACGAACGCGGATCTTAGGTGCGGTACCGAATGTACCAGATACGTTCTGAACAGAGACTCCTGATGCACGACCCTCGAGGGCACGGCTAATTTCAGGAACACCGTCCAATTTTGCTTTGTCACCTTCTACCTTAGCTGTCGAACCAGTAAATAGACGTTTGTCCATTTTCTGCATACCTGTTACGACTACACCTTCAAGATAGGTGGCATCCTCTTTCATCACAATGTGAAGAGGTTCAGTCGACACCTTTGCGGAAGCAGTGCTCATACCGAGGAAGGTTACAATAATCTCCTTCGCATCAGCTGGAACAGCCTTGATTCCGAATTTACCCTCTGCATCGGTGATAGTACCGATGGTAGTTCCATTGACAAGCACGTAGGCTCCTGCTACGGGCTGTCCGTCGCTCTCAGCCACAACCTTACCTGTTACAGTAATAGTATTCTGAGCAAGAGCGAAGCCGATACTCGCAAAGAGTAGGGCGACCATCAACAATAAGTTTCTTTTCATAGTGTTGATTTTAGTTGTTAAACATAGAATTTTTAGGGTAGTAAACTTACACTACACTTCTTTTGTACCCCGAAAACGACCGTTTTCATAAGCGACAAAGCACAAACTTAGCACTTAAAAATTAAAAATCCAAACATTCTCAAATATTGCGCAGATTACACACATCAAGCGTTTTTGTTGTTTTGATTGATTTTTTCTATCTCTTTACAGAATTCAACTTACAATTTATAAGTACTCCAAAAAGAAAAGTTCCTTTTTGCAAGAAAAAATCATTTTGAAATATTTTTCGACATTTTTATTCTTGTCTCTAAAATCAGCTAAGAAAACGACAATAACCATCATTTTACCTGAAAATTACTATCTTAGCAAAAAATACAAGATATGGCAGCTTTTCGACTTAAAGAACTGTACATCAGACCCGCAGCTCTGATATCAACCGGAATCTTCTTCGCATTGGTGGCAATATTTTTTCTACCAATCAACATCCCACACAAACTTGCATTCCCCGTTTTCACTCTCTTCGTTGCAGGACTTTGGCTGCTCCCATGGCAAATGTGCCTGGCGATGCTATGCTCAGCTTTAGGCGACTACATGGGATCATGTGGTAATTTTATCGGCCAGATGGGATTCTTCGCACTCGCACACATCTGGATAATCTCTTATTTTATTAAAAGATATAAGGAAAGAGTCGAACCGGACAGAAAACTCACAGCAAAAGCCAAGGGATATCTGACAATGGTCATATTCTGCACCATTGCGCTTCTTGTCACAGCCTTTACAGTAATTCTTCCTGGAGCACCTCAAGGAATTGAAAAAATCGGAGCAAGCTGCTATGCCGTAATCATCAGCACGATGTTATTATCAGGACTTCTGCAGAGGAGCAGTCTCTACGCACTTGGAGCCGTGCTTTTTGTATTCTCAGACTTTATATTGGCATGGAACAGATTCGTCGAGCCTGTACCATATCGAAATTATCTCGTATTAGGGACATACTATCTGGCTCAATGGCTCCTCTTCATCAGATCCACTAAATACAGAATAAAATCCCCTATCCGTCTAATGAGGTTTTAAGTTGAGAAAAAGAAAAAGGCCTGATCGATTGATCAGGCCTTTGTGCGGTGGGCGAGACTCGAACTCGCACAGGATTACTCCCACTACCCCCTCAAAGTAGCGTGTCTACCATTTCACCACCACCGCTTTTGAATTGGGACTGCAAATATACGCGCTTTTTTTATATCTGCAAAACTTTTTGAATATTTTTTTTGAAATTTTATCCAATTATTCAATTTTCTTCCAATATATTGACTGAGAAAAGCACAATAAAGTACCTTTTACTCTCAACCTACCGTCTTCTACAAACTCACATTGAACACTCGCTCTAAATCCACGAGTCGGATCATAAACCTTTGTTCCTCCCCACTTCTGCTTATCAGGATTATAGACAAGACCTTTAATGATTATAATCTTGTCACACTCGACATTGCGAAGTGACTCATCTGGATTCTGTTCATCCAATCTGACATTACCATTCGCGTCCAGACGGTTCTCCACCCAACAGACTTGAGCCGTATAAGTACCGTCTGGATTTTTATAGACAGATACTTTTGTCGCCTCCCCATGGTGGTTTACCTCATAGATTCCTATTATATTATCAGCAAGTGAATTCAAGTCCGTCTGTGCACAGACCGGAACGCACGCTGCAATCAAGCTAAAAACTATGATAATCAGCCTTTTCATTTCCAATATATTTTTGTGTGCGGTTGCAAATATAAGAATTATTTCGTACTTTTGCGCGCTTTTCCTCGGGTAGGAAAACGCAGGTGTAATTTATTAACTACTTAAAACAGATTCACAATGGCTGTTAAAATTCGTCTTCAGCGCCACGGAAAGAAGAATTTCGCATTCTTCCACATTGTTGTGGCTGATTCACGCGCACCACGCGATGGTCGTTTCATTGAGCAGATCGGCTCTTACAATCCAAACACAAATCCTGCAACAATCGTTCTCAACCACGAGCGCGCACTTGCATGGGTTAACGTAGGTGCTCAGCCTACCCTTACTGCAAAGCGTATCCTCTCTTACGAGGGCATTCTCCTTGCAAAGCACCTCCAGGATGGTGTTAAGAAGGGTGCTCTTACTCAGGAGCAGGCAGACGCTAAGCTTGCTGCTTGGAAGTCAGAGAAGGCTGCAAAGATCAACGCAAAGAAAGAAGGTCTTAGCAAGGACGCTGCTGCTGCACGCAAGGCTGCTGCAGAGGCTGAGGCTAAGGTAAACCAGGAGAGAGTTGAGGCTATCGCTAAGAGACAGGCTGAGGCTGCTGAGGCTGCACGCGCGGCTGCAGAAGCTGCTGCAGCAGAGGCTGCTGCTGAAACTGAGGAGACTCCAGCTGAGTAATCCTATGCAGCAGATAGCTCAGGTTCTGAAATCTAACGGTACCGACGGGGAGCTTGTAATGAGTTTCCGTTCGATCGCTCCTGAGGATATCAACCTACAGGAACCGGTGTTCATCGTTTTCGATGGACTACCGGTTCCTTTTTTTATTGAATCTTTTACCAAACGCGGCAATTCTAAGGCTCTTGTACGCCTCACAGGCATTCATTGCCAGGAAGATGTAGATGAAATTTCAGGAAAAGCCGTATATATTGAAGAAGGTGACGAGCAGGAAATGTCTCTTGAAGAAGACGGATTCGCTGCACTTGTCGGATGGATGCTCCTAACCCCATCTGGCGCCTCAAGTAACTCACCGGAAGACATGGAGCTGATAGAAGTCGGCGAAATCACAGACTTCATAGAAATCCCAAACAATCCTTGCATAGAGGTAGAAACAGAAAATGGAGCAGTAATGATACCGCTCCATGAAGATTTGATTCTTTCTATTGATCCGGAGTATCAGGAAATCATCATGCAGGTTCCTGAAGGCCTCCTTTAATATTCAATTGCGATATCCGCAATTACATTATCAAGACAGAAATACTGAGAAACACTCTTGGTTGATACCAACGCGAAGTTAATCTTATCAATCGACGCAAGTGCACCAAGGTCAAAGTTTGTCCATTTTGATACAATGGAATCCTTTGGCTGTCCTGACTTATCGTTCTGAGTATAATCCGCCAAGTTGATCTCAGCTTTTCCTGTCATCTGACCGCCCTTATAACCGGTTGCAACCAATGTAAGCTTATCACCACGCTGGAATGTTGCAGCAATTTCCTCTGCAACTTTAGCAGTATTTGTTACCTGGCACATTTTCATCGTACAAGTTCCTGATGTCGGCAATAAGAATTCAATGTCATAAGTTGGTCTCTGAGAGCTCATATAGTACACCATATAAGTGTTTACTCCCTTAATTGAATGAGCACGCCAAGTCATGTCAAGATTCAGTACCTCAGGCTGAGTCTCTGTACCCTCCTCTTTTGGTTCTGGATCATAAACTCCCTCCAGAGCAGAAATACGGAATCCTCCTTTATACTCATAAGTTGAGGCATCAATATTATGGCAGAATGCCAGATAATTATATCCGATGGCATACCCTTTTTCTGCATAATATGTACTGTCTGCTCTCAAAGTCAAATCTGATCCATACTCAAAGTTTGCTACCAAAGTATAATTCTCTGAGCTAGTGAAATCAAAACAAGAAGTAAGGGCAAACGCAATCACTGCCATGCCCATGAATCGTTTAAGTGATTTTAATACTTTCATTTTTATCTATTTTGTTCTAATCTTATAAAATAATTTCTGCAACATACGTAGCTGGACCGGTAAGCCAGACATCCTGAGCCACGCATCCATGTGATGATGGGATAAAATCAACTGCCAGCTTATCTCTTTTCGCCATCACATCATATCGTACTCTGCCGTCTTCTTCAGCTGACGGTTTCACACTCGTTATATAAGAAGCGATACAAGAAGCCACGATACCTGTTCCACAGGCAAAAGTCTCATCCTCAACTCCTTTCTCGTAGGTTCTCACATTTACAACTCCCTCTACCGGTTCAACGTAATTAACATTTGCCCCGACAGGCTTCAGTTCCTCAGCATTCCATCTGATATCTCTGCCCTCGCCTACTATATCGTACTCTTTCAAGTTCTCTACAAAACGCACATAATGTCTTGTGCCTGTATCAAGGAAGAGTCCTTTTGATGGAGCAGTAGGACCAGTCAAGGCATCATATGATGAATATTCTGCAACATCCTTCATTTTCAGGCGTACAACCTTTACTTTCTCATCAGAGCTGAGAATCTGCGCTGAGTGAGGACCATCTGCTGCAATAAACTCAAAATCAACAATACCACAATCCGCTGCGAAGGCCACAATGCATCGTCCTCCATTACCGCACATCATCCCGCCTGAACCATCAGAGTTGAAATATGTCATCTTGAAATCATAGCCTTCTGGAGCTGAATCAAGAAGCATAAGGCCATCGGAACCAATACCGTAGCGTCGATCACACAGATCTTCGATTCTATATGTCGACTCAACGCCTTTTTCTGCCACATACAAAACGCCCCCTCTCTCTCTGATTGCTCCATTTCTATTATCTGCAATCAGAAAGTCGTTTCCTGCGCCTTGATATTTATATAGTTTCATAAACTTTCTTTTTTAAGATCCTTCGCTTCGCTCAAGATGACAGCGTGAACTAAAGTTCGGTTTGGAGGATTTCTGCGAGGAGCTTGATACCTGCACGGATCTTTTCTTCTGTCATGAACGAGAAATTCAAGCGCATCGTATTCTTTCCATTTCCATCCGGATGGAAGAACTCTCCTGCAACATAGGCCACACCTGCATCAAGAGATTTATCATAGAACTTCACTGCCTCAAAACCCTCTGGCATCGTCAAGAATAGGAAGAGACCTCCCTCCGGATGCGTCCATTTCACTCCCTGAGGCATATGCTCATTCAAAAGCGACAGCAACAGATCTCTTTTTCCCTTATAAAGAGCCACAGATTTCTTCAGATTCTCGTCAAGTCTTCCACTTGAAAGGAACTCGGCTGCCACATACTGATCAAGGATAGGCGGGCAAAGATCCAAAGACTGCTTGCATACATAGATCTTATCCAAGATATCCGGATGTGCAATAGCCCAACCTAATCTGAAACCTGGGGCAAAAATCTTTGAGAATGATCCAAGGTGAATAACATGATCCGGGCTGAGCGAATACATTGTAGGAATGTGCTCACCTTCATATCTTAGTTCACGATATGGGCTATCCTCAACAATAAGAAAATCATATTTCTCTGCTAATGCAACAAGCATCTTACGTTCCTCAAGAGTCAAAGATTCTCCAGAAGGATTCTGGAAATCCGGGATCATATACAGGAACTTTATCTTTTTGCCATCCTCTGACACCTGAGCGATCATCTGCTCATAGGCCGCCTGAAATTCTTCTATATTATCATTGTGCGCAACTCCTCTGATATCAGCGCGATATGAGCGGAATGACTGAAGAGCACCCAAGTAAGACGGGCTTGAAGTAAGAATTACATCGCCAGGATTGACGAGTACTCTCGTACACACGTCAATTCCCTGCTGAGAAGAAGATGTGATCTGCACACGCTCCACTGGCACACCATAGCGCTTAGCAACAGCATCTCGCAACTCCGGAACGCCCTGAGTCGCTCCATACTGAAATGCCTTAGCACCATACTTTGCAATCACCTCTGCGATTGTCTGCTGGATGGCTTCCAATGGAAAAGTATCCGCAGAAGGATAGCCCCCTGCGAATGAGTAAATTGCATTAAGGTCCACTCTCTTAAAGATCTCCCTCACAGGAGACCTGAAGAAAGAGCCCACATCTTCTGAAAATTTCTCTGTATATTTCATTGTATAAGATTCTTCACTCCACTTCGTTTCGTTCAGAATGACAGTTATGTCATCCTGAGCGACAGCGAAGGATCTTTATCGAAGCATATCCTCCAAAGTAATCGAGCCAGAAGTCTTCGCATCGCGATACTTCACGATAACCGGGCAGTAAAGGTGAATTCCCTGCTCTGCACCTGGGCCCTTGCTTACTGGACGGCTACCAGCTACAACTACTGCTCCCTCAGGAACAACGATCTGTCCGTTCTCGTTTGCACGGATATATTCTCCAGTTGTTGCATCAAAGATAGCTGTTGAAGCATTGATAATAACGCCTGTGCCGATTACTGCGTTCTGCTTGACAATTGTACCCTCATAGATACCACAGTTTCCACCGATGAAAACATTGTCCTCAATGATAACAGGAAGGGCACCTACTGGCTCCAACACTCCACCAAGCTGCGATGCTGCAGAAAGGTGAACATGCTTTCCTACCTGTGCACATGAACCTACGAGCGCATGTGAGTCAATCATTGTTCCCTCATCCACGTATGCACCAATATTCACATACGCTGGCGGCATCATAATTACCGACGGTGCTAGATATGCGCCTGTACGGACGCTGCTTCCACCTGGAACGATACGCACGCCATTCTCTGCTGTGAACTTTCTTGTAGGGATGGTATCCTTATCAAAGAATGAGAACTGTCCCTGAGTCATATCTGTAAGTTTACCAAGACGGAATCCGCTCAAGATAACCTCCTTAACCCATGAGTTTACCTGCCACTCTCCATTCACCTTCTCGGCAACTCTAACCTTGCCACTTTCCAAATCAGCAATTGTCTGCTGAAATCTTTCCATATCTGTCATAATCTATCTTTTATAGCAATCCAAGTTCCTTGATTGTTCCGAGCATCTGGTCGTATGCTCCCTGGCTTGCAGGAACAAGAGGAAGTCTGCACTCATTCTGGATGAATCCCATTGCAGAAAGAGCTGCCTTTGTCGGGATCGGGTTGCTCTCAATAAAGCAATCTCTGAAAAGAGGAGTAAGAGTATCGTGGAGCTTCTGAGCCTCCTCTGTCTTACCCTCGAGCATTGCGTGAGTGAGCTCTACTACCATTGAAGGCACAATGTTAGACGCAACACTGATTACGCCCTCTGCACCATTCTGCATAAGATCAAGAGTCTCATCATCATTTCCACTCAACACCACAAAACCCTCTGGACGATTCTTGAGAATCTCAAGAATCTGCTCTCTCTTGCTTGAAGCCTCCTTCACAGCAACGATATTATCAATCTGAGCAAGTCTGAGAGTTGTCTCTGCTGTCATATTGCTACCTGTTCTGCCTGGTACATTGTAAAGTACGATTGGCTTAGTGGTAGCTGCTGCAACAGCCTTATAGTACTGATACATTCCCTCCTGAGGTGGCTTGTTGTAGTAAGGAACTACCACAAGGAAATAATCCACACCATGCGGCTCAAGAAGCTGAATGTTTGCAATAGTCTGCTCAAGGCAGTTTGTACCTACTCCTGCCATGACAGGAAGACCATTTGAATGCTCCTTTGCAATCTGAAGTACACGGATCTTCTCGTCATCAGTAAGACAAGGAGTCTCACCAGTTGTTCCAAGTGGCACGAGGAAGTCTATTCCTCCTGCGACCTGACGATCGACCAATGCTGCAAATGCATCATAGTCAACTGCTCCATTCTTGAATGGAGTAATTAGCGCGGTACCGCAACCTTTTAACATTTTCATATTCTGGTTTTTTAATTTCATTTTTAATATAGATCCTTCGCTTCGCTCAGGATGACAGACTGAAACTCAGGATGACAGTTATTCAAAGAAAAGGTCTTTGAATTCGTGTACACCAGTCAGACCATCTGTTCTGAGCGCCGCCTCTACTGCACCTGCAGCAAAGCCTTCACGAGAAAACGCCTCATGTGAGATGGTAATTCTGTCATTCACACCCTCAAATCCGATTGTATGGATTCCTGGAATCTCACCACAGCGTACTGACTGAATATCAGTCTTTACATTCATGTTAGCATCTACGATATCTGCCAATGAGCGAGCTGTTCCGCTTGGAGCATCAAGTTTGTGGCAATGGTGCATCTCCACCATATATGGGCTGTATCCGCCAAACTCATTGAGAAGTTTAGTAATGTAATCTGTTACTGCAAAGAACACATTCACACCCACTGAGAAGTTTGTAGCCCAAATCATTGGAGTGCCACATTTCTCGAAATATGCAATAACCTCCTCACGAATATCTGCCCAGCCTGTTGTACCTACAACTACTGCCTTGAAATTCTCTGCAAGGAACTTATAATTCTCTCTGAAAGCAGCTGGAGTTGTAAAATCAATACATACACACTCCTTTGCCAAAGCCGGATCTGTTTCAGTCACAGCCTCGCTCCAGCCAGCATATTCAAGTCCACGGGACTGGATGATCTTCTCGATCATCTTACCCATTTTTCCGTATCCGCTGATGAATAATTTCATATAATTTCTTTTTTACAGATTCTAATTAAAACGTTTCAAGTTCCTCAGGGTTATCAAAAAGGTGATCGTGAAGGTCCTGAACAACCTCTGCAAGTTCCTCTCTATCAACAACAAAGCTGATATTTACGAACGACGCACCCTGTGAAATCATATATACGTTTGTCTTCTTCAATGGAGTAAAAGTCTTCTTGAGCATACCATTAAGACGAACGATATTCTTTCCGATTACAGAAATCTGTGACTTATCATCATCCACGATAACATCAGCAAACTCAGAAAGCTGTTTGATTACCGGATCAATCTTCTCACTTGCATCAACAGTTACAGAGATATTTGCCTCAGAAGTACTGATCAAATCCACAGACACCTTGCTCTCACTGAAAATCTCGAACACTCTTCTCAAGAAGCCCGATGTATTGATCATTCTGGTAGAGAAGATGTTGATTACCTTGATATTCTCCTTGAATGACACTGATTTAACTCCATCCTCGATAAGCTCGTTGCGAAGAATCGCTGTTCCCTTACCTGAAGGGTTCATCGAGTTAAGCACATAAAGCGGGATATTCTTCTTCACAGCAGGCTCGATAGTCAAAGGATGAAGCACCTTTGCTCCAAAGTGAGCCATCTCTGCAGCCTCCTCGAATGAGATCTTCTCAAGATACTTTGTATTCTTTACCTTACGAGGGTCAGCTGTCAAGACTCCATCAACATCAGTCCATATCTCGATGCGCTCCGCGTCAATTGCCATACCGATAAGTGATGCAGAATAGTCTGAACCACCGCGTCCAAGAACTGTTGGCTTTCCTTCCTCAGTAACACCGACAAATCCCTGCATGATAATGGCATCCATCCCCTCGTATGCCTCTGCAACCAAGCCAGGAGCACGTTCAGAAATTGCCGCCACATTTGGCTCTGCCTTGAGATAAGACTTATTGGTAACCATCATTGTGCGAGAGTCCACCCACTTGGTCCTGATTCCCTTAGCATTCATCGCATACGCAATGATTGTAGAAGACAGATACTCTCCAGTAGAGATAATGATAGCCTTATTCTTATCTGAGAGTTCACCGAGCGAGCATACTGCCATAGCAATCTTATCAAGTCCATCGCAAAGTTCATTAACCTTTGCAACTGCCTCATCCTTGAGCATGCTCTGTGCGAGAAGCTCCTCAGTAAGATCTACGTGACGCTTACGAAGCTGCGCCAAAAGATCTGTAGTAGTAGCTACATCATTTGCTGCTGCTGCATCAGAGATTGCATATAGCAAGTCTGTAATCTTCGAAAGGGCCGACACTACCACAACCGGCTTCTGGTCAAGCTTTCCTCCAATGATAAAAATCGTTCTTGTGATGGCCTCAAAATTTGCGACGGATGTTCCGCCAAACTTCATCACTATCATAGTATCTATCTTTTTAATTAATTATCAATCTATTATATATCTCAACATAGTTACCCACAGCAGTCCTAAGATCAGCAAGGGTAATATATTCTTCAGGTCTATGTGCAACCAGAATCGATCCCGGTCCACAGAGAATCTTATGCTTAAAGTTGCTTAGCTGAGGTGCATCGCTTCCGAACGATACCGGCTTGGTCTCAAATCCTGGCAGTACCTCGAAACGGGTTGGAGCATCTCCACCGAATGCTTTCACTGTCATTGCTCTCTGCCACTGTGCGACATCTTTTGCCACGATATCCGATCCATCCTGCACTCTTGGTCTTCCAAATCTAAGTTTTGCCTCTGGACCAGCCATATTCTTCATCACATTGCAGACCATCTCATCTGACTCGAAAGTAGTGCGGAAATATACTCTACATGTGAGTTTTTCGCTAAGAATATTCTGTGGATTGTCGCTAACCAGCTTACCAACGTTGAATGTAGTATCTCCGAGCAGTTCATCCTTAGGGAATCTGATGCTACGAAGAGCATTCATAAAGTCGTTGAAGAGTTCAACTGCACTCACTCCATTCTCAGGATATCCGGAATGAAAAGCCTTGCCCTCAAATGTCACCTCAAAAGACTTTGTTCCCTTTGCAGCAGTCGCCATACAATTGTCTGTAGGCTCGCCTACCACAAGCCACTCTGCTCCAGAATGCTGATCACGGAAAGCCTTTGCCCCAAAGGATCCTGTCTCCTCTCCTGCAAGAAGCAGAAGGCCAAAATCTGTACATCCTTTCGCCTCAAGCTCCTTGCAAGCCTCCCACATTGCGAAGAGCTGCCCCTTTGCGTCGCATGTTCCGCGACCGTGGATGACAAGTTCTTGGGTAGAAGATCCTTCGCTTCGCTCAGGATGACAGACTGACTCGGAGTAAGGAGCGATATATGGAGGGACTGTGTCAAGATGGGTACAGAAAATGAGTTTTGGAGAGCCCCAAGATACAAGGAGATTCTTTGTACCATCTCCAACCTCAAAAAGCTCTACCTTACGACCCGGTGCCGCAAACTCAACTGACAACATATCAGCAAGTTCACCTTCCTTACCGGAGGTCGAATCAACACTCAAAATCCTATTAAAAAAGTCAATATCCATAAAACAATTTGCAGAGAACACGCAATAACGCATTCTCTGCAAATATACACAAAATTACAATATGGTATATCGCTGATCGTTGAATATCACCGAATGTTTTCCTGCCCTAAACCATTTATCGACATCCTTATAAACGAAGTGAGCCTTAGATCCCTTAGGTACAGAGACAACAAACTTTATTGTCTTACCATTCTGCTTGTGGCTATATGAAACCTCGCCTCTTACTGTTGGGAACGACAATGAGACTTCACCCAATCCCGCAGGCTGAGGTCTTACCTCAAAAATCTTATATCCCGGTTCAATCGGCTTTATACCACATAGCTCTGCACCGATAACCGTAATAGTTCCACCACTCCAAGCATGATTGGTCGTACCACCACCATATTTTGCACTTCCGATCTCCCATCCTTCAAACAAGGTTGTATAATCCGGATGATTCACCATCTGGCCAAAGCGCTTATAGCATCTTTCCAGAGCATACTCACCCTCGCCCATCTTGAATAGAGCCTCCATCACATACTTTTCAAAATATGGGCTGGCATGTTCGGTTTTCTTAAGCAGTTCCAGGATCTGAGGATATTTATCCTGTCCAGCAATGCCTGCAAGCATTGCGAGCGCATTGACGCGATCATCGGTAAGCTTTTTATAAGCAGGATGCCTATACTCCGTACCTGTCCAGCATGCATTGAAGCCTTCGGCTACCTTCGCCATTGTCGCGCGGTAGGCCTCAGCCTCCTCATCATAGCCCAAAGCATCTGCCATAGAAGCGGCACTCTCAAGCGCAAGATAGTGCCAACCAGCCTGAATCAGAGCCTTATCCTGATTGTCACCCCAGTCACCCCATGACCAGCCGCCTTTTCTATGAATGGTCAGTCCTGTCGAGTCTGTTTCCCAGACAGCAAGATATCTCTTGACAGCAGGATAAGCATTACGAATAGTTTCAATGTCCCCTGTATTCATGTAGTAGGTCCAGAAACCGTATCTACCCACTGATGCCAGCATCTGTCCTGGAAGCTCTCTACTAAAAACACCTGGGATCGGAGAATGAAGTGTACCATTATCGGCCTGATGAGCACAGAGTTCATTAATAGCCTTTCTCATCAGTGCATGAGTGGAAGTCGAATAACTGTAGAAGCACTCTCCCATCAGCACGACAACATCTCCCCACCACTGGGCTCTCTCTCGGTCTGGGCAATCGAAGAAGGTATCTCTCATGTTCACGTAAAGAGTGCGCATTGCCTTTTCCCAGAACAAGTCATAGAATGGATCAGAGCAACTGAATCTGCCTCCAAGTTCAGCATCATAGCCTGTCTCACGGTAGCTGATCTCCTGCACCTGAACATTCTCAGGGGCAATGACTATTATTTCCTGACCACTCATCCAGCCTAATGACTCATACGTCTGCTCACCCTTGCTGGCAATATACTCAGCACGAATGCAATGAGCTCCTCCGGCCTCGGAATGATCAGTCTGAATATGTACTAAACTTCCTCCTAGCGAATCAAAAATCTTTATGATCGGTGTCATCTGCATATTGTAAGGAAGTTGGAGAATAGTTGTGTCTCCTCTACGAATCATCTCACCTGTCTTGATTCCAAAATCCTTCCACATAGGAATAGGCCTTGGGAGCATCTTTCCCCAAGGAGCATCGCCCCATGTGCCATATTCTACAGCATTCTGCATCTGAGGTTCAGATACTGTAGAATTGTATCTGATATTGGGTTCAGAAAGCCTGTAATTTGGCTTTGGATTCTCTGTATCACAGTATTCCGGACGGATGCAACACTGCCATGTAGAGTCACTGGCGATATCAAGTCCATTATTCTCAAGAGAAAAAATCATACCCGCCTTTCCAGAGCTCAAATGCGAAAAACCATTCTTACCGAAGTACCACAAAAGGACTTCTATGGTATTCACACCTTTCTGAAGATACTCAGCAACATCAATCTCATCATAGTAGCCAGCTCCTGGCTCCGGTCCTCTCTTAAGACCTCCCTCAAAGACTACCTCCTTACCATTGATCTTAAGCCAATATTTACTATCAGCACCAATTCTAGCAATAGCCTGCGACGGAGTTTTAGACAGATTGACTGTCTTTACAAATGTCATCCATGTATTAGGGGCAGAATCTGAATCCGGCGATAGGACAGAAATCCATCTTGCTCTACTGAAGTTCTGATCAAAGGCAAATGATTCTATTGCGCAAAAAGCAAAAATGATAGATAGAAAGAGTAAATAAATTACTTTTTTCATAAAAGATGCTCGTTTTGTATGAAACAAATGATTGATGTCTGATCTAAGAGCAAATATACATATTCATAAAGAAAAAACCCACTCAGATGGAAATCTGAATGGGTTGGTGGAGATAGTCGGAGTCGAACGTCTATTTTTTAGAGTTTTCCAGAGTATTGTATATGCTTAATACACAACGATATAAGTATATACAATCTAACCCGATATACTTGCATATTTCAAAATCTGTTTGTAAATTTGTTTGTACTTTTAATACAAACAGGTATGCCAGTTAAATTTTATCTACACCCAAAAGTAAATAAAAAAGGAGAAGCCCCTATAACAATCTCCATAAATATTCGTCAAACAAGGCTCCTTACGACCCTTGGATATAGTGTTGACCCTGCCGCATGGGAAGAATCCGGACAGGTCAAAGTACGCTATACAAACTCCAAAGGCATACCTTCCCGCAAGATCAATAATCGTATTATGAAAATCAAACTGCATTTTTCAGAATATGAGAATGATCTTAAAGTTCGCCCTACACTTGACGAAATCAAAGAACAACTTGCAACAGCCATCTCCCTAGGCGATGATCTCACGCCTACCGAGGTAGCAGAAGAGGCTCCGGTAAAACTCATCTATGAATTCTTTGATCAATTTGTAAAAGAAGAGAGCGTGCTTAATCAGTGGGCTGCAGCCACCCTCAAGAACTGGCATACCTTCAAGATTCATCTGGAATCGTTCGGCAAGAAACTCGAGTTCCGTGATTTCAACGAAAAAGGACTCAGCCGTTTCATTATGCACTTGAGAAAAGTCTGCAAGATGGAAGAAAAGACTGTCCAGAAGCATTACAACAATTTCAAGTGGTTCCTGAACTGGGCTATCCGCAAGGGTTACTGTCAGGAGGAAGCAGTCAACAAATACCGTCCGAAGTTCAAAGTCCTTGACAAACCTGTAATCTTCCTCACCAAAGAAGAACTGCTCAAACTCTACACCTACGAGATTCCGAAGAACGGAACCAAGGTCAAGCTGTATGATGCCAACGGAGAAGAATACGAAAAGACAGTCCAGGAAGCCGGTGCTCTCGCCAAAACCCGAGACCTCTTCTGTTTCTGTGCCTTCACCTCGCTCAGATACTCCGATATGGCAGCCCTCAAGAGAACCGACATCGACGGAGATAAAATCTACATCACAACTCAGAAAACCAACGACCGTCTTCCTATAGACCTCAGCAAAAACGCAAAGGCAATACTTGATAAATACAAAGACGAGCAGTTCCCGTTCGGACTTGCCCTGCCGGTAATCTCAAATCAGAAGATGAACCACTATCTCAAGGATCTTGGCGAACTCTGCGGATTCACCACTCCGATAACCATCGTATGTTACAGAGCCGGTCAGCGAGTTGAAGAAACATATCCGAAATACTCCCTCATCGGAACACACGCAGCAAGAAGAACATTCATATGCTTCGCCCTCTCGAACGGTGTGCCACCTCAGGTAGTAATGAAATGGACCGGCCACTCAGACTACAAGGCGATGCGTCCCTACATTGATATCGCAGAAAAGACCAAAGCCGATGCCATGAAACTCATCGACAACGCTTGGGGAATGTAGCCTATATATATTAAGGTATAAGGCGAGGAAAATTTAAATATCAGTTTCTTCACTTTATCAAAATCCGTTATATTTGTAAAGAAACATAATACCAAAGGAAAGTACAATGACTATCGAAGACATTTTATCTCGTGAGGAGGGACAGACATTTGATCGTAAGAGCGTACGAATCAAGCCAAAGGATCTGGCAGTTACTATGATTGCATTTGCCAATGCGGATGGTGGCGATTTGGTAGTAGGTATCACTGATGGCAAGAGGGAGATTGAAGGAGTTGATGGAGATGAGAAGATCCTTAATGACATTCGTCGCACTCCATTTGATTTCTGTGCGCCATCAGTAAATGCTCAAATTGAGATGGTTCCTTGCGTAGATAGAACAGGTAAAGACAATCATGTGCTAGTATTCCATATTGAACCGAGCTTGAGAGTTTATGCCAATCAGGCTGATGAGGTGTTTCTTCGGGTGGGAGACAAATCAAAGAAGTTGTCATTCGACGAACGCTTCCAACTTATGAACGACAAAGGACAATCTTGTTACGAAGAGACAGCTGTTTACAGTGCCGGATTGGAAGATCTGGACATGACTCTCGTTGATGACTATTGCCAGAAATCAGGATATGGCAAGTCCTCTATGGAGTTCCTGACTGAAAATCACGGATATGTTGTTGAGAAAAACGGCAAGTTACATCCAACAGTTGTCTCGCTTCTTTTGTTCGGTAAGAAGCCGCAAGATTTCCTGCCAAGGGCAAGCGTGCGTTTTATCCGTTATGAGGGAACAGAGGAGAAGACTGGAACAGAGATGAATGTCATCAAGGATGTGATATTTGAAGGTCCAGTGCGTGAGCAGATAGATAAGTCTGTCGCATTCCTGGCAACTCAGATTAAGGAAAGGACTTATCTCGGAGCCGATGGCAAGTTTGTCACAGAGGTTGAATATCCTGAGTTTGTAAGACAGGAGATGATAGTGAATGCTTGTTGCCATAGAGACCTGAGTATCACTGGAACAGACATTCAGGTTAAGCTCTTTGATGACAGGCTTGTTGTAGAGAGCCCCGGAAATCTCCCTGGACTTGTCCGCCCGGACAATATCCGCCACACGCACTTCTCTCGTAATCCTAGACTTGCACGCTATCTGAAGACATATAAATATGTAAAGGAGTTTGGAGAAGGTGTAGATCGTATGTGTTGAGAGATGGAAGCTGATGGATTGCTTCCTATCAAGTATTATAAGAACGATTTTATCCTTCGGGCAGTGGCCTGGAGCAAGAATGCGAAAGATGCCGGTAGCGATAAAGTAGCGATAAGTAGCGATAAAGTAGCGATAAGTAGCGATAAAGTAGCGATAAAATGGAGTGATGTAAAGGAGAAATGCTCACCAAATACAATTAAGATTTTAGAGCACTTGGCTCATAATGGATCAATATCAAATGCTGTTGCACGTGAGATCACCGGACTCTCATCACCAGGAGCACGAAAGATTCTAAGCCACCTTGCAGAAAACAAGATCGTAAGTCCTGAAGGAGATAAAAAATCGCGTGTATATCATTTGATGGTAGAATTTATATTCGACTAAAATCCTGAACATTCATAGTAAGAATCCCCGGCAGCCGCTGGGGATTTTCACGTCTCTCATGATATCGTAAACGGTGTTTACGAATTTCCGCAACATCGCTGCGGAAGTCTTATCCTCTGAAATCCGGTCAACACCGTTGACCAAAATCAAAAACATTCCTCCGGACCCCACAAATTCGTCCCATCCTGATTTCTTTGCCTTATCCTCATGCGTGGTAATGCTCGCAGCATTTAAGAAGGTCTTGCACTCAGCAAAGACAAAGGTGAAGTCATATGCCCGGCAACAGAAGGACAAGAAGAAACTGCAGGAAAGGTTGAATGAATGGATTAAAGAGTTCGAAAACGAGCAATAAAGACCCTCGTTGTAGAGCTTGTCTGTCAGTTCTTGCAATTTGTTCTGCATATTGCGTAAAGTATTCAATTTTAGTGCATTACTAAGGTCATAAAATTACCTCCCAAAGGCTCATTTTCCCTGTTTTTGAAGTGATTTGAAGAATCTTTCAGAACATTTTGAAAAATTATTTCACTGACACACTGCAACTTACGCAGTGCGTATCTAATGTCTATAGTTAAAGTCGTGCTTTTTTTGTAAATTTGGTTTAAAGTGATTGTTTTGTATATCAATTTTTAACCAATTTTTTATGCCATTACAGGCCTTCATATCAGCTTATGCAAGCAAAGAGGCGCAGACTCTTTGCCGTGATATGGCTGTCGCTGATGGCAATCTCTCCCTTGATCACATAACGACAACATCTAGTGATGCGATACGTCATATCGTCAATTACACCCATGAAGAATCACATATCTCTTTTACTAGGTGGGATGATTTAGCAAGATATCTATACGATAAGATTCGTGAATGCAAAAAAGATCAGTTGCAAATTAAAAATGTCGTTACTCAAATTTATATGCAAGTAAAAACAGTTGCCGCTTACTTTCATAATCTTTCCCATACTGACACAAATCAAGAAAAGATAAACCAATACTTCAACTGCATAATTACAACACTTAAATATGCTCATCATGTATTAGAGGCTTTAGGATATAAACATACTGAAGATTTTGGAGTAATGAATCACAAGTGGAACAAACCATGTTTTCATGCTATCGCAGAAATCGGTCTGGCATTGGAACGTTTGGGGAATATCATTCAAGCATGCTTATATCAGAATGGCATCTCAACAACGATATTCGACTATCAACAGATGTGCGATGTAGTTCTAGTGGAATCTATTACAGCAGAATCAATCGCAGAATCCATGGACTGGACAACCACTCTAGCTCAATCATATATGGACGAAACTAACATCAGGAAGAAAATCGTACCATTTAATACCATTCCGGAAATCAAGCAAGCAATCAAGGATAACATTATCAGCGAGAAAGGAGTACTCCTCGTATCCAACCGTGCATTCGTTATGTACTGTTATGATCATCGTTTCTTCCTGCCACTCAACAAGAAAGACTGGAAAAGCATCGACTGTCTCCTCACTTCAAAAGAAGGAAAAATCCTTACATCAAGCACTCTATCCAAAGTTGCTCATCAACTTCAGAAAGACGGCTTTTTTGATGAAAAAGTCCGATACGGGAAATAAATCACACAAATCTACCATCTCTAACTCAGCACCATTGGAACACCACCAATGGTGCTGATGGTATGAATCCCCATAGACTCTACCTTACTTTGCCAGTACGATACGAACAGGCGAAGTGGTATCACCTGTCCGGAAGTCGCCCGACCAGTAAGAATGCTTACCACCATTCAAACTGGTCATTATTCCAAAATGAGATTACAATGATTGGATTTGACGACTCAATGCCTATCGGAGCGATGACGATAGGCGATCTTAAGGTTCTGATGCAGGAGATTCTTGAGACTGCTGCCGGTCAGAATGTCAGCAAGCATGGGAGTGGTGCTCCTAAGCGTTATGTGTATGGTATCAAGGGTATAGAGGAACTGTTCGGATGTTCGCATGCCACTGCTCAGCATTATAAGGACAATGTTATTAAGGAGGCTGTTACGCAGAATGGGCGTAAGATTATCGTGGATGTGGAGTATGCTATTGAACTTTTCGGTAGGAGGAATGGTCATGGACAGAAATAAGCCGAACATTGATCTTGAAAACCTTCTGGATGGGCAGGATATCATGCAGATGCTGCATGTCAGTCCTCGCACTCTTCAAACTTTACGTAGCAATGGTACTATTCCATATACTCGCATCGGTCGCAAGATTTATTATCTGAGGGAGGATATTGAGAGGATTCTTCGGAATAACTACATCATGACAAAAATTGAGGATCGCTATGGGAAAGAATAATCTTACGAAACAGGCGATTTTGTCAAAGACTTCGTATGGTTTGAATATTTATGCTCATATCTTGAGACAATTCTTTCCTGAGGATGAAGTTCTTATAAAGGTTGTTGGAAGGGACTGCGACGTTTGTCGCAATCCCTTCGATAACGGCAAAAGGACTTTGAAGATATGGATCGAGAAGAAGGAGCCAGGAAAGGTGATATCACCGGAGTGGGCTTGTCATCAGGATTTGTCGGAGACTGTTTCTGACGGAGATTGTTTTGATTTTGCCAGAAGGCATTATCGACTTGATGGCCAGTCTCTTTATCGGAGAATTTCTGATGATCTGTTTCTCGGGCTTGGCGATGTTCGCTTTACATTCTTCAAACATCCGATTACGAATACGGTTCCACATAAGGATATAACTCTTGCTGATGCGTATAATTATATCTCGAGGCCTTATGCAAAGGATAGGACAGAGAAGTTACGGTCATTATCAGATGTGAAGAGAGCGAGGAGTTATAAAGCTGCAAACTTTGACTATTGTACTTTCTCTGGTACGTTCGGCAGTAGAAGCGACAAGGCATTGATTGACCATAGCGGATACTTATGCATTGACTTTGACCATCTCACAGATGTAAATGCTACATTCCAGATGCTGCTGGAGGATAGGTGCTTTGCTACTGAATTGCTTTTTCGCAGCCCTTCCGGCGATGGACTGAAATGGATTATAAGCATCAATACAGCCGAGATTTCACATGCGGAATACTTCAATGCAGTCGCTAATTATCTGAGGCAGACATATGGGCTTGAGGCGGATAAATCTGGAAAGGATGTGTCGCGTGCTTGTTTTCTTCCCTATGATCCGGAGGCATATATAAATCCTAAAAATCTATAGAAATCATGAATACTGAGAATACTTTTAATCCACATGAGTGGCTGGAAATTAAGGGCACAGAGTCCGAACATCCAGCTCCGGCTATTGTTTCCAGCACCGGCAGAGATGCTTCTGATATTGAAACGATAACTTCACGAATTGAGGAGTCGCGTGTAGATATAACTTCGAGTTATGCTGACTGGCGAGATCTTGGCTTTGCTCTCAGTGATGCCCTTGGAGAGGCTGGACGTGATTATTTTCATCGTCTGAGTCGGTTCCATCCGGAATATAATGCTGTCGAGGCTGATAAGCAATATGACCGCTGTCTCAAAGCTGGCGGACATGGAATCACCATCAAGACCTTTTTTCAGTTGGCTAAGGCACACGGAATAAGTTTGGTTACGCGGACTATGCCTGTTCGGGAGCGGGCTTCCTATACCTCAGTTCGTCCTGCTGAGGGAATTGAGGTATCTGAGGGGATGAGGGAGATGCCCGATCAGGTCGGTCATGACGACAGTCTTCCGACTTTTACACCGCAGATTCACAAAAACCTCCCGGACTTTCTTCGTAAGATTATTGATGTTGCAGACTCGCCGGAGGACGGCGATATCCTTCTCCTCGGCACACTCACCGTCCTCTCTGCCTGTCTCCCTCAGATTGAAGGCATATACAACAGACGCCCAGTAAGCCCCAACCTCTTCCTCTTCGTCACAGCAAGAGCATCATCCGGCAAAGGACGCCTCACTCTCTGTCGTTACCTGATTGAGCCGATTCATGAACGCCTACGCGAAATCAATGAGGCTGAGATGATGGAATATAAGCAGAAGATGCAGGTATATAATGCCAGCAAAAACAAAGGCTCTATGGCGAAGCCGGAGCAGCCACCTCTGCGTATGCTTTTCATTCCTGCCAACTCCTCAGCCACCGCAGTTTATCAGGTACTGGGAGAGAACGACGGCCAGGGAATTATGTTCGAGACAGAGGGTGACACGCTTGCAAATACATTCGCCTCAGATTATGGTAACTATTCTGATGGATTCCGCAAGGCGTTCCACCATGAGGCTATATCGTACGTCAGAAGAAAGGACCGTGAGTATGTAAATCTGAAACACCCTAAACTATCGGCCCTGCTGACAGGTACTCCGAAACAGGTGTCATCGTTGATTACCGATGCTGAGAATGGTCTATTCTCCCGTTTCATTTTCTATTACCTCAGCACGAAGGTAATGTGGCAGAATGTTTTTGAGCAGTCGGGAGACCGTACTCTAGATGATCAGTTTCGTGCTTTTGGAGAAGAGTTTCATGATTTCCATACTTTGCTCGCAGATTATGGAAAGGTCCGTTTCCATTTGACTTGTGAGCAGCAGAGACGGTTCAATGCTTTCTTTGAGCGAACACAGGTGCAGTATGTAGATGAGTTTGGCGAGGATATTATTGCTTCCGTGCGTCGTCTTGGGCTTATCACTTATCGCATTGCAATGATTATGAGTGCGCTTCGTATCATGGAAGATGGTTGTTTTGAGGATAATATCATTTGCAGGGATGTTGATTTTGAGACTGCTTTGATTATTTCAGATGCACTGCTACATCATACGACAAAGATATTTGAGGAGTTGCCGAGACTTGCAGCATCTGCTTCTTCTGCTGCTGGTCAGAAGACTATTCGTCGCCAGCTGTTCCTGGATAAACTGCCGGAGTCGTTTACGCGGAAGGAATTTATTGACATATCGGCTTTATTGGGAATTCCGCTGAAGACGGCTGAGAGGCATATTTCCCAGTGGTGCAAAGATGGACTTATAGAACGCATAGAACAAGGAAAGTACCTCAAACGCTAATGTCCCCGTCATGCCCGGCTACTTTACCGTCATGGCCGACTTGATCGGCCATCTGTCATGCCCGGCTCCGACCGAGCATCTCCCTCATTCCCTCACTAACCTCAATTCCCTCAATGGGGTGGAGTGAGGGAATAGTTGAAATAGCGCTTCCTGTATTCTAATATAAATTTGAAGTTATAATATGTAATTTGAAAATTCTTTACTACTTTTGCGTAGCTGTTGAGAAAGACAGCAATACATACAGAAAGCGTTTAGCTGTATTCCGTTAGAATGAATCTGGACAATTCAAGTAACACAGGAATGAAGTTAGCGTTTACACTGGCTATAATCTGAGCGTTCTGCTCATGCTATAGCGGAAGTGTGAGCTATAAATGTTCTTCATCCGTGTTACAGGCTGTCCAGAGCCCATTCTAAGGATTAAGACTAGAAGAGCTCGCACTTTCTTTTATTAACCAACAATCCGTCTTCGAGCTTCACGGTAATTACTTTTTGCATGACTAATTATTCATGTTTAACTTAATATTTCTACGTATGAAAAAGTATTTACTAATTCTAGTTGGAGCTTTAATGCTCGTAAGTTGCGGAACTACCAAGTATGTTCCGACTCAGAATGCATCGACAAAGTATAAAGTCGGTGATGTGTATAATCAGAACGGTCTGAAAGGAATTGTCGTAGCTGTCGATGCAAGTGGTCAGCATGGTACAATCATGTCTCTGGAGAGTTCAAATGCGAAATGGTGTGCTAATAAAGATTTGAAATTTGAAACGAGCGCTTTTTACGAGGATGACGGTCAGAAAAACATGGAGGTTATATCAAAGTATGTAGAGAATAATAGTGTTTCTTGGAGCGATTTTCCATTGTTCAGTTGGGCGAAGTCTTTAGGTGATGGATGGTATATTCCTGCTAAAGAGGAAGCACTCGCTATATGGAAAAACATTAACGGTGGTTCTAATACATATAATAAAAGAACATGTATAGCTTTTGATAAAAGCCAAAGAGCATATGGTGGATCTCCCCTTGTCGATACGCGTTTCTATTTAGGAAATAAACAACCATATTGGTGGTTTACTTCTACTGAGGCAGACGGTGGTAATGCCCTTGTTGTTCAATTCGGAAATGATTTGAAATCACAGCTGATTGTAGGCTTCCATGCTACATTTAAAGCATTTCCTGTTTATAAAAACCCTGGCATCATGTCCTTGTACCGTTCTCGTGCAGTTCATAAATTCTAAATATGAAAATCTTTAAAAGAACCATATTGAGTGCTGTGTGCTGCATTATTTCTATTGCAGCACACGCGCAGTTCGATGATGTGCGAAAAGGTGACATCATCGATATAAACGGAGTAAAGGCCTTGGTTTTTCAGGTGGATGATGAAGGACATGGTACAGCAATGACTGTAAAAGCATTGCGTGGAAAGAAAAATGCGTGGTGTACTAATGTGAAATTATTGAAAAGTTTAGGGGAAACGTTATCTCCTGATGGAATGCAGAATACGGAGATGGTGTATGAGTATATCAATTCTTCTGGTTTCAGTATTTCCCAATTTCCGGCTTTTGAATGGTGCAAGAAGTTAGGTTCTGGCTGGTATATACCATCTCGAGAGGAAATGGAAGTATTCGTGAATTACTATTTAGGAAATGAGCAGGAGTTTGATTGGGAAAGTGAGGAGGAATTTGATGTTGACTCAGAATCTGTAACTCCTAAGAAAATAAACGAGAAACTGATTGAAGCTGGAGGCGTCCCATTTTTAGGCAACGCTATTCCTGGGTCAGGTTTAGCTATCGGTGTATATACGTCCTCTAAAACTGATGACAACAAAGTGTTTATCTATCAATATAACACACAGAAAAACACCTTTCGTTTCAAAGGAGTACCAACCAATATGATAGATACATATGCAATTGGAAGAGCATTTTATAAATTTTAGTATATGAAACGGATTATACTGTTAATAACAATCCTCATCCCTTTCTATGCTTCATATGCTCAAGATATGAAGTATAGAAGGAGTTCCATGTACTCAATTCTAATTAGACACCCTGAGAAAGAATTTGGAAAAGATATTGATACCGTATTCAGACTAATGCCATTGCCCGACAAGTTTGACAATCACAATCTTAAAGTTCGTGCCATTAATGCAGGTGTTTATGAAAAGAATAATCAGACTGAAGAAGAAAACACCTGCAAGATGATAGAAACCTTTTTGACAAAAAATGATATTGCAAAAAGATTAGTGGCAAAATGGTTTAACAGAAAGTCTGGACGTGGTAAAGATGGGACTTTTGATATGAACCTTATTATTGAAAGAGGTTTATATGATGCAAGTTACTTTGATGCACAAATAGCAGAAATGTCCACTAGAGGACAAAGTATGTTAGCAGATGCGGGTGAAGAGTTGATAGGTAATACATATGTGCTGTTCAACGATATTAAATATATTGATAAGGAGGAAGAGTCGGGACTTGCTGCAACTGGTTTATTGATTGCAGGTCAAATCGCATCACAATTTACGGGTGGACTGGCAAATCTTATTATTACCTATGTAACGGATGCTGCGGTAAATATTACAGATAAGATTGCCGGTTTTAGAGTAGTTGTAACTTCATACCTTTATCGTTTGAATTGGAACGAAGAAATAGCAAACACATTCTATTCAGAATATTATATATCTTCTCCAAATCCTGACAGAAAAGCAGCTTTTGACTCTATAGATGGATTATTCTCATTAACATATTTGGGTTGTCAAAAAAGTGTAAGTGAAAAGACTGGATTAGAGGGTGTACATGATAAGAATGATATGATCAGGAAAGTTTGTACACGTGCCATAGATAAGAATGTAGCCCTCCTTCAAAAAAAATACGAAGAATTCAAAGTAAAGACTCCACTTTATACCACTGAACCTTTGGCTGCTAAAATAGGTCTTAAAGAAGATATTACAATCGATTCACGTTTTGAGGTTCTAGAGATGGTAGAAAAAGAGGATGGAAGAACCGAATATAAACGCGTTGGTGTAATCAAACCTATAAAAGGACGTATCTGGGACAATCGTTTTATGGCAGAATTTGAGGACGAGAATAAAGGAGCAGATTTGAATGCCACTGAGTTTGAGGTTGTGAATGGATCCGGTTTTTATCCTGGAATGTTAATTAGAGAAATATAGAAGCCTATGAAAACACTTGTTAAACTGGCATTGTTATGCCTGAGTGCAATTACCTTGGTTTCATGCGGTGCGCAAAGAATGGTCAGCACTCAGACAGCATCCAATAACAGCACATTTGAATGTGTTGGATTAACAGATAAGGGAGAATGTATAGTTTCAGCGACAGGAACAGGCGCTAATACTTCTTCCATTTCATCAGTTGTGCTAAAGAATGCAATATATGCTTTACTATTTGATGGGATCAAGGGTAATGAGGAGAATAGGATCAAAGACTTGCCTCCTATGATTGCAGATAAGAATACTTTCGATACTAAAACAGAGTATTTCACTCCGTTCTTTTCTACAAATGGCAAGTATCTTCAATTTATCAAGCCGATGCCGGCAGCTCTGCCAAAGACAATCAGGACGAAATCAGGATATAAGGTTACTACAACATATCTTATAGATAAAAATGCTTTAAGAAAGGAACTTGAAGCAAATGGTATTATTAAATCACTTTCAAATATTTTGTAATGAGACACAATTGGATGTTATTCACTGTACTGACAGTGATTCTTAACTTTTTTGCCATTGATGCACATTCGCAATCGTATGAAATCGAATGTCTTAATGTTGAGCAGGACGGCTCTCAGACTCTAAGAGTATGGGGCGAAGGTCGTAATAAGGTTGATGCTGTAGAGCAAGCAAAAAAGAATGCGGTTAACGAGATACTCTTTCATGGTGTTCTCAAAGGTAACAAAGGGTATAACCAAAGACCCATAGTCACAGTTGTCAATGCTCGCGAAAGATATCAGGAGTACTTTGATTCTTTCTTTATGGATAAAGGCGAATACACAAATTATGTGAGTATGAAAGACCGGCGAATCGGATCAACAGTTAAAATACCTGGTACAACTCAGGTACGATGCTGCATAACGGTTCGCGTTTTATGCCCTCAATTGAGAGCAAAGTTAAAAGCAGATGGTATAATCAAATAATATTCAACAATCTATGAAAAGGTTTTTATTTACAATACTTCTTTGCTTAGTCGCCATTACACTATGGGGACAGGCAAAAAAACCGACTATTATGGTGGTGCCAAGCGATGTCTGGTGCGTACAAAACAATTACACTAACACCTATGATAACCAGGGAATAAGCCAAATTGTTCCTGATTATACTAAGGCATTGCAGACTGATGCAAATCTTTTACTGGCGATTGCAAAAATCAATACAATGATGGCAGACAGAGGATTCCCATTGAAAGATTTACAGGCTGTAACAAAGTCTATTGCTCAGCAGAATGCAGAAGACAATATGATTCAAAGTAAAACTTCTGGAGCATCATTGGCAGAAAGTCCGATAGACCGCTTAAGGAGAGTTGCAAAAGCAGATATCATTATGCAATTAACCTACACCATTAACCAGATGGGGCCCAAATACTCTCTTACATATAATCTTCAGGGTTTGGACTCATATACAAACAAGCAGATTGCCGGTGCACAAGGAACAGGAAAACATACATTTTCCGCTGAACTTCCCATCCTTCTTGAAGAGGCAGTGCTCTCAAATATGGATGAATTCTGTACTCAACTGATGACATACTTCGAGGATATTAATGAAAATGGTCGCGAAGTAGCAGTTGACATCAGAGTCTTTGACAATGGAAGCGGCTTGGATCTGGAGTCTGAATTCAATGATATGGAACTTTCTGAGATAATAGATGATTGGATGTCGGACAATACAGTAAATCATGTATTCAACAAGTCTGATGCAAGTGAGACTTTCATTCAGTACGAACAGGTTCGTATTCCTCTTTATAAAGAGAACGGCAATCAGATGGACACAGAATCGTTTGTCAGAGGTTTGAGAACATATCTCCGTAAGCAATACCAGATTGAAAGCAAGGTAATGGCAAGGGGACTCGGCAGATGTATACTTGTAATCGGTGAAAAATAACAAAACTTTAATGTTTATGAAGAAAAATCTGATAATAGGAATTTGTAGCCTGGTAGCAATAGCGGCATCAACATCATCTTATGCCCAGACCGAAGAGGCGGCAACTATACCTTTAACTGTAATTGCAGCTAAGCAACAGTCTGTTCCTGAAACAGCAATGACCTATCTCAATAACAAATTGATGCAGGTTGTTACTAAAAATGGATTGGGAACAACTGATTACAATTCACGTTTTGTAATAACTGCTTCTATTATTCCTGTAACTATGGACATTGTCCCTGGCCCACCACGTCAGTTTTCTGAAAGTATTGACATTACTTTCTACATCGTAGATAATATCGACCAGAAAATATATTCCTCAGCCACGGTTTCAGCAAAAGCAGTCGAGGCTTCAGAAGAAAAAGCTCTAATCAAAGCGATTCGTTCCATAAATGTCGGATCGTCCCAAATTGCTGAGTTTGTCAATAACGGTAGAGAAAAGATCATAGCATACTATGAATCTCAGTGCGACAATATAATTGCAAAAGCTAAATCACTGGCATCTCAAAACATGTATGAGGCAGCATTGTTTGAACTGAATTCTATACCATCATGCTGTACTGAAGCTTATAAAAAGAGCTCAAAAGTAGCAGAAGGTATTTTTGATACATATGTTGACTACTGGGGAAATGTATGCCTATCAAAAGCCAGAAACTTGTGGATGGCTGAGCCTAATGCCCAGGGGGCAAAGAAGGCCGGAGAGTATTTATGTCAAATACTACCATACTCCAAGAGTTACTCAAATGCGGAAAAATTATATCAGGAAATTAAGAATGAAGTTAAAGAAGATCTTGATTTCGAAATAAAAGTATATGACGATATAATAGGTCTAGAAGTGGCGAAAGTCAATGCATGGAAGGAAATCGGTGTCGCATTTGGAAAAGGACAACAGCCAGTGGATACCAATGTCACTTGGTTGGTTAAATAAGATTAAACAACAAGCATAAATTTTTAAATCAAGACTCATGAAAAAAATATTAACGTATTTTGCCGGTGTACTGCTGGCTATAGTTGCATTCTCATCATGTACTAAAGATGAAGCCTATTGGAAAGTAGAAACAAGTTCTATAGAGTACGATGACTACTCGGATTATTCACGATTTGTCAGTGAAATTGATGCCTTGGATGACGGAGTGACATGGACTGTTTCTCAGGTTGAACGAGAAGTAAATTCAATCGTCAAGAAATATGATGGTGATTTAGGCTGTACTGTATATTTAAAAACAGGTTCTTCAATGTCTGGTCCGTGGACCACTAAGAAGACTTGGACAATGAGATTGAGATAGTTTAACTTCGGGGATGGCAGATTATTTAGTCATCCCCGCAACATAAAATTAAGATGAAGAAATTTTTATTATTGCTTGCCAGCATTATTGTGATTTGTTCTTGTGACAAAGAAAAAATAGACCCATCATTAGTGAACGTTGAGATTGAGCTTACATGCATTGATGAAGAGCCAGCATATGGTGGGGAGACCAAGCATACAATTTTATGTACGGGAAAAATCGGTGGTTTTACGGGAGAAGCCAGAATAAGTATTGGAAGCAGTTCTCCGTGGACAGGAGCAAACACTAAAACTGTATCAGTAGCAGGAGAGAATACATCATTTTCGTATACTTTTCATGTCACAGAGGATGATGACTATACAAATAAGCCAATAACCTTTGATATTACAGTAAGTGGGCCTCAGTATCAAGAACTATTTAGGTCTTCTGTGGTAGTATACCTTTAAGTTTTACTATGTCTTGAAATACCATTATGAAGAAAGGGTTATTTGTAAGAAGCGTAAAATTTTGCATTATATCCGTTCTGTTGTGGTCTGTTATATCTTGTGAGGAAGATAGCCAGTACGCAACAGGTGAGACTTATTATAAATATGAAAATTTAGAGAATATAGAGTATATAAGTATTACACCATATGGGGAAGGAACAATTGAAAGTTTTTTGAAGGAGCTTACTTACATAATGAATAATTTTGATGGTACTCTATTTTCTCAAAATGAACTTGTTTCAGAGATTCAGGAGGTGGTTGAACGCTATGATGATGGTCTTATTAGTGGCTCTTTCAACTTGATGAAATCCAATAAAGGACCTAATGGAAAATTTAAAGTTGCAGAATCGTTTACCCTTAGTTATAGTGATGAATATGATTATCTCTTTAATCTTGATATATCAAAAGTGTATGGTAGTTGGTTTGAGAGCTCTAAAATATATTATGACCTAAAGGGTAATATCACAGATGAGTTTTATAATTCCATGACAGATGATTATTACTATGGAGTCCTAACCCTTAAATCAGATATCATATATGATGGCATCGGAAATTCATTCCCTTACCAAGTACTATATGTGGATAAAGTTTATAGCAAGGGTAATAAACCTACTGTATCGAAAAAAGCTACATGGTGGTTTGATGAAAGAGGAATTAATGCTGGTGCTTGGGTGGATGGCGATATCTATTATGGAGTACAAGGAGAAATAATTTCACTTGACAGCAATACAATGCGCATAAAGTATACAGCTTCGGATTATATATATGTGTCTACTCTAAAAAGAGTAAGCGAACCGAAGCATAATTTATAGCAAAAAAACATAGACTTGCCCTCAAAGACGGTCCTCAGGTGCAAGGGCGGCGACCTCAGTGCAGTAGTAGATAGTACAAGTCGCCGCCCTCAAACGTTTTCCTGTTTACATATAGGGCGGTAGTCGCACACTGCCACCAGTGACCCCAGCATTTCAAATGAACGGCAGTGCTAAAATTCAGCATTCTATTATTCCCCGTTTCGCGGAAATATGGGGCTCTACGTTCATAAGTATCTGTGCAATGGCGCTCAATCCAGCAGTCGACCACCCCTGTAAGGCAGTGCGTTCATCAGTGAATTACGCGGGGAACCGAAGAAATTACACCAGGCAGAGCCTGACACAACTTCTCCGGCACGGTTTATAAGCACCTCTGATGCGGATAAACCGCCTCAGAAGCGCGATAAAGCCCGGTCAAGACTTCAGTCAGAAGACTTGCCCTAATGGGCATAAGGAATCAGAAGATTGTCATTCTGCCTCCGTTCCGCTCCGCTGCACTCCATCAGAACGTCAATCCTCTTCCCGTCAACAATATCCCCGCCTTCGGCCAGGATATAGAAAGGAAAAGCGGTCTGGAGACTTTCGCCTTTCTCCTCCGGCAAATCTTGCGAACTCCGCGATTTTGCCTACGGACAAAATCTCTACGTTCTTTATGCAAAATTTCCTCCCCCAAAAGCCAAAAGACTCCAGCTTGTA
>JAFYVM010000002.1 GCA_017549145.1 Bacteroidales bacterium
CCTGTGGTCAAGATACTCCCTTCCGTCAAAATGCCTCTCGTATGCCTCATCCAGCAGTCCTTTCGCCCTTTCAGAAGCATACTTCTTTTTCATATATATGTCCTGCTTATGCACGATACTGTAGTCCGGCAGCAATGCAATGGCCGCATTTAGCGTATTGATAATGCTGTCATACTTTTCTTCGTTGCATCTGAAAGCCGGAGGAAGCGACATCTCCCACCCGACACAAATGTCACCCCTCTTCGATAGGATGACTCCATCTCCACCGTTCATCACGGGGAAGCAATCTCTGATGTCTATCTTTTCCATACTTTATATTTCATTATGATATGTTTAGGAATACTCAGCCCGGCAATCTTCCTATCAATTGCCTTTGTCCCGAATCTTTGCTGAATCTCACCGATTGCCATATATCCGGCAGCAAACAGTACGGCAGCCGCAGCCATACCGGTTATGCTCCCGAATACCGAGCCGATGATCATAGCCACCACAACATCAATCATCGCCGCTACGCCAGCGACAATGATATACCTACCCTTGATCCCGAACAGAGAAAAAGGGCGGTCAAGGTTCCTATAGACCTTGCACCTCATAGTCCTATGAAGTTTTTCAGCACCAGGGCGGCAATGATGCAGAATATCATTCCTCCGCACCATCCCAGTGCCTTGTTTGCAGACTGCTGATCTCCGCTGTAGAGTTTGATACCCACCGTGATCAGCGATACGATTGCGATGATGCTCAGAACTGCAATCACCACCTGATAGATCAGCGAACCGGCAGACCTGATCTGCATATTCGCCTCATTCAAAAACGAAATGGCATCCTGTGCCATCAATGCCGGAGATGCCAGAAATAGCAATCCCAACGCGACATTTCTCTCTCCTCTAATCCTCATCACTAATGTCCGTTAATTACTTCTTGTATTTCATCAAGTTCGCTGGTCTTCACTGCGAACTTATCTACGAATGATTCCTTCCTCTGCTTCGCCCTTTCGGTCTCCTTCTCCGCTTCAGTATCACTTAACTTGAAACGCTCCGGCACAACGATAGGCTCGACGCAGACAATAGGCACCAGACCATCAGGAATCTTCTGTCGTTTGAACTCCTCTCTCCTCATACCTCACAATCTCCTCAAACAGGTTAATAATGCCCGGATTCTTTGCTCTTATCTCCTTTTCAGGGAAGCATACAGTGCTCCTCAGGAACCCTTTGGTTCCCATCTCTCTCTTCATTGCAATGGAATTCTTTACCGTTGCCTCCGATACTCTCACTCCGTGCCTTTCAAACCATTCACGCAGTCTGTTATACAGGGCAGGGTCTTCCTTGCCATGCACCCTATTGAAAAAGGGTAGTGTCTTCAGCCCTGTCTCCCCGAATATCTGCGACAAGGTCTTTGCTGAACAAATGCTGATGGCATCAAGTTCCACAGGGATGACCACCATATCAATCACTTCTGCAGTAGCCAGATGGCATATGGCATCGTCTTTTGAAAATGATCCCGGGAAATCCAGAATGATATAGTCGAACTGCTCCTTGATTCTCATGATGCTTGCTGCAAACCTGTCGAGGCTCTCGCTGTCGGTGTTCTCCACCTTCTCCACAATATACAGCCCATCCTTGTCGCAGTCAGCATCACCTTCCTTCATAAGGCTCAGTTCCCTCAATCTCATATTATACAGATTGTATTCAGGTCCATCAAAGTCAAGTACCATAGTCCTCTTTCCGAGAATATAACTCGCGTATGATGCAAACGCTGCACTCAACACCGTTTTGCCAGATCCACCTCTGACTGTAAAAAATGTCAACACCTTCATATCTCTCACACGATTTCGACACAGCAAAGGTAATTATCGTGGCACATAGTGCAAATTTTTACGAGTTTTTGAGAATACAGGTGATACATTCCCTCACGTTGCTGTAAATAACGAAATCTAATGTTACTTCTTTATCCTATATCATATTAAATACCTGGACTACATTTGGGATTAAAATACTACAAATAATTATTCTAATATACCATCCCAAAATTATTTATTTGAATAATCTTAAACGACTTATAATCAAATTGATATGTTTTCCTAATATTGGATATTTATCCCGTTATTGTGATTATTTGCTTAGATGCTATTTATCTTATGTCAGTTTTTATATCTTTGAAGCAAATAGTTAAAATATGCGAAAGATATTTACATGTTTAAAACTTACATCAGTCATCACATTTATTGTGCTGACCATAGTTGTCGCTCCTGTGTCATTTGCCAAAAGCAAGTCTGAAAAGAAGGAAACCCTTCGCGTTCTATATTGGAATATACAAAATGGAATGTGGGCTGGGCAGCCTGAAAAATATGAGAGTTTCGTTGAATGGATCAGGGCACAAGATCCTGATATATGTATTTTCGCAGAGGCAGCTCAGATATACTACGACGGAACAAATACGCAGATGCCAAATGAGGATCGCTATCTACCGGCTCATTGGGGTGAATTATGTGCACGTTGGGGACATGACTATCACGTAGTAACTCCAAGACGCCCAAGTACGGCATCTTATAATTTCGGACTTACTAACTACCCTCAGGCAGTTACTTCACGCTATCCGATTGATAGTATTTATATTGTGAAAGGACACAAACCAGATAGTGTTGTGGTGAATTATAGCGGATGGTATCAGGTACGTGTTGAAGGTGTAAAGAAACCAGTCAACATCGTGACTGTCCATCTGAAAAATGCCAGATACGGGTATAATGTACCTATAGAACGCCGTCAGGAAAGTGCCGATAATTATGAGGGAGAGCTGCATCGTGTAAAAGAGGTTACCTGTATTTTGGATCATACGGTCAGGAAAACGAAAAATCCGGACAAGGAACTTTGGATTATGGCAGGAGACTTTAATTCATATAGTGGCAAGGATAATTATATATATAAATGGAATGATGTTGATAAAGCCTTTCAGACTCAGGACTACATGACATTACAATCTCCGTTCTTTGACTTGGTCAGTGAGTATTACCCAGATGTTTTCATGCCTACCTGCGGTAATCTGAGAATCGACTATATGTATGTCTCTAAACCAGTACTCAGAGCATGCACCAATGTAATTGCTCAACCAGATAGCTATACCAAACGCGTGAATTCGGGTGTGGATAAGTTTTATATCCCATCAGACCACTATCCGATTATTGCAGAATTCAAGATTTCAAAGTTGAAGTAACACTAAACTAATAAAGTATTACATTTGTCACAATGATGAAAAAGTGTCCTGTTATATTCTTCTTATTTGCACTCATGCTTCTTTCTTGCCAGACTAGGGTGGAACGTTTGCGAACTGATAAGACGATCGATCTTGCAAGGGAGCTTCTGACAAAGCTGGATAGTGCGGAATTTTATGCGGAAAGGAAATGTTCTGAGATAGAGGCACTTAAACTGCGAATAGATTGCGGTAGTAACTATCAAGAGAACTTTAAGACCTTGTATAATGTAGGTGAAAAATATGGTAACTATATCATTGACTCTTCTCTGGTCTATTTCGAGAAAGCTGCACAACTTGCAAGGGAGGTAGAAGATGATTATTTGAGAATATTTGCAGAAATCAGGCTTTCTACCATGCTTACAATCGGTGGATTTTACATGTCATCGTTTGAACTCCTCAATTCTATTCCACGAGATAAGCTGCGAGGTATACTTGTTGAGAAATACTATAATGCCTGGATGAAACTATATCGCGAAGTATATTCGTCATCTTATGAATCAGACTTCTATAAGTCGGATTATCGTGTTAAGTATGAGGTATATAGGGATTCCCTTATAAGTGTATCAGCGACACACGGAACATATTATCTTCGCAACATGGAAAAGAAGGCCGCACAGGCAGGAAATTTTGCAGATGCCAGACGCTATAACGCAATTCGTATAGCTAATACACCTGATCACAAGTCCTATGCATATGCGACCTGTCTGTATGACCGATTTATGATTGCCCAACATTATGAGGGTAAACTTACCGGTCAGGACGTAGATGATCTTCTGCAATCTGCAATTATTGAGTTGGAGTATTGTAACCGTGATATTAACTCTATGTTGTGGGTAATTACTCTTCTGAATCAGATCGGTGAAGTGGAAGATGCTAAGAAAGTTTCGGATTACTACTATAATTCCCTTTTAAAGTTTGGTTCTAGAAAACGACTTCTTGAGTGTGGCGTTCAGGCAATGGTCGTCAATGAGCAGAATTACCGTCTGTTGCAGAAAAAGAATCGTGAATTCAAAGTTGCTATCGGGTTTATATCTCTGTTGGCAATAGCTTTTCTCTTAGCTATGCTTACGATATACAAGTCGCATCGCAGGATTATCAGGTTGAAGGATAATCTACAACAGCAAGGTAAAGTATCGAAAGAGTATGTTGGTGTAGTGTTTAAACTCTATTCTTCCTATATCGGAAGATTTGACGCATTTCGTATGAAAATATACTCTACGCTCAAAAAGGGAAATTTGGATCAGGCTCTCGATTTAGCATCTCCGTCAAAGGATTTGATTTCGAATGAAAGAAAGAACCTATTCCAACATTTTGATACTGCTTTTGTCGATATTTTCCCTGATTATATTGAAGTTGTCAATTCTTATCTCAAGCCCGAAATGCGGATCACTCCAAAGAGAACAGAGATTCTTAATACTGAACTTCGAATACTTGCACTAATCAAATTAGGTATAGAAGATAATGGTGAAATTGCGGAAATGCTTCATTGTTCTGTGAAGACAGTAATGAATCAGAAGGCTGTATTCAGATCTCGTTTAGCTGTGCCAGAAAATATATTCACTAATGCTATTATGGAACTTTAAGGACTTATAATCAATCCCAAATAAATATTTTATAAACATGTAATTGTTTGTTAGTCAGTTGTTAAGCCGTCCTTAATGGGCGGCTTTTGTCCTAAATTTTTAGTTGTCTTGTGTGATGATATCTTAAATGATACTTTTGTTGAAATTATGACTTAGTGTATGCTATGCCACATTTGTATGAATAACAACATATCAACTAAATATCAACTAATATCAATCACATTATGCGAAAACTTTATTTTCTGTTAGCAGCTCTTCTGCTTTCAGCTGGTTTTTTCTCTTGTCAGAAAGAACCTCAGGGTGGAGAAACTAATCCACAGACAGGTGGTAAGACTCTTTTTACTGCCACTATTGAAGCTCTCAAGAACGGAGCTGATGCTGAAGTGACAAATGATTTCTGGGCTACAGGCGACAAACTCAAGGTTGTATTGAGTGACCACAGCGCAATCTCAGCTAACCTTATTGCTGGTCAAGGAACAGCAGATGGTTCTTTCATGGCTACACTTCCTGCAGGGGTGACTGCAAAATATGCGGTATATCCTGAGTCAGCTTTTGATTCTGCGGATGGTGAAGGACTTAAGTTGAATCTTCCTTCTGCACAGCATGGCTATCTAGCTGATTGCAAGGCTGCGGCTGGTGTTGTTGGCGTAGCTAATAAAGTGGCTCTTAAAAACCTTACTGCAGTGCTTCCTGTAAACATTCTTGCAGGTGCAGAAGTTTGCAAGGTTGAGCTTACAAGTGTTGACGGAAGTGCCCTTGCAGGTGTTGTTCCTGTGACTTTCTCTGAATCAGGTGTTGAAGCAGGTGCCGTGCAGAATCCGTCTTCTTCGGTTTCAGTAGATGTGTTTGGCGCAGGTACTTACAACTTTGCTGTCCTTCCAGGCGTTGCTCACGCACAGGGACTGAAGGTGTCATGGTATCTTACTGAGAATCCTTCAGCTCCAGCAGGAGAGAAAGTCCTTGATGCAACTACATTTGCTGCAAACACCCTCTATGAGGCTGTGGAAATCAAGACAGCTGATAAGTCTTTCTATGTGACAGTAGACGGTGCCGGTAACAAAGATGGTAAAAGTTGGGCGAATGCAATGAGCGGAGCGGCATTCTATGAGATGTTGAAGGATGCTGTGTATGTCGCACCAGAAGAGCCAACTGAACCGACAGAGCCAGCATTGGCAGAGGAGTCTTCTGAAACATTGGCTTTTAATGGCGCAACGTTCCATTTTGCTGCAGGAACTTATGACTTCGCTGAGGCTGCAGAACTTACATATAATGAAGTTGTAACCCTTGAATTCCTCGGTGGCTTCGATGCATCAGGAAACAGGGATGTAGAGAAGAATGTAACTACATTCACAGGAAACAAAACTCATCGTGTTTTCGTCTTTGGATCAGAGATGCAGTGTAAATTTGACGGAATCAACTTTGTGGATGGTCAGACAGCTGACAAAGGTGGAGCACTCTCGCTTAGTGCAGGTTCGTGGGAATTTACAAACTGTAATTTCTCAGGAAATGAATCTGTAACCGGTGGTGGTGCGATATATTTCACCTCAAATGGTACTGCTACATTTGAAAACTGTGATTTCACAAGCAATAAGTCTGTAGGTGAAGACGGTCTCGGTGGCTCAATTTATTGTGGAACAAAAACTACAAATCTTGTTCTGACCTTCAATGGAGGTGTAATATCTGGTAATACGTCGGCATATAGAGGAGGCTTTGTTGGTTCATATGGAGCAGACCTTATATTTAACAACGTTACACTTAATGAAAATGTTGCTGAAAATGGTGGTGGCGGAGCAATCTACACAAATTCAGCACCGGATGTGACTTTGGTCAAAACTACCCTTACTAACAATTCAGGTAAGCATGGTGGAGCAGTCAATTCCTCAGGTACTATCAGCATAGATGGCTGTACTTTCGAGGGCAATAATGCCAGCGGTAATGCAGGAGCAATCTCTGTTGGACCTAATGGTGTGATCAAGTTGAGCGCTGATGTGCAGACTGTCTTTAAGAACAACGTTGCCGGATCTTATGGTGGAGCATTGGAAGTTGAGACTTTCCATACATCAAAGGCAAGTGATATTGACGGCGCTCTGTTTGTAGGAAATAATGCTCAATGGGGAGGTGCAGTTGCTGTGTATGGCAAGACAGACCAGCCGACCAAGATGTATTTTAGGAATTGTGTTTTTGGTGGAAATGGATCGACTGATCCAAATACTGCTTCAAAGGACGGTGGTGCCTTTTACGTGGAGGATGCATCCTACGTTAACCTTACAAAAGTATCTCTTCTAGGTAACAACGCAGCAAACAATGGAGGTGCTGTAGCAATTCATGGATGGGAAGGTCTTGAACTGTTCCAGACAACAGTCAATGGTAACTATGCAAAATCCGGTGGTGCTATCTATACAGAAGGATCAGGTGATAAGTATGCATATTTGTATATCGATGAATGTTCATTTGATGCAAATCACATCTCCTCTAAGTATGGTACTACAATGAATGTCAACGGAATCACAGAATTCTGCATGAATAATACTTCTATAAAAGGTTCTTACAATTCAAAGTCTCGCAGTGGTGCAGAAGCTTCTTGGGTTGCAATGGATGTAGTGCAGAACTTTACAAGTATCAGCAACTGCTCTATTATCGGCAATACACAGTATAGTAGCGATGGCAGTTCGTTTACTACCATTGACAATGTCGGACTTGTTGCTTTTTGGGGAAACAATCATTACTTCACTAACAATATCATTGTACCAGAGTCTGCTGGAGTACTTTCTATACTTGGTAGCGGAAGCGATAAGGTTGATCTTACATATAATCACTATAATTCGGTTAGTGGAGTTGAAGCTACTGACAACGGTGGAAATACTACAGGACATACTTCTGCAGATTTCGGATCACTTGCATGGACAGACGGATGCTGGATGTGGAACGGTCAGATTGGCGGAGCTGCTCCTACTATGATGACTAAGGATGCTGTTATTGCAAGACTCAATGCAATCTGTCCAGCGTTTGTTGGCTGGTGTGGCACTGATATCAACACAGACCAGCGTCAGGTAGCTCGTGGAGACTCGTGGTGGCCAGGAGCATACCAGCAGAATTAGTGAATTTCTGAAAAGCTGAATTATTCAACTACATAAATTCATACATATGAAAAAACGAATAACAAATTTATTGTTGGCTGTGACCTTCGGAATCATTTCCGGAGGTACAGTCATGGCAACTGAGGCCTTTGCCACTGTGCAGCAGGATGGTAAGAAGCACGTCAGTGGCGTTGTGAAGGATAATACTGGAGCACCGGTTCCAGGAGCAACAGTTATGCTGCCGAACACGACTGTCGGAACTATTACAGACATCGAGGGTCGTTACTCAATCGATGTTCCTACAGATGCTACAACACTTGAAGTTACGAGCATGGGCTATGCTACTGTGCAGATAACTCTTGGTGTCGCTTCAATTTATGATGTGGTCCTTGAAGATGACAAACTTCTCCTTGAAGAAGTTGTTGTAGTCGGATATGGTACTCAGAAGAAGGTCAACCTCACAGGTGCGGTTTCTACCGTAAATTTCGAGGATCTGGCTGAGTCACGTCCTGTCACTTCAGTAGCATCTGCTCTTGCCGGTATGAGTGCCGGTCTTTCAGTTCGTACCACATCTTCGGATCCAGGTCAGGAGTCTAACACTATACGTGTCCGTGGTACAGGTACACTGAACTCGTCTTCTCCTCTTTGTATTATAGATGGAGTTGAGGGAAGTATGAGCTATGTCAACCCTCATGATATTGCATCTATTACAATTCTTAAGGATGCAGCATCTTGTGCAATCTACGGTAACAGAGGTGCAAATGGAGTTATTCTTATTACAACAAAGAAGGGTACAGAAGGTCAGGTCAATGTGACTTATTCGGGAAGCGTTTCTTTCAACTCACCTATGAATAAGCTTTCATTTATGACTGACTATGCTGATTATATGGAGATCATCAATGAATCAATGACAAACATTGGTCAGCCAGGAAACTTCGATTCGGCAACTATTCAGACTTGGCGTGATGCGAAAGCCAATCCGAATGCATTGGCGGAATCAGGCTATGCTAACTATATCGCATATCCTAATACCGACTGGCAGGATTATATGTATCGTAATGTGATTTCACAAGATCATAATGTTTCAGTTACGGGCAGGAGTGAGAAGGCTAGTTATCTGATTTCTGCAAACTATGTGAATAATCCAGGTTTGATTTCTAATACTGCAGCAGAAAAGTTTCAGATTAGAGCAAATGTTGAGGTAAAGCCGACCAAGTGGCTTACAGTTGGTTTGCAGACTTATGGCTCGCTCATGAATAAGGATGCTGGAGATTTCGAGTCTGCAGTGGGTTATATCGGCAAGACTACTCCAGGTATCTATCCATATCACAATGGATATTACGGATATGCAGCGGCACCTGAAGAGAGTGCTACAGCAAATAACCCTCTATATACAGTTGAACAGGAGGATGCTATAAGGACATATTCAAGAATCAGAACTTCTGCTTATGCTCAGGTAGATTTCCTGAAGGACTTCTCATTCAAGACTCTCTTCAATTATGGCCGTCATTGGTATGATTTTCAGAACAAGCCAAGATCTCCTCAGCCTGTCAAGATGAATTTCGCAACAGGCCTGCAGATGACAACTCCAACTTCTCCTTCGGAGTTGGAAACTTGGTTCCGTGCCAACGGTGATTGGGATTATACAATTCAGAATACTTTGAATTGGGGACATACTTTCGGAAAGCACGATGTGCGTGCCCTTCTGGGATATGAAGAGTACTATAGCTTCGAATATAATCACAATGCGACCAAGAAGGGTCTTATTGATCCTAGCATTTGGGCTGGTGATACTGCAGCCGAAGTGATTCAGTCATCGGGATCAGCATCTGACTATGCATCACGATCATTCTTTGGTAGAGTGAATTATGTCTATGCAGATAAATATCTGTTTGAGGCTAACCTCCGATATGACGGATCTTCAAGATTTGCCAGTGAGAGCCGTTGGGGACTCTTCCCTTCATTCTCTGCAGGTTGGCGTATCGATCAGGAAACGTGGATGAAGAACAGTGGTTTTGATCTTTTGAAACTAAGAGCTTCATGGGGTAGACTTGGAAATAATAGTATTGGTAATTATGATTATCAGGCAACTTATAAGGCTCATAACTATAGCTTCAATAACGTGCTTGTGAGCGGTCTTGCTATTTCAGCTTTTGCAAATAACGCATTGCGCTGGGAAACAACCACATCTACGGATATCGGTATTGATGTAGGGGCGCTCGATAATAGACTTACTGCTGAGATAGACCTTTACAACAAACTTACAGACGGCATCCTCTACAGACCAACAGCCTATCAGACTGCCGGTACAGCTACAGCTCCACTTCAAAATATTGCTGAGGTTACAAATAAGGGTATTGAACTTACTCTTGGATGGCGTGATAGCGTTAAGGATTTCCATTACAGTTTCAGTGGAAACTTTGCTTTCAACCACAATAGGGTGTCTAAGTACAAGGGTGCTTTGAAGGAATATTGGGAAGAAAGTCCGAGCGGAGTACGCACTTATGTCTCAAATCTTGGAGATGTGTCGACAGGTTCATCTACCCGTATCCTTGAAGGACATACCATCAATGAGTATTACATGCTCACTCCTTATCAGGGTGATGCTTCATATTTTGATGACTTTGGAGTGGTAAATGTCAATGGCGGTCCAAAGGATGGTATGATCAGAACTGAAATGGATATGGCTTGGCTTCAGGCGATGATTGCTTCTGGATATACTTTCTATCCTATGCAGGGAGTCGGTAAGGACAAGATATGGTATGGTGACTATATTTATGCAGATGTTGATGGAGATGGAGTCTATGGTAATACATACGACAATATCTTCACTGGTAAGTCTTCGACTCCAAAGTACACCTTTGGATTCCAGGGTAGTTTTGGATGGAAAGGCATCGATCTTCAGTTCAGCTTTGCAGGTGCTGCCGGCTTCTGGCTTTATTGGAACGAGACAGGAGCAAACGGTACTGGTACCCGTATCGGTTACAACCTTCTTTCTTCTATAGCTAAGAATCACTACTTCTATGATCCTGCCAATCCTCTGGATCCAAGAACCAATACGACAAGTAATACTGCCCGTCTTACTGCTAATGAAGGTAATAATCAGCAGGGAGAGACAAGTACATTACATCTTTATAAGGGAGATTACCTTAAGTTGAAGAATCTTACCATCGGTTATACCCTCCCAGAGAAGTATGCCAAGAAAGTTTTGATGAAGGGCTTGAGGGTATATGTTTCAGGAGAGAACCTTTTTAATATCACTTCTTATCCTGGACAGGATCCTGAAATGGGTGCACGTATGGGCTATGTGACAATGCGCCAGATCTCTCTAGGAGCGAATCTTACATTCTAATGTTATAAGAAAAAGAAATTTACTATGAAAGCAATAAAATATCTTGCATTCTTATCATCGCTTATGATGGGTGTCTCAGCATGTCAGCCGGACCTGATGGATACCTCACCATATAATGCAATCGGTTCGACGAATATGTGGACCTCGACCAATCTTGCAACATTGGCTGTGAACGGTGTCTACAATACTTTTCTACAGAGTTCCGGAGAGGTTGAGAATTCTGTTACCGGTGGTAATTATCTTGGACTTGAAGCACATCTGTTTGCAGCACTTGATCCTACTGTGAGTCCGAGAAACAACTGGTCTAGTACTCTTAACTTGTTGAATGGAAATGCTACTCCAAGCAATACTGAATTTTCTCGTGCGTGGAAACAGCATTATGAGGGAATTTCCAGAGCAAATGATGTCATTGATAACGTTGAAACTGTTCCTGGAATGGATCCTAAACTTTGTGCGCAATACAAGGCGGAGGCAAAGTTCCTCAGGGCTTATTTCTATTATAGATTGAACTGCCTCTACCGTGGTGTACCTCTATATTTGAAAAGCACTCCAGTGTCGGAGTTTACAAAGCCTCGTAACACTGAAGCAGAAGTATGGGAAGCAATCGTCGCTGATCTTACAGATGTCATCAACGAGCCTAATTTGCCAGGAAGATATGTAGCAGGAGATGCAAACTATGGCCGTGTTACCAAGGGTGCGGCTTATGCTCTCCGTGGAAAGACATACCTTTGGATGAAGGAATACAAACTGGCTGAAGACGACCTCAAGGAAGTAGGAAAGTTGGGATTCGATCTTTTCCAGGGAGAATATAAGGACTTGTTCAAGGAGGCGAACGAGCAGAGTCCAGAAATGATTTTTTCTATCCAATGTTATGAACAGGATGGTTATGGTAACCAGATGCCATTCAAGTATGGTTCACGAGTTACCTGGCCTGGTGGTTGGAACGACTTCTATGGTGATACTGATTTTATCGATACTTATGAGACTAAGGAAGGTAAGCCGTTCAATTGGGATGATTATATTCCGGGCTATTCAAAGATGTCAGCGAAAGAACGTTCAGTTTACTTCCTTCGTGACGGTTTGAACTCAGGCAATGGCAACTTTGGAAGTGGCAATTATAAATCTCTTAAGACTAAGATGCAGGATTATGGTGCAGATTTCTCAAAGTATCTTGATCAGGGCAATGAAGCACGTATAAGAAAGGTTTATGAAGATCGTGATCCAAGACTCATGCAGACCTACATTACTCCTTACTCTACGTATTTGGGAGCTCCTGCCGGAGCTGGTGGTGAAGAGTATACATATACCTTGCGTTGGCCTTTCATCCAAAATGATATCGCGGCTCCGTTCGATCTCCGTACTGACACTAAAAAATTGTACCATTATTTAGTACGTAAGTTCGTTTTCGAAGGAAAAGAGCATCTTGACAGAGGCTTTTCACCTGTTGATGTTCCGCTTATCAGATACGCAGATGTCCTTCTGTCTCTTGCTGAGGCTCTTAATGAGCAGAATAAGACACCAGAGGCTGTGACATATGTGAATATGGTACGTCAGCGTGCAGGAATTGCTCTTCTTAATAGTAATTCATATACGCAGGTTGCTGGTCAGGACGATATGCGCAATCGTATCCGTCGTGAGAAGAGATGGGAGCTCGCTTGCGAGGGAACTCTTTATTTTGACGAACTCCGTTGGGGTACATGGTACGAAGTGAAACTCTATGAAGGTGCAGGCCTAAAAGAGTGTTGGGGTCAGAATGTTGTTACTTGGACAAAGAATGGTGACCACTACACCAAGTGGCCGATCCCTGCTACTGAACGTCAGTTGAATACATCGCTGACTCAGAACGACGGTTGGGTGGACTAATGGTTTTCACAATAAGTTAGTTAAGTATGGTTAAAAAAATCATTTTATGCTTTCTCGCTTTGCAGATTCTATTTACTGCGTGCGAGAAAGCAGGAGATGCTGGCGGGCAGGACCCTGGTGACGGTTCTGCCGGCCAGATTTCTCTTACAGTTTCGACATATAATGTTCTCAAGCCGGATGCTTCTGCCCGCCATCAGACAAATATGTCAATGGATAAACCGGAGGTGCGTCAGGCTTTGGCTTCTACCATCGCTACCACTCAGAGCGATATCATAGGCTTTGGTGAGCTGGATGTTACCCATCTAAGTAATGGAAAGTATTCTTTAGCAAAAATCTGTTCCATGATCAGAGACTACACATGGTCTCTTGAGTGGCCGAACCATATCAGTTCCAATGGAAGTCTTTCGTATTCGTACGCAGAGGGCTTTGCCTTTAATCACAAAAAACTGGAACTTGTAGAAAAGGGATATGTCTGGATGTCAAAGACAGAAGATATCTGGTATGAAAAGCCAGCACCTGCCTATGGTAAGGTTGGAAGTCCAGCTAGAACATGTATATGGACAAAGTTCAAACATAAGGAGACAGGAAAGGTCTTCTGGGTGTTTGTGACTCATCTCCCGACAAAGGATCAGGGAGGACAGGAAAATATGGCCAAGGTGGTGAACCGATTCGCTCAGCAGAAGGCAGGAAATGATCCTGCAATCTTGATCGGTGATATGAATGCCAATCCGAACTCGGAGGCATATTCTATACTAACTCAGTATTGGACGGATGGCTGTAATAGGAATTGGGGAACAATGAGCGGCAGTTCTGCGAACTATTCTACCCATTATACGGCTGCTCAATATTCAAATGCAAGACCAGACAGAAGGATCGATCACTTGATGACGAGGGGTTGTACAGCAGCAAATTATCGTACCGCCATCATTACCTATAAGGTCGGAAATGAAGACTGGTGTCCGTCTGATCATCTTCCTGTTACCGCAACAGTAACAATACAATAATGAATTATACTCTGCCGTGAATCTACATTTATAATGCATTTTGTTATGGATAGAATTTGCAAAACCGTCATATATTTACTTTCTCTTACAATGTTGTTTTCGTGCCTCAATGAGATTGAACAAGGGGATAAGGCAGGAAACGACTACTTAAACTGTGATCTCAGGATAGAAAACAATATTAAGTACCTGTTGGGCGATGTTGAAACAGGTATGAATTACTATGTTACAGTAGATGGAGCAGGAACCCGTGACGGTATGAATTGGGCTAATGCCTTCAGCATGATAGATATGTTGAGGATGGTCACTCTTTCAAATGATCAATCAGACGCGACATATGATGCCCAGTTCGATGCTCTTAGCGGTGCAATATTCCATATGGCCGCAGGAAGTTACGATTGGGGAGAAAATGCGACTATCTCTATTAATGAAGATGAAGTGCTTTCTTTCATTGTGAAGGGAGGTTACAATCCATCTACAGGAGAAAGGGATCTTGAAAATCATGTTACAGTGTTTACAGGAAACAATAATCATCAGATTTTCGCTCTTGGCGGTAATATGAATGTAGGATTTGACGGAGTAAACTTTTTTAACGGATATGTTGACGGAAATGGTGGAGGACTTCATATTACCTCTGGATCATGGGCCTTTGCAAGATGCAAATTCTCAGAAAACGAATCTACCAAGAATGGTGGAGCAATTTCAATAAGTGGCGGCTCTCTTGTCCTTGAAGACTGTGACTTTATTAACAATGTAGCATTAAATGATAATGCTGATAGAACAAGTGGTAATGGTTATGGTGGAGCTATTGATAGCGATGGTGCAGTATTGATTATTAATGGAGGAACATTCTCTGGGAATGTTGCATGGAAGGGAGGTGCACTATCCATCTATAACTGTGACTCAGACGCTATAATAGAAAATGTAATATTCTCTAGCAACGGTAATGAAAATACTCGTGACGCTGGTGCTGTTTATGCAGCATATCCAACAAATTTTCACAATTGTGAATTTATCAGCAATCAATCGAAATATGGTGCAGGTATTTATGTTCAGAGGGGTGGACAAGATAATTTGTCTCATGTTTATGGTTGCGTTTTTACGAACAATACTGCTTCCGGAAATGGTGGCGCCATCAGTGTGGCAGTTGGTGCTAATGTGAGTATTAATTCTTCTACGAGTTCTGTATCAGAATTTATAGGTAATTCGGCTGCACAATATGGTGGTGCTTTGAATATCGAGACTTCAGATTCTAATAAAGATAATAAGATTAAAGACGCAATCTTCAAAGGTAACTATTCAAGATTTGGAGGCGCAGTTGAGATTTATGGTAATCTGAATAAGTCAACAACCAAGGTCTATTTCAGTAATTGTACTTTTGGCGGTCCCGAAGAAAATGATTCAAACTATGCTACTCATGCGACAGATGAGGCAAGCGGAGGAGTGATGTTTATAGAGGATGATACCTTTGTCAATATTAGCCATTCTACATTTATGGGAAACCATTGTGACAATAAGGGTGGAGCGATTTGTGTCGAAGGATGGGGTGTACTTCAGCTATATCGTGATACATTCATAGGTAACTATGGATATACAGGAGGAGCTCTCTATACGGATGCTCTACATAGTAAATATCCGGACTGCTTTATCGATGAGTGCTCATTCGATGGGAATTATATAACCAATAGTTATGGTGCAGTGTTCAACGTGAATGGAGTCAACAATTTTGGTATGTATAATTCGTCTGTTCGAGGCTCCTACACTACGAATAACAATAAGAAAACAGGGCTTAGCCCATCTTGGATAGCAATTGATCGCGTTCAGAATACTTCAAGTATAACAAACTGCTCAATCATTGGTGATATTCGCCGCCTTAGATCAAATGGGGTCGATTTTGAAATACTTACAAATAATACGGCCTTGATTGCAGTATGGGGAGATAATCATTATTTCACCAATAATATCATTATACCTGAGTCCAATGGAATTGCATCAATCGGTGGCGAAGGAAGTGATCAAATAGATCTTAACTATAATCTTTATAATACAGTAATTGGTGTAGATGCTACTGACAGCGGTGGAAACTCCGCAAACATCACATCATTAGCGATAGATGGTCTTCAGTGGAGTAATGAAGACTGTAATTCATACTACTGGAAATGGGATGGAACTATTAATAATAGTTGTCCTTATATGACAAATCAATCAAACGTTACAGGCCGAGTTAGAACGTTCTCTTCGGACTTCGCTTCGTGGTGTGGAAATGATTTGAATATGGATCAGCGTAATGTGATACGTGATTATAGCAAATGGTGGCCAGGTGCATATCAGGGTCATGTTGATGGAGATTATATCTATTTGAACGTTACAACGTATAATGTTCTTAAACCAGATGCATCAGCTCGCCATACAACAAAAATGTCTATGGATAATCCAGATGTGCGCAATGCATTGGCACAGACCATCGCCTCTACACAAAGCGATATAATTGGCTTTGGTGAACTGGATGAAACTCATCTATCTGGAGGGGTAAATGATTTGGCAGAATTGTGTTCTTCAATTAATGACTATACATGGTATTTGGATTGGCCAAATAAAATCAATATTTCTGATTCATTATCACCGACTTACACGACGTCTTATAGTTATTCAGAGGGCTTTGCCTATAACAGTTTAAAGTTGGATCTTTTGGAGTCTGGATATGTTTGGCTCTCAAAATCTGAAGAAACATGGTATACTTCAGTTCAGGATGCCTATGGTAAAGTGGGTAATCCAGCACGTATTTGTGTTTGGATAAAGATGAAACACAAGGATACCGAGAAGATTTTCTGGGTGTTCGTAACACATTTGCCTACAGAAGGTCAGGGCGGTCAGGAGAATATGGCAGATGTCGTAAATAAATTCGCTCAGTTTAAATCAGGGGGCGAACCGGCAATCTTGCTTGGTGATATGAATGCACACCCAAGTACAACTACCTATGCCATACTTACAGATTATTGGATGGATGGTAATAACAACGATTGGGGTACAATGAGCGGCAGTTCTTCAAACTATCATTATTCTGTGGAGACTTTCACTACAGGTCGTACTGACAGAAGAATCGACCATATACTAACCAAGGGATGTACCGCAACTTCATATAGATTTACTCCAGTCACTTATGAGGTTGATGGTGAAGAATGGTGCCCATCTGACCACCTTCCTGTAACCGCAACAATTTCTATACAGTAGAGAATGCTGATAACAAAAAGTTGACAATAAATTTATGGGAAAAGCATTTTTTCTGATTGCTACTATGTTAACTGTGGGTGTCACGTTATCCTGCAGTAAAAATGATGCTCTGTCGATGAATCAAGGTAACCAAGAATCATCGACGGATGCTGATAAGGCGGAACAGACCTCTGATTGTCAACACGCAAAGATAATTTCTATTAAGGATTACGGTGCTGTAGGTGATGGCAAGACGCTCAATACTCTGGCTATACAGAACGCGATAGACTTTGTTTGGTCTTCTGGAGGAGGTACAGTCTTAGTCCCGTCTGGAGTGTATCTTACAGGTTCAATTTGGCTCAAGGATAATGTGAACCTCTACCTTGATGCGGGAGCTGTAATCAAGGGTAGTCCCAATATCAACGATTATTGTGCGGCAGATTGCTGTCCTCAGAATGAAGCTGAGATCGGCTGGGGTGATTATATGAGTGGCGGACATCTTATTTTGGGAGTTGGTGTCAGCAATGTGAGCATTTCTGGCCGAGGACGTATCGATGGAAACTCTGACGCCTTTATGCTGGATAAGAACGGAAAACTTTGGCCTGAGAAGTCCAAGATTCCTAACAGACCTGGTCAGATGATCTGGTTTGTTGACAGCAAGGATATTAAGATCAAAGATGTGGAAATTGCAGATTCTCCATATTGGAGTATCTTCATTCTTAATTCTGATGGTGTAACGGTAGATGGTTGCTATGTGCACACAAAACGCAAGGAGTATCATACTTACAATGGTGATGGTATCGACATAGACCGTTGTCGCTATGTTACAATCTCAAATTGTAGAATTGATACTTCAGACGACTGCTTGACTCTCAGAGCTTCAACAGCCAACCGTCTGGAGAAACCTCAGGATTGTGAATTTGTCACTGTGACCAATTGTAATCTTTCTACAAACTGCAATGCCATCAGACTTGGTGTAGGTGAGGGAAATATCCACGATGCAGTCTTCTCAAACCTTACCATTTCAGACACGAATCTGGCTTTCAATATTGTTGGTGCTTATGTTCGTGGCAATCGTGGTACTGATATCTATAGTGTTAGATTCAATAACATAATAGTCCAAGCGAATGAACTGATCCGCATTCATCACATGTATTCTCCTCAGGCGTTGATAAAGGATATCGTTTTTGATGGAATTAGCGGAACTGCCCCTAACGTCTCTCATCTTTGGGCAAAACAGGCAGCTCCGTTCAAGAATATAGTATTCAGGAATGTTGATGTTTCGGCATATGTCGAATGTGTCAATGCCGAGGTTAAGATAGAAGGCGGCCTTTTTAAGAAGAAAGAGCTCTCTTCAAAAGAACTTCAGGAACGAATAAACAATATAGAAAACCATAAAAATCTGTTACACTGATGTGAAATGTGTGCTTTTAATGAATGATAATGCGGTATTCATTAAATCATATTTCGGCATCAATGCGGTTAAATTATAAAGTTGCCCAAAATGAAAAAACTTCTTTTATTACTTTTCACATCAGTGTTTGCTGTTTCCAATCTATTTGCGGATAACTCAGATTGGACTGATCGTCCATATACTGGTAAACCGGTGCCACATTGGACTTTTAGTAAGGATAGAATGAATTGGGAGGAAGTCACTATCCCACATTCATATAACAATATCGATGGTCAAAGTAAAAGTTATTACAGAGGCGAGGCGTATTATCGCACATCCTTACCTGCCAGCAAATGTAAAGGTGCCAGATATCTTATATTCGAGGGTGTCGGTCAAAGTGCATATGTGATAGCTGATGGTAAAGACACGTTGTGCTATCACAGCGGTGCTTATACTCCTTTCTATGTGGATATTACAGGAAAGAATTACAAGCAGATAGAGGTGGCTTGTGAAAATACGCAGAATCTGGATAGAATTCCTCTTACTTCCGACTTTAACAAGAATGGTGGCATTCACTATCCTGTATGGATGCTTGAATGCCCTGAGGTACATTTTTCTCCAAAGAAGTATGGGTTTTATCGCCTTCATGTCTCACCGATGACTGTTACGGATGAGATGGCTGTAGCACAGGCAAAGACAGTGGTAAGCAATGTGTCGACAAAGCCTAAAAAGTCTGTAGTGGAGTGGACATTGCTTGATGCAGAAGGAAAAACTGTCCTTGCTCATAAAGAAAAGGTATCTGTTCCGGCTAGTTCGGAAAAGGAACTGACCTGGGACTTCAATCTCACGAACCCTCATCTTTGGAACGGCCTTACTGACCCATATCTGTATAAAGTAGTAGTCATAGTTGGAAAAGACACGGCAGAAACTGAAGCCGGATTCAGATATTTCAGGATGGATCCCGAAAAAGGCTTTTTCCTGAATGGAAAATCTTATCCGCTTCGAGGTGTTGCAATGCATCAGGATCTTTTTAAGAAAGCGACAGCATTGGATAAGTCAGATTTTGATAGAGATTATGCGATTGTACGCGAGCTAGGATGTAACTTCCTTCGTCTGGCTCATTATCCGCACAACGACTACGCTTTCCGTCTTTGTGACCGCATGGGTATAGTGGTTCAGACAGAAATTCCATGGGTAAATAATTGCGGAACTGAGATGTCAGAGGCCTATGTCCAGAATATCTATGACCAAATGACAGAGATGGTAAGTTCACTCTATAACCATCCTTCAATAGTCTTTTGGGGCATGTGGAACGAACTTGACAAATGGGGACACACTAGATATAATGTTCAGGGGTTGCTTGATGAGCGTAGAGTTGTTGATGAGACTGCTCGTCTATATGACTTTACTAAGGCATTGGATCCATATAGACTTATTGGCTTGACAGATGACTCTATATTCGAGAATAATCATTATTCTGAACTTAAAGCCGACTACTATTCTGAGAATAGGTATCATGGATGGTATTACAATTATGGCAGATTCGAGAAAATGTCCGTGGCTATGAAGAAGATTAATGCCAAGATGGGTATCACCAACCTTGCTGAATACGGACCTGGTGTAAATCCGTTCTGCCATACTTGGAAGAATGAGGATATCAAAAGGGATAAGACAGACTCCCTTCATTTTGAAGAATATGGAAACCGTTTTCATGAGTCGCATGCCGCACAAATTGCTGAGGCTCCGTATCTGAACTTTACTTCGTTGTGGGTTCTATTCGATTTTCCTGTTGCAGAACGTGAGGAGGGAATTATTGATTCAGAGGATGGAATCAATTTTTCAGTTGCTCCTGAACGCAAATACCTTAACGATAAAGGAATCATTACGCGTGACAGGAAGGTATACAAAGATGTATTTTATCTATACAAGTCATGGTGGAATAAGGATGTGGAAACTGTGTATATCACAGCAAGACGTCTGAAATATCGCCCAGCTAATCAGGAGTTTGAAATGACAGTTTATTCCAATGCGCCGTCACTCAAGATTTACTGTAACGGCGTAGAAGTCGCTCAGGCTACAAAGACAGAAGAGCCTACTGGTGTGGTATGGAAATTCAATGTAAAGATGGGAACAGGACCGACTGTCTTCAAGGCCGTCTCGCCAAACGGTATATCTGACGAGATAGAAATATTACCGCTACAAGATTAAATAAACTACAAGATAATGAGAAAACTTACAGTACTTTTATGCTTTTTAGCATCCCTTTCAGTTCAGGCGAAGCCGCTTTCCGTGAAGGATTGTGGAGCTGTCGGCGATGGCGTTACACTTGACACGAAGGCAATTCAGACAGCGATTGATAGCCTTGCCTCACAGGGCGGTGGCACAGTCAATGTTCCGGCGGGATTGTATCTTACGGGATCAATCTGGCTCAGGGATAATATCAATTTTCATCTGGATGCAGGTGCAATTATTAAAGGAAGTCCATATCTAAAGGATTACTGTGATGAAAACTGCTGCTCTCAGAATGAGGCAGAAATAAAAGGTGGCGACTATATTAGTGGCGGTCATCTCATTATGGGTGTCGGCGTCAGAAATGTGAGCATAACAGGTCCTGGCCGAATAGACGGAAATTCCGATGCATTTATGCTGGATGAGAATGGTAATCGCTGGTCAAAAAAATCAAAGATTCAAGGCAGACCTGGTCAGATGATCTGGTTTGTTGATAGCCAGGATATCAGAGTCAAGGATGTTGAAATAGCGGATTCTCCGTATTGGAGTCTCTTTATTCTTAATTGTGACAGGGTCTGGATCGACGGCTGCTATGTGCACACACGTCGCAAGGATTATCATACCTTCAACGGAGATGGTATTGATATAGACCGTTGCCGCTATGTGACCATTTCCAATTGTAGAATAGATACGTCAGATGATTGTATTACCTTGAGGGCTTCTGCAGCACATAAATTGGCAAACCCGCAGGACTGTGAATGGGTTACAGTAACTAACTGCAATCTCTCTTCAAGTTGCAATGCCATCCGCCTTGGCGTTGGAGAGGGCAATATCCATGATGCAGTGTTCTCAAATCTGACCATCTCTGATACTAAGCAGGCCTTCAATATCGTTGCTGCTTACGTACGCGGTAACCGCGGTACTGACATCTATGGCATCAGATTCAATAACATCAGAGTTCAGGCTAATGAACTTGTTCGAATTCATCATATGCACTCTCCTGCGGCAATGATCAAGGATATCGTATTTGATGGTATCAGCGGTTCTGTCAAATACACATCTAAAATTTGGGCAAAACAGGCAGCACCATTCACAAATATCGTCTTCAGGAACGTAGATGTTGAGACAGAAGTTGAATGTGTCAATGCCAAGATCAAGATCGAAGGCGGTCTGATTGCAAAGAAGAAGTTGTCATCAAAAGAACTTAAACAGCGAATAGAGAACATAGAAGCAAATAAGAAACTTCTCCATTAATTGACTACATAATGAAAAGGCTTTTCATATTGATTTCTGTGGCTTTATGTCTGATTCTGTTGAATTACGAACTGCAGGCACGAACTGTCAATGGTGTCGTGACCAGTAGTGGTAAGAAACTTTCCAATGTGATTGTAACTGATGGTTACAACTTTACGAAGTCAAAAAAGAACGGTGAGTTTAAAATGGAAATAGCAGATAGTGCTAAATTCGTTTATATAGTGACTCCGTCCGGATATGCAGCGGATTGGTCTTCAGGTGTGCCCCAGTTCTATCAGACAATTGATGAAAGAACGTTTTATACTTTCAATTTGATTAAGATAGCAAATCCGACTCCTTTATATAATATAATTGCAGTGGCGGATCCTCAGCCAAGTAAAGATGCTCATTGTGATGAGTTTGATGGTGCTCCGCTTGATGACATATGTCAGACTGTGTCCACGCTGAACGGTGTTTCGGTCGGACTGGTTTTAGGTGATATCTGCTTCAATAAGTACCATCTTATGGATAGGTGGAAAAAGAGCATAGTTCGTACTGGAATACCATTCTATCCTGTTCCTGGCAATCATGACCACTTCCATGAAGTCGATAATGATAGAGAGAGTATCAATATCTATACAGATAATTTTGGTCCAGAAAATTATGCATTCTTTATGGGTAAGGACCTGGTTATAATGCTTGATAATATCATTCATGGAAGGAAAAATGGGTCGCATCCATATTCACTAGGATATACAGCTGAACAACTAAAATGGCTGTGTGAATTGATGGGATATGTTCCTTCAGATGTTGATGTTTATGTCGGTCAGCATAGCCCTACTAACGGTCGTTTCTATATGTCTGGTGGTAAGGAAACTGATCTTATTATTAACGGGCAGGAATTTTTCGATGTATTGAAAGGACATAAGGTTACAATCCTGTCAGGTCATAACCATCTCAATAAGAATTTCCGATATTCTTCTGATATCATCGAGCATAATGTGGCTGCAATATGTGGAACATGGTGGGATGCGTACCATTGCAAGGATGGTACTCCAAGAGGCTACAAGGTCTTTACCTCTGATAAAGGACAGCTGACGTGGTATTATAAATCAGTAGGTAAGGATAAGGATTTTCAATATGAGATTTTCCGTCTGGGAGAATCTTTAGTGAATTCTGAAAGTATTGTTGTAAATCTATGGGACTATGATGAGAATTGGACCATTACATGGTTTGAGGATGGGGTTTGCAAAGGAGAGATGACAAGAGTAAAGGAAAAGAATCATTTGCACAAAGCCGAAGTGGAGGCGACATTTGCAAAGAAAGGTAGACCTGTGTCTGATTGGAAGCGTACTTCGGTGAGTGATCATTATTTTGCTGCAACACCTTCTGATGGTGCAAAAAAGGTCATCATTAAGATACAGAATCCGTTTGGAAAGATCTGGGTGGAAGAAGTTGATCTGTCTCAGTTAAATAATATTTAAGATGAATCTGTTTGATTTGACGGACCGAGTTGTGGTCTTAACTGGTGCTACAGGAGTATTAGGCACCTCTATCATAAGCTATTTTGCATTGCAGGGAGCCAAGGTGGTTCTCGTAGTACGTGAACGTTCAATTGAAAAGGGTGAATGTATAGCGCAGGATATCCGCAATGCAGGTGGAGATGCTCTATGCGTTATAGCTGATGTTATGAATAAGGAGTCTCTTGAGGAAGCATGTGCTAAGGTTATGGAGAAATATGGTCGAGTTGATGTGCTGATGAATGCCGCAGGCGGTAATATGCCGGCAACTACAGTTGCTCCGGATAAGACTATATTCGATCTGGATACAGATGCTGTGAAGACTGTTTCTGACCTGAATCTTTTCGGAACAGTCCTGCCTACCATGGTGTTTGCAAAGGTTATGGTTGAACAGAAGAGTGGCTCCATCATCAATTTTGCAAGCGAGTCGGCTCTGCGACCTCTTACCAGAGTGGCTGGATATGGTGTCGCGAAGGCGGCTGTTGTGAACTGGACAAAGTACCTTTGTGCTGAGATGGCAATGAAGTTCGGCGAGGGCATCCGTGTTAATGCTATTGCTCCAGGCTTTATCCTTACAGACCAGAATCGCAGCCTTTTGACCAATCCTGACGGCAGTATGACGCCTCGTGCCCAGACAATCATTGCTCATACTCCTTTCGGACGTTTCCTCAAGCCGGAAGAACTTTTAGGCACCCTCCATTGGCTTGCTTCTGATGCATCCAAGGCCGTTACGGGTACAGTTGCTGTGGTTGACGGGGGGTTTGACGCATTCTCAATATAGGTGTCATCATAAGCGAAGCGAACGATTTTTAACCGAAATAACAATGAACTATTTGATGAAACAATCTTGGCGTTGGTACGGCCCTAATGATCCGGTTCGCCTTGAATATATCCGACAGGCAGGCGTGACAGATATAGTCCATGCCTTGCATCATATTCCAAATGGTCAGGTTTGGCCAGTAGAAGAAATTCGGGAACGTCAGGCAATGATTGCCGAAAAAGGGCTTGTGTGGAGCGTAGTCGAAAGTGTACCTGTGCATGAGCACATAAAGACTCAGACAGGAGATTATCTGACTTATATAGAAAATTACAAGCAGACCATCCGTAATCTGGCAGAGTGCGGCATTCATTGCGTAACCTACAATTTCATGCCTGTCCTCGACTGGACAAGGACAGACCTAGCATTTGAGATGCCTGATGGCAGCCGTGCTCTCCGTTTTGAAAGGGCTGCCTTCATAGCTTTCGATCTTTTCATGCTAGGACGCCCGGGTGCAGAAAACGAATATTCACCTGAAGAGATTGCAAAGGCGAAAGCCCGTTATGAGCAGATGGATGATGAAGAAAAACAGCTCGTTGTCAGGAATATGATTGCTGGCCTTCCTGGTAGCGAGGAGAGCTTTACTCTTGAGAATTTTCAGCAGGAGTTAGACAGATATGCCGGAACCGATGCGGAAAAGCTGCGTTCCAATCTTATCTTCTTCCTTCAGCAGGTGTGCCCTGTGGCGGATGAGTGCGGAAGTGTGATGGTGATCCATCCGGACGACCCTCCTTATCCGATTCTTGGTCTTCCGCGTATTCTTTCGACAGCCGATGATTTTCGTAAACTGGTGGAAGCCGTGCCGGCTAGGTCCAACGGACTTTGCCTTTGTACAGGCTCGTTCGGCGTACGTGCAGATAATGACTGCCCTGCGATGATGCGTGAGTTCGGGGACAGAGTGGGATTTGTACATCTGAGAAGTACAAAGCGTGATGAAGAAGGAAATTTCTACGAAGCAGACCTTCTTGAAGGAGATGTTGACGTATATGAAATGATGAAGGCCGTTTTAGAAGTCGAGCAGCGTAGGGGTATCAGACTTCCGCTCAGACCTGACCATGGTCACCAGATGTGCGATGACCTTGGCCGCATATCCAATCCGGGATATTCATGTTATGGACGTTTGCGCTCTCTTGCAGAATTAAGGGGAATCGAACACGCAATTGTAAGATATTTGGAATAAAAAGATATGTCAACAGACAGATTTATTAATGACGACTTCATGCTCACTAACGACTATGCTCGTGAGCTTTACCACGAAAGTGCAGAGAAGATGCCTATTATCGACTACCACTGTCACTTGGTGCCTAAGATGATAGCCGATAACTATCAGTTCAAGGATTTGACCGAAGTATGGCTCGGAGGCGACCACTACAAGTGGCGCGCGATGCGTGGTAACGGTGTTCCGGAGGAGTATATCACAGGCAATCGTGACAGCTATGAGAAGTTCGAGAAATGGGCTCAGACTGTTCCATATACAATGAAGAACCCTCTCTATCACTGGACTCATCTTGAACTCTCCCGCGTGTTCGGCGTCAATGAACTTCTCAATCCTTCGACAGCAAAGGCAATATATGACGAGTGTACTGCGAAGCTTCAGACAGAGGAGTACAGAGGTCAGGCCCTTATGAAAAAGTTCAATGTCAAGGTGGTCTGCACAACTGACGACCCTGCCGACAGCCTCGAGTTTCATCAGCAGATCAAGGACAATCCGTTCGGAGTGAAGGTCCTTCCTGCATGGAGACCGGACAAGGCAATGGTGATCGAGAAACCGCAGCAGTACAAGGAATATATCCAGAAACTCAGCGATGTTTCAGGAGTACAGATAAACAACTATCAGGACCTTCTGGATGCCCTTCAGAAGCGTCACGACTTCTTCCATGAAATGGGAAGCCGCTTGTCTGACCACGGTCTCGAAACTTTCTATGCAGAGGATTTCGAACTCGAAGAAATCGACAGAATCTTCCGCAATACTCTCGCTGGCAAGATGCCGACCAAGGAAGAGGTTCTGAAGTTCCGCAGCGCCATCCTTCTCGACTTTGCCCGTATGGACCACGCGAAGGGTTGGGCTCAGCAGTTCCACATCGGAGCCATTCGTGACAACAACACCCGCATGTTCAATATCCTCGGCCCTGACACAGGATATGACGCCATCCATGACGTGCAGTGTGCTGCTGCCGGACATAAGTTCCTGAACAAGCTCGCCATGGAGGATAAACTCACCAAGACCATCCTCTACAACCTCAATCCTAAGGACAACGAGGTGCTTGCCACCATGGCATATACCTTCAATGACGGCACATGTCCGGGCAAGATGCAGCTCGGCTCCGGCTGGTGGTTCCTGGATCAGGAGGACGGCATGAAGAAGCAGATGAACGCACTCTCGTCTCTCGGTCTTCTCAGCCGCTTTGTCGGTATGCTCACAGACTCACGCAGTTTCCTTTCATATCCTCGCCACGAGTACTTCAGAAGGATACTTTGTAACCTCATAGGAGAGGATGTGGCATTAGGCAAGCTGCCTAAGAGCGAAATGGCCTTCCTTCACAAGATGGTCCAGGACATATCTTATAATAACGCTGATCAGTATTTCGGATTTTAAATATGGCAAAAGTAATTACATTCGGAGAAATCATGCTCCGACTTGCAACTCCAGATTACCTTCGTTTCAATCAGGCCAAGCAGTTTGAAGCTACATTCGGTGGCGGAGAAGCGAACGTTGCGGTATCACTTGCAAACTATGGCCTTGAGGCAGAGTTCGTGACAAGATTTCCAAAGAACGACATAGCGGAAAGCTGCATCAAGGATCTCCACAGCTACGGCGTAGGTACACAGCACTGTATCTTCGGCGGTGACCGTCTCGGTATCTATTTTCTTGAAACTGGTGCTGTCGCTCATCCAAGTAAGGTGGTTTACGACCGTGCAAACTCTGCCATCGCTCAGATTGAAAAAGGCATGATTGACTGGGAGAAAGTATTCGAGGGGGCTACATGGTTCCACTGGACCGGTATCACTCCAGCCATCAGTCAGGGTGCCGCTGACGTATGTCTTGAAGCTATCCAGGCTGCAAACAGGCTCGGCATCACAGTTTCATGCGACCTTAACTACCGTAAGAACCTTTGGAAATATGGTAAGATCGCTTCTGAGGTCATGCCTGAACTCGTAGCCGGCTGCGACATTATCCTCGGTAATGAGGAGGATGCAGAGAAGGTATTCGGCATCAAGCCAGAGGGATTCGACGTGACTGCTACTCACGGAGAGGTTAATGCTGCAGAGTTCGAGAGCGTATGCACTCAGCTCATGGCCAAGTTCCCACGTGCAAAGAAGGTAATCATCACTCTCCGCGGTTCGATCAACGCAAACCATAATACATGGGGTGGCGTTCTCTACAGCGACGGTACTCTTTATCAGTCTCCACGCTATGATATTACGCACATCGTAGACCGTGTCGGTGGCGGAGACTCATTCATGGGTGGCCTCATCTATGGCCTGATCTCATATCCGGAAGACGACCAGAAAGCACTCAACTTCGCAGTTGCGGCTTCATGCCTCAAGCATACAATCTATGGTGATTACAATCAGGTAACTGTTGCTGAGGTCGAGAACCTTATGAAGGGTGACGGTTCAGGACGTGTATCAAGATAATATTATGGCAAAGTACAACAAACAACAGGTTATAGCAGCGATGAAGGAGACTGGAATGGTTCCTGTCTTCTATCACGCTGACCTTGAGACTGCCAAGGCAGTCGTGAAGGCATGCTATGATGGTGGTGTGCGTGCATTTGAATTCACAAACCGCGGAGACTTCGCACATGAAGTATTCGGAGAACTGGTGAAATATGCAAACAAGGAACTGCCAGGAATGATTCTCGGTATAGGTTCTGTCGTTGATCCTGCGACAACCGCTCTATACCTCCAGCTTGGAGCTAATTTCGTAGTTGGCCCTCTCTTCAATCCAGAAATCGCACCGGTATGTAACAGACGCCTCGTTCCATATTGTCCTGGATGCGGCACCGTATCTGAGGTGGGAAATGCGCAGGAACTTGGCTGCGACCTTTGCAAGGTATTCCCTGGCGACGTTCTCGGCCCGGCATTCATAAAAGGTCTCAAGGCTCCTATGCCATGGAGCCAGTTAATGGTTACAGGAGGTGTAAAGCCTACAAGGGATAACCTTGAGGGATGGTTCAAGGCCGGAGTGACATGTGTAGGAATGGGAAGCAATCTTTTTCCCAAGGAGGCTCTGGTAGAAAAAGATTGGGGAACAATCACTAGACTTTGTGCTGATGCTCTTGGTATAATTAAAGAATTACGCTAAAACTTACTGATAATGAATAATACTGGTAAACAACTTATGACTTCCTGGCGTTGGTGGATAGTGGTTCTGCTGTTCTTTGCGACTACAGTCAACTATATGGACCGTCAGGTTCTGTCTCTCACATGGAAGGATTTTATTGCTCCTGAATTCCACTGGACAGACAACGACTATGGTACAATCACAGCACTTTTCTCCATTATCTACGCCATCTGCCAGCTGTTTGCAGGTAAGTTCGTGGACTGGATGGGAACCAAGAAGGGCTATCTTTGGGCAATTGGCATCTGGTCTGCAGGAGCATGCGTCCATGCATTATGCGGCTGGGCGACAATGCACATCGAAGGCTATGAGTCAGTAGCCGCTATGGCTGCTGTCGAAAAGGGTTCAGCTGCGGCACTTGCCATATCATCAATAAGCGTATGGATGTTCATGGCTGCTAGAGCTATCCTTGCACTCGGAGAGGCTGGTAACTTTCCGGCAGCAATCAAGACAACCGCTGAATATTTTCCGAAGAAGGACCGTGCATTTGCGACCTCAATCTTCAATGCTGGTGCATCTGTGGGTGCTCTCGCCGCTCCGGCAACAATCCCTGTGCTCGCTCAGTTTTTCAAGGACAGAGGAATCGGAGGTGGTTGGGAGATGGCATTTGTGATCATCGGAGCCCTCGGATTCGTGTGGATGGGATTCTGGACATTAATGTATGAGAAGCCAGACAAGTCAAAGAGAGTGAACGCAGCTGAACTTGCATATATCCGTCAAGATGATGAGGAACCTGTACAGGAGGAGAAGAAGAACCCGGAAGTGTCGATCCCTCTTTTGAAGTGCTTCACCTATCGTCAGACATGGTCATATATTGCAGGACGATTCTTCACTGACGGCGTGTGGTGGTTCTACCTTTTCTGGGCTCCGGCATATTTCTCTGACCAGTTCGGATACAAGTCTTCATCAGGAATGGGTATGGCACTTATCTTTACATTGTACGCAATCGTAACTGTAATATCAATCGGAGGAGGCTATCTGCCTAAACTCTTTGTCGAGAAAAAAGGCATGAATCCATATCAGGGCCGTATGCTTGCCATGCTGATCTTTGCCTTCTTCCCGCTTGCAGCCCTTTTTGCACAGCCTCTCGGAACTATATCTCCTTGGTGGCCGGCAATCCTTATCGGTCTTGCAGGAGCTGGACATCAGGCATGGAGTGCAAACATGTACTCGACCATAGGCGACATGTTCCCGAAGTCAACTGTAGCGACAATTACAGGTATCGGTGGTCTCGCAGCCGGAACTAGTTCGTTTCTTATAAATAAGGGTGCCGGTATGCTCTTTACATATTCTGAAAATGCAGGTGCAGCATATTCATTTCTCGGATTTGAGGGCAAAGAGGCGGGCTATATGACTGTATTCTGCATATGTGCTGTTGCATATCTGTTTGCATGGGCGGTGATGAAAATTCTTGTACCGACTTATAAGAGAATTGATTTGTTGAAGTGTACGGACATATCACTGAAAAAGTAAGATAAATTATAGGAATATTTTATGAGAAGAAAATTAATTACCATGTTGGCTGCGGTCTTTATTTGCTTAACCGGAGTTTCGCAGCCGAGATTTTCAAAAGAAAATGAACAGAGAGCAGCTGATATCGTGTCTCAGATGACTCTTCAGGAAAAGGCTGAATATGTCGGAGGTTTTGAAGATTGGTACATCCGCGCTATTGACCGCCTTGGCCTTCCTGCTGTCAGGATGGCAGACGGCCCCCAAGGAGTA
>JAFYVM010000016.1 GCA_017549145.1 Bacteroidales bacterium
AATGAACTCGAAGAATATCTCGAATACTACAACCAGAGAAGAATCAAGGAAAAACTAAATGGAATGAGCCCGGTACAATACCGAGCTCATCAATATAAATCTAATTGTTAAACTGTCCAATAAAAGGGGCGCACTTCATTTACTAATGGTTGTCCACAAAACTGCCCATTTCGTGGACAATGTGTTGTGCGCTACCTGTCTTGCTGCCACTGTCTAGTATTAGACCCGATGTAATTGGAGTGACCCCAAAGAGGATGGTTTATTATTACTAGGAGGTGCACTTAGATTGGAACAAATCTTGGTTAGGCGGATTCAGAACTTTAGATTTGAGTGCTATGTTTTACAATTTCATGTTTCCGCAGACTTTCAGGGGGAAGGGAGTGTCCTTGCTGATTTTGGGTCTTAGAGTCTTCTTTGGTGTGATGTTCTTCACACATGCTCTTGATAAGATGGAGAACTTTGAGCAACTGTCTTTGACTTTTCCGAATATTCTCGGATTTGGCAGCTATATGAGCCTGATGCTGATAATCTTTGTTGAGTTTTGCTGTTCACTTTTCCTTATTGCAGGACTTATGGTTCGAGTCACGGTCATACCGATGATGATAGCAATGGCAGTTGCCTTCTTTGATGTACATGATGGCATGTTTCCAGCAGGAGAATTGTCACTTATTTACCTTATTATGTTCATAATTCTCTACATTACCGGACCTGGTAAATTCTCAATAGATTTTTTGATTGATAGGAAGATTCAGAAGGCTAGGAATGGTTAACATCTGAAAAATTTGTTATCTTTGAGGTTGTGCATACATATGTGCAGCCTTAATTTTTTTCTTATGTCAGGACTGATAGGACATATATCTCAGATTATCGGCCCCGTCGTCGATGTTCATTTTGATTTGGCCAGTGATTCTGAAGGCCAACTTCCAGCGATATACGAAGCATTAACAATTATGCGCCCTGATGGCAAGACTCTCATCGTTGAAGTGCAGCAGCATATTGGCGAGGATACCGTGCGTGCAATTGCCATGGATAGCACAGATGGTCTTAGCCGTGGTCTTGAGGTGCAGTGTTCTGGAGGACCGATTACAATGCCTGTCGGAGCTCAGATTCGTGGACGTGTGATGAATGTTGTGGGAGATTCCATAGATGGAATGTCTGAACTTGACAGACAGGGAGCTTTCCCTATCAGAAGAGAACCGCCAAAGTTTGAGGACCTTGCAACTTCTCAGGAGGTGCTCTTTACTGGAATTAAGGTGATTGACCTTCTTGAGCCATATCTCAAGGGAGGAAAGATCGGACTCTTTGGTGGAGCCGGTGTAGGAAAGACTGTCCTTATCAAGGAGTTGATCAACAATATTGCAAAGAAACATAACGGATTTTCAGTTTTTGCAGGAGTTGGCGAACGTACTCGTGAGGGAAATGATCTTTTGCGTGAGATGATTGAGTCTGGAGTAATCGATTATGGTGATGAGTTTCTCAAGGGCATGGAGGAAGGCCATTGGGACCTTTCAAAGGTGGATGAGAAGCAATTGGAGAAGTCACAGGTTGCAATGGTGTTCGGACAGATGAATGAGCCTCCAGGAGCGCGTTCTGCTGTGGCACTTTCGGGTCTTACTTTAGCAGAATCCTTCCGTGATAACACTGAGTCTGCAGGTCCAAAGGATATCCTCTTCTTTATTGATAATATTTTCCGCTTTACGCAGGCAGGATCGGAGGTTTCAGCCCTTCTTGGACGTATGCCTTCTGCAGTTGGATATCAGCCGACATTGGCCACAGAAATGGGTCAGATGCAGGAGCGAATCACTTCGACTAAGAATGGCTCCATCACATCTGTTCAGGCTGTTTACGTGCCAGCAGATGACCTTACAGACCCGGCACCGGCTACGACTTTCAGCCATCTGGATGCGACGACCGTATTGAGCCGTAAGATTGCTGAGCTAGGTATTTATCCGGCAGTAGACCCACTTGAGTCAAGTTCACGAATCTTGGATCCGAATATCGTAGGAAAAGATCATTATGAGACAGCTCAGAGAGTGATTCAGATTCTCCAGAAGAATAAGGAACTACAGGATATTATCTCAATCCTCGGAATGGATGAGCTCTCTGATAAGGATAAGCTGACAGTCAATCGTGCTAGAAAGGTTCAGAGATATCTTTCCCAGCCTTTTTCAGTAGCTGAGCAGTTCACTGGTATTCCAGGTGTGATGGTATCGATTGAGGATACTGTGCGCGGATTCAAGATGATTCTCGACGGAGAGGTAGATGATATTCCAGAGCAGGCATTCCTTAATGTGGGAGCCATTGAAGAGGCCATTACTAAGGGCGAGGCAATGCTCGCTGCCATTGCAGAATAATCCCCCAGCCACTCTAAATCATACATGTCATTCTGAACAAAGTGAAGAATCCCGATACCATATTCCTGACAATCCACTCCCCGGAGCGCACGATCCTAGAAAAGATGGTGTGTAAGGTGTCATTGCCTGGAACCAAGGGACGCTTTATGGTCCTGAAAGATCATGCTCCTTTGATTTCTTCGCTTGAACAGGGACGTATTACTTTTGTCAGTGATGGAGTAGAGGAGAATGTGGATATTCAGTCTGGATTTGTGGAGATTGCGTTTAATAAGATAATTGTGTGCGTGGAGCTATGAGGTGGTTGAAGGTCATATTTGTTGTTATGCTTTTGACAGCATCTTCTGTCACCCTAAGTGCAACCGAAGGGACTGATGACCAGGAAGTAGATGTCGCCCACATGCTCTTCGGACACATCGGGGATTCGTATGGCTGGCATATAACAGATTGGAGCGGCAAGCATGTGACCATTCCATTGCCTTGTATCGTTTATAGCAGACAGAGCGGATGGCACGTGTTTATGTCCACAAAAATAGAGCATGGACACCAGTATCAGGGATTTTTCCTTGCCGAGGAAGGCAGGTATGAGGATAAGATAGTCGAGAAAGATGCGTCTGGCGAATTGGTAAGGCCATTTGATATCTCGATAACAAAGAACGTTGCATCTCTGATGATTACAGCCTTGTTGCTGATTGCGCTGGTGCTTGGATCGGCAAGGTGGTATAAGAAACATGATGCTGTCCAGGAAGGCTCGCCGAAAGGTATTGCGGGCTTGATGGAGATGATGATAATGATGGTCAATGATGATCTTATCAAGGCGTCAATCGGAGAGAAGGATTATAGAAAATATGCTCCTTACCTCCTGACTGTGTTCTTCTTTATCTTTTTGAGTAACCTGTTGGGAATTGTACCATTTTTCCCGGGAGGTGCGAATGTGACAGGAAATATTGCAGTGACGATGGTACTTGCGCTATGTACCTTCTTCGCTGTGAATGTATTTGGAAATAAGCATTATTGGAAGGAGGTTCTCTGGCCGGATGTGCCGTTGTTCCTGAAGTTCCCTCTTCCGATCATGCAGACGATAGAGCTGTTCGGATTGATATCAAAACCATTCTCGCTGATGGTGAGGTTGTTTGCCAACATTATGGCCGGACATGCGATGATATTGGGACTTGTTGCGGTGATATTCGTGACAGCTAAGTTGGGACCGGTGATAAATGGTTCCATGACCTTCATTACCTTGCTTTTTGGGGTGTTTATGGATTGCTTGGAGCTGTTGGTGGCATTCATACAGGCGTATGTCTTTACGATGCTTTCATCAGTATTTATCGGCCTCTCACGACAAGAACATTAAAATGTATAACCACTAAATAAGAACATTATGTTACTATCAACAATTCTACTTCAGGTTGCAGGTGCAGCTATCTGGGGAAAGGTCGCAGGTGCAATTGGAGCGGCTGTAGCAGCTATTGCAGCAGCATGGGGTATCGGTAAGATCGGTCAGTCTGCTATGGAGTCAATTGCTCGTCAGCCAGAGGCAGCCGGAAACATCCGTACTGCAATGCTTATCATCGGTGCTCTTGTGGAGGGTGCCTGCCTTTTCGCAATCATTGCTTGCCTTATGGCAATCGTGATGTAATAGCTTGCGGCTATGAACTTAATGCTACCAGACAGTGGTCTTCTATTTTGGATGACCATAATCTTTGCAATCGTATTCTTCGTCCTTGCCAAATTCGGTTTTCCGATAATTACTGGCATGGTGGAGAAACGAAACAAGCGTATCGCAGATTCGCTTGAGGCTGCGCGTATTGCAGAAGATGCAATCGCACATCTTACCGAGGAGCAGGAAAGGATAATTTCCGAGACTCGTGCCAGTCAGGCTAAGCTTCTGCAGGAAGCTGCCGCTGAGCGTGATAAGATGATTGCTCAGGCTCAGGATAAGGCGAGAGAAGAAGCGCAGAAGATTATGGATGATGCCCGTGTGCGTATCCAGGAGGAGAAGGAGGCTGCTGTGAGGGAAGTCAGACAGGAGGTGGCGAAACTCTCTATTGCTATCGCTGAGAAGGTTATCCGCAAGGAACTGTCTACTGATGACGCTCAGAAAGCTCTGGTTGATAAACTCTTGAACGAGGTGACAGAACTCTAAGATGAATAGCGGTCCTATTGCATATAGATACGCTAAGGCCCTTCTGAAATTTGTTCAGGAGACTGGTGCCGGGGAGGCAGTTTACTCCCAGGCTTGCGTTCTTGTACTCAGGATGCAGGAGATTACTGCACTTGCAGAAGCTGTGCAGAAGAATTCTGAACTTGCCTTGGACCGCAAGGTGCAGTTGCTGAATTCTGCTTTAGGAGAACCTATGCAGGAAGAATTGTGCAAGTTTGTTACTCTCGTTCATGACCAGAAGCGAATTGGATTTTTCTTGCGAATGCTGCATTCATTTATAGAGCAGTATCGCCAGGCAAATTCAATCAAGGTTGGAAGATTGGTTACAGCATCTGAAGTGTCTGGACTAAAGGAGCGTCTTCAGTCAATTCTGAGTGAAAGTTCTGGAGCAACAGTAATCCTTGAGGAAGAACACAATCCGGATATCCTAGGAGGCTTTGTCTTTGAACTTGATGGAAGCCGCCTTGATGCAAGCGTAGAGGGACAACTTGCTAAAATCCGTCGCCAGTTAGTGCAAAACAATAATAGAATAGTATAAATGAATACAATAAAACCGTCAGAAATATCAGATGTGCTTCTTAGCCAGCTGAAAGATATTGATGCCGAACTCCAATACGAGGAGATCGGTAAGGTCTTGCAGGTGAGTGATGGAGTAGTCCGTATATATGGCCTGTTGAATGCAGAGGCGGGAGAACTTCTTGAGTTTGACAATGGTATCAAGGCTGTTGTGATGAATCTTGAGGAGGATAATGTGGGAGCTGTGCTTTTGGGTCCGACTGACAAGATCAAAGAGGGTATGACAGTTAAGCGTACTCGTAGAATTGCTTCGCTGAATGTCGGTGAAGGAATGCTGGGACGTGTCGTAAATCCTCTTGGAGAGCCTCTTGATGGCAAGGGCAGAATCGAGGGTGAACTCTTTGAAATGCCTTTGGAGAGAAAGGCTCCTGGTGTTATTTTCCGTCAGCCTGTGACTGAACCATTGCAGACAGGTCTAAAGGCTATCGACTCGATGATCCCTATCGGTCGAGGTCAGCGTGAGCTCATCATCGGTGACCGTCAGACTGGTAAAACTGCAATTGCTGTCGATACGATCCTCAATCAACGTGCGGCGTATGAGGCTGGAGAGCCTGTTTATTGTATTTATGTGGCAGTAGGCCAGAAAGGTTCTACAATCGCAAGTCTCGTCCAGACTCTAAAGGAAAAAGGAGCGCTGGACTACACTATAGTTGTGGCAGCAACCGCTGCAGATCAGGCAGCTCTTCGTTACTATGCTCCGTTTGCAGGAGCTGCAATTGGAGAGTATTTCCGTGACACAGGACGTCATGCTTTAGTTGTATATGATGACCTGTCAAAGCAGGCTGTGGCTTATCGTGAGGTGTCGTTGATTCTTCGTCGTCCGTCCGGTCGTGAGGCATACCCAGGTGATATTTTCTATCTCCACTCAAGACTCCTTGAGAGAGCTGCTAAAATCATTGGTCAGCAGGAGGTTGCCCAGAAGATGAATGATCTCCCTGTTTCATTGCAGGGAAAGGTTAAGGCTGGTGGTTCCTTGACTGCGCTTCCTATTATCGAGACTCAGGCAGGAGACGTTTCAGCATATATTCCGACTAATGTGATTTCTATTACTGATGGTCAGATTTTCCTTGAAAGTGACCTATTTAACCAGGGATTCCGTCCAGCTGTGAATGTGGGTATTTCGGTTTCGCGTGTTGGAGGAAGCGCCCAGCTTAAGAGTATGAAGAAGGTAGCTGGTACGCTTAAGATTGATCAGGCTCAGTATCGTGAGTTGGAGGCCTTCTCAAAGTTCAGCAGTGATATGGATCCTATTACTATGATGACGCTGGATAAGGGACGAAAGAATACGCGACTTCTGATTCAGCCTCAGTATTCACCGATGCCGGTAGGGGAGCAGGTGGCTATACTTTATTGTGGTACAAAGGGCTTGCTGAAAGATTTGACTTTGGATCAGGTGGATGATTTCCAGACTACGTTCTTCCAGAAGATGAGGGCGTTCCACTCGGAAGATGTCCTTGATCCGCTTTCTCAAGGCCGTACTGACCAGCAGATTTTTGATATAATAGAACGCGAAGCACTTTCAATAGTTAACGGTCTTATTTGATAATAGTATGGGCGGTGAGGGTTATAAAACTAAATCCCTCCCACGATAAGTCGTGGGCCCCTCCCGTTCACGAGGCCACGGGCGGCCACGGTTTTATAACCCTCACAGCCCATAGCATATAATATAAAGGTATGTCGTCATTAAATGAAATAAAGAGCAGGATAGCCTCCGTCAAAAATACGCTGAAAATAACTTCAGCGATGAAGATGGTGGCCTCTGCAAAGCTGCATAAGGCTCAAGTCGCTATTGGCGGCAAACTGCCTTATGAGCAGCAGTTGCATCGTATCCTCTCTGGTCTTCTTCAGGATGATGAACTTCATAAGGCAATGCACGACAAACTGGGATTCGGCAATCCTGATGGTCACTCTGCAGTGGTTCTTCAGGACGTAGGCCTGGATCAGATACCGACAAAGGATGTTTATCCACGCATTGCAATTCTTGCAATATCCTCTAATAGCTCTCTCTGTGGTTCTTTTAATGCCAATGTCATAAAGAAGTATCAGGAGACAATTCAAATCCTTGAAGATCAAGGTTATGCAAAGGAAGACATAGATGTCTATGTGATTGGAAGGAAGGTTGGTGAGGCTGTCAGGAAGTCTGGATATACTATTAAGGAGGATCGTTCACAGGTTGCGGATAAGCCATCTTATGATGCTGCTTATGACCTTGCTACTAATCTGGTTGACAGTTTTACTTCTGGAGAGGTGTCTCAGGTAGTGCTGGTATATAGTCATTTTGCATCAGCTGCATCTCAGCCTGTCGTACGCGAGAACTATCTCCCTCTTCCGATACATGATTATGAGGATGATGTAGACGAACCGGTAGATTATTTGCTGGAGCCTGATCCTCTCACTCTTGTAAGACATTTGCTTCCACAGGTGCTTCTATTGAAGCTTTATACTGTCCTTCTTGATGCAAATGCAGCAGAGCACGCAGCACGTACCCTTGCAATGCAGGTGGCTTCAGACAATGCGAAGGATCTCATCGGCGAGCTTACATTAGCATATAATAAAGGCCGCCAACAAGAAATCACAGCAGAAATTCTGGACCTTATTGGCGGTACTATGCAGTAAAATGTGCTAAGCTAATTTGTGGATTGCGAGGCCGCTGCGGAGCTTCGGCTCGAACCATGTGGTCTTTGGAGGCATGATGTTGCCTGAATCTGCTATATCCACCAACTGCTTCATTGAAACAGGGTAGAGTGCAAAGGCTACCTTCATCTCACCGCTGTCAACTCTGCGTGAGAGTTCTCCAAGTCCGCGGATACCTCCAACGAAGTCGATTCTCTTCGATGTTCGTAGATCCTTGATGTCAAGAATCTTGTCAAGAACAAGGTTCGAGAGGATTGTCACGTCAAGAACTCCAATCGGATCGTTGTCGTCGTATCGTCCTTCCTTAGCTACAAGCGAGTACCATTTACCTCCAAGATACATTGAGAACTCATGGAGCTTAGAAGGCTTGTAGATTTCTGTACCTTCTTCTTTCACCTCAAAATCCTCAGCGAGGGCTTCCAGAAGCTGCTCCTCAGTAAGACCATTGAGATCCTGAACTACGCGGTTGTAGTCAATGATCTTGAGCTGGCTATCAGGGAAGGCAACTGTCATAAAGAAGTTGTATTCCTCGTCACCTGTATGGTTTGGATTCTGTCCGCGAAGCTCTGCTCCCACACGTGCTGCAGCAGCTGTACGATGATGACCATCAGCTACATAGAAAGCAGGAATATCTGCAAAAATCTCTGTGATACGGTCGATATCTGCCTGCTCGTCAATTACCCAGAAATGATGTCCGAATCCGTCTTCTGCAACGAAATCATATTCAGGCTCACCAGCGATGTAACGTGCTACGATGCCGTTGATTTCCTCATTATCAGGATATGCAAAGAACACAGGCTCAATGTTGGCATTCTGGATTCGTACGTGAATCATACGGTCATCTTCCTTGTCCTTGCGGGTCAGCTCATGCTTCTTGATTGCGCCTGATGCGTAATCATCAGTGTGAGCGCACATCACAAGGCCATATTGTGTACGGCCGTCCATTGTCTGAGCATATACATAGTAGTATGGCTTATCATCCTGAACAAGCCATCCCTTCTCCTGCCATGTCTTGAAGTTCTCAACAGCCTTGTCATAAGCAGGCTGACTATGCTCGTCAATGATAGGATCGAAATCGATTTCTGGTTTTGTGATATGAAGAAGTGACTTCTCTCCAGCCTCAGCCTTTGCTTCAACAGAGTTCAAGACGTCGTAAGGACGTGCTGCAACTTCTTCGATATATTGTTTCGGCGGACGTACCGCTGCAAATGGTCTGATTCTTACCATAATTCTATTATTTGTTTACCTGGAATTTGACACAGCCAATCTCGAAGTATTTGACGATCTGATGAGCAGCTGCAAGACCTGCATTGATGTTTGCTTCAGATGTCTCAGCACCCATTTTCTTAGGTGTCGCAAATACTCTGTTGCCGAATTTCTCTTTGAGTTCATTGATGCACTCAGGAGCGATATCTGTAGCGTATTTAAGGTCTGGTCTCTCTGTAAGAGCCTGCATCAGTCCTTCCTCGCAGATCAGCTCTTTGCGTGCTGTGTTGATCAAGCATCCGCCTTTAGGCATCTGAACAAGGTATTCATACTTAACAGAACCCTTTGTCATTGGGGTAGCCGGGATATTGATAGAAATGAAGTCACATGAACTGTAGAGTTTATCAAATGAGAAAGTCATATTCCATCTCTGATGCTTTTCCTTGATTTCATCAGTCTTGATGATGACGTCCATTCCCAGGGCGACTGCCTTCTTGGCTATGAGCTGTCCGATATTACCGAATCCGATGATGCCAAGTTTCTTGCCGCTCAACTCGCTGCCTGTGCCTGGGTTGAAGCAGTTTCTTGACATATAGATCATCATACCTATCGCAAGTTCTGCTACGGCATTGGAGTTCTGTCCAGGAGTGTTCATTACCACAATCTTGCGCTCTGTGCAAGCTTTGAGGTCCACATTGTCATAGCCGGCGCCAGCGCGAACAACCAGTTTCAGTTGTTTCGCTGCCTCTACAACTTCTGCTGTGACCTTGTCTGAGCGAATGATCATAGCGTCAACATCTGCTACAGCAGCGAGGAGTTCCTCTTTTGTCTTGTATTTTTCTAGTAGAACAAGTTCGTGACCTGCCTCTTCGAGTATATCACGAATGCCGCTCACAGCTTCTGCTGCGAACGGCTTTTCGGTAGCTAGTAGAACTTTCATGATTATTTATGCTGTTGTTCGAACTCTTTCATGCAGTCAACAAGTGCCTGTACGCTCTCCATAGGGCAGGCGTTGTAGATAGATGCGCGGAATCCTCCGACTGATCTATGTCCCTTGATTCCAGTCATGCCCTGAGCCTTTGCGTATGCCATGAACTCGTCCTGAAGAGCCTCATAGCCTTCTGCCATAACGAAGCATACGTTCATGATTGAACGGTCCTCTACAGCAGCTGTACCCTTGAATAATGGGTTGCGGTCAATTTCTGCGTAAAGGAGCTCTGCTTTCTTCTTGTTAATCTCATAAATAGCTTCAACTCCACCCTGCTCCTTGAGCCACTTCAAGGTCTCGTTCATTACGTAGATTGCAAATACTGGAGGAGTGTTGAACATTGATTCTCCGTTGATGTGAGTACGGAGATCAAGCATTGTAGGGATATATCTGCTTACCTTTCCGAGGAGGTCCTTCTTGATGATGAAGAATGCTACACCTGCAGGACCCACATTTTTCTGTGCACCACCATAGATCATAGCGTACTTGCTTACATCAACAGGGCGGCTCATGATGTCTGATGACATATCTGCGATAAGTGGAACAGGACAGTCAAGATCCTCATGTAACTCGGTTCCGTAGATAGTGTTATTTGTAGTTACATGGAAGTAGTCAAGGTCTGCTGGTATTTCGTAACCCTTTGGAATATAATTGTATACAGTCTCTGCAGAAGATGCTACTGCATACGCGTTTCCAAGTCCCTTAGCTTCCTTAAGCGCTTTCTTTGCCCAAACGCCTGTCTCGAGATAACCTGCCTTGTTCTCCAGGAAGTTCATTGCAACATAGAGGAATCCCATGCTCGCTCCACCACCAAGGAACACAACCTCGTAGTCCTCAGGAATGTTAAGGAGTTCTTTCCAAAGAGCTCGGCATTCGTTCATGACAGCTTCCCATTCCTTTGTTCTATGTGAGATAGATATTACAGGAACGCCAGTGCCTTTGAAATCTTTTAGAGCTTCAATTGCGCTATCAATCGCCTGTTGCGGGAGAATACAAGGGCCCGCAGTGAAATTGTGTACTTTTTTCATGATGAATGAAGTTATTAGAAAATACCTTTAGTGTCTGATATCTTTTCACAGAAGTGGCAGAGTAGAGAGACTTCCTTACCTTTAGCCTTAACTGTGAATCTGGTTTTAATTGGTTGGTGGTTAGTTACGCATTTAGGGTTCATACATCTTGCAACGCCAATGATTTCCTCCGGCATGTCGATTTTCTTTTTCTCGACAACCTTGAAGTTGCGGATCACATTTACGGTAGCGTCAGGAGCAAGAAGAGCAAGCTTGTTAAGCTCGTCGTTTTCGAAGAACTTATTCTCAATCTTGATGATGCCTTTCTTACCATGGGCTTTGCTCGCAAGGTTGATACCGATGGTAATCTGATTTTCAATACCCTTAAGGTTAAGGATGTTGAGGGCCTTATATACGTTTTCCGCTGGAATATGGTCTAGTACGGTACCATTCTCCAATGCGCTTACTACTAATTCCTTGTTTCCCATAATTATCTATATCCAAGTAAATATGAAATGATAGCCATTCTGACGTAGAGTCCGTTTTCGGCCTGCTTGAAATAATATGCATACTTAGTGTCATCCACATCCTGATCGATCTCAGTTACGCGTGGGAGCGGATGAAGAATCTTCATATTATCTTTCACGTTTCCAAGCATAGAAGCCTCAAGACGATATACATCCTTAACTCTTTCGTACTCCATAGGGTCAGTGAATCTCTCCTGCTGTACACGAGTCATATATAGGATGTCGCAATCGTTGAGGTACTCGTCCAAAGAAGTAGTCTCAATATACTCAATGCCCTTAGCATCAAGGAATTCCTTGTATTCCTTAGGCATCTTCAGCTCCTCTGGTGCTGTGAAGATGAAACGAGGGTTGAAATGAGACATCGCCTGAAGGAGTGAGTGAGTTGTGCGACCATATTTAAGGTCACCTACCATGTTGATTGTAAGTCCTTCAAGTGTACCCTGAGTCTGGATGATAGAATATAGGTCAAGCAGTGTCTGCGAAGGGTGCTGGTTGGCACCGTCTCCTGCATTTACAACCGGAACATCCGCAACTTCGGAAGCGTAACGTGAACTACCTTCCAACGGATGACGCATCACAATCATATCGACATAATTGTTCACCATCTTGATTGTGTCCTTCAAGGTTTCACCCTTGCTCTGGCTGGTGTTAGATGCATCGGAGAATCCGATAACCTTTGCTCCGAGTCTGTTGATAGCTGTTTCAAAGCTTAGTCTGGTTCTTGTCGATGGCTCGAAGAATAGGCTGGCGATTACCTTGCCTTCAAGGAAGTTCTGCTCCCTGTTCTGCTCGAATTCCTTTGCAGTTTCAAGTACGTGCAGGATTTCCTCTTTTGAGAAATCCCTGATGGATATTAGACTTTTTCTGCTCATATTGTTGTTATTGGTTATATTTCATCCACTCTGCAGCCTTCGACGTCTCCCATCCTTTCCAGGAATGTGTCCACCAACGATAATCTGACACTGGTGTCTATGCTGCATTCCATGTCGAACTGCTGGTTTCGCTGTTCGAGGTTCATGTCTTTCATGACCTTCATCACCGAGTTCATACTCATGTAACCAAAGTGTACTCTGTATAGCTTGGATGCTATCTTTTCGATGATTTCAGCATTTGCAAGTACATCTGCTGTGGAGGTCTTATATGCTCGTATCAGACCGGGAATTCCCAACTTGATACCACCAAAATATCTTACTACAACTACTAGAACATCGCTTAATCCCAATGAATCAATCTGTCCGAGAACGGGTCTTCCTGATGATCCGGAAGGTTCTCCGTCGTCATTTGCGCGGAACTTGTCTCCAAGATATCCGAGCCTGTATGCATAGACATGATGTCTCGCGTCGTAGTACTCTTTTTTGAGTGCGGCGACGATCTCTTTTACTTCTTCTTCTGTTTCAACGGGATAAGCATGGGCAATGAATCGGCTTCCATTGTCCTTGAAGAGCCCCTTAGCCTTAGCGGCTATGCTCTTGTATGAATCTTTAATCTGAAAATCGTCCATACAAAAGCCAAATTTAATGTTTTTTGAAAGAAAAATGAAATAATCTGAAAGAAAAATTATTACCTTTGACATCGCTTCCGAGTACCTCGGAGGCGTTTTTATGAAAGAACAATTCTAACTGTCTATGATACTTAAATATAGAGTTTCACTCCCTGGACTGAAGGGATTTGCAAGAGTGTATGAGGTGAAGGATACCACCACGCTTTATAGCTTTCACAAGCAGATGAGAGCAGACATGGATTTCCCTCAGGATCAGATCGTACTTTTCAAATCATTCGACCCAGTCGGAAATGTAGCTGCAAGATATAGTATTACGGATCTTGGATTCGGTACTATCGATGATGTCACTTGTGGTGCTTGTCATAAGCGCGAGGAGGATAAATTCATCTATTTCTACGACACAACTAACGTAAAGAGCGTTATTGTGACTTTCGAGGGAGAGGGTGAACCTCGTTTTAAGGCGATTTATCCATTGCTTGTCGAGACTAAGGGTCCGAACCCTATCGAGTTTGAGAATGGATATGTAGCATTTGAGGACCTTCCAGATGATAAGAAGAAGGATCCGGAGGATGATGACGACGATGACTTCATTGACGATGAGGATGATGATGAGGGCATCGAGGATGACGAAACAGAGGAACTCTACGACGAGGAGTAATGTCATCCTGAACGAAGTGAAGGATCTCTCCAATGAACCGTAAACTGATTATCATACTAGGCCCCACAGCTGTAGGCAAGACTGACTACAGCATTGAGATGGCGCTTAAATATGATTCTCCGATTATTTCTTGCGACTCGCGTCAGATATATAAGGAAATGAGTATTGGCACAGCTGTGCCTTCTGCTGAGCATCTTGCAGCTGTTCAGCATTATTTTATTCATTCCCATACAGTTACAGAGCTCTATACGGCTGGAAAGTATGAGGTTGAGGCTCTGGATTTAATCAATAAGCTTTTTGATCAGGGACATGAGACTCTGGTTATGGCAGGCGGTTCCGGATTCTATGTTGATGCCCTCGTAAACGGATTGGATGATTTCCCTTCTGCAGATTTGAAGTTGCGTGATGAGCTTATGCGCAGGCTCAAGGAAGAAGGGGTTGAAGAGCTGAGATTGGAGCTCAAGGCATTGGATCCTGAAAGTTATGAGACAATCGACATTGCCAATGGACAGCGTGTCGTGCGTGCTCTGGAGGTGTGTCTGATGACAGGAAAGCCATTCTCTTCATTTAAGACAGCAGAGAAGAAGGCACGCGATTTTGAGATTGAGAAGATTGGTCTTACGCGTCCACGTGAAGTGCTCTATGATAGAATCAACCGTCGTGTCTTGCAGATGATTGATGAGGGGCTGGTCGATGAGGTGCGCTCGGTTGAACAGTATCGTGAACTTGCTGCTCTTCAGACAGTTGGCTATAAGGAAATCTTCGATTGGTTTGACTATCAGAACGGTCTGGTCTCGACTGAGGGATGGGGACCGACATCACCAGGAGACGGACCTGTCACTTCATTGGACAGAGCAATCGAACTGATTCAACGTAATACACGCCATTATGCCAAGCGTCAGTTGTCTTACTGGAAGCGTGACAAAGATATAAAATGGCTTGAGTTATAAAGACTTACAACGGCAGCTGAACAAGCTGTCGTTTTTCGTAATGAGCGCTCCAGCGGAAGCCGAGAGACTTGGCCAGATCAGCATATTTCGCAAAGTCGGTACCTACAACAAAATCATCATGTGAGTCTGATCCGAAGCTGATGATTTCTCCTCCCATTTCTTTGTATCGAAGGAGGACATTGGTGTCCAATGATGCCTGACGGCCTTTGTAGTTCTGGTAACTCTTTGTGTTGATTTCCAGTGCCTTACCATTATGGATGAGGTAGCGGAAAATCTCATCGAACACATCGCTGAAGTGCTTGTATAGAATATCGACCTGCTCGTAATTACAATAGCGGACAATGTAGTCGTAGTGTCCCATGATATCGAAGTCTCCCCATGCTGACATCTCGTTGTAGAGAGTCTCCAGATAGCACCTGTACGCTTCCTGCCAGCTTTTGCCTTCAAAGAAGCTCCCGAAGAACGGATCTGTATCCTCGATGTAGTGAATGGATCCGATGACCTGATCGAAATTATGCTTGGACATTACCTGCGCCACCTGCTCTCTGCAGCGTGGGTGCATTCCGATTTCGATTCCTTTGAGAATCTTGATTTCTGGGTAAAGGCCCTGAACTCTGTCTATTTCATTCTGCTGCGCATCGACATCCACAAGGTCGTTACTTCTTGGGGACAATGTCAGAGTCTGCTCTGGAACAAAAATGTCGCAGTGGTCTGCGAAGCACAGACCACCGAGACCTTTTTCTACTGCTGCTTTAGATGATGCTTCGACTGTCGTTCTTTTGCCGTCGAAAGAGAATTCGCAGTGATTATGATTATCAAAAAGATTTCTGAGCATTAGCTTAGTCCTTCGATTTCACCGTTTACAATGTCAATCTTCATTGCCTGAGGTACTTTCGGAAGTCCTGGCATTCTGATGATGTCTCCTGCGATTGCAACAATCATTTCAGAACCTGTGTTGATCACGATATCCTTGATGTCAAACTCAAATCCCTCAGGTGCTCCGTATGCCTTAGCGTCTTGTGAGAATGAGTACTGAGTCTTGGCAATACATACCGGAAGGTGTGAAAGGCCGATCTTTTCAGCCATCGCAATCTTCTGACGCGCCTTGCTTGAGAATGTTACGCTGCCTGCACCATAGATGTTCTTAGCGACGCTCTCGATTTTGCTGCAGATATTCTGCTCGTCGCTATATGTAAACTGAAGCGGACCAGATGGGTTGTTATCAATTGTCTCTACCACGAGGTTTGCAAGGTCAACTGCTCCTGCTCCTCCCTCTGCCCATGCATTGTTAAGAGCGAATGGAACCCCCATTGAAGCGCAATGCTCCTTTACCATGTTGATCTCTTCTTCTGTGTCAGACGCATACTTGTTGAAGCATACGATTACGGTCTGACCGAAGCTCTGTAGGTTCTTGATGTGCTTGTCGAGGTTTGCAAATCCTTTGCGTACGCCCTCTGCATCAGGTTTCTGGATATCAGCCAATGCAGTGCCTCCATGCATCTTGAGACCGTTTAGAGTGGCTACGAGCACTGTAAGTTCTGGCTTGAGTCCGCTCTTGCGGCACTTGATGTTGAAGAATTTTTCAGCTCCGAGGTCTGCACCGAAGCCGGCTTCTGTGATGACATAGTCTCCGAAGCTCATAGCTGTCTTGGTGGCAAGGATTGAGTTACAACCGTGTGCGATGTTTGCGAACGGACCTCCGTGGATGAATGCCGGGCTGCCTTCTGTTGTCTGTACAAGGTTTGGCTGCACTGCGTCAAGCATGAGTGTGAGAATTGCTCCTGTGACTCCAAGGTCTTTTACCTGGAATGGAGTGCCGTCGAAGCGGTATCCGAGAAGGATGTTGTCAATTCTTCTTCTCATGTCTTCCAAGCTTGTTGACAAGCAAAGGATTGCCATGATTTCTGAAGCAGGTGTGATATCGAAGCCTGACTCCTGAGTGAGGCCGTTTGTACGTGGACCAAGTCCTGTGACGATGCTTCTGAGTGAGCGGTCATTCACGTCGAGGACGCGTTTCCACAAAATGTCCTTCAGCGCGAATCCTTCCTCCTGGTGCTGATAGATATAGTTGTCCAGAAGGGCTGATATCATATTGTGTGCAGATGTGACTGCATGGAAGTCTCCTGTGAAATGAAGATTGATCTTCTCCATCGGTACAACCTGAGCGTAACCACCTCCGGCAGCTCCTCCCTTCATACCGAAACATGGACCCAAAGATGGCTCTCGAAGCGCTACAACTGCTTTTTTGCCGATCTTGTTAAGACCAAGTGCAAGTCCTACTGATACTGTTGTCTTACCTATGCCGGCCTTTGTTGCAGTGATGGCTGTCACTAGAATGAGCTTACTCTTGGCCACCTTCTCTTCGTCAATTAGCGAAAGTGGAACCTTGGCCATATAATGACCGTATTGTGCGATTTCTTCCTGCGGAATACCAATGCTTTCAGCAATTTCTGTAATCCTGCGCATCTTGACGCTTCTTGCAATTTCGATATCAGACTTCATGGCGTAGTGCAACTTATTATAATAATGAACGCGAAAATAGCGAAAAAAATCTTATTTTTGCATTCTATGTGTACTTCACTTTACAAGTGAGGCTAAAAAAATATGACAATGATAACTTTTGGTTACAAAAACAAATTCAGCGGTCTTATCCGCTCAGTTTTGGCAATTGCTGTCGGTGTGGTGATGGTTGCAAGCAGAGCTAATGCTCTAGAACTTGCTGTACAGATAATTGCAGCGTTTCTGGTCGCTACTGGAGTCGTGACATTTTTACTTGGATTCAAGACAAAGGAGGGTGGTGAGAATAAGTTGATGCTTGTAAATGCTGCCGTAGATGTTTTGTTGGGAGTACTGCTGTTCTTCTTCCCTGGTTTTGTTGTAAACATCATGATCTATATCATCGGTTTTGCGCTTATCGCATTCGGGCTATTCCAGATTGCTGCTTTGGTAAGTGCCATCCGAGTGTCGCAGGTTGGATACGGGTCCTTTGTCTTGCCGGTACTTGTTGTTATCGCTGGATGTTTTCTTGTGGCAAGACCATCTTTCATTGGTGAAGCGATAGGTATTGTTGCTGGTGCAGCGTTGATCGTATATGGTGCATCTGAGCTTTTCTCTACTTGGAAAATGCGCAAGGCAATTGATGAGTATGAGATAAAGGAGGCTCCTAAGACTGAAGTGAAAGAGTCTGAAGTGGAGATTGAGGCTGAGGATGTAGAATATCAGAAGGTTGACGAACAGTAAAAATGATTCCTCAGGAGACAGTAAATAGAATCCTTGACGCCGCGCAGATTGTTGACGTGGTCAGGGATTTTGTTACCTTGAAGAAGGCAGGAGCTGATTATAAGGCTTGCTGCCCTTTTCACAATGAAAAGACTCCGTCGTTTTCTGTGTCTCCATCTAAGGGAATTTACAAATGCTTCGGTTGCGGAAAGTCCGGCACAGCTGTCGGCTTCGTGATGGAGCATGAAAATATGACTTACGTCGAGGCTCTCAGATATCTGGCAAAGAAGTATAATATTGAGATTGTGGAGAAGGAGGAGTCGGCAGAGGAGATTGCCAGCCGTCAGCGTCACGAAAGTCTTCTTCTGGTATCTGAGTTTGCGGGGAAGTTTTATCAGGACAGTCTTCAGACCCCGGATGGTCAGGTGATTGCCTACCAGTATTTCAGAAGTCGTGGCCTTACCGATGAAACTATCCAGAAGTATGGTCTCGGATGGGCTCCGGTTTCACGTACTGATTTTTCACAGGCTGCCAGAGCTGCAGGATATAAGGAGGAGTTCCTTATTGATGCAGGCCTCTGTATGAAATATGAAGACGGACGTCTTGTCGACCGTTTCCATGACAGGGTGATGTTCCCGATCCACTCACACATCGGACGTGTCATAGCTTTCGGTGGACGAACCCTCGCTAAGCCTGTTCCGGGCAAGCCGTATGCAAAATATAAGAACTCTCCGGAGACAGAAATATATGTAAAGAGCAGTTCTTTATACGGAATTTACTTCGCTAAGAGCGAAATCTCGAAAAAAGATAATTGTATCCTCGTTGAGGGCTACCTCGATGTGCTTCAGATGCACCAGTTAGGTCTGAAGAATGTCGTGGCTTCAAGTGGAACATCGCTTACTGTGGATCAGATACGAATGATCCGCAAGTTTACTAACAATGTTACAATCATCTACGACGGTGACGGCGCAGGTATCAAGGCAGCCCTTAGAGGTATTGGCCTGATTCTGAAGGAGGGGTTGAATGTGAAGATTGTACTCCTGCCTGATGGCCAGGACCCAGATGATTTTGCACGTAAACATACTTTAGATCAGGTTCAGGACTATATTGATCAGAACAAGCAGGATTTCATCGGCTTTAAGTCAGACTTGTTGTTGGGTGAGGCGGGAGATGATCCATTGAAGAGAGCTGGCCTGATTAACGATATCGCCGATACAATTGCTTTGATTCCAGATGCTGTGATCAGGGCGATGTATGTACGTTCAACAGCTTCTAAGTTCGAGATTGATGAACGCTTGTTGGTGGAGAGAATATCCTCTACGAGAACTGAAATGCTGGAGGATGAGCAGAGGCAGCGACAGCGCGAGATAGAACGCAAGAAGGTAGTGATGAGCTCTGATGATCAGGTGCCTCCTCCTGAGTATGTCGATTATGGCATGGAATATCCGGATGAAATGCCTCCGATGGATGAAGTGCCGATGCTGGAACCAGAGCCGGTCGTAGAAGGCTCTATTGTCATAAATGCTCCGGACTTTGCTCCATGCGAACATGAACTTCTGAAGTTTATTCTTGAATATGGATGCTCGGATTTGATGTTTGACAGAGACTCGAAGTATTATGTTGCTGGTGAGACCATAAATGTTGCTGAGTTTATTGATGGCACTCTGGCAGATGATGAGCATGATTTTGAAAATCAGTCATACAGAAAGGTCTATGAGGAGTATTTCAGATTGTATGATGAAGGACTCACTCAACAGCAGATTCAGACACGTTTGCTCAATAGCATGGATCTGGAGATCGCGGAAGTTGCAAAGGAATTGTTGATCGAAAAACATCAGCTTACTGTTGCAAACTATGAAAAATCAATGACTTCTGCTGCGACTCTACTTGTACAGTTCGTCCCTAAGTCTTTGATGATTTACCAGGTGAAGAAACTGGATAAGATGATAAGCGAACTGATGGCCGGGCTTACATCAAATGATGATTTAGAGGCTCAGGTGGAGACTCTTACCAAAATAAGTGATCTGACCCGTACCCGTACAATGCTTAACAAGGAGCTTGGTCGAGTGTAAATTGAAACGAATAATTTATAAAAAACTATATCATGAAACTTACAAGAATTATTGCGGCTGCGTGCCTGCTTATGGGAGTCTTCGCATGCAAATCTCAGGAAACAAAGACTATTACATTGGTACAGTACAATGTTGGTGTATTTGCTAAGTATGACAGCAGTAGTGTTGACGCTGTAAAGCGTGCAGTGCTCGAAATGGGTGCAGATGCTGTAACATTCAATGAGGTGGACAGCTGCACTACCAGAACAGGATCGGTAGACCAGATGGCTGCTTTTGCAGAGGCAATGGGTGGCTGGAATCAGCATTATGCTGCGGCTATGCCTTATAAGGGTGGCGCTTATGGTGTTGGTGTTGCCGCTAAGCCAGAGCTTGAGGTTGTACGTGTGGACAAGATTGCTCTTCCTAAGCTTGATGGTAGAGAGCCAAGAGCAGTTGCTGTTGTAGAGTACAATGATTTCGTTCTTTGCTCGACTCATCTTGACCTTACTTTGGAGTCTCAGCTTGGCCAGGTGGCTGCTATCAATCAGTATGTTGACAGCCTCTACGCTGACTCTACAAAGCCAGTTTTCATTGGTGGAGACTTTAACTGCTTCCCTGATAGCGAGCCAATTGCCGAGTTCCAGAAGACTTGGACTCTTTTGACTCCAGTAACAAACTCATTCCCTTCACATGCTCCAGACAGATGCATTGACTATATCTTCGTAAGAGAGAACGGCCGCAAGGTGAATGTAGTTGCTACATCAATCCCTGAGACATTGGAGACAGCTGATCTTGCAACAGCATCAGATCACCTTCCAGTTGCTCTTACTGTGACAATTGAATAATTTATAAAAAGATAATATGAGTAAGAATTTCAATAGAACACTTGTAACCTGTGCGCTTCCATACGCAAACGGTCCTGTCCACATCGGTCACCTTGCCGGTGTGTATGTACCTGCAGATATCTATGTGAGATATTTGCGTATGAGAGGTGAGGATGTGCTTTATGTGTGTGGCTCGGATGAGCATGGTGTGCCTATTACAATCAAGGCACAGAAGGAAGGATGCACTCCACAGGATATCGTAGACAGATATCACAAGATCATCAAGGATTCTTTTACAGGCCTTGGTATCAACTTCGATATATATTCTAGAACTTCATCTAAGGTTCATCATAAGAATGCTGCGGACTACTTCCGTAAGTTGTATGATGAGGGCAAGTTCATCGAGAAGGTGAGTGAGCAGTACTATGATGAGGAGACAAAGACATTCCTCGCTGACCGCTATATTACAGGTACATGTCCACGTTGCGGCGCTGACGGAGCCTATGGTGACCAGTGTGAGAAATGTGGTGCAACTCTTAGCCCGGATGAACTTATCAACCCTAAGTCAGCTCTTAGCGGTGGTGAACTCGTAAAGAAGGAGACTAAGCATTGGTACCTTCCTCTTGATCAGTACGAGAAGTGGCTTTCAGAGTGGATTCTTGATGGACACAAGGAGTGGAGAAGCAACGTATATGGCCAGTGCAAGAGCTGGATTGATGGTGGCCTTCAGCCACGTGCGGTGAGCCGTGACCTTAACTGGGGTGTTCCAGTACCTGTTGAGGGTTCAGAGGGCAAGGTCCTCTATGTTTGGTTCGATGCTCCTATCGGATATATTTCTAACACACAGGAACTCCTCCCTCAGAGTTGGGAGAAATGGTGGAAGAGCGAGGATACCAAGCTCGTTCACTTCATTGGAAAGGATAATATCGTATTTCACTGCATCGTATTCCCTTCAATGCTCAAGGCAGACGGAAGCTATATCCTTCCAGATAACGTTCCTGCAAATGAGTTCCTTAACCTCGAGGGTGATAAGATCTCGACTTCACGTGGATGGGCAGTATGGCTCCACGAGTACCTCGAGCAGTTCCCTGGACAGGAGGACGTCCTTCGTTATGTTCTTACTGCTAATGCTCCTGAGACAAAGGATAATGACTTCTCTTGGAAGGACTTCCAGGCACGCAATAATAGTGAGCTTGTTGCCATCCTCGGTAACTTCGTGAACCGTGCTGTTGTCCTTACGCACAAATATTTCGAGGGTAAGGTTCCTGCAGACCTCAAGCCAGAGGCTGTGGATGCAGAGACACTTGCTCAGATCAAACCGCTTCGTGAGGCCATGGAGAAGTATCTTGAGGGATACAAGTTCCGTGAGGCTCTTAAGGAGGCTATGAACATCGCTCGTCTTGGTAACAAGTACCTTACTGACACAGAGCCTTGGAAGGTGGCAAAGACAGATATGGACAGAACAGCTTCTATCTTGAATGTTTCTCTCCAGATCTGTGCGTCTCTTGCAATCGCATTCGAGCCATTCCTTCCTTTCTCAGCTGAGAAGCTCCGCAATATCCTTAATGTCGGTATCGTAGCAGGTGCTGACCACCGTGCAGGTGAGGAGTTTACTGTCATCCCGAGCGAAGTCGAGGGATCTCTCTACGTAAACCGTTATACTGCAGCTGAGGGCGCAGCTCTTCATACAGGTGTTGCTTACGATGGTCTTTCACTTTCATGGGATGACCTCGGAAATGCAGTTCTTCTCCCAGCAGGTCACCAGCTCAACCCTGCAACTCTCCTCTTCGGAAAGATCGAGGATGAGGTCGTAGATGCACAGATTGCACGTCTTGAGGCAATTCGCGCTGAGCGTGAGGCTGCAGCAAAGGCGGCTGAGGCAGCAGTTGTGACTCCACAGAAGGAGGAGTGCACATTCGATGATTTTGGTAAGATGGATATCCGTACTGCGACAGTTCTTGAAGCAGAGCGCGTTCCAAAGACTGATAAGCTTTTGAAGCTTACTATCGACACCGGAATCGATAAGAGAGTCATTGTTTCAGGTATCGCTGAGCATTATTCTCCAGAGGATATGGTTGGTAAGCAGATCTGTATTTTGGCCAACCTTGCTCCTCGTAAGATTCGTGGCATCGAGTCTAAGGGTATGATTCTCATGGCTCGTCAGAATGACGGCAAGATGAGATTCATCACTCCACAGGAGACTCTTTGCAATGGCGCAGAGATTGGATAGTCTATATTAACTGATAAGGATGAAGTTATGATCAAGACGGAATACTATAAGGATTTGACCAAGATGAACACCTTCGGAATGAAGGTGAAGGCCAGGTGTTTTATGGAATATGACTCTGTAGCAGACTTGGTTGATATTGAGTTCGAGGAACTTGCACGCCCGGTGCTTCATATCGGTGGCGGAAGTAACTTGCTCTTTACTGATGACTTCAAAGGCACAGTCCTTCATTCAAATATTAACTTCATCGAAATTCTTGACACCCCATGTCATTCTGAGCCTTCTTGTCATTCTGAGCGAAGCGAAGAATCTTCATCCCCTGTCCTGGTTTCAGTCGGCTCAGGAGTAGTCTTCGACGATTTCTGCGACTGGGCTGCAAAAGAGGGCCTTTGGGGCGCTGAGAACCTTTCATATATCCCTGGTGAGGTCGGAGCATCAGCTGTTCAGAATATCGGAGCATACGGTGTTGAGGTAAAGGATATTATCCACAAGGTTTATTGCTATGACACCGTAGAAGAGGAGTTCGTAAGCTTCTCACTTGAGGAGTGTGGCTACGGCTATCGCGACTCTATTTTCAAGAAACCGGAGATTAAGGGCCGTTATATCGTCACTCATGTTGTGTTCGCACTTTCTCGTGAGGCTAACCCTCAGCTAGGATACGGCCATTTGCGTGATGCGGTAATGGAGGCTGCTAATCAAAACATTACTCCGGCGGCGATCAGGAAGGTGATTATCAAGATCAGGAAGGAGAAGTTGCCAGAGCCATCAGTGATGGGTAGTGCAGGAAGCTTCTTTATGAACCCGGTAATCAGCCTTGAGCATTATCAGAAGATAGAGGCTGCAGCAAAGGCAGAGTTCGGACCTGATTATAAGGTGCCGCATTATGACCTTCCGGACGGAATGGTCAAGGTTCCGGCAGCCTGGATGATCGAGCAGTGTGGCTGGAAGGGTAAGAGAAGCGGAGGTGCTGCGGTTTATGACAAGCAGCCATTGGTTATTGTGAACTATACCGGTGATGCTTATCCGGAAGAGATTATCGGTCTTGAGCGCAGGATAATCGCTTCAGTAAAAACAAAGTTCGGAGTTGAACTTCATCCTGAAGTAGATCACATCTAATACTAAATTTCAGGGGAATCATATTATGAAACGATTAGTGTCCCTTGCTATCTTGGCATTTTCTGCATTCTTGTTAAATGCTCAGCCACATTTCAAGGTGGCATCAAACCCTGATATCTTGAGGCATGATGGTGCTATATTCCCGTCAAGGGTCAATATAGTGCTTCCTCAAGTCAACGGCTACAATATCTACAAGGCGGATCTTCATATCCATACCTTTTATTCTGATGGACATGTTTCTCCAGAGTTTCGTGTGATTGAGGCATGGAACGATGGTCTTGATGTGCTTGCAATTACCGAGCATATCGAGTATCGAAGCCTTGAGAGAGATATGATGGAATTTATGAAGGGATATGTGAAGGAGGGTGCAGAGGCTATAAACTGGAGTATTGTCAGCACGCCTGCAGATAAGAGGGGAATACAGACTGATCTTGATATGTCTGTGAGACTCGCGCAGAAGGAGGCAGAAAAGTATGGGCTGACAATAATTCCTGGTGCCGAGATTTCCAGAGCTCCTGAAACAACCGGCCACTTTAACGTCTTGTTTACGACTGATAATGATGCAATCTATCATCCAGATCCTATCGAGTCAATGAAGAAGGCAAAGGCTCAGGGTGCGTTGCTGATTCACAATCATCCGGGTTGGAAACGTCCTTCCCTTGATATGATCGATTTTGAGAAGAAACTCTATCCAATGGGACTTCTTGATGGAATCGAGGTGATGAATCAGTTGGATTTCTATCCGAGAGCAATTGAAAGGGCTAAGGAATATGGTCTCTATATGACTTCAAATACTGATATGCATACCTCTACATATGAGTATTATCGTCTGAATGGTGCTTTGCGAAATATGACACTGATCTTTGCCAAGGATAAGTCTCTGGAGTCGTTGAAGGAAGCTTTGAAGGCGCGTCGAACATTGGCTTATTCATTCGGAACGCTCGCTGGTGAAGAGCAGCTTCTGGTGGATTTCTTCAATGCATCAGTTTCATATCAGTCTGTTTCTGTAGATGCAAAAGGCATCAGGACTTATGAACTTCGCAACAATACATCTCTTTCTTATACGCTTAGTTTTGGAGCAGATCCAATAGTATTGGAACCGTTCTCTGTAGTGCGAAGAACAGTGGAAGATGGAAAGAAGATTGAATTTGAGGTTTTGAATATGTGGTGTGCCCAGGATGAGCATCCCACAATTGAGATCAAATATTAGTTAAAGAACACTCCTGGAGCAGGGAGGAATTTACCCAATATCAGACCTACTGTCAGCAAGATTACAAACAACAGCAGTAGGTTTGCTGTTCTAGAGGTAATATCAGCTCTGAGATGCTCGGCATCCTCTCTTGAATTGCGCATTGTCTTGCAGCATGCAATTGCTATTGGAAGAGTCATGAAGACGAGAACAGTAGAATATGGAAGCTGCTTTGCAATTGAGAAACCTGCCACCCAAAGATACGAGAAGGCGATTTCCAATGTGTAGATTAATGCAGAAATCTTTCTGATGTTATCATTCTTCTTTGTTCTGCTTGCATGTACTACGCTGATGGCCAATGATGCAACAGGAACAAGTGTAACAATTGGTAGTATATTAGTCATAATGCGCTTTAATTCTTATTCCGGTCAGCAAAGATAGTAAAAATAAAAGAAATGAACGACTTTCGGTATCCCATCGAAAGTCGTTCGCAATTCTAACCAAAAGCATAGAATCCTAAAAAGGTAAGAAGTGTATAAGTATTTTGCCAAATGGGGTTACAATATATTGAAACCTTTTATATATTTCACGCATTGAGAACGGAGTGATAATACCTAGCGTAGCTGTTTTCTATCAGATGGTTGCAGCCCTTGGCATGGCAGTGGAAATCGTCAGACCAACAGTTTCCGGATATGAATATAGACCGCAGGCAAAATACTTAAGCGAACCGGAGCAAGCTCCTTATGGTAAAAATAAATAATTTATCAAAAGACTTGACTCGTACCTTAGGGCATAGTGTATATTTGCCGACAAATAACGCGTTATGAATAGAAATGGATTAAAAATCGGAGAGTTTTCTCGCCTTTGTCGTGTCACTGTAAGGGCTCTGAGGCATTATGAGAAGATTAGGCTTCTTGTGCCGGAAATTATTGATTATAGAACTGGTTATCGGTATTATGCAGTAGGGCAGATGCAGAAGGCATTGACTATTGTCAAGCTGAAAGGGCTGGGATTCAGTCTTGAGGAGATTCGTGCTATGTACGATTCCGAGACGCAGCGTCCTACTATTGATATGCTTGAAGAAAAGATATGCCGTTGCCAGGAGCAATTGCAGCTTCTTATCGAATGCAGGGACCGGCTGACAGCGATGATAACTTTCCAAAAGAAACTTAATGAAATGGAAAAGATTTACATTGACTCATTGCCTGCAATCATTGTTGCATCACATCGTGCCGAGATACCATCGTATGATGATCTTGGGAGGTTGTGCTATATGACTATCGGCCCTGAGATGTCTCGTCTAGGATGCGAGTGTCCAGAGCCTGGTTATTGCTATACTATCGAACACGGAGACTACAGACAGGAAAATATAGATATCGAATATTGCGAGAAGGTGGCAGCTATGGGGAAGGATTCCGATATTATCACCTTTAAGCAGATTCCGGAAGTCGCAGAAGCAGTATGCATGAAGGTTTATGGTCCATACGGACGCCTGAACGAAAATCTTCGCGAAGTCCTTGAATGGATTGCGTCAAACGGATATGTGATCACATCACCACCACGTTATTCATATGTGGACGGTATTTGGAATCAGGAAGACCCAGAGAAATGGTTGACCGTCATTCAGGTCCCAGTTGAAAAAGCGTAAAGAATGGAGTCATCTCATTTCCCAACTAGATGACAATGTTGAGGTGTTGACCTTGTGCAAGGCATATTTAGTATGTCAAGCGTCCGTAAAATAGGGATAATTACGGATGACACGTGTCAATGTGCAGTTGCTGTCCGTAAAAAGGCCTAATTTACGGACGACCTAAGAAAAACTAAAAGAATGACGGCCTCTCGATTCACATCGGGAGGCCGCCGCAATTCTAACCTAAAACTTAACCTATGAAAAAACTATTCGGTTAAGAGATATTGCCAATACCGTGCCAAAAGTGGAACTCGGTATGAAAAAATCAAAAATTATAGTAGAAAATCTAGAACTTCGCGGATATTGTTCAGCTCTATGATTCTGTCGGACTGAGGCATATCCATCATTTCATGCACCCAAACCACTTCGTGAGGAGTGTGGAATGCGACTCCACCGATGTTTACAACTGGAGCGATGTCGGATTTGACGGAGTTGCCTATCATCAAAATCTGTTCCGGCTGCAGGTTGTTCTTTTGGGCAAGTTCAAGATAGTTCTTCTCGTCCTTGTTTTCCATCACTTCGCAATGGTGGAAATATTTGCTGAGACCTGAGATGCGATATTTGTTCATCTGCTCGGTCAGGTCACCCTTTGTCGCTACCACCAGAGTGTAATGTCCCTGAAGTGCCTGGAGTGTCTCTTCAACGCCCTCAATCAGTTGAAATTCATGAAAGGCCAGATCTGTAATAATCTTTTTAATGCCGTAGTAGATGTGCTCTGGCAGCTGGCCTTCACAAAGGTCCATTGCTGCATCGGTCATTCCAATCATATAAGTCTTGGAGCCATAACCGAACAATGGAATATTGTCTTCCTGCTTTCTCCAAAGCATTTCCTGAACGCCTTCCGGACTGGTGTAGTCTTTCAGGAGTTCAGTGAACTGTGCCTCAGCATCCCTGAAAAACTGCTCGTTTTCCCAGAGAGTGTCGTCTGCATCAAAGAAAATATGGGTGAATTTTCCTTTCAGATCCATATTATTCGTTGATGAGCATTGTTTCTGGAAGGATTGCTGGCTTTGCTTCAATGCTATCCTTTGCAGCAGTGTCTTTAACAGCTGTAGTGTCCACCTGTACAGTGTCTGCAGCTACTGGACGGATGCTCTCGATGATTACATCCTGAAGAGGTCTGTCGTATGGGTCGGTCTCTACTGCAGCAATCTTGTCAATGATCTCAAGGCCCTCAACAACCTCACCGAAGATTGTGTACTGACCATCGAGGTGGAGGCAGTTGTTTTCATCGTGAACAATATAGAACTGTGAACCAGAAGAAGCCTTCTTAGGGTTAGCCATGTCGCCCTTTCTAGCAGCAGCGAGTGCTCCTTTCTTGTGGTAGTACTGGCTTACGAACTCTGCTGGAATAGTATACTCCGGACCACCTGTACCCCAAGCATTTGCCATAGCGAGGTCTCTTGAATAAGGGTCACCTGTCTGAATCATGAATCCCTCGATTACTCTGTGGAATCTGATACCGTCATAATATTTCTCACTAACAAGCTTTGTGAAGTTCTCTCTGTGCTTAGGAGTCTTGTCGTAAAGCTTGATTTTCATTGTACCAAAGTTTGTAACGATGTTGAACTCTGGTTCGTACACTGTTGTCTCTGCCATATCTGTATTGTTTTGTTCTGCTTTTTTACGGTTGCCGCATGAAGTGGCGATAAGTCCGATGCTGAGGACTACGATCAATGCTGTAAATATTCGTTTCATAGCTTTTTTTGTTTTAACCCGACAAAAATAACTATTTTTGCTCTCATTATGGCAAATCCACTGAAACAATTGGCCGGCCAGACTATGATATATGGTCTGAGCACAATCCTGGCCCGTATTATAAACTTCCTTTTTGTTCCGATTTATACCAGACTTCTCTCGCCTGAGAGTTATGGTGTGGTTACGGAGTTCATGGCATATATTGCAGTTCTTCAGGTCGTACTTGTACTTGGACTTGAAACAGGCTGCTTCAGGTTCGCAAACAAAGAGGGTGTTGATCCTAAGAAAGTCTATTCCAATGCTTTTGTAACGGTATTTTGCATTAGTGCGACCTTCTTGGCATTGATGATTGCCTTCGCTAATCCGATCTCAGCTGCTTTGGGGTATGATGGCTATGGCTCTTGCATCATGTATATGGGAGGTATTCTTTCATTGGATGCCATCACAGCCATACTTTTCGCGAAGCTCCGTCAGGAAGGCAAGGCATTGAAATTTGCCATCTTCAAGACAATAAAGATCATTACAGAGACCGGAGCGAATCTCTTCCTCTTCTTGTGGTTCCCTAAGCATGTCGAGTCAGCGCAGTGGCTGCTTCACTTTATCCCTGAGACACCTGACTTCAGCTATGTGATTTTTGCAATCTTTATAAGTTGTGTTGTCTGTGGCCTGCTCTTCATTCCAGACTATCTGAGATTGAGCTTCAGCCTTGATCCAAAGCTCCTCAAGCAGATGCTTGCATACTCGCTTCCATTGATGATTGCGTCATTGCCAGGAGTAGTCAATGACTTCCTTGACAGAATTCTTTTCCGATATTTTGATACAAATGCAGAGGCGTGGCGTTCAAGCCTAGGTCTCTATCAGGCAGCGGTGAAGTTGGCGGTGATCATGAACCTGTTCATCCAGATGTTCCGCTATGCTGCTGAACCATTCTTCTTCAAGAGGGCACGAGAGAAGGATTCTAAGGACCTATACGCCCTTGTGCAGGAGTATTTTACTGCATTCTGCGGATTAGTCTTCCTTGGTGTAATCCTTTATATCGATATCATTGCTCTTATTCTTGGACCTCAGTTCCGTTCCGCAGTAGGTGTTGTGCCAGTGATGCTGCTTTCCTATATGATTCTGGGAATGCTCTTCAATGTGTCAATGTGGTACAAGCTGTCTGGAAAGACTAATATGGCCATCTGGATTACGCTTGCCGGTCTAGTGGTAACAGCTATAGTTATCGTTCTGTTCATGCCTAAATATTCATATTGGGCAGCGGCATATGGCCACCTTGCCAGCTATATCGTGATGTTTGCAATCAGCAGCATCTTGGGCGCAAAATATTATCCGATTCCATATCGTTGGGGACGCCTGGCAGCTATCGTAGGCCTTATGTTCGTCGTTTATGGCGGATCAATGCTCCTGGATGCAAAATGCTTCGCCAATGTTGTTATCGGCGAAGCATCATATGGTGCTGTAGCGGCCAAACTTGGCGCTCATACTCTTTTAATCTTTGCTTATCTGGCAGGTGCCTGGAAGCTTATCAGACGATAGCGCGTTCGAGCGTAAAATGCACCCCAGTGATTATCAGTAAGTTACGCAAAGTGCGTGCCGCCAAAGGGGAGCACGCACTTTCTGTAAGTATCTGGTTTGTAATTAGTTGTGTTTTACGATGATTTCGTCTACGAAGATGAAACCAGGGTATCCTGCGCCCGGGTGCCATTCAGGGAGCTCTGTGTAAGTATCTGCTACCATCTTGAGGTATTTTGCAGATGTCTCAGTGAATGTCAATGTATAGTCCTGGCAACCGTTACCGTCTGTCATCTTACCATTGTCTTCAATAGTCTGTGATGCAATCTCTGTATATGTGACTCCATCCTCTGAAGTGTAGGCAGCTACTTTCTTAGGACCGAAGATCCAATCTCCCTTGAGGACATAAGTGCTTAGAGTCACTTCATTATAGCTGTTGCCATTCATCTCGATAACCACTTCCATAGGCTGGTTGTACCATCCTGCGTAGTCTCCGCTATTATATGGACCTTCGCCTGTGATACCGTCTGTGAGCATGTCAGGACAACTGAATGTGTAGTTTGGATGAGACGTTGTGATCAAAGTTACAGGACGTCCCATTGCTGCATGGCTTTCAAATGTTCTGCAGAAAACTCTGCTGCCTTCGATGTCGCTCTTAGCTTTCAATGTGCAGCTTTCGCGAATCTCTACGGGCTCAGTATAAAGAGGGGAGTCTGAAGTAGGCTCACTACCATCGAGGGTATATCTTACCGGAGTTTCGCCCTGTGCATGGAGGATTACTTCTACACAGCCTTTTTCTTTATTCACGCACACTTTTCCCTGTGCGTTGAACATATGTTTGCCGTGGTTGTATCCCATGGTATCATAGATCGCGCAGAAGTTATCTGCACTGTCAAAGAATCTTTCCCAATTCTTATTTTCAGGCTGACACCACTGAACCTCGCTGAGAGCTGCCATACGTGGAAGAAGCATATAGTGGAGCTGGCTTTCATTAGGGATGTACTCTGTCCAGAGGTTTGCCTGTACTCCAAGAATATGTGCCTTCTCTTCATCAGTCATATCAGCTGTAAATGGCTCATAAGAGTAGCATTTCTCAATCGGGAGGTATCCACCGATAGCAAGTGGCTCGTTAGCTTTATCAACAGACTGATAATAGTCTAGGTAGAAGAATGTGTTAGGTGTCATGATTGCATCATGGCCCATTCTGACTGCCTCAAGACCTCCGGCAACACCTCTCCAAGACATGATTGTTGCATTTGGAGCAACCTCTCCTTCAAGGATTTCGTCCCATCCGATGATTCTCTTGCCCTTGTTGTTTATGACTTTCTCCATTCTGGAGATAACGTATGCCTGAAGGAAATGTTCAGGCTTATATTTATCGTTTGCCTTGAGTCCGAGTTCGCGAATCTTAGCCTGGCAACGAGGACATTTCTCCCAACGAACTTTAGGACACTCGTCACCACCAACGTGGATATATTCAGAAGGGAAGAGATCGCAGACCTCAGAAAGCACGTCCTCAAGGAACTGCATGGTCTTTTCTTTACCTGCGCAGAGAACATCATCAGAAACGCCCCAATCTCCCCAGACATTATATGGCCCACCTGTACATCCAAGTTCGGGATATGCAGATAGCGCAGCCAGCATGTGACCCGGAAGATCAATCTCAGGAATAATAGTGATTCCCTTTGCTGCAGCATACTCAATGATCTCGCGAATCTGCTCCTGTGAGTACCACATGCCTTCTCCGTAAGGAGTGTGGTCGTACTCCTTGCTTTCAGCTATGTGGCCGATCACGGTTTTCTTTCTGATAGAACCAACCTCTGTGAGTTTAGGATATTTCTTTATCTCAATTCTCCATCCCTGGTCATCAGTGAGGTGCCAGTGAAGAGTGTTGAGCTTGTGTATTTCCATGATGTCGAGGTATCTCTTGACTGCATCCATTCCGAAGAAGTGTCTAGACTCGTCAAGGTGCATACCACGATATCCGAATCTTGGTGCGTCATCAATCTCGCAGCAAGGTAGGGTCCACTCCTTCTCAGTAGCTGTTGATTTAGCATAAATCTCCACAGGAAGCATCTGCTTCAATGTCTGGATTGCATAGTTGAAGCCATTCAATCCAGCAGCCTCTATTCTGATTCCATTCTTGCTGATGTTGAGCTTGTAGCCTTCTGCTGGCACGTCGTTAGAGAGAACAAAGTTGACTCCGCTGATTGTCGCACCTTCGGTAACAGCTGATTCTGCTCCAGTAACAAGTGACAACTGCTGAGCAAATGCAGTTACCAGGTCCTTTGATCTCTGATCAAGGGCAGCCTCATAATTGAATGCTGCTCCTTTGATGTCGAAGTGTCCGCATTTGACTTCTACTGAATTTGGATAAGGAACAACTGTGATTTCCTCCTTAGAGAGGTTGCAGCATGCCGTTGTTGCGAAAATGGCAATTGCCAGGATTGATAGATATCTCATAAATATGGTTGGTAGTTTAGTGTTTATATTCTTTATAGGAATGCAAGCATGATGATCTGTGCGGAAATCACGCGTAAGAAGATGCTGATAGGATATACTGTTGCATACGCTACAGCTGGCTCGTCTCCCTCTGTTGTTGAATTGGCATAGTTGAGGGCGATAGGGTTAGCCATGCTTCCGCAGAGCATTCCGACATTCTTTGCATAATCAGTCTTGAACATCTTGGACGCGATGAATCCTACAATCAGAACTGGTACAATAGCGAGAGCGCAGCTGATAGCAACCCATTTTAGTCCTTCTGCCGAGAATACAGTTTCAAAGAATCTCGCTCCAGCGCTTAGTCCAAGACCAGCAAGGTATATCGTAAGTCCGAGCTGGCGAAGCATAAGGCTGGCACTCTGACTGATGTATGTTGCAAAGTGGAGTCTCGGACCGAATGCTCCCATAATGATACCTATGATGATAGGACCTCCTGCGATACCGAGCTTGACAGGCATGCTCATTCCTGGAATTGCGAATGGAATGCTACCGAGTATAAGTCCTACTACGATGCCGATGAATACTGAAGTAAGGTTAGGTGTGCGGAGCTGCTTTGCCTCATTACCAAGAATCTGGGCTGCGTTCTCTATAGAACGAGCTTCTCCCACGATGGTAAGGCGGTCTCCAAGCTGAAGACGCAATGAACGCGAAGGGAGCAGGTCAATGCCGGCACGGTTTACTCGTGTAATGTTGATTCCGAATGAGTTACGTAGTCTGAGGTCTCCGAGTTTTGTTCCGTTGATACCAGGTTTTGTTACTAGAATCTTACGAGATATCAGCTGGTTGTCAATTGCGTTCCAATCGATTCCCTTCTTGTTCCAATCCACGTTTTCCTGCGGACCGAAAAGTTCTGTCAACTTCTGAACATCGCTTTTTCCCGAAATTACGAGTATGTGTTCGTTCTCTTCTATGACGGTTTCGCCGGTCGGGATTATCACCTTGCCGTCCTTCCAGATTCTGGAAATCACAAATTGGCATTTTGCATTGCTGCGGATTTCCTGTATGCTCTTGCCGATGATTCCTGCATTGCTGACTACATACTCTGTAATGAAGGTGTTGTCAGAGTTGTGATTCGCTCTTCTCCTGTTTGTTTTACCTGCTGTCATCTTCTGGATAATGGCAACACAGATTACCATTCCTACAAGACCGAAAGGATATCCTACAGCACAAGCCATAGCCATATCGTTAGCCTGGCTGGCGTTTTCAGGATAAACCTGAAGGAGTGCCTGCTGGGCAGAACCGAGCATTGGGGTGTTGGTTACAGCTCCGGAGAATAGACCCATCAGATTCGGAAGACCGAGGTTTGTGGTCCAATGAAGAATGAGGAGCATAAGTGTACCAACAAGCATCAGCAAGGTGGCCAACATGTTCAATTTGAATCCTCCCTTCTTGAAAGAAGAGAAAAATCCGGGACCAACCTGTACACCAAGTGCATATATGAATATGATGAGTCCAAAATTCTGTAGGACGGTGAGCATATCCGGATTTACGACCAATCCGAGATGTCCCGCCAGAATTCCTGCAAAGAAGACGAAGGTCGCTCCAAGGCTGACGCCGAAGATTCTTATTTTACCCAATGCCAATCCTACTCCGCAGATAAGCGACATCACAAGCACGGCTTGGGTAAAGTCAGGAGTTGTTATAAGTTCTTTTAACCAATTCATATTCTAATATAATAGTAGTCCGGCGAGTGCGCCCAGCCCGATGGCTGCAAGAGGACCGATTTTTTTGAGGAAAAGTGCGATACCTGCTACAATGAAGATCGCGAAGCTCTTCCAGTCAATAAAGTTCTCAGGTGTTGCAAGTCCTAGGGCTGCAGTACCGATAAGGCCAAGCGTGGCTGGCTTCAGACCTGTCATCACTCCCTTGAACAGGTAGTGGTTCTTGAATTTGTCATATACCTTGCAAATTGAGAGCACAATGATAAATGACGGGAGAACGACAGCAAAGGTGGCAGTGAAAGAACCTAGGATACATAGGATTTCCGCTGCTCCGGCATTAGCGAGAACCTCATATCCGATGTAGGTAGCCGAGTTGATGCCGATAGGACCTGGGGTCATCTGTGAGATTGCGACAATATCTGTAAATGTTGTCTCGTCTATCCAATTGTGGCTAGTGACCACTTCGTTCTGGATAAGCGACAACATTGCGTATCCACCTCCGATGGTGAACATGCCGATCACAAAGAATGACCAGAATAATTCGATATACATTTCCGCCAGCATCATTTCTCCTCCTCCTTTATATCATTAGGTTTCCTGTTTCTCCACCAGCTGATGGCAAGGGCCGCCACAATTACACATATCAATATATATATAGGCGACACTTCAAGGAAACATACCAGTACCATGGACGAAATTACGATTATCCAGGACCACCACCTCATTTTAGTTGCCTTGATCATATCGTACATAGGAACACCGATAAGTGCGACAACCACAGGTCTGATTCCCTTGAATGCTTTGATGACATATTCGTTGTCTTTAAAGCCTGTAAAGAAAATCGCAATCAGCAATATAATAAGGAAAGGGGGGAGACAACTTCCGATAGTTGCGACAACGCTTCCTGCTGTTCCGCGGAGTTTATGACCTGTCAATATTGAAATATTTGCAGCGAAAAGTCCGGGAGCCGCCTGGGCAAGGGCAATAATCTCTAAAAAGTCTTCGTCGTTGAGCCATTCTCTCTTGACGAGCTCACTTTTTATTGCAGCAATCATCGGAATTCCTCCGCCAATTGTGAAGGCGCCGATCTTTCCGAAGATTAGAAATATTTCCCAGAGCGAAACTTGTTTTTTCATAAAAATTGAGCGAAAAATGTGGTTTTTGACCCTTTTCAAGGCAAATTTATGAAAAATATTGAAAAAAATGTGAAAAAAATTTGGAGGTTTAAAAATAATGCGTACCTTTGCAGCCCGTTTGAGAGAAAACACATCCTCAAACAACAACAAAGTTCATTGAAAAGATTGAAGGAAAGTACAAGAAGCAAGTACCGAGAAACAAAATAAATTTATCGAGAAGCGTTAATTCTTTTAGAAGAGATTATACGTGTCAGTGACAAGCTAAGAATTATATAGACATTATACAATGAAGAGTTTGAGCCTGGCTCAGGATGACCGCTAGCGG
>JAFYVM010000017.1 GCA_017549145.1 Bacteroidales bacterium
AGGATAGCAGTGATTGCGGAGGCGTGTCCACCCGCGGACACGGGTAGCGGGAGGGGCCCGTTGGTAACAAGTTATCGCGCAGCGATGACGAAGATAACAATGGGAGGGTCCGGAGTGAGCGAAGCGAACGGAGTCCTCCGCAATCACTGCTATCCTCCCGGTGCAATCATATATAAAGAAAGAGGGTTACCAATCAGTCAATTAAGACTTTTTAGCACCCTCTTGTTATTTCGGTAATATCACCTTATTTCTTTTTAGGATACATCAAGTAGAGATCGGCAAGCGGAATGAGAACCATCATATCGAGGAAGGCAATCATTGCAACTGCTCCGAGAGCTCCGATTGTCAATGCCATTGAAAGGGCATAAAGGAATGAAAACGCATGAAGCAGAATCATTGCAATTGCCACTGGAAGCCAAGACTTGATCGATGTCAATCTCCACAGAATCAAAGCAAATGTTGCGAATGCAAGAGGGATAAAGAACATCATGTTCTCACCAATCGCAAGAAGCAAAGCTGCGCTCAAAACAAACAACAAAGCGAGCGAAGCATAAAGAAGATTCAATGCATAGGTTGTCGTAGCTGTATGCGCTGCACTAACTCTCATCGAGCCAAGAGTTGCTCTCACAACCTTTGTTCTGCCATTGTAATACAATAGCAATGAACCAGCGAATACAAGAGCTACATAAAGCGCCATTGCCATATTATCGAATGGCACACCCTGTACAATACCGAAAAGGTTGAACTTTGCACCCACTCCTGCCGCACAAGCATACGCGAACAACTCACCCAAGAGAAGAACTCCCACAGCTGAACCAAGTACGATTCCGGAAGTCTTGAACACGCGCATCGCCTTAAGTCTTCCTCTGAATCCCTCTACGGCAAATGCAAGAAGGAACAAGATGAAGATAACAACACATAGGATTGTATATCCAATCTTAGAGAAGGAAAGAAGTCCCAAAGCAGGAATGCTGAAATTGATTACATCCTTATCTGAGCGCAATGCATCCTTGCTGACATACTCTTCTGATGTAAGATATGCCTGAGCTACAGGAAGTACCTGCTCGCCATAATGCTGGATAGACTTTTCGTCAATATTGCTGAAGTTATCAAGATCAGTATGATAATGATTGATATCTGCAATTGTCGAGAAATTCAATCCAGGAACATAATCCTTGATGATCGTGAAATCAGTAAAGTTAGGCATGAACTGATAAACCACAGTCGTAAGCGAATATGTAAACGGATACTTTGCAGAATCAGCATATAAGCCAAGAACCTTATCATTACCAGGGCAAGCCTCAAACATAAGAGCAGGTCCATAAGGTCCACGTGCCTCAATATTGATCACAAGACCGACATTGTCAAACACTTCCCTATTTCCTTCCCACATTGCAGTCATACCCATCATCCCTACCTCTTCAGCATCGGTCAAGAGCACCTTCACACCCTGCTTCCAATCCTGACGATTCTTCAAAAGATGTGACATTGACTCAAGAATGACTCCCAAACCATAGCCATCATCTGCAGCGCCATACGACCACACTGTATCTCTAGGCATAGGCTGAGAATAGCGAGAATCATAGTGAGCGACAAACATCAGATATGCTGTGCTGTCAGTTGCATTTTCCGGAGCGAACTCAGCAAGTACATTAACTGCATCAAATGTATAAACGACGTGCTTGTTCTTAGGTCCGACAAGTGAATCATACTCAAAAAGCTTCACTGTGTCAGCACCCAATCCTTCAAGTCTGCCTACGAGATATTCACGTACGCTAGCTCTCTCCTGAGGATGAGCAACTGAGTGATGTTCTTTTGAAATTTCCTCAATATGCTTAACTACACGAGCAGATGAAAATCCCTCTGCATCAGCAGCTTTTGGCTTAGGCATCGTGAACAGCCCAAACGCAAGAAGGCCTGACAGTATTACTGCCAAGCCTAGTATAAATGGTCTTATCTTATTCATAACGGTTTTAGTACAAAATGATTACTCAGCCATGAGCTTCTTATACTTGAATCTCTTAGGCTCCTCATTTCCGAGACGACGCTTCTTGTTCTCCTCGTACTCCGAATAGGTTCCCTCGAAGAAGTAAACCTGTGAATCACCCTCGAATGCAAGAATATGAGTTGCAATACGATCCAAGAACCAACGGTCATGGGAGATTACCACCGCACATCCTGCGAAGTTCTCAAGACCCTCCTCAAGAGCACGGATTGTATTAACGTCCACATCATTGGTAGGCTCGTCGAGAAGAAGAACGTTTCCTTCATCCTTAAGTGTAAGAGCAAGGTGGAGACGGTTTCTCTCACCACCAGAAAGAATGCCACAAAGCTTCTCCTGGTCTGCACCACCAAAGTTAAAGCGTGAAACATAGGCACGAGCATTAACCTCTCTCTTACCAAGCTTTACAAACTCTGAATTATCTGCAATAGTCTCGTAAACTGTCTTCTCTGGATCGATGCTTCTATGCTGTTGATCAACGTAAGCAAGCTTAACTGTCTCACCGATTGTAATCTCACCTGTATCAGGAGCATCAAGTCCCATGATAAGGCGGAAGAGTGTAGTCTTACCAGCACCATTAGGGCCGATTACACCAACGATACCTGCTGGTGGAAGAACGAAGTTAAGGTTCTCATAAAGAAGCTTGTCACCATATCCCTTCGACACATTCTTGAACTCAATAACCTTGTTACCGAGTCTTGGTCCGTTAGGGATGAAGATCTCAAGTTTAGCCTCTTTCTCACGTCCATCATCTGCAGCAAGTTTCTCATAAGCACCCAAACGTGCCTTAGACTTAGCCTGACGAGCCTTAGGAGCCATACGAACCCACTCGAGCTCACGCTCCAACGCCTTACGACGCTTGCTCTCCTGCTTCTCCTCCTGTGCAAGACGAGTACTCTTCTGATCCAGCCATGAAGAATAGTTACCCTTCCATGGAATACCCTCTCCTCGGTCAAGCTCAAGGATCCATCCGGCAACATTATCAAGGAAGTAACGGTCGTGGGTAACGGCGATAACTGTACCCTTATACTGCTGAAGATGTGCCTCAAGCCACTGGATACTCTCTGTATCAAGGTGGTTGGTAGGCTCATCAAGAAGAAGCACATCCGGCTGACGAAGAAGCAAACGGCAAAGAGCCACACGACGACGCTCACCACCACTCAATGTAGCTACCTTGGCATCAGAAGGAGGACACTGGAGGGCATCCATAGCTCTTTCAAGCTTAGAATCAATCTCCCATCCGCCACAGTGCTCGATCTTCTCTGTAAGCTCACCCTGACGCTCGATAAGAGCTGCCATTTCCTCATCAGACATTGGCTCACAGAACTTCATATTAACCTCTTCATATTCCTTAAGGATATCCATAACCTCCTGAACGCCTTCCTGGACAACCTCAAGGACAGTCTTCTCAGGATCCATCTGAGGCTCCTGCTCAAGATATCCTACAGAATATCCTGGTGCCCAAACAACCTCACCCTGGTATCCCTTCTCGATACCTGCGATGATCTTCATAAGGGTTGACTTACCTGATCCGTTCAATCCGACAATACCGATCTTTGCTCCATAGAAGAAAGAAAGGTAAATATCCTTAAGAATCACTCTATTATTGTGGGGCAGGATTTTTCCTACACCATTCATCGAAAAAATAATCTTCTCGTCTGCCATATCTTTGAAAAATTTTGCACAAAGATAATGTTTCCTAGGTAGTTACGCAACTAAATTAAGCGCTCCATCCGGGTCTTTGACAGCCGATTACGTTCCCGTCTTATCCAATCACTAGGATTCTCATCCATATACAACTTGAAAGCCATAGTAAAGGACGGAACAGAGTTAAACCCTGACTGGCACGCCAGTTCTGCCACCTTCAGTTCCGGGTTACGCCTGAACACCTCCACAGAATGCCTTATCCTATAATAATTCACAAACTGACAGAAGTTTCTTCCTGCACAGCGGCTGATAGCACGAGAGATATATAACTTATTAGCATACACAACCTTGACAAGATCTTCTATCACTAAGTCACCTGACAGATACGGAGTATCGCTTTCAAAATAGTCCACCACACGGGAATATATCTCCCGATATGTATCCTCCACAGACGTTGGTCCACTTGAAATATCAGTAGGGGCGTCATTGATTGTCTCCAGAATTATAGTCTCATGCCTTCTCATAACAAAGAACAACGAATCACTTGATATCCTATATCCCAATGCTACCATTGTCGTCAATACGATTATCACGGCAACAACTGTAATCACTGGAAGAAACCTATCAAATACAACCTGACTCATATACAACAGGACCACATTGCCAAGTATAGAAGTCACATAGACAAAATCCACACTCAGAGAAAGCATAGTCCATATAGTTGTCTTCTTGACAATATTCCTTATTCTACGGATGTATACCAATAATTCCACGAAATAATAAGCGGCAAAAGACAATGCGCAAAAGACCGAAACAGCAAAACTTATAGAAGGCTCCAACAAGAATGGATGGGTATATTTCAAGTAAATGCACACAGACTCATAAAGTACTCCCATCCCGATAGCAAAGATAATTGCCAGCTTCTCTTTTGGCAGAAAGGAAGAGGCCAGAATCACCAAAGGGAAAATATCAATCACCAACATAGCAGGCAAAGTATAGATTCCCAAACCTAGCACCATCCAAACAACTATCTTGATTATAACAGCTGAAAGACACAATGGAAGCATGCGAGTTGAAAAACTCACAAGAGCGGGATTGTTATAGTTTGCGTAGATCTGGTATAGCCCCATGACTATGCATAACAGACAGATCGTCACTGCTAGTATTATGTTCAAAATCGCCATCACAAATCAATTTGCAACGGGCAAAATTATAGAAAAAGGCTCCTCTCGAACACCGTCGAGAGGAGCCTGTAAAGCAGATTTTTCTTTTTTTTATTAAGATTTAATCTTTTTTATCAATTTTCTTTGAAGACGCCTTTACCTTGATAGCATCAAAGCCTTTTCCATACACACCCATTACGTTAGCAACAGACAAGAACGCATCCGGATCAATAGACTTGACATACTTCAAAAGCATGTTAAGATCAGTTCTTCTGGTTACAACCATAAGAACATAACCATCCTCCTTTGAGTACCATCCCTTCGCAGGGAGCACTGTAACTCCTCGATTCATATCAAAGGCAATCGCATCAGCCATTTGCTGATATTTCTTTGTAAAAATAAGAGCCTGCACAGACTGTTTGGTACCAGAAAGGTAAACATCCACAGAGTAGCCACATACCGTCACCATGATCAGACCATAAACGGCAACTGCAATCTTATCAGCAAATGAAAGTACCTCACCAGTCTCCGTATGAGAAGGCATGAGCAAAGATGACAGAATTATTACGACATCTATTATAAGGATGACGCGTCCAGGGGATGCATTGCGGTACTTGCACCAAATCAGAGCGATAATATCTGTACCACCGGTACTTCCGCCCTGAGAGATTGAAATTCCTATTCCGACTCCAGCAATGATTCCACCAAGAATAGTACAGATCAATTTACCATTTGACACCGCAAATTCTTCGATAAACTCATGCGGAACGACAGACGGGAAGAAATTCAAGCAGACAGAAGTCATTACGATAGCATATATCGTCTTGCCGCCAAACCCAGTGCCAAGAATCTTCATTGCAATAAGCAGAAGTATAGCATTGACAACAAGATAAGTGTATCCCATCGGAATATGGGTCGCGTAGTAAAGTATCGCTGCAAATCCTGATACTCCACCTCCTACCAGGTTGTTTGGCAACAAGAAGATGGTCCAGCCTAACGAGTATGCAAGCAGTCCAAGAGTGATGGCACCATACTCTTTGACTACATTCCAAAAGGTCTTTTTAATTAAACTACCTGCCATTATTCAACTTCTGACTTTTCTATTTTTTTCTTCTTCAGGCTAATTCCTGTCTTGATCTCTTCAAATCCTTCTCCATACACGCTATTTGCAGATGACACAGAAACAAATGCGTCCTTATCTATTCGCTTGATCTCATTGATAACCTCATTCATCTGGTATTTCCTGAGAATGATCAAAAGGACCTTGCTTTCCTGCTGAGAGTACCAGCCGACTGACTGCAACGCAGTAACTCCTCTCTGAACATCATAGATGATATGGTCTGCAATCTCTTTATACTTCTTTGAGAACACTAAGAGCTGGACTGAAGACTTGTTTCCAAGAAGGACATAATCCACTCCGAAAGAAAAGGTAAGCATCACCACAAATGCATAAATCATATTCACGAGACCTCCACCTGACTCGACAGGAATCAAAAGAAGGCTGGATACAATGAATACATCTGAATACAAATACACCTTTCCTGGTGATATCGGCCAGTACTTATTGAGAATCATGGCAACGATATCAGTTCCACCTGTACTTCCGCCTCGAAGGAGAATCATACCGATACCGACTGACTCCATCGCACCTCCGATAAGCACAATCATAATCTTATCGAGATTCGGATCGACTACCTCCAGATTTGGGAAGTATGTAGGTAACAACCAGAACAATAACGATGAAAAAGCGATTACATAGATGGTCTTGAAACCAAATGCTTTTCCAAGGAAAAGGAATCCGGCTACCAAGAGCACCACATTAAGCAGAGCATAGGTAAAATCCATCGGAATCTTACCATTGGTAGCATAATCCAGAATAGTGGTAAGACCTGTCAGTCCACCACTGGCAAGGTTATTAGGAATCAGGAATGAAGTCCACGCCATTACAAAAACCAGCGTTCCGACACTCATTATGAAATAATCCCAAAGTATATTTAAAACCTTACTTGTCTTCATGGCGAAATTATTTTACAACGATGTTTACAATCTTTCCAGGAACAACGATTACCTTGACGATGTTGCCACCTGCAACATACTTTGCAGTCTGCTCAAGTGAACGGACATGTGCATCAACCTCCTCACGTGGCATATCAAGAGGAAGGTCCACTGTAAAGCGAGTCTTACCATTGAATGACACAGCGTAAGTGCAAGTATTCTCGATTGTATATGCCTCGATATACTCAGGGAATGCTGCATAAGTGATGCTCTCCTTGTGTCCGAGTGCCTCCCAAAGTTCCTCTGAGATATGCGGAGTAAATGGAGCGAGAAGAACGATGAGCTGCTCAAGAATCTCACGCTTGTTGCACTTGAGATCAGTAAGTTCATTAACAGCGATCATGAATGCACTCACTGCTGTATTGAATGAGAATGCCTCAATATCTGAACGAACCTTACCGATGAGCTTGTGAAGAGCCTTGAGTTCCTCAGGAGTTGCCTTCTCATCTGTCACAAGGAAGTTCTCGCGATCGTAGAACAATCTCCAAACCTTTCTGAGGAAACGGTTAACACCATCGATACCCTTTGTATCCCATGGTTTCGACTGCTCGAGAGGACCGAGGAACATCTCATAAAGTCTCAATGTATCAGCACCGTATGTATCACAGATCAAGTCAGGATTTACAACGTTGAACATTGACTTAGACATCTTCTCTACTGCCCATCCGCAGATATACTCGCCATCCTCAAGGATAAACTCAGCGTTTGCAAAGTCTGGCATCCATGCCTTGAACGCCTCAAGATCAAGACGGTCATTGCGAACGATATTCACGTCAACATGAATCTCAGTTGTCTCATACTGATCCTTAAGTCCGAGGGAAACGAATGTATTTGTGTTGATGATACGATATACAAAGTTCGAACGACCCTGAATCATACCCTGGTTGATCAACTTCTTGAATGGCTCCTTCTCACACACATATCCGAGGTCAAAAAGGAACTTGTTCCAGAAACGGGAGTAGATCAGGTGACCTGTAGCATGCTCAGTACCACCAATATAGAGGTCTACATCTCTCCAGTACTCATCTGCCTCTGTGCTTACAAGAGCCTCTGAGTTGTGTGGATCCATATAACGAAGGTAGTATGCGCTACTTCCAGCAAAACCAGGCATTGTGCTGAGCTCGATAGGATATCCGTCAATTGTCCATCCTGTAGCACGTCCAAGCGGGGGTTCACCAGTCTCAGTTGGAAGGAACTTATCCACCTCCGGAAGCTGCAATGGAAGCTGATCAAGAGTCATTGGAGTTGCAATACCATCCTTGAAATATACTGGGAACGGCTCTCCCCAATATCTCTGACGAGAGAAGATAGCATCACGAAGTCTATAGTTAACCTTTCTATGTCCGATACCATGCTTCTCAACGTAGTCGATCGCTGCCGGGATTGCCTCCTTAACTGTAAGACCATTGAGGAAGCCTGAGTTGCACATGATTCCTTCCTTAGCATCAAAGCTTGACTCGCTTACATCGCATCCCTCAATAAGCGGAACTACAGGGAGGTTGAAATGCTTAGCAAAAGCATAGTCACGGCTATCGTGAGCAGGAACCGCCATGATGGCACCTGTACCATAACCTGCAAGTACGTACTCCGAAATCCATACAGGAACCTCATCACCTGTAAGAGGATTCACTGCATATGAACCAGAGAACACACCAGAAACCTTCTTAGTCTCAGTCATTCTCTCACGCTCAGTCTTCTTCTTAGCCTGCAATAGGTACTCTTCAACAGCCTCTTTCTGCTCTGCTGTAGTAAGTTTCTCCACCCACTCGCTCTCTGGTGCAAGTACCATGAAAGTAACTCCAAACACAGTATCTGCACGAGTAGTGAAGATTGTCATATCATACTCCTCGGTACCATTAGACACCTTGAAGTTCATCTCAGCACCCTGGCTCTTACCGATCCAGTTACGCTGCATATCCTTAAGTGAATCTGTCCAATCAAGGTCCTCAAGATCCTCAAGAAGACGTCCTGCATAAGCAGAAACTCTAAGCTGCCACTGAGTCATCTTCTTCTGCTCCACAGGATGACCTCCGCGTACAGAGTAGCCCTCCTTTACCTCATCATTTGCGAGCACAGTACCAAGAGCAGGACACCAGTTAACTGCTGTTTCTCCCTGATATGCAATACGATACTGCATCAAAACGGCTGACTTCTCCTTCTCAGAGAAAGAAGCCCACTGCTCTGCAGTAAATGCCTCAACATCTCCGCATGCCGCATCAACTGCAGCACTTCCACCCTGTGCAAAAGCAGCCTCAAGCTCAGCGAGCGGACGAGCCTTCTGCTGATTGTTGTCAAACCAGCTCTCAAACATCTTAAGGAATGCCCACTGAGTCCACTTATAATACTCAGGATCACAAGTACGGATCTCGCGTGACCAGTCGTAAGAGAAACCGATTCTGTCAAGCTGCTCACGATAACGTGCAATGTTCTTCTCTGTTGTTACAGCTGGATGCTGACCTGTCTGGATGGCATACTGCTCTGCTGGAAGACCAAATGCATCATATCCCATCGGATGGAGCACATTGAAGCCACAAAGTCTCTTGTAGCGGCTATATATATCACTTGCAATATATCCAAGAGGATGTCCTACATGAAGACCAGCTCCTGATGGATAAGGGAACATATCCAAAACATAGTATTTAGGCTTTGAAGGATCTACTTCTGCCTTAAATGTCTGATTGGCAGCCCAAAACGCCTGCCATTTCTGTTCGATTTGTCTGAAATCGTATTCCATAAAGTATCGTATTAGATCAATTATTTTCTAGTAAATTGAATGCTTCTTGAAACCGAAGTTTCCACCCTTTGAAGTCTTCTTCTTCAATCGGAATTCCACAGGCACAGTAATAGACGTTCTTACTTTCTGTCCATTCACTCTTCCTGGTTTCCATTTTGGTGAAGCGCTGATTACACGCACAGCCTCCTCATCCAGCTCAATATCAATTCCTCTCACCACTCTGACATCTGTCACTTTTCCATCCTTATCAATAATGAAGTCAACCATCACACGTCCCTGGACACCGTCGCGTACAGCATCCTCCGGGTATTTCAGATTAGGGTACACCCACTTCTCCATGAATGGAGCTATGTCTGCACTATTGAGGAATGTCGGCCTCTGATCACAATCATAGTATGACACAACATCATCGTAAGCTGGTCCGCGAGCAGGCACCTTACTTTCTCTGAATGCCAAGGTCTGACTAGTACCAGCAACCTCAAGCAGGAAATTATAAATGTACTCCAGTTCCTTCTCCATTGTATCGTAATCAATGATCGACTGGGTGTCCTTCTCTGTATTATGCTCGGAATACTTACCTGTTGTGAACATCACAGCAGGAATCTCGCTTGCATAAAAAGCACGGTGGTCTGATGGATATGGTTCTGCAGCAGTCACCTCAGGACGTATAGGATGAAGTCCACCTGAAAGTTTTCTGATGATGAGGTTCAAATCAACATTCGATGCTGTGTATGCATAGAAACCATTATTTCCCATACCTAACATATCGAGGTTGATCATGGTCTCGATATTCTTCGAATCACTGAACGAACGATTCAGGAAATACCATGCTCCAGCGTATGTCTCCATAGAAGCACCGAAAGCTACGAACAATACAGATCTTCTGAACATCAAAGACTGAGTCTGTACCATTCTTGCCAACTCAAGCATCACTGCAAGACCTGAAGCATTACCGTTTGCGCCATAGAATATCTTTTCAACCGGCTGACCATCGATTGTAACAGTCATCGTTCCAAGATTATCCAGACGCGCTCCGACCAAAACATACTGGTCTCTTAGCTCCTTATCGTAACCTTGTACAAAACCGATGACATTTCTGGAAGTCAATGTATCTCCCTGAGCAGTCTTAAGACCAAAAAGATCACCACCAGCTGGAGAAAGCACATCAACACCATAAGATTTCAACGTCTCTCTTACATATTCTGCAGCTTCCTTTTCACCCTCTGATCCGGCTTTTCGTCCTTCCAGATGAGCTGCAGACAAAGTAGCCACATGCCTCTTGAACGCAGCAACGGCCTCACTATCATACAATTCCTCATATCTAGCTCCATCTCGAAACTGAGCAAAGCTAGGTAGAGAAACCGCACAAAGTACTGCTAAAAGTATAAATATCCTGTACATAAATTATTCATTAACTAACACCCAGGCTCCCTTAGGGAAGAATGAATCCTCTGAGACTTTCTTCAATGATCTCTGGGCCTCTCTGATATGATTCGTAGGACACACTCCCACGACGCATAAGCCATTCTTGAAACAAAATACTCTTGATTGGTATCCATGTTCATCGGCCTTATGCTTGAATGCATATGCATTTGCACTTGATCGGAATGCTCCAACTACGACATAGTATCTTGCCTCAAATTCTCCGGAAGTCATTCCCTTGAAATTTTCCGGATTCAAAAGCGGTCCAGTTTTCTCAACAATAGAATCAATGGCAGCAATAGAATCCACACGTGCAAGAGAGTCCTTCTGTCTCGCAACTCGCACTTTCTCCAAAGAATCAAGACGAGCCTGCAAAGCCTCCTGCTCCACACGTTTAATTTCAGTTCTAATCTCCTCTATATCAGCGCTTGTAGGACGTCCGGCCAATATGCGGAAAAAATCGCATCCGGTCAAGGAAATCAAAGCCCCGATAATAAGTAATATTTTGACAATTCTCATATAGACACATTAAGGTACATTGTTGCAAATTTAAGTAATAAATGGTCTCTGACAAAAAAAAATAATATATTTGCAAGTCCTTAAACAACAGATTTTAACAATGAAATACAGACTTCATCGAGCATTACTCATCTGCATACTTACTTTCTTGACAGCAAATGTATATGCTCAAAAAATCATAATACCAGAAAGATGGCAGATCAAGCCGGTAAGACCGATATTTCAAGAAGACACATTAACCATCAGAATCTTTGGAGACCTCATGATGCATGAGGCCCAGATCAAGGACGCAGCCCGCTCTAACGGCACATACGAGTTCAGCACATATTTCACTCATATCCAGAAATATCTGGACAACTCAGACCTGAATATCGGAAATCTTGAGTTCACCCTTGGTGGCAAACCATATACAGGCTACCCGGCATTCTCTGCACCTGACGAATATGCAAGGCACATTACAGATTGCGGATTCAATGTATTTCTGACTGCCAACAACCACATTTGCGACAAGTACAGCGCAGGTATGACCAGAACCCTGAGAATCTACAGAGAACTGGCACAGAGCGACAGCATTGTGTTCACAGGAACTGCAGGCAATCAGGAAGAATTTGAGAAGACTACCCCACTTATCATTGTACGCAAGGGTATCAGAATTGCCATAATCAACGCAACCTACGGCACAAATATTGGCTCAGAAAAACCATGGCCAAAGACTAACTATCTAAGGAATAAGAAGATGCTGAAGGACGCACTCATCAAGGCAAAGGAAAACGCTGACATAGTCGTTGTATTCCCGCACTGGGGAGACGAGTACTTCCTTACTCACAACTCACGTCAAGAGAGCGAGGCTAAATGGTTCGCTGAAAACGGAGCAGATATTATCATTGGTGCCCACCCTCACGTGGTACAGGATGCTGGAGTAATAGAAGTAAAAGACACGACAGCCAGTGACGGCATCAAGAAGGTTCCAGTAGTTTATTCTCTTGGAAATGCCATCTCAAACATGAGCGCAGAGAACACGCAGATCGAGTTGATGGCAACGCTTAAAATCACCAAGAACAAAGACGGAGAAATCAAACATCTACCACTTGAATTCACATACCTATGGTCCTCAAGACCAGGCGGTTACTGTAATCATTACACAATGCTTCCGGTTAAGGATCAGATAGGTAAATCTAACGAATGGATCGGCAAGTGGGAGTATGACAAAATGATGACCACCTACAACAGAGTAAAACAAGCAACCAAAATAAAAGAACAGTAACGAATGAGCAGAAGCACAATTCATCTTGAAGCAATCGACCCAATAGAAATCTACGGCGCAGCAAACAAAAACCTCGAAGCGCTTTGTGGATATTTCCCGGAACTAAAAGTCATAGCAAGAGGCTATGACATCATTCTTGACGGAAAGGAAAGTGACATCGAGCAGTTCACAACAAAATTGAACATGCTCATAGAACGCAGAAAACACAAGATGAATATCACTCCGTACGACGTAGAAGACATCTTCGATGGAGAGTGCACACCAGACAGATTCAAACTCAGTGGTGAATCCGTAATCGTTCATGGCAACGACGGTAAGCCTATCAAAGCACGCAACCGCACTCAGCAAGATATGGTCAAATCATACTTTGAAAACGACCTTCTCTTCGCCGTTGGACCTGCAGGAACAGGAAAGACGTACATTGCTATTGCGCTTGCTGTCAGAGCATTGAAAAATAGAGAAATCAAGCGTATTATTCTCACAAGGCCAGCTGTCGAAGCCGGTGAAAGACTTGGTTTCCTCCCAGGTGATCTGAAAGACAAACTCGATCCATATCTCCAGCCATTATACGATGCTCTCGGAGACATGATTCCAGCTAAAAGACTTCAGGAATTCATGGCAGAGGGCACAATCCAGATTGCTCCCCTAGCCTATATGCGTGGTCGTACGTTAGACAGAGCTTGCGTCATTCTTGACGAGGCTCAGAACACAAATCTTGGCCAGCTCAAGATGTTCCTCACACGTATGGGTTGCGACGCAAAATTCATCGTTACCGGTGACGCCAGTCAGATTGACCTACCCAATAAAAAGGACTCCGGACTTCTTAAAGGTATTGAGCTGACTAAAAATATTAAGGGTGTCAAGACCATCTTCTTTAAGAACGAAGATATTGTCCGACACCCTCTAGTTGCGAAGATTGTTAAAGCCTTCGAGACTATTAGTTAGCCTGTCCTGATTTTACAATCTCATTATACTTGTTGTAAGCAGCCTCGTACTCAGCTCCCTTTGAATAGAAGCGGTAGTTGATGTTCTTGAGGTACTCTGCGACATTTACTCTAAGTGCATTGTCCTTAGAAACATTGTAAGCCTGCTCGAATGGCTCAAGTGCTTTCTCAAGAGCTTTCTCCATTTCTGCGAGAAGAGCCTCGTACTTAGCCTGGTTGAACTCGTTAGAAGCCTTATCCTGAAGCTCAACTGCGTAGTTGTAATACTGGATACCCTTTCCAATGTAACCGAACTCGAACTCAGGGTTAACCTTTACACACTCCTCATAAGCCTTGATGGCTGCGTCGAAGTACTCCTGCTTCTTAGCCTCTGCACCTTCCTCATCAGCCTTGACTGCCTGACGAAGCTCGTTGTAGATGTTACCCTCTACATAATAAAGAGATGCGTTTGAAGGCTCGTTAGCCTTTGCTGCAGCGATAAGCTCGAAAAGACGACCTGTATCCTTCTTGCTCTGGAGATAGTAGTTGATAAGACCGATAAGAATGCTCTGGCTCTGTGGATACTTCATGAAGCCCTGCTCAAGGATCTCACATGCCTTCTCTGGCTGCTCAAGGTTAGTGTAAATCTCACCAAGCTTAGCGAAAACCTCACCATTCTCATAGTAGTAGTTGTGCTCAAGGCACTTCTCGTAGTATTTCTTAGCCTGCTCTACATTACCGCTAGCAAGAGCTGTGTAACCTGCATTGTAAAGAGCTTCAGTATTTACCTTATTATATGGTTCTACAAGTGACGCCTCAGCAGCAAGACCGAAATACTTGCTTGCAGTAGCATTGTCACCAAGCATATAAGCAGTCATACCATCATCAAGGTAGCTGTTTGAAACTGCAGCGATTCCCTCAGTGATATCCTTAATCTTTGACTGCTTTGCATCTACCTCGTAAGCTTTCTTATATGCCTCAAGTGCACCAGCAAGAGCATCCTCTACTACAGGCTTAGTAACGATGATAGTTACAAACTGACCCTTACTATTATATACATAGTCTCTTGTTGCATAAACCTCCTTGATGCAAGGCTCACCACCCAATACTACGTTCTCTGTTGCAGTTGGCTTCTCACCTGCAAGCTGAAGAGCAACTTCCTGCTGTCCTACACCCATACCGAGCATATTCATAGCGTTACCCTTTGGAGAGTTGTAAGCGTCCATGTAAGACTTAGCCAATTTAAGCCATGTAGCTACCTTTGTAGCCTTCTTAGCATCTTGTGAAGCAGCCTGAGCTGATTCTACTGCCTTCTTTGCTGTTGCAGCTGGCTTAACCTGTGCATTTGCAAACTGTACTGAAAGAAGTACAACTAGTGCGAAAATGATTTTTTTCATAATCTGAAGTATTAAATTAATTATTCGTTATTCTCTTCTGGAGTAGCATTTTCGACAGTGCCTTCAACTGGCTGAACAGGAGTATCCTCCTCGCTCTTGTTCACTGCAGAAATTGCTGCGATTGAGTCTCCCTCCTTAATGTTGATAAGACGTACACCCTGAGTTGCACGACCTGCTACTCTGATATCTGATACAGCCATTCTGATTGTAAGTCCAGAACGATTGATGATCATAAGGTCATTCTCATCAGTAACATTCTTCATTGCTACAAGCGGACCTGTCTTATCAGTAATCTGGAGAGTCTTCACTCCCTTTCCACCTCTATTTGTCTTGCGGTACTCATCGAAATCAGAACGCTTACCGTATCCATTCTCACTCACAACAAGAATTGAGTGAGCGGAAGCATCCTCAGCGGTAGGATCATAAGTGATCATTCCTACAACTTCATCGTCCTCTTCAATATTTATACCACGAACACCTGAAGCTGTTCTACCGAGTGCTCTTGCGTCATTTTCATCGAAGCGGCAGCAGCGTCCGTTGCGTCCTGCAAGAAGGATTTCGCTGTTTCCGTTTGTGAGTACTGCATCAAGCAATTCATCTCCGTCACGAACTGTGATTGCGATCACACCGTTTGTACGTGGACGTGAATAAGCCTCGAGTGAAGTCTTCTTGATGATACCTCTCTTCGTTCCGAGAACGATGTAATTATTGTTTACATATTCCTCATCCTTGAGGTTCTTCACATTGAGATATGTCTTGATCTTGTCATCTGGCTCGATGTTGATCACATTCTGGATTGCACGCCCCTTAGATGCACGCGATCCCTCTGGAATCTCGTAAACCTTGAGCCAGTAGCAGCGTCCGTTCTGAGTGAAGAGGAGCATTGTACTATGCATATTCGCAACATAGATATGCTCGATGAAGTCCTCATCACGTGTTGCGCTACCCTTCATTCCTACTCCACCTCTGTTCTGAGTCTTGTACTCAGTGAGAGATGTTCTCTTGATATATCCGAGATGAGAAATTGTGATAACCACATCCTCATCAGCATAGAAGTCCTCTGGGTTGAATTCTTCAGCAGAGAGAGCGATCTCAGTTCTTCTCTCATCGCCATACTTCTCCTTCATCTCGAGAGTCTCATCCTTGATGATACCCATCTGAAGATCTACATTTGCAAGAACGTCCTCGCAATAGCGGATGAACTTCATAAGCTCGTCGTACTCGTTCTGGAGTTTCTCTCTCTCGAGTCCTGTGAGCTGACGGAGTCTCATCTCAACGATAGCTGTAGCCTGAGCCTCTGAGAAATCGAATGTAGCGATGAGCTCGTTCTTAGCATCCTCAACTGACTTAGATGCACGGATGATTCTGATGATCTCGTCGATCACGTCAAGTGCCTTAAGGAGACCTTCGAGGATATGAGCTCTCTTCTGAGCCTTCTCAAGATCGAACTTAGTTCTACGAAGGATTACCTCGTGACGATGTTTTACGAAATACTTGATAAGCTGCTTGAGGTTAAGCGTACGAGGGCGACCGTTTACGAGGGCTACGTTGTTGACTGAGAAGCTTGACTGAAGCGGAGTGTACTTGAAGAGAGTATTGAGAACTACGTTAGAGTTCGCATCCTTCTTAAGACGGATTACGATACGCACTCCCTTCATTGTAGTCTCATCGTTGATATAAGCGATGCCGTCGATCTTCTTGTTCTCAACAAGTTCGGCGATCTTCTCGATCATCTCACGCTTGTTCACCATGTAAGGGATTTCAGTCACAACGATTGTTTCGCGACCTGAATCACTTACCTCAATCTCAGTCTTCGAACGGATAACGATACGACCGCGACCATTCTCAAATGCATCCTTGATACCCTGACGTCCCTGGATGATACCTCCTGTAGGGAAATCCGGACCCTTCATGTAGTGCATGAGCTCCTCGATTGTGATGTCTGGGTTGTCGATGTATGCGCAGATGGCATCACAGCACTCGCTCAAGTTATGAGGAGCCATGTTTGTCGCCATTCCGACAGCAATACCTGACGAACCGTTCAAAAGAAGAAGCGGAACCTTTGTAGGAAGCACTGTAGGCTCCTGCAAAGAGTCGTCAAAGTTATTCTGGAAATCTACAGTATCCTTGTCAAGATCTGCGAGAACCTCATCAGAAAGCTTTGAAAGCTTAGCCTCTGTATAACGCATCGCAGCCACTGGGTCACCGTCCATAGAACCGAAGTTACCCTGACCGAATACAAGCGGATATCTCAAGCTCCAATCCTGAGCCATACGGGCCATTGCATCGTAAACGCTTGAGTCTCCATGTGGATGGAACTTACCGAGAACCTCACCGACGATACGAGCAGACTTCTTTGTCTGGCTTGTATGACGGAGTCCGAGACCGTCCATACCGAAAAGCACTCTTCTGTGAACTGGCTTGAAACCGTCACGCACATCTGGAAGAGCACGAGACACAATTACAGACATTGAGTAGTCAATGTACGAGCTTCTCATCTGCTCGTCAATATTGACCTGCTCAATTCTACCTGTTTTTACTTCATTTTCCATATAATGTTTCTACGTATTTATGCAAAATTATACATCTTGGCAAAGATACGATTTTTTTAGTAAATTTGCACTATCAAAACTGAAAACATTATGGAAATAAGCATATCTGATGAACTGAACTCAATTATCAACTACTCTCGTGACGAAGCGATGAGGACAGGAAGCTATGGAATAGCTCCTGATCACCTGTTTCTCGGCATCATCAGACATGCCGAAAATACTGCTGCGGATGCTCTCCGCGGCCTCGCTTGTGACCTGCAGGAAATGAAGCAGTTCATCGACAATCACATCTTCACAAACGAGCACATCCCATACTCCGAGATTGACAAGATCTCATTCTCGCGAGGAGCTCAGAATGCGCTCAGTTTCACTATTTTAGAGGCAACTAGACTCAAGAGTCCACAGGCCTCGTCACAGCATCTGCTTCTAGCTCTCTGCAAAGCCGGAGGCTCTTACGGAAGCACATACTTGAGAGACACTGGTATCGAATATGGCAATATCTTCCGTTACCTCGACCGTAATGAAATGCTTGACAGAGGCAAAGAGGAAACAGAGGAGGAAGAAAAGGAAGAGCCTACTCCACAGATCAGGATCAGGGCGGTGCGCGAGGACGGTGAAGAAGTGGAGAAAAAGATATCGCCACTTGAGGAATTCGGATACGATATCACTCAGGCTGCTCGCGAAGGCAAGTTAGATCCGCTTGTAGGTAGAGAGAATGAGATTCAGCGAGTTATCCAGATTCTTGGACGTAGAAGAAAGAATAATCCTATGCTAGTGGGAGACCCGGGTGTAGGTAAATCTGCAATCGTCGAAGGTATCGCAATCAAGATAGCTATCGGAGACATACCTCCAGTCCTCGCGAACAAGAGACTCATATCGCTTGACATGGGTTCAATCGTAGCTGGAACCAAATACCGCGGAGACTTTGAAAAGAGACTCAAGGCAATCATCAACGAGGTGGCTCAAAATCCTGATGTCATCCTCTTCATTGACGAGTTCCACACTATCGTAGGAGCAGGTGGAGCATCTGGCAGCCTTGACGCAGCCAATATGTTGAAGCCAGCCCTTGCCCGTGGAGAAATCCAGTGTATCGGAGCAACAACGATGGATGAATTCAGAAAGAATGTGGAGAAAGATGGAGCATTGGACCGACGTTTCCAGAAGATTGTTGTCGAGCGCACAGATATAGCCCAGACCATATCAATTACACATCGTCTGAAGGTAAATTATGAGAAGTATCACAACGTGATTTACACAGATGAGGCAATTGAGGCATGTGTCAGAATGTCAGAGCGTTACATAACAGACAGATGTCTTCCGGACAAGGCTATTGACGTGATGGATGAGACCGGTTCCATGGTACGTCTCAAGAACCCAAATAAGACTGCACATGTTACTGCTGAGGATGTAGCTGCCATGATTTCAAAAATGACAGGAATCCCATCTGGAAGAATAGCCGAAAACGAAGGAACCAAACTGATGAAGATGGGCGAAAAACTTCGCAGCAGAATCATCGGACAGGACGAGGCGATTGATAAAGTTGTACGTGCGATTCAGCGAGGTCGTGCGGGAATCAAGGATCCAGGAAAGCCGATCGGCACATTCATATTCTTTGGACAGACAGGAGTCGGCAAGACTCAGTTGGCAAAGAGTCTAGCCGAATATCTATTTGATTCAGAAGAGAATATGATTCGCCTCGACATGAGCGAATACATGGAGAAATTTAATGTTTCGAGACTCATCGGAGCGCCTCCGGGATATGTTGGATTTGAAGAAGGTGGGCAGCTCAGCGAAAGAGTTCGCCGCAAGCCTTATTGCGTCGTGCTCCTTGATGAAATCGAGAAGGCACACCCGGATGTATTCAATCTTCTGCTTCAGGTAATGGACGAGGGTCGTCTGACAGATAGTACAGGAAGAACTGTGAGCTTCCGCAATACGATACTTATCATGACTTCTAATGTCGGTAGCCGCGAGCTTGACGAATATGGCTCAGGAGTGGGCTTCAGCACATCGAAGAAGAATGTCCAGGGTAACAGGAAAAGTGTCTTAGAGAAGGCTGTAAAGAAGGCTTTTCCACCTGAATTCATCAATCGTGTTGACGAGCAGATCTTCTTTAATCCACTTACGAAGGAAGATATCGGACATATCATCGACATCGAGCTCAAGGGGCTCAAGAAACGCGTAAAAGAAGCGGGATTCGAACTGGTAATCACCCCTGCAGCTAAGAGATTCGTTGCCGATGCTGGCTTTGATCCAAGCTTTGGAGCCAGACCTCTCGAAAGGGCCATCAGAAAGTATATTGAAAATCCTGTTTCTGAGCACATTATCTCAGACAAGATGTTCGGAAGCATTACCCATACAGAGGCACGAAAACTGCGTATCAGCCTCTCGAAAGACAAGGAGTCTACAGTTGTTGAGTGGCGATAACCTCAAGGTCCATATCGCAGATCATATCAAGAAGTGTAGAATATGATGAATCTGATGAGATCATTGAGTTGATAAATGAAAGTGCTGATTCGTTATTCATAATTCTTCAGATTTAATTGTTAGTTTTGTTTCTTGATGCAAAGATATAGGCACAATGTGCCAATCTATGGCACAACAAAAACATTTTGCTATGGAAAGTGAGAAATACACAGAAAAACTTGCAAAATACACACTTTACGCTGCTGTATTTTGCTTAATAGCAGTTCTATGCTGGTACTTGAAAGACGTACTGGTATATATACTGACTGCCGTAGTGATATCACTGATGGCGCGTCCTATAACTACTATATTAAGGAAAATAAAGATACGCGGCAAACAGATGCCGGATTGGTTATCCGCACTGATAGCCCTGTTGCTGCTGATTGGAGGTATCCTGACCATTGCGACTATGATAATCCCAATCATCGGAAGCATAGCCAAAGGCATATCAATGGCAAGTATAGAAAAGGCAGCGACACAGATTTCTGCACCTCTAGAGAATCTGAATGAATTCCTAAGAACATCCTTCCCTGCTCTTGGAGCTGATTTCAAGATTGAAACCAGCATTTTCAATGAGTTGCATAATCTATTGGATGTATCCATATTCTCATCCGTACTAGGATCTGCTGCATCCATTATCTCCAGCGTGGGAGTCGGACTATTTTCTGTGGTATTCATCAGTTTCTTCTTCACTAAGGACGAGAGCCTGTTTGGTAAAATGATTGGAGCGATTGTGCCTGACAGACATGAAGAAAATGCCACTGCAGCTATTTCTGACATAGGGCAATTGCTATCACGTTATTTCTCAGGGGTTGTCGTTGAGATGATTGGAGTTGCACTTTTGAACTTCCTCGGACTGTTCTTCATTACACGACTAGGATTCAATGCAGCCATAGGAATTGCCTTCCTGACAGGACTACTAAATATAATCCCGTATGTAGGACCGCTGATTGGAGGAGTCCTCGGAACTATATTGGCTATAATTGTCAAATACAGCAGCATCACGCCTATTGGTCTTAATGTAGGATTCGGTTGGTTCGTACTGATTCTTGTTGCAATATTCTGTTTCACCCAACTTGTTGACAACATCCTATATCAACCAATTATATACTCGAGCAGCATCAAGGCTAAACCTCTTGAGATCTTCATTGTGCTGCTGATTGCTGGTCACATTGCAGGACCATTGGGCATGATTATCGCGATTCCATCATATACAGTTGCACGTGTGATTGCATTCAGATTCTTCTCTGATATCAAGGCAATCAAAAGACTTGAAAACAAATAAACCATGAAACGTTATTTACTAGTAATTGCAGGATTGCTGACATTTTCATCAATCGTATCTGCACAGGAAGAAGAGACAAAACTGATTAGTCCTGACGGAACATACATGTTCGAAAAAAGGGATGACGGAGAATTGTTCCTTGATGTTTATAGCCCAGCCAAAGGAAGTGAAACTTCAATAGAAGGAAAAGCGAAACCTACAATCCTATTTATGTTCGGCGGCGGTTTCATTCAGGGCCAAAGAGATGACGCCAGCTATCACAAATGGTTCAAGATGCTGACAGATAACGGCTTTAGAGTCATCTCAATTGACTATAGACTAGGACTAAAAGGATCAAATAAGGTAGGAGTTGCTCAGGTAAACGTACTTGACAAAGCAATCCATTGGGCAGTTGAGGACCTTTTCAGCGCCACGAATTATATTATTAAGAATGCAGAGCAGCTTGAGGTAGACCCATCCAATATCGTTATTTCTGGTTCTTCAGCAGGCGCAATCAGCGTAATGCAGGCTGAGTATGAACTCTGCAACAGGACCAGATGGGCAGCAGTACTACCCGAGGGCTTCAAATATGCCGGCGTAATGTCATTCTCAGGTGCAATTCTCTCGCGCGAGGGCGAGTTGGACTATGCCAGAATGCCAGCACCTACCCTTATGCTCCACGGAACATCTGACGAACTAGTTAACTACAAGCAGATCAAGTTCTTCAATCTGGGATTCTTCGGAGGCGGAAAGCTCGTGAAGAGATTCGAGAAATTGGGCTTTGACTACAACATGTACCACTTTGTAGGATATGGCCACGAGATTGCCGGTTCAATGGAAACAACATTTGACCTTCAGATGAAATTCATCGAATCTAATGTAATGAAAGGACATAGACGTATAATTGAAGCGTGGGTTGATGACCCGGGAGTCTATAAAGGATTCGGAGTTCAATCAAGAAAAGATCTCTACGGAAAGAAATAAGCATAGAATTTGTCTGCCGGCAACGGCAGACATTTTTTATTATGGAAAGACATCATATTGCTTCAGCTTACGATGGGCTAAATATCAGCTTTGTGGTGGAAAGACCACAGGTAGCCCCAAAGGCGGTCTTGCAGTTAGTGCACGGGATGTGCGGATGCAAGGAAAGATTTGAACCTTTGATGAAATATTTGGCAGACAATGGCATTGCCTGCATAGCATCGGATGTTCGAGGGCACGGAGCAAGTGTAAAACGTCGTGAGGACTTAGGCTACATGTATAAAGGTGGCTACATGGCTCTTGTTTCGGACATCAGACAGGTCAGTGAATGGGGGCACTCTGAATTTCCCCAACTCCCCTATTTTCTGCTTGGGCATAGCATGGGATCTCTTGCAGTCAGGATCCTTATCAGACAGGATGATTCTGACATTTCCGGGCTTATAGTATGTGGAAGTCCTAGTTGGAATCCCCTTTCTGTGATAGCTAAATGGCTATCAGGTGCAGGATGCGCAATAGGCTTGGGGCACAATAGACCAACAGCTCTGCAAAAAATTACCTCAGATATATTCAACAGCCGCTTTGCTTCTGAAGGAACGTTATCATGGACATGCTCGGACCCTGAAGTCCGTAAAAATAATCGAGAGAATCCGTTATGTAACTTCAGATTCACAATGAATGGCACATATAATCTGATGGCAATGATGCAAGCGACTTATAAATCTGACTCATGGAATATATCAAACCCTGAGATGCCAGTGATATTCCTCTCTGGGTCAGATGACCCATGCATGATAAGCGAGCAGAGGTTTCACAGAGCAGCCTATCAGATGCTAAAAGCTGGATATCACAATGTTACTTCAGTATTATATCCACACATGCGCCATGAAGTACTCAATGAGATTGACAAGATGACCGTCTGGAAAGATATTCTAGCTTTCATAAAGGAAGAAAATTTTGGCAATGATTAAAATTTGAGTACCTTTGCAGCCGGGTAAGTCTTACACGACCAGCTCCCTCTGAATTCCCCCAGGACTTGACCGTAGCAAGGGTAGGAGGTCGTAGCGGTGCGATGTAATCAGCTTACCCTTTTTTAATATATCCACACACTGATGAAAAAAATACTCTCATTTATTTTAATGGCAGTTCTATTCCTTGGCTGCGAAGAAGAAAAATACCCTGGAGCAGACGAATTCCGTCCAGACAAGGATAAAACAGAGCAGACTCCTGAGGACGACAATGGAGGAAGTACCGAGGATCCAGAAAATCCGGAAGATCCAGAGAATCCGGAAGATCCAGAGAATCCGACAGATCCAGAGAATCCGACAGATCCAGAAAACCCTGCAGATCCGGAGCAGCCTGAAAACCCAGAGACTCCAGAGCAGCCAGAGACACCAGAGACACCAGAAACGCCTTCAAGCTGGGACTATTCACCTGTAACGACAGCGACTTTTGGTCATAATGGACTCACATATATGTGGGATGAGAGTGTAATGCCAGAAATTACAATCAGCGTATCTGTATCTGAGTGGAACAGACTTCTTAAACTATTCGATCAGAACAATAATACAAAGGAATATATCTACTGTGACATAACCTATAAAAAGGGATCTGAGACTCACCAGATTGAGGATGCCGGTATCAGACTTCGTGGTAACACATCACGCCGCAGACCTGAGGTTGGAAGTGACACACACAGAACCAACAATGCCGATTGGCAGCACTGCCATTTCGGTGTAAACCTTCGCAAGTTCGTCAAAGACAGCAATCACGAAATCAAGGGAATCAGAAAGTTCAACTTAAAGTGGTTCAAGGATGATCCTTGCTATGTGCGTGAGCTATTCTGCTATGACCTTTTCCGCCGCGCAGGCATCTGGACAGCAGCATTCGATGTATATTGCCGCCTATGGGTTCACGTTGAAGGAGACTCTAAGCCTGCATACTATGGAGTTTATGAAATGATTGAGCCATATGACAACAAGTACGTTGAAAAGCGTGAACAGCTTTTCGGTAGCGCAGATGGTAACCTCTGGAAGTGCAGCTATGACTCGCATGGTCCGGCAGACCTTAAGGACCCGAATGCAAACATGGCTGAGGATAACAACAGAGACGATTTCACATACGAGCTAAAAGAGTCTGAAGCAGGATTCGAATCAGCTAAAGCTCAGCTACAGGATTTTATTAAGAAAGTCAATGGCAAGGGAGACGAGAGTTTCTACACATGGATCAAGGAAGTTTGCGACGTTGAACTTCTCATGAGAACATACGCAGTAAACGTAGCTGTGGGCATGTGGGATGACATGTGGAACAATGGTAACAACTATTACCTCTATTTCAATAGCTCCGACCTATACGATTATAAGGTATTCCTCATCCCTTACGACTACGACAACACCCTCGGAACAAGCAATGCATACGACCCTGCCAGACAGGATCCATACAACTGGGGAGACAGAGGTATCCTTATGGAGAGAATGATGCAGTTCGAGGAGTTCAGGAACATCTATCGCGATGAGCTGAAGAGACTTGTAAATCCAGCATACGGACTCATGAACCAGGCTGCAGCAACACAGCGCATCCTTGACTGGCAGTCAAAGATCAAGAACTACATCACCAATGACACTGATGAAGATATGGAGATCAAAGACAGGCCTGCAAGCTGGGGTAGAGTCGGTGACTATCGTCTGATGTCCACAAGCAACAACTACTTCACTGTGAAGGCTGAGACCATCAATAAAATGCAGTAAGTTTAGTTTTTCTGAGAAATATAGAATTCAATAATACGGCTGATTGCACGCTGACAGACAGGACAGAAGCAGTCAGCCTTATTTGTATGCATACGGCAATCAGGAGCCGGACGATAAACGCCTTTTGACTGATAGCCTGCACCCTCCAGTAGCTGAGCCTGACCAGCGTCGAGCATATCCTTCCATTTTGAGTCAAAGTCCTTGAGAGTGGTGATATTCTGCTCCCATGGCTCTGTGTGCGGGTAGTAGTACTGAACGTACATATCATCATAATAATACTCGTCTGCAAGACCGGCAAAACTATGTCCAAACTCGTGTACTACCACTGGCTCGAAAGATGGATGATGAGCTGTTGTAAGAGTGTAGGAATTAAAGATTCCTCCACCGCCGTAAGTATCTGTATTTGCAAGGATTACAATATGCTCGTATGGTACTCCGCAAAGCTTGTCATGCATGTTTTTAAGGCGGAGAGTAGTCAAGTAACGATCCATGTAGAAGGTATTGAAATGCGCCTTCAAAGCAGTATTCTTCCACTCCCCTGCTCCGGGTACGCTGACACCGCTTTCTTCTGACTCCAACGCCACTGCTACAATGTTAAATGCATCCTTGTACTTACCGAATGGTTCATGTCTGAAGAGTGCATCCATAGCCTTCTGAGCATCAGCATAGAAGATGTCCATTTCTTCTTTTGTATAGCCCTCCGCTACAATTGCAACATCGATTTTTTCCTCAGGCAAACCACTCTGCAGCAAATACTTATGCTCAGCAGGTACTGGGACTATTTTTCTAATCAGAATATCCTTAGGATCGACGTCATGTCTTAAGGAAGCGCATACATTTCCATAGAAATCATATATCTCCACCTTCACTTTTGCCGGAGTCTGAGGCATAGGAAGGAGAAATACATTTTCAAAAGATTTACGCACTTTTGTTGCCTCTTCTGTTGTCTGCCATTCCTGGAACAGAGTTGAAAAAGCTTGTCTGTAAAGTGTGTCGCCTGACTGTGCATCTGTCATGAGTATCTGACCATTTCCTCGCACAGGTACCCCTTTAAGATTCACCTTGCGTCCAGCCCAGCCATCAAAGCGTGACATCTCGTCCAGAGATATCTCAGATGCCTTGTCAGTTCCGGAAAATATATAGTCCACACGAAGCGTCTGTGACTGCGCCGAAAGGTTGACAACACAGATTACAGAAAGCAAAAATGCACAAAAAAGATTACGACACATAAGAACTTAAATTTTAGCGGCACAGTTGATTCCGTCAAGGGCAGAAGAGACGATTCCTCCAGCATATCCAGCACCCTCACCACATGGATAAAGTCCAGCAATCTGAGTATGCTCGAGAGTTTCCGGATCACGCGGGATACGTACTGGAGATGAAGTACGTGACTCAACACCTAGAACAAGAGCGTCATTGGTGTAATAGCCGTGCATCTTCTTATTACCGATCTCAGGGAACGCGTATTTAAGTCTGAGTGAAACATGCTCAGGAAGAAGTTCATGCAAAGGCGCATTCTCAACACCAGGATGATAAGATGACTTCGGAAGATTAGCAGAAGGGATTCTGCGGCAGAAGTCCATCATACGCTGTGCAGGGGCCTTGAGTGAACCTGTGTACTCAAACATTTTCTTCTCGATATCCTGCTGGAAACGCAGCAGAGCAAGAGCTCCGTACTGTGCATATTCAGGGAAATCTTCTGGCTCGATCTGTACGACCACTCCTGAATTTGCCCACTTTGAGTTACGCTGTGAGTTTGACATTCCGTTGAGTACAAGCTCACCTTCTGCTGTAGCTGCAGGAACCAGAATACCGCCAGGACACATACAGAATGAGAACACTCCACGCTCAAGAACCTGTGTTACGAAAGAGTACTCAGCTGTAGGCATATATGGCTGATACTTACCGTGATACTGAATCTTATTGATCAGTGACTGAGGATGCTCGACACGTACTCCGAGAGCAAATCCCTTAGCCTGAAGTTCCCAGCCTTTACGGTCAAACATCTCGTAGATGTCACGTGCCGAGTGACCGGTTGCAAGGATGACTTTTTTTGCGGTATAGGTAGCAGATCCTTTGCTGCGCTCAGGATGACATGCGGTAATAACATCGAAGGCGCCATCAGGACGCTTCACGATATCGGTAACACGTGAGTCGAAATGGTACTCGCCACCGTGTTCAACGATGCAGTTACGGATATTCTCAACCACAATCGGAAGCTTGTCGCTTCCGATATGCGGATGCGCGTCGATCAAGATTGTTGGGTCTGCACCAAAACGTACCAGCTGGTGAAGCACCTCGCGGATGTCGCCTCTCTTTGAGGAACGTGTATAGAGTTTACCATCTGAGAAAGTACCTGCACCACCCTCTCCGAAGCAGTAGTTCGAATCAGGATTCACAATTCCCTCACGAGAAAGTTTCGCCATGTCAAATTTACGCGCATGAACATCTTTTCCGCGCTCAAGAATCACTGGCTTAAGGCCTTTCATCAGGAGTCTAAGAGCTGCGAACATACCGGCAGGACCTGCTCCAATGATGATTACTGGCTCAGCAGAAGACACATCCTTGTACTCCTCAAGCTTATATTCTGTCATCTCCTCGTCTGGCTTGTACACCTCAACTCTGTAACGATAAATGATATCATTACGAGCATCAATCGAGCGACGTACAATACGATAACGAAGCTGCTCCTTGATCTTTGGAGACACTCCAAGAGCCCTTACGGCAGATGTCTGGATTTCATCAGCGGAAAGTTCCTTTCCTAGTTTACAGGTTATTTCTATTTCTTTCATAATTTCTTTTTAAAGATCCTTCACTTCGTTCAGGATGACAAGGGTGGAATTCTAAAATTCTGCGAGGCGTGAAACTGGTGCAACATCAAGAGAAGATCGCTCACCGTTCTGATAATGGAACCATCCGGCGATTGCAATCATTGCTGCATTGTCAGTTGTAAACTTGAACTCCGGAAGGAATGTAGTCCATCCTCTCTTACGACCTTCCTCCTCTATTCTCGAACGGAGTCCGCTATTGGCAGAGACGCCACCTCCGATTGTAATCTGCTTGATACCAGTGTGTTTCGCAGCTTTAATAAGCTTATCCATAAGGATATCGATCAAAGCTTTCTGGAAGCTGGCACAGATATCAGCCTTATTCTTTTCCATGAAGTCCGGATCAAGAGCAATCTGGTCGCGCACGAAGTACAGAAGCGATGTCTTGATACCACTGAAACTATAGTCAAAACCAGGAATCTGAGGCTTGGAGAACTTATATTTCAACGGGTCACCTTCCTTAGCCAGACGATCTACGATAGGGCCACCAGGATATCCCAAGCCCATCATCTTTGCACACTTGTCAAATGCCTCACCCACTGCATCATCAATGGTCTGACCGAGAATTTCATATTCGAGCGGGCTGTTTACCTTGACAATCTGAGAGTTACCTCCAGACACAAGCAGGCAGAGATACGGAAACTCCGGCTGTCGGTTCTCCTGGTCATACTGCTTGATAAAGTTGGCAAGAATATGTCCCTGAAGGTGGTTCACCTCCACTAGAGGCTTTCCTAAAGACATTGACAATCCCTTGGCGAAAGATGTTCCGACAAGCAGTGAGCCAAGCAAACCTGGTCCACGCGTAAATGCTATTGCTGTAATATCTTCAGGTGCGATTCCTGCACGCGTGATTGCCTCACTGACAACTGGTACGATATTTACCTGATGCGCACGTGACGCAAGTTCGGGAATCACTCCACCGTATGCTTTATGAACGTCCTGGCTTGCAAGTACATTTGAGAGCAGGTAACCATCCTTGATTACCGCAGCTGATGTATCGTCGCAAGATGACTCTATTCCTAGTATAATTTCCGGGCACATAATATGTAATATTATTCGGGCGCAAAAATAAGGATTTTCTCCGAGATTTTTACTATTTTTGCAAGTTAGACTTAATAAACAGGCGCATTATCAAAAGGGTTCTTAAAATATCTTGGATAGTAATTGTTGCAATTACAGTCGTTCTCATTGCTGGAGCACTTATTCTCCAGCTCCCGAGAGTACAGACTTTTGCAGCAGACAAGGTAGTAGAGAAACTCTCAGAAAAGCTCGATGGTGAGATCTCGTTTGAAAAGATTCACTTCAAGCCATTCACGACTCTTGTGCTGAAGAATGTCGCAATTATCGACAAGCATCCGGCAATAGATCCTGCCGACTCAACAAAAGCACCTATCGACACATTCTTCCGCGCAGAATATATCATCGCTAAATTCACCTTGAACAGCCTCCTCAAAAGTGAATCTATCGGTATCAATCGAGCATTTATAAGTAACGCTCAAATGAACCTTGTCCTTGAAGACACCATTGTAGATGGCGAGGAGGAAACATCCCAAAACCTCAGCAGGATTTTCCGCATCAAGAAGAAGGAAAACAAGAAGAAGAACCCTAACGAGATTTTCCGCATCAAGGAGGTAGAAATCGACAATTTTGGATTTGCCCTGATAAACCATAAAGAAAGAAAAGTTCCACGCTCAGGTATAATTGACTGGAATGATATGTCTGTCACCAATGTCTGCATCAGCGCGAGAGATCTCAAATTCAAGGGTGGAATAATGTCCGGCGTGGTAGACAAAGGCTCATTCAAAGAAAAAAGCGGATTCAATGTCTCTGATCTTGATGGCCAGGCAGTAGTCGGAAACGGCAAGGCCATAATCAAGAACTTGAAAATCAAAGATGAATGGTCAGATATCACTATGCCGTTATACATGATGACTTACCCTGATGTTAAAGCTTTCAGCGAGTACATCACAGATGTCAAGATGGACGCAGAGGTAGCTGAAAGCGTCCTGGACTTCAGAACAATCGCATATTTTGCAAATGCACTGAAGGGTAATGACCTAGGACTCACCATCTCAGGAAACGCATCCGGATATGTAAATAATTTCAGATTCAGCAACATTTCAGCATCCTCTCACAAAGGCGGATTTTCATGTCTGGCAGATGGTGCTATCGTAGGACTGCCGGAAATAGAAACCACAACTTTCGACGGTACGATCAGAAACGTCAACATCACCACTGATGGCTTAAGCAAATTCGTATCCGTGTGGATGAAGGAGGGAAAACTGGACCTCAGCAAATTTGCAAAAGGATACATCTTCAATGTGACAGGTAAAGTTCACGGTCCGCTTAACGACATGAAGATTAGAGCTAATCTAAGTTCGTTAATCGGAAAAGCTGCCGCAGACATCACCATGTCTGATGTCCTTTCTGACAATCCTCTCACATTGGATGGAGTCATTTCTACTCAGAACCTCAACTTAGGAAAAATCATTGACACAAAACTTCTAGGACCTGCCACCCTCAGAACTGGTGCAAGAGCTAGTTTCGGTGAAGGAACTCCAGAGGTACGCATAGACTCGCTTATAGTAGACCGCCTCATGCTCAACAGCTATGACTACTCGGGCATAGCTGCGGCAGGAACATTACAGGAGAACACATTCGACGGTCGTCTGATATGTAACGACCCTAACCTCAGTTTCCTTTTCCAAGGAAGCTTTGCTCTCTCACGTAAGACCAACAACGCGAGATACCAGTTCTATGCTAACGTAGGTCACGCAGACCTTAACAAGCTGAACATTGACAAACGCGGCACGTCTCGCATTCAGCTTCAGACTAACGCAAACTTCACTCACACCCGCCAGGGTGATCTCTTAGGAAAGATTGACCTCGGAGGCATAACCTTGGAAAACAAGCAGGGCAAGCATAAAATCGGAAACATCAGCCTAATCTCGCACACCAGCGACGACAAATGGGGAATACGCTTGAAGTCTGACTTTGCAGATGGTTCTTACAATGGAACTGCATCAGTCGGCAAGTTCATATCTGACCTTCGCGAGCTTACACTCCAAAAAGAGTTGCCTGCCCTATTCAAAGAGAAGGCAAAGAACTGGAGCGGCAACTCATACAATCTACATTTCAGATTTCACAATTCGATGAACCTGATGTCATTTGCCATGCCAGGCGGATACATTGCAGACAGCACATCACTTGACCTCACAGTGAGCGATGCCGGAAAGATGAAAATGACAATGAAGTCTCCTCGAATTGCATACAGAAGACAATACCTCAAGGGAGTAACTGCCACTGTAGACAACAACAATGAAACTCTCAACGGAGAGATTGCCATCTCCGAAGCTTCTATGGCATCACTGCTTCTCAATGAAAACAGACTCCAGATTCTTGCAGATGACAATAGTTTAGGACTTGGATTTTCTTACGACAACCGCGGAGAGCTAGAAAATCGAGGAGAATTTGTCATCCGAAGCCTCTTTGACCGTATTGATGACAAAGTCAATATGGACATCAACATCCTCCCGACAACCTTGTACTTCAATTCAAGAGAGTGGAACGTACAGCCATCACATTTGACAGTATATGGCTCTGAGATAGATGTTGAATCTGTTGAATTTACAAGTTCAGAACAAAGAATTCATCTAAGTGGTAAGACTTCAGCAGACAAAAAGGAAACACTTACCTTAGACCTTGACAGATTCGACATCTCTGTCATAAACTCCCTCATGGGAACTGATCTCGGCATATCAGGAGCGGTCACAGGAAACGTGCAGCTCACTTCCCCACTCAAGAACTTCGGACTTTTGGCTGACACAATCTGTGACTCAACCGTCATTGCAGATATTCCACTTGGAGTACTCAGCATCGGCAGCAATTGGGATGAGCAATTTGACCGATTTAACATTGACATCAGAAATGGCCTTAATGGCACCAGCAACATACAAGCAAACGCTAAATTCTACCCTAAGCAGAAGACGCTTGAAGCTATTGCGGATTTGAACCGACTCAACATCGGATATGTCCAGCCTTTCTTGAAAGACGTATTCAGCGTGATGGATGGTACGGTATCCGGAAAGATTCTTGTGGATGGACCGCTTGAAAACCTTGAAATCAGCAGTACTGACACACGCATTGACGACGTTGAACTAAAGATTGCATATACCAATGTTCCATACTATGCTCAGGGAACATTCCACCTTGATAGCAGGGGCGCTTATCTCGACGACATCAAGTTCAAGGACCGTCAGAGTGGAACAGGTATAATGACAGGTAGCATCTATTGGGATCACTTCAAGGATATAGGATTCAACCTTGCAGCCAAAGTGACTGATATGGAATGTATTGACCTATCTGAGAAACAGGCAGAGTATTTCTACGGTAACATCTTTGCTACCGGAAACCTTGCGATTACCGGTCCATTGAATGCAATTCAGATGGATATTGACGCTGTAACTTCAAAAGAAGGACAGTTACATATCCCTATCACCAGCGCCATGACTTCAGGCGGTGGAACCAACCTGCTAAGATTCAAAGAGCCGGTTAAGGAAGTATATATTGACCCATACGAGACACTCATCAGCAAACTGGAAAAGAAAGAGGAGACAGAAAGCGACTTCGGAGTCAAATTGAGAGTCACAGCATCACCAGAAGTTGAGGCATTTGTCGAAATTGACAAGGCCAGCGGAAACGTACTTTCAGGTAAGGGTAACGGTACCATCGATCTGGAGGTGTCTAACGATGTATTCGACATCAACGGAGACTACAACATTACAAGCGGAAACTATAAATTCGTTGTATTGGGACTAGCAAGTCGAGATTTCAACATTCTTGACGGCAGTTCAATCAGATTCAGAGGTGATATTTGGGAAAGCGAAGTGGACATCAATGCCACATATAGAACAAAGGCATCTCTATCTACACTTATCTCAGATACTACTTCAGTCGCCAACAAGCGTACTGTGGACTGCGGTATTGCCATCAGTGACAAACTCAGCAACCCTAAGCTTTCGTTCTCTATCCAGATTCCGGACCTTGACCCTATGATCAAGTCCCGCGTCGAAAGTGCATTAAGTACGGAGGATAAGGTGCAGAAGCAGTTCTTGTCACTCATCATCTCTAATAACTTCCTTCCTGACGAGCAGTCCGGTATTGTCGACAACTCATCAATGCTCTACTCTAACGTCAGCGAGATTCTTGCGAACCAGCTTAACAACATATTCCAGAAGTTGGATATCCCTCTTGACCTTGGACTGAATTACCAGCCGAATGAAAGAGGCAATGACATCTTTGACGTAGCTGTATCTACCCAACTCTTCAACAACCGAGTCGTAGTGAACGGAAATATTGGAAACAGGCAATATACAAGCAACAGCAGCAAGAACAATGTGGTCGGCGATATCGACATTGAAATCAAGCTCGACCGTTCTGGTGCTCTCCGTCTGAACCTGTTCTCTCATTCAGCAGACCAGTACACCAACTACCTTGATGACTCTCAGCGTAACGGTGTCGGTCTCACTTACCAGACCGAGTTCAACAGTTTCGGACAGCTGATGAAGAATATATTCACAAGCAAACAGAAAAGACAGGAGAACAGACGTCTTGAGGAAGATGCAATGGTCAACACAGAAAAGGTTGTCATCGACATTGAAAAACCTCTGGAAGACGAATCCGGAAAGAAAGAAAAGAAAACTAAATATGGCAGAAAAAGGAAAACTGTATCTGATTCCCTCTCCGTTGGGGGAAAATGATCCATCGGAAGTAATACCTCTACCTGTCCTGAAATCCCTGGAGGGTTTCAGGACTTTTGTGGTGGAAGAAGTTCGCACAGCACGTCGTTACCTTTCTAAGGCTGGTCTTAAGGGGAAAATCGACGGTTTGGAATTTTATGAACTGAACGAGCACACAGAAGCAGCGACAGTTGAGAGCTACCTCAAACTTTTCAATGATGGAAACGACGTCGCACTCATCAGCGAAGCTGGGCTTCCAGCCGTTGCTGACCCGGGCGCACAGCTTGTTGCACTTGCACATCGTCACGGCATAGAGGTCATTCCTGCAGTTGGTCCTTCCTCATTGATGATGTCACTTATGGCATCAGGTCTGAATGGACAGTCATTCGCGTTCTGCGGCTACATCCCCGCTAAAACTGACGAGAGAAAAAGCAAGCTCAAGCTGCTTGAGAAGGTTTCTGGTCAGTTGAAGCAGACTCAGATCATCATTGAGACTCCATATAGAAACGACTCACTGTTCAAAGACATGTTGTCAACATGTTCCCCTTCCACAAGATTGTGTATCGCAGCAAATATCACTATGCCTGATGCATACATCAAGACAAAGACAATTGCGCAGTGGAAGAAGGAAGTAATCACCATCGGAAAACGCCCATGCGTATTCCTAATTCTAGCATAGAACCAACAAATGGCGAGTTACCTACAGATAGAAAACATCTCCAAATCATACGGGCCGAAGGTCCTTTTTGAAAACATCGGATTCAATATAAATGAGGGTGACAAGATTGCCCTCATCGCTCCTAACGGTACAGGAAAGACATCTCTGATGCGCATACTTGCCGGTAAGGACAAATCTGACTCCGGTGGAAAAATCATGTTCCTCAAGGACATACGCATCGCATTCCTTGAGCAGGAATACCCATTTGACCCTGAGAAGTCGATCTTTGACCAGATAATGACCTCAAGCGTAGAGTTCACAAAAGGACTTGACCAGGAGCACCTTTGGGAGTATGAGCGCAGAGTCGTAAAATTCCTCACAAGCTTCAACCTGCCAAATCCAGAGCAGAAAATGAAGGAGCTTTCGGGAGGAGAAGTAAAACGCGTGGCGCTGAGTCAGATGCTCGCAACTGATGCAGAGTTCTTCATCATGGACGAGCCGACTAACCACCTGGACATTGATGCCATCGAGTTCCTCGAAGGATATCTGAGCCGTTCACGCTGCACCCTGCTTATGGTTACCCACGACAGATACTTCCTTGACAGAGTCTGCAACACCATCATCGAGATGGAGCGCGGTGCCATCTATACGTATAAGGGCGACTATCAGAACTACCTTGAGAAGCGCGAGGAGCGCATAGCAAATTATAATGCTGAAACAGACAAGGTACGAAACATCCTTCGCCGAGAGCTCGAATGGATCCGCAGCACCCCATGTGCACGTACAGGAAAGGCCAGATATCGCGTCAACGCATTCTACGACCTCAAAGACAGAGCGGAGCAGGTACACACCACCTCTCAGGTGAATATGAACGAACTTAAAGGCGCGACGAGACTCGGTACAAAGATCATCAACTGCAAGGATCTTAGCTTCTACTATGGAGAGGACTGCTACCTCGATAAGTTCACATATAACTTCCAGCGATATGAGCGCGTGGGAATTGTGGGACGCAACGGAGCTGGTAAATCTACATTCTTGAACATCCTTACTGGAAGGATTACAGACGACCAGCTGAGCGGCAGCATCGAGCGCGGAGAATCCCTGAAGATAGGCTACTACCACCAGAGTGGTATGAACTTCAATCCGGATGACACTGTCCTTGACATCGTGAATGACACCTGGTTGCTCAACCGCTTCCTCTTCCCTCACGAGATGCTCAACAACAAGGTAGAGAAACTCAGCGGAGGAGAAAAAAGACGTCTATATCTGCTCACCATACTGATGCAGCAGCCAAACCTGCTGATTCTTGACGAGCCGACCAACGACCTGGACATCGTCACCCTCAATATCCTTGAAGAATATCTTAAAGAGTTCGGAGGTTCTCTGATCATCGTCTCACACGACAGGCACTTCCTCGACAAGCTCGTGGATCACCTGTTCATTTTCTGTGGCAACGGACTCGTAAAGGACTTTGTGGGAAGCTATAGCGAGTATCGCGAATACATAAAGGAGTACGAAGCGGAGCAGAAATCAGCAGCCCGCGCCCAGGAGAAGGCAGAAAAGGAGAAAAACAGCAAAGAGGCATCCAAAGCAGCTAACTTCACTCAGAAAAAGAAGTTGACCTATAAGGAGCAGAAGGAACTCGAACAACTTGAGAAAGACCTGGAGTCATTAGCAGAAGAGAAGGCAGCTATAGAGGAAAGTCTCAGCAGTGAGAATATGGAATTTGAGCAGTTGCAGAAAGCATCTGAGCGCATAGCCGAAATCATCGAACTGACAGACGAAAAGGAGATGAGATGGCTGGAATTATCAGACAATCTGTAAGAATATGACATTTTGTCAGTAAATCCCTGATGGCAGATTATTTGTTATCTTTGCAGCCGATTTCAACAACAAAGAAACGAACAAAATGCTGATTACAGTAATTGTGGGCATTTTGCTCACACTGATTTTTGGTAAGATAACTATAAAGGAGATAAAAGAACATGTCAGAAAATACACAAATGGAGACAGAGACAACATTACAGGAGGAAGCAACAGTGCAGGAGGAGAAGAAGGTAAGCTCGAGAAAGGAAAAGAAGGAGAAGGCGAAGATTGCGGAGCTGGAAAGTAAGATTACTGAGCTGGAGACTAAGAATGCAGAATTAGAGAACAAGACTGCCAAAGATAAGGATGACTACATCCGTCTTATGGCTGAGTTTGACAATTACCGCAGACGTACTGCACAGGAGAAGCTTGAGCTTGTAAGTACTGCATCAACTGAGACCATCAAAGGTCTGCTCCCTGTTCTCGACGACTGTGAAAGAGCTCTCAAGGTTCTTCTTGAGTCTGATGACAGCGATGCTGCCAAGGAAGGCACAGAGCTTATCTACAGCAAGCTTATGGGCTACCTCAAGAGCAAGGGACTTGCTGTAATCGAGGCAATCGGACAGCCTTTTGACACAGACCTTCACGAAGCAGTTGCTCAGTTCCCGGTTCAGGAAGAGGAGCAGAAGGGCAAAGTATTCGATGTTGTTCAGACCGGCTACACACTTAACGGCAAGGTAATCCGTTTTGCAAAGGTTGTTGTAGGCATTTAACATTATATTATGGCAAAGAAAGACTACTATGAAGTGCTAGGCGTTGACAAAAACGCATCAGCAGACGAAATAAAGAAAGCCTACAGAAAGTTGGCCATTAAATACCACCCTGACAAGAACCCAGGCAACAAAGAAGCTGAGGAGAAGTTCAAGGAGGCAGCTGAGGCGTATTCAGTACTCAGCGACGCTGACAAGAAGGCTAAGTATGACCAGTTTGGTCACGCAGGAGTAGATGGAGCCGGTCCTGACTTCAGCGGAGGTTTCGGAAACCTCAATGACATCCTCAACGATCTCTTTGGCGGAGCATTCGGTGGGGGCTTCGGAGGCGGTTTTGGAGGCTTCGGTGGCTTTGGAGGCGGACGCCGTCAGGAAAGAGTATATAAAGGACGCGACATACGCGTGCGCGCGAAGCTCACACTTGAGGAAATCGCCCACGGTGTAGAAAAAGAAATCAGCATAGAAAAGAACGTACCATGTCCGGATTGTGGCGGCAGAGGAGCAAAGAACAGCGCAGACGTAAAGACATGTCCTGCCTGCAACGGAAGTGGTCAGGTTCAGAGAGTGGTAAATTCATTCCTCGGACAAACAGTCACCTACTCTACATGCCAGCAGTGTGGCGGTGAAGGTAAAATCATCACCAATCCTTGTCCTAAGTGTAGTGGAACCGGCCTCGTAAGACAGCGCGAGACAATCAAGGTCAAGATTCCTGCAGGAGTTGAGTCAGGAATGCAGCTTACAGTCCAAGGAGAAGGACACGCAGCAAAGAACAATGGTATAAACGGAGACCTCCTCGTAGTAATCGAAGAACTCGAGCATCCACAGTTCAAGCGCGAAGGCACAAATCTCTTCCACACAGCGATCATCTCAATGATTGATGCAATGCTTGGATGCGAGATTACAGTCCCATGCCTCGATGGTACATATAAAATAAAGGTAGAGCCAGGCACTCAGTCAGGAAAGATCGTCAGACTGAAAGGCAAGGGTCTTCCGGCGCTTAACGGATATGGTACTGGTGACCTTTATGTGAAACTTGCAGTGTGGATTCCGAAGAAACTCACAAAAGAAGAGAAGGCATTATTCGAGTCAATTCGCAATAATGAGAGCTTCAAACCTACTCCAAACAAGGAGGATAAAAGCTTTTTTGATAAAATTAAGGATCTTTTCTAAAAAATTGTTAAAAATAATTTGCAGAGTTAAAATTTATTTCTACCTTTGCAATCCCAAAATCAAAGCAACCTCTCACGCTGGGTGAAAAGAAACGCGATGTTGCCACAACAATTAATAGAATTAGACAATGAATCTTATTAACTTAGTAGAGCAGGCTTTCGCAAACGAGAAAGTAGCTAGCTACCCAAAATTCAAAGCCGGTGACACAATCACCGTTACATACAGAATCAAAGAGGGTGACAAGGAGAGACTCCAGAAGTTCAGAGGAACAGTTATCCAGCTCCGTGGAGCTTCAGCTGCAACAAGAACTTTCACTATCCGCAAGGTTGCAAATGGTGTAGGAGTTGAGAGAATTTTCCCATTCGAGTCACCATTCATCGAGTCAATCGAGCTCAACAAGGTTGGTAAAGTGCGTCGCGCACGTATCTTCTACCTCCGCGAACTCTCAGGTAAGAAGGCTCGTATTAAGGAGAAGAAGGTTGCTACAGTTAAGAACGACTAAGTTAGCAAGTTGAAAATAACGGCTCCGTAGCTCAACTGAATAGAGCATCTGACTACGGATCAGAAGGTTACAGGTTTGAATCCTGTCGGAGTCACCATAAAACCGCATTCTAGATATCTAGGATGCGGTTTTTGTGTGGAATTGCACCACCGTTGCACCACCGATTTTTCTGACGATCATTGCAGAGGGTTGCAAAATGGATATTCCTTTGCAAATAACTAGCCCCCGTTATTTGCTCCAAAAGTTTAACAAGTTCCGGAATTTGGGGTCAGATTCACTTGGAGGAGTCTGGGCTGGCTCTTATCCCTGGTGTGGATGAGTATGAGAAAATCTGATGTGCGTTGTTTTGTAGTTCTTGAATAAATGCTTATATTTGCCATAGTATTATATGGAATATATATTGCAAAAATGAGAAAAGACATAATATAGTATGGAATATACATTAGATATTTACTCAAAGCAGCCGGAGCAGTTGATGAAGAAAATGGCTCAAAACTGTAAGGCCCGAAGGTTGGAGAGAGGATATAGCCGTAGGACGCTCGCCCAGAAGACGGGCGTCCCGGCTCCTACAATCGAGAGATTTGAGACGACCGGCAAGATATCCTTCGAATCTTTTTGTGCCATTGTCGTGGAGTTTGACTATTTCCAGGAAATGTCGGAAATACTCTCCAAACCGAAATATTCGACAGGTAGCGAGCTGGAAACTATCAATAAAAACAAAAAAAGAGTTAAGGGAAGATGATAACACAGGTGGATAAGATAATCGTTTATCATAACGAGGATTTGGTAGGAACGCTTCAGATGACTCCAGACGGGAAGTCTTGCGTGTTTGAGTATTCTCAGCAGTGGCTGAGAGATGGCTTTGCCCTGTCTCCTCTTGAGCTGCCGCTCTCGTCTGATCTGTTGTACGCACAACCGGATAAGTTTGATGGAAACTTTGCGGTGTTTGAGGACAGTATGCCTGATGGGTATGGATTATATCTTATAGACAGGATGCTCCGCAAGGAAGGATTTCAACTTAAGAATTTGACACCGCTCCAGCGTCTGGCTATTGTCGGCTCATCTGGCATGGGAGCTCTTCGCTATGAACCATATATCGAACTGGACAAGTCAGACATGAAGGTGTCTATGGATCAGTTGGATGAAGTGCAGCAGAAGGCGTTGGATATACTGTCTGAAAAAGATGAAGGCGATGAATCGTTGCTCTACTACAACAGTGCAAACTCCGGTGGTGCCAGACCTAAGGTAGTGATGGCTGATTCACAGGGAACCCATTGGCTAATTAAGTTCAGACATACCTATGATTCTGCCGAGATTGGACGTGAAGAATATCTTTACATGAGTGTAGCCTCTGAGTGCGGTATCAATGTCCCCCAAATTAAGCTTCTTAAGGACAAGTACTTCGCCATTGAAAGGTTTGACCTGGAGAATGCAAAAGGAATACATGTCGTCACTGCTGCCGCTCTGTTGCAGACTGATTTTAGGAATCAGGATGTCGATTACACGAACCTCCTGGCGTTGACAGGATACCTCACCCAGGATCCGGCACAAGTAGAGGAGATGTATCGCAGAATGGTATTTAACCTGGTATGCGACAACAAGGACGACCATGCAAAGAATTTCAGCTTCATGTGTCGCAATGGACAGTGGACTCTTGCGCCCGCCTATGATATAACCTATTCTCCTAAAGGTTCGAATGGTCAGCATGCTACATCTCTCTACTTCAGCGGAAATCCTACAAGGGAAGAGGTAATAAAAGCTGGCATGCAGATCCGAATACCAAAGAATACATGTGAGGAGATTATAGATACCGTGCAGACAATATGTCAGCAGAAACTGCCTGTATCCGTAATACTGAAATAGTTGAGTCTTGCCCGTAAGGTGAAAGTGGACTCCGGCCGAGTAAGATAAAGGCCTTTTTACAGAAAATGAAGAAAAGCCCTGGAGATCTGATGTGACATGAACCCCGAAAGTTAGACAAAAAAACTTTCGGGGTTCATGTCAAAATCTCTGGATGTTTTATTTTATATCAACGAGTTAAAAGCTTGCTTTTATTAAGCGATGATATAAAATAAAGCTGTTGGGGCGAAGCCACAACAATGTTTGCTCTCTCCCCGACTACTATGCCGTGACTCCGACAGGAGTCACAAAGATTAGAACGCTTGACACAAGTCAAGCGTTCTTTGTTTTATCTTATCTAATATTCTTAAGCCACTGCTCAAGAGCGTTATAGAACTCTTTTCTATGAGCACCCAGCTTGTCATTTCCCTTGCCTGCCACATTCTCCGATGAGAATCCCCAGCCATGACCTCCAGATTTCCAGATATGCATTTCAGCAGAAACCTTGTGAGAGACAAGGCTTTTGTAATATATGAGACTATTCTCAACAACTGTCTTGTCGTTGGTGCAATGTGAAATGAAAGTTTGAGGAGTCTCAGCTGTCACTTGCTTTTCCAAAGAATAGTACTCGACGAGCTCATTCAATTTAGCCTCATTTCCCGCCCATTTTTCATCCTTACCAATAAGGCCTGGACGAGTTCCGCTACGATATACATTATAGTCAAATGAGATCACTGGGTAGATAAGTATTGAGAAATCTGGTTTAGTCGCAGCATCTACATAGTGATTAGAAGCGCAAGCTGCAAGGTGTCCACCTGCAGAAAAACCGATTACTCCTATCTGTTTGATCTTCCACTCCTCAGCATGTGCACGGCAATATCTGAAAGCATTGTGTACGTCTTCGAGTGGGACATTCCAATGTCCATTAGGAATGCGGTGTTTTACTACAGCCACAGCTATACCTTTGGATAGCATCCAGTCAGCAACATGCTGTCCTTCTCCATAGGTAGAGAGTTTGACATAACCTCCACCTGGACATACGACCACCATCTGTCCATTTGGCTTTTTAGGGAAATACAAGTCAACTCTTGCAAGATCTGAAACATTTCTAAGAATTCCCTTCTCATTTATTGTTTCAGGGCCTGTAAGACCATTGGATTCCTGCATCTTGAATCCACCGCAGATGATCTCTTTACCATATACCGGGTCAACATTTCCCTCAAAGGAATCTGTATAGAGAAGAACGGTCTGAGCTGGTTTCAGTCCTTTTACCTGCTGTGCATTTGCGAAAATTGGCGCAAGAATCAGGATGCTTGCCAGAGAAATGATAAGCTTTTTCATATACAAATTTATTGCAAGAGATGGTAGCCGCCAACACAGCGACTACCATCATAAATATTCGAAAATTTATACTATTTTGTTGCGAATGTATTACCCTCAGATACAATCTTAGCTCTTCTTTTTGCAGTATCGCCAAACATGTACATAGCGAAGTTGTCTGCATCGATAGTCACCACCTCATCTGCAGCGCTATATGGACCGATCTTACCACCCGCCTTACAGTTCTTGACAGTTACAACTTTAGTATTTGGACGTGAAAGGATTATACCCATAGTTGGATTATCGCCACTTCCATCAGCCGAGAATGCACATGAGAACCAAGTATCAGCAAGGATGGCTCCGTAATTTTCACAATTCTCGATTGTAACAGGGTTTCCTGCCTGTCCAAAAATTCCAGATACACAAGCCACATAATCTGTTCCGTTTGCAAACTCACGGATAAAGCATACGTCACCGTTATTTACGCAACCCTTGATTGTAGTATTTGTAGAACCAGCATAAGCAAGAATTCCGGCTGTACGAGACGACTTGTCAGAAGTTCCACTGACTGTAGAAAGGACATTACCATTATTAGTACAATTCTCGATAATCAGCTTTGAATTTTCAGTTGCTACAATACCTCCCATACGAGGAGCATCACCCCAGAATTCATCACCTACCATACCTCCAAGTTCAGCGTTGTTTGTACAATTCTTAGCAAACGACGCACCCTGGCAGTAGCCAAAGATTCCACCTAACTGGTAAGCATTACCGCCATTATGAGTATTCACTGAATTCTGAACTCTTACAGGACAGTTGTTGACACAGCCATCAACAGTCGAAGCTCCTACAAGGCCGACAATACCTCCCAGGTTGTTACGTACTGTACCTTCTACAGTCTGCTTTGAAGCGATCATTGCCTGGTCGTTTGCTGCGAGTACAGTACAATTGAGGATTGTTGATTCATTGCATGCAGCACCAGCGATACCACCGAGGCTGAACTCAAGCGCAGGACACTCGGTATAGATCTTTGCAACTTCTACAGTAAGGTTCTTTACTGTAGCTCCGCTAAGTGCACCAAAGAAACCAAGTGTCGAACATGTAGGCAATGTAGTACCATCAGGTGTATATGTCAAGCCTGTAACCTTGTGTCCGTCACCATTAAATATTCCTGTGAATGCAGGAGCAGATCCAGTCTGAAGAGCACCAGTACGGTCAATACAAGCATTACCGATAGGAACCCATGTCTTGCCAGTAAGATCTACATCAGCAAGAAGCTTGATTTCGCCGTTCTCATCTGTCCAACGAGAAAGGTCTGCACCAGTATTGACAGCTGCAGCAAAAGCCATCAGTTCATTAACATTTGTAATACCACCAAGAGCTTCCTGCTTGCCAAGAGTACCAAGGTTATAGATCTTGTTTGGAGCAAGAGTTACCTCTTCTGTGGTCTTCACACCTTCACCATCGAACTGGAGTGTAAGTGTAGCTGCTTCGCTGTTAGGAATAGCAGTAATATAGTATGTCTTACCAACCTCGAATGGTCCATCAAGAGTAATTTCTGAAGCATCTCCCTCGTTGATGACAGCATTGTTTACTACATCATACTTATAAGATCCGGCAATCTTCTTGCCTCCGTCATTGATAAGCTTGACAGAAGAAGGAGCAGTCTCTCCACCTACAGTAAACTTAACAAGGCAGTGAATATTATTGAATACAAGATCAGTACTTCCTTCAGACTTTGGAGTACCAACTGCTGCTGCAACTGTCGGGTCATAGCTTCCAGCTACTGCAGTCTGTGTACTTGCAACAGAGAAATTAGTAACAACTCCATTCTCATATACCTGTACACCTGAACGATCAGGATATACTGCAAGAAGTTCAGCTGGTACTGAGAATTCAGCGTTATTGGTAAACTTGGCAGATGGTGCCTTTTCTGTAATGGCAGTACTGAATGCAACAGGTTGACCAGCAGCATTAAATACTGTTATCTTGTCGCCAGGAGTCCAATATGAAACATTTCCCTCCAGAACAGTCTTTGCGTCAGTAGAAGCGAACGCTGTAACTGTGAACTTCTCACTAGCGTCATTAAGATTTCCGTTTACCAGTTCCTTCTGGCAAGATGTAGCTGAAAGAATTGCAACAGCTACAAGAACAAATGAATAAAACTTTTTCATGATCTTGAACATTTAAGCTGTTTATAATACCTCTTCTTCATCATAAGGATTGAAAGAACCATTGTCGCTCTGGCAGAGAACGCCTTCAACCTCACAGTCTATACATTCCAAGACTGGAGCAGAATAGAATTTTGTCTCCATTGTTATTTGTTTTGATTATTAATTATATGTACTTCTGCGAATATGACAGTAGCAGACAAAACTGCCACCTTGACAAATATAGTGATTTATATCGTTCTGAGCAACTACCAACAAACCATCACCATCTGACAGATCAGATTCCGGCGTACACGCAGCTAGAATACAAAGCGAAAAAAGAAGGTATAAAAGTAACATTAAGTTTTATATTTAGGTCTAAAAAAATTATATTTAGCGCAAAATAGAAAACAATTTATATGAAAAGATTTTCAATCTGCATCCTTGCATGCGCACTAACACTACCGCTGATAACAGCATTCTCACCTGCACTAGATGAATCTGAGACAAAGAAGAGTCAATTTATTGAGGAACTGCTTTCAAAAATGACATTGGAAGAGAAAATTGGTCAGTTGAATCTCATCAGCTCTCCAGGAGATGTGGTGACAGGACCTAAAAAGGGTGAGGACCTCACAAATGACATCAGGAGCGGTCGCCTTGGTAATGTTCTTAATGCTATCGGAATTGACTATATCCGCAGTCTCCAGCGCATTGCAGTGGAGGAAAGCCGCCTCGGCATTCCGCTCACTTTCGCCTTCGACGAAATTCATGGTTACAGAACCACATTCCCGATTCCCCTTGCAGAGAGTTGCACCTGGGATCCCGAGCTAATATCAAGATGCGCCCAGGCAGGAGCGCAGGAAGCCGCAGCCGATGGATTGACCCTCACATATAATCCTATGGTTGACATTGCCCTCGATCCACGTTGGGGACGAATCAGCGAAGGCGCAGGAGAAGACCCATACCTCGGTTCCCTTATCGCTGCAGCACGAGTACGTGGCGTCCAGGGAGAAGATTTGTCTGACCCTCTAACTATTGCAGCATGTCTTAAGCATTACGCAGCATATGGCGGAGCGGAAGGCGGACGAGACTACGCAGCTGTTGAAATGGGCGAAAGACGCCTTCGCGAGCACTACCTTCCTCCATACAAAGCAGCTGTAGAAGCAGGAGTGGCCAGTGTAATGACTTCTTTCAACCTATACGACGGCATCCCGGCCACAATGAACAAATTCCTAGTGGATCAGGTTCTCCGCACTGAATGGGGATTCAAAGGAGTTGTTATGACAGATTATGGTTCAATCGGTGAAATCCTCGAGCACGGATGCGCAGAAACAATAGCTGAGGCTTCACGCCTATCACTTGAGGCAGGAACAGATATGGACATGTGCTCAGGAGCATACATTCAGGAACTTAAAGGCCTAGTTGAGTCTGGAGCAGTGGATGTAAAACTGATCGATGACGCATGCCGCAGAGTACTTCAGCTTAAATACGATCTAGGTCTATTTGAGGATCCATATCGCTACCTTAACCACAAAAGAGCAGAAAAGATTATCTACAGCAAGGAGAACATCGCACTCAGCAAGCTGGAAGCCGTCAAATCTATGGTTCTTCTAAAGAATGATAGCGAAGTACTTCCTCTAAAGAAAAGCGAAAAAATCGCCCTTATAGGCCCTCGTTGCGAGGATACGCGTTCATACTGCGGAGCATGGGCAGGCAAATGTGAGCCGAATCGCATACAATCAATCGCTGATAGATTTGCCAAAGCAAACATCGTATCACCAGAAGAGGCTGACAAGATTGTCTGCGTACTAGGTGAAACTCATAGAATGTCGGGAGAAGCAGCATGTTTGACAGACATCCGCATCCCTGCAGATCAACGCGAACTACTCGAAAAGATGTGTGCCCTCGGCAAGCCAGTGGTACTGGTAGTCATGGCAGGAAGACCGCTTGACCTGACCCGTGAAAGTGAAATCGCATCATCAATACTTATGGCATGGCAGCCAGGCTTCAAGACAGCAGACGCTCTATATGACATCCTATACGGAGCAGAGAATCCTTCAGGCCGACTTACCACCAGCTTTCCACGCAATGTAGGCCAGATTCCAGTATATCACTATATGCTCAATACCGGACGTCCAGCAACAGATGGTAAAAACGAGAGATACACCTCGAGATATCTTGATTGTTGGAATGCCCCTCTCTATCCGTTCGGATATGGACTGAGCTACACTCAGTTTGAGTACTCAGATGTTACACTCAGCGGCACTGAGATGGATGCCAATGGCAGCATCACAGCTACAGTTACTGTAAGGAACACAGGAAAGGTTGCAGGAGACGAAGTGGTTCAGCTCTATCTACGAGACATGGTAGGTAGCGTTTCACGACCTGTAAAGCAGCTTAAGGGATTTGAGAAGATCAGCCTTAAACCAGGAGAGAGCCAAACAGTTGACTTTGAGATAAATGAGGAAATGCTCCGCTTCTGGAGAGCAGACATGACATATGGAAGCGAGAAAGGAGAATTTGTTGTGATGGTAGGTCCGAATGCATCCATTACCAAAGGGGTAAATTTCTGGTTAAAATAGGCTTTTAAAAGAAAAAAAATGCTACCTTTGCCAGCTCATTTTAGAAAACAGATTTTTAACCAAAATATTCATTAAGAATGGAAATTCAGTATTACGAGTCTCCTGTATGCCTTGTTATGGAGATTGCACACGAAGGCTTGCTCTGCACGAGCGGATTAAACGGCGGTTTTGGCCACGATGGAATCGGTGGTAACGACGACGACATTTTCAACAATTAATTCCTGGAGACAATATGAGAACAATTATCAGAACTATACTAGCATCTGCTGTATGCATGATTGCCGCATCTTGTCTTAAGGATGCATCATTTGAATCTGGCAAGCAGAATCTTAGCGAGCCACTTACTATTTCAACAGAAACACAGACAAAGACATCGCTTAACGGAAGTGAAGTACACTGGAGTTCAGATGATGTGGTTGCAATATTTGATAACAGCAACACAAAGAACAGATTCCAGGCAGTTTCTACAAACGGAAACAATGCAGAATTTTCAGGCGAAGTCACATCTGGAACCACTATGATCTATGCTGTATATCCATACGATTTGGCTAATTCGGCAAATGGCAGCATCTTGAATGTAACAATTCCAGTAGAACAGACATCAAAAGAGGGTTCATTTGCAGAGGAGCATAATATATCTGTCGCAAAGGCAGTAAAGACTCCTGGCGTTGAAGCTATTGAAGGCATCACATTCAAAAACGTATGTGCACTTCTTAAGTTCACTGTTCCAGCATACCTTACAGATGTAACAAAGGTTACCTTGTCCAGCAATAGTGTCATTGCCGGAGATATGGTAATTGATTACAGCGAAGAGAATCCTACATGCACAATGTCAGCTGAAGGCAGCAAGAGCATTTCTATGACAGGTGCATACGCCGCAGAAAGCACATTCTGGTTCGTACTCGCTCCAGGCACACTTGACGGCATCAATGTAAATGTAGAAACCAGCAAAGGTACATACTCGATGTCATCAGATAATCAGTTCGAGATGACAGCTGGAAATTACAGAAACCTCGGTACCCTAGAACTTAAAAAGGTACAGGTAACTTCTGCTACAGCAGCACACACATACAGAGAAGGCGTCCTCACAGGAACACAGGTTAACGTCAACCTTGGCATCGACCAGACAACAGCATCATATATCACAGCAGTGAGCCTTCAGATCAAGAACGCAGAGGGTACAGTTCTCCGCACATTGACTTTGGATTCAACTGCAGAAAGTGTTGTTATGCCAGCTGAGGGTTCATGGCCATATCTTCCTAAGGGAGACTACACTGTATCTGGCGCATACACGCTCTCAGGCGTGACTGAAAAAACTATCGAGGACATTACGTTCAGCGTGACTGAGTCCCCTGTATTCGAGATGACTGCAACTACTCCATATACTTCATACGACAAGTATCTTGCAGGAGACGCAGCCGGCGCCAATAGCCTTGACGGTTCTACTATCTACAATGTAGGCGCGACTGTATCAGTTTCAGATGCAATCCTTAATAACGCCAATTACCCATCATTGTCAATCACCGACAACGATGCCCAGGTATCTGCAGGCAACCTCACAGGTCGTTCATGGGGCAAGCACACTATCAAGGCATCTTATACACTTGATGGTGTTACAGCTTCAAGCGAGGCTTCTGTTGACGTCACAGGTCTTCCTTACAGCCATACATTCTATGATAACGAAGATAGTACAAACAGCACATGGACTTGCAAGAGCATACAATACACAATCAGCAAATGCGCTATCTTCTATGATGGAACATATGGATACATGTTTTCACCAAAATTCAATATTCCATCAGCAGGTGCTAAGATCTCCTATACTATAGGAGCAAGATTCTACATGCCAAAGGCATTCAATGCCAGCAAAGAGACATGTGAACTTTACGTTGGTGCCACTTCCAACAACACAACGCCGACAACAACAAATAAGCACACTTTCAACGGAAATAATAGCACAAATAGCTCACATGACTCATGCGCAGGAAACCTTGACCTCAGCGCTGGTACACCTTATGTTTCATTAGATAGTAATGACAAGAATTACTCAACCACCTTGAATGTGCCTGAGTACCTTTGGTTGCATAATATATCTATCAAATACAGAAATTAGTAAATTGAAATAATTCTACTTCGCAAGCTTCTGCAATTCACTGACCGGATAGGAGCCACGAAGACTGAATAGAACATGCATATACATTGGCCTCCGCTTATATCAATAAACTCACTTCGCAAAGGAACTGGTTAAATATATATGCTACTACAATAATGATCGAATCAAACCGAGGCTAAATGGAAAGAGGGTGACTAAAAAGTGATGTGACCCCCAAAAGTTGGACGGTTTAACATTATTAAGAGGCGCTCTTAGATTGGAATAAAGCTCGGTATTGCACCGGGCTTTTTCCATTTAGCCTCAGTTTGATCCTATCATTGTTATAAT
>JAFYVM010000018.1 GCA_017549145.1 Bacteroidales bacterium
CCTTATATGTACGGAACGCCCTGAGCGCAGATATCTTGTCGAAGTAATCACTGCCAGCAAGTCTTCGTTCGTCACGAGATAGCCTATTGTAGTTCTCATCAAGGATATTGAACATGACTTCCCTAGCCATCTCTCCGATATACTGCGGAATCTCCTTTGGCACCTTGTAGAAGAAGCCTACGTGGTCACCGTGATTATGAGTATAGACAACTGCAGATACGCCATCGAGCAGTTCTGAAAGCCTTGACGGGTCATCATATTCGTCGTCATTTGTACTCTCGCCCGGAAGATTATGTCCCAGATCGATAAGGATTCGTGTGCCTCTGTCTGACTGTATCTCTGTGATGCAGCCACCTATCTGCCTTGAGCCTCTATGAATTCGGATCTTCATTGCTAACCTGATTTCTCGCTATCATCTTCACCGTATGGATCATGTCATCCCATGTCTTGAGCCTCTTACGTTCCTCAGGATCCAAAGACTCTTTGAGCTGATCGTCAGTCATGTCCTGATCGACACGTAGAGCCTCATAAATCTTGCTCATTAGGGCGTATTTCTCCTCCATAAGCTGATTGCATGGAGCATATCCCATGTACCCAGCCTGAAAGGCAATCTTGTACCACTCGTTGGTGGCGTGCAGGAAACTATAGCCCTGCTCTTGAGCCGATTTGATGAACTCCGGTTTGAAGTAGTCGAACAGTGCGTAACTCCTTGATGATGCATGTTTGATGACCAGATCGGCATCCGTCAATGGGAGCTTGCCGATTACCTGGCAAAGAAGTAGCGCCTGACCTCTGTACATGATTCCCGGTCCGGAATCAAATCCCATCTTGGCTTCCAGGAATGGGATAATCCTACCATTTTTGCAACGTCTCATAATTTCTGAATTTGTTGCAAAATTACTTAGAGCTTCAGCAAGAAGTCGGCAAAAGGTAGTTATTTTATCACATCTTTTGCAATAATCTCTTCTTGTTCTCCTTTGAATGAGGCTACGATATAAGAGACTGGATGTGAGCAATCCATAGTATGGGCCTTATAACCTTTCTCAGCCTTTAGCTTTTCGACAATTTTTTCATCTGTCTTGCTGTTATGGCTCTTCACAATTTCAATAAAGTATCTCAACTCACCCTCAATCTCATGTTTTAACTTAAAGGCGTCTTTAGCATGGTCATGTTCAGAAGGGTTCAAGGCCTTGAACTCAATCAGAGCTATCCTCTTGAGGTCTTTACCGTGTATACAGAGATCTATACAGCCACTCTGTTGGCTCTCACCGGTCAATTGATATGAGTTACTTGTCGGAGTCTCTACAGAGTAATAGACTTCCCACTCACGATGTGCATCGCAATACTTGTTCAATTCTTCGACGAACATGAAACGCAGTTCCTGCTCACTCACTCTCAATTCACCTTCTACGCGCTCGCCTTCTTTAGTAACCCAGTAACGAGGGAAGATAAGACGTGTATCTTCAAGTCCGCCACCGTCTCTATGATAAAGTGAGTTTAACTTCGAGAGAGTCCTCTCGATTACTGCCTCAATGTGTTTCTTATGAATTTCCATAGTTTCTATCGTTTTACGTCTTCCCTATACTTCAGATAAACATCAAGCACTGTCCTGCCGATTTCTTTCCTCAAAGATAACGGTTCCATCACTTCCACGGAATCCAGATACGAGATAATTTCTTGCTTGAAGTCAAAATTCGGTCTCAGGTAATACTCGAATAACGAATATTCCTTGCAGGTCTCTATCTCTACTTGAGATTTATGAAGAGGCACTGTCCTGATAAGGTCTCTTATCCTTGATGAGACTTTGATCACCACTTTCTGCTTTGCATCTTCACTGCGTCTTACTCCATAGAAATCCTCGAAGTAGCCTTCTGAATCAAAGCTGTCCGGCATCTGGAATGTATCATCAAGGGCGTTTACCGCTTCTGCACGATCAAGCATAAAGATTCTTACCCCCTGAGAATACTCAGAATATCCAATCAGGTACCACCTGCGTTTGAAGAGTCTGAGGCTGTATGGATGGATAGTCATGTCCCTATGCTCCGACATAGAGTATCCTTTGTATGAGAGAGTCAGTTTCCTATTATCTCTCATTGCATCCAGCACAGTAGTCAAGAACTGATGGCTTGATGGAACATCTTCCAGAATAATCCTCTCATGAAGACCGGAACTCTCGTTCAGAAGATTTCTCAAGGATAGGGAATTCAGCATCCAGTCTCTGATCGAGTTATTATCCAGATCATCCTCATTCACGATGTAATACTCGTTCGTAGCCCTATCGCACGCAATCTCTATTCCGAATATCTGCTCGATATTTTCCTTGTAGTTAGCGAAGGTACGTGGGGCAAGTGTCTTACCCTCGTCATTAACGCTACTATTCATCCACAGCTTCTTTAGCTGCGCCAGAGTGAGTCTACCATGACGCTGGATCGTATCCAACATCCATATATACCGTCTGAATGAGTCTTTTGCCATACCGAAACCTGATTTTTTGCAAATATAGCAGATACCTTCGGCAATTTTTCGGCAGAAGCTAAAATTTCTACTGAGCAGACAGACAAATCATCAAGATTAACATACCGATGATTAGGATGGCCCTAAATACCAACCCGACATCCTCTGCTAGACGCTCACCGCTTTCCTTCTCCTCTTTCTGTCGGTGATACGCCGTCAGCTGTTCCGCTGTCATCAGTTCTACGCTCATCATCAAACAAATATCTTCTGCAGTCATAGTCTCAAGATCTTCCGGCATCTCCATCTCAATCTTTGCATAAAATGGACGATACTTATCCTTCCTGAGTTCTATCTGTTCAGAAAGATGCGTAGTGAACTCCTTCTGATTCTGGCAGTCATGTATCATCTCATTCCTGAGTGAATTATTCAGATATGCGAACGCCTCTGCCTTTCGGTTCAGAAGCATGAATCGTCCTACCTGATCTGCGATTTCCTTGGCAGACTTGTAGTGAGCATAGAAACGATGTATCTCAGCAATCTTGGCAGCCTCCTCCCTATTGAGCTGAGCCATCTTGGATGCCGCACTGCCAATGACAGCATTCGTGATCATATAGTTCCTGGCTAATTTGTAGAAATCTTGGTTTTCCATAATAGTTTTGGTTACCTGATGAAACGTTCATAGACACTCGTGAGGTCTATTCCAAACTCCTTGACCCTCTCCAGTTTCTTCCTTACAGCAAAATCATAGATCTTGCGTGCGATTGAGGCATCATCCATCGGAAGACTTCCCTTCTCCTCGAGATACAGGTATCTCCATGAAGCTGGAGTCTCCATGATACTCCTCTCAACATCCCATAGGTTATACTTGAGGAACTGTATAGCTCGTTCCTCATCCATCAAGGCATTAACATCGTGAGGATTATCC
>JAFYVM010000019.1 GCA_017549145.1 Bacteroidales bacterium
AAGCAAGATAAACCCTTAAAACTGAATAGATTATGACACGCAAAGAGACCCTTCTGAAAGAAGTCTACGCCCTCCGCAACCTTATCGCAGAAGTGAAGGGAAAGGAGCAGGAAGACCTTGAGGCACTTGTTCACACTTGGAAGTTCAAGGAAGAGGCAAAACGCTGGAAAGAATACGAGCTCAAGATCAGAATTGAGCAGATGGAAGAACTCCTGCAAATTGCTAAAAGGGATGCAGCCATCAAAAATGCTGCTGAGGACTACTACTTGACTCCGGAAGGTGCTTCTGCAAAGGCTGAGACAGAAGCAGCGATGAAGCGTACCGAAGCCTTGTTCGAAGAGACAAAGGAGCAGGTCATCAGCGACATCAAGGCTGAACTTCAGAAGCATCTCGGAAGCGATTGGAGCGTCACAAGGCTCACAGACAGCTACATGGAAATCGGAGTCCTCAATCCCGAAAAGGAGAATGATCTGATCTTCGGACAGACTGCAGAAATCTACTACGAGAGACGCAACTACAAGGGTTGCGAACGCTTCGAGATTAACTTCGGCTCCTGCGGTAGTCACGAGCTCCTGCCACAGCAGACTGCCGGATCATTTGCCAGCTTCTTCATCGGAATCGGAAAACTCCACGCAGACACGTCATTCCTCGCATGGCTCAAGGATATCGCCTTCGGATATGCAGATCGTTGCAAGGAACTCAGAGACGAGTACAACAGTCTGAATGAAAGACTCGAAAACCCACTAAATATCTAAGCCATGATGTACGACCTTATGATAGAACAGTGGAAGGATGACAAATTCAGCTACGAACAAGAGAGAGACAGGCTTCTCAATGCTGGCCAATTCGGAGAGCCCATCAGAATCCTAAATACCAAGATTGACATGTGCAGACAGTTCATTCAGTTCCTCAAAAGATGCGAAAAGCAGGAGATGGAACTTCTTAAAGAATCGGAGGAATAGACATGGATTTCAAACTTCAGAACTTAAGGGATACGGCTTATAATCGGCAGGTCTGCGAAGATGCTGTTGAGAAGTACGGCAAGAGGCACTTCAGCTGGAAGATAAAGGACAACGGCATCTGGATCTCGATCAAGGATATGGCCATCGATGAGTACAGGAACTTTTTACATTATTTGAAATAGGATATGGGTACAAGAACAACATCAGAATCTCTCTACACAGTAGGTCAGAAGATTCACATTAACCATCTGCAGGGCGAGGATAATCGCTATGACGGCAGAGAAGGCATCATCACACATATTGACGGCATCGGTCAGCTACACGGCACGTGGGGCAGTCTTGCCATCATTCCGGAGCAGGATGATTTCTGTGTCATAGGTGCTGAACAATAACCCACACTGATACTCTCAACATAAAGAGTCCTGCTCTCCTTAAAAGAGCAGGACTCAGCCTCATATTCATTTATCTATCTTCAAAATATCAGTGGGACTTATATAAAATCCTGCCAGTTATCTGCATTTAACTTGCCTGCTTTATAATAGGCTTTAAGATTCAAAATCCGGATTCTATCATCTATTAGCTTCAATAGCTTTGTACCCTTCAATGCTTCAAATTCAATTTTCTCATTGAAATGAGTATAGAAATAGCCACTATATCTCATTGAATAACTAACCCCATTAATCGGTTTCGGTTTCCACTTCTCCGTGATAGTTACTCTATACCCAAAATAAGTATAATCTCCCACATCTGGGAATTCTGTTCTACCAATGGCGATGCAAGCCATTGTGCAATCCATTTCACCTGCCATATATCTTAATTTTAAAGATCATTTAGTGCATCAGCTTCAACCTTTGCCGAATTAATTTTATCGGAGTACCACAAATCCACATATCCTAATCCCCACGAACCTTCCTTTATAATAAGAGTCAACTTACCATTAGGCAATTCGAATATAGAATAATAGAATCCTTCATAATCACCAATACGGCTCAACTTAACACCATCAGATGGGTTTCCTTGAAATTCCTCCCTAACTTCCTTCGGGTTGCCATATTTGGTGGTTAGCATGCCTTTCAGTTTCTTATAATCGGACTCTATCTCGAACCACTCTGTCCTTGCTGGAAACTCTACTACTATTTCTGAAACCAAATTCTTTGGCTTCAATGTCTGCACATAAATTCTACAGTCCTTATATCCGGCAAAGTCTCCTTTCAGTGTTGCAATACCATCTTCTGTTTGCAAATGAGTGAAACCAGCAGCAGACATCTTCACAACATAGTCATTCAATGTTCCATCAATGGGAACACCCTTAAAGGTTAAATGCTGATTCTGAGCCCAAAGTGCAGAAGCAAACATGACTGCAATAAGTGATATCAATAATCTTTTCATAATAGCATCATTTTACAGTTGTTTACAAATGTACTGTATTTATTCTTAAAAGCCATCATCATAATCGTGATCTGAGCAGTAACCACAATCGCATTCATTGTCGAACTCTCGATCGTGATATGCGTCACTATAGCCATCGTTATATCCACGATTGTAACTCTGGAAACCGCTATTGTTCGATTGCTTCTTTTTGTTGCTCATGCTATCAAGCAGAGCCACACCTAATAAAATGTCAAAAAATCCCATATCTAAACAAAGTTAAAATAACAACTAACTGCACAGTTTTATAAAGATCAATATCAAACATCCGATAATAATTATCGCTCTGAAAAAGAGCCCCACAGCCTCAGATATGTCTTCTGCTTGCTCTTTGGCTTTCTTCTCACTATGATATTTCTTCAAATCTTCTGGAGTCATAAGATTCACGCTCATTATTGAGCAAATCTGCTCAGCCGTCAACTCTTCCAAATCGCTCGGCATTTGCATTTCAATTTTCTGATAAAAGGGACGGTACTTATCCTTACGCATCTCAATAAGTTCCGACAAATGAGTTGTGAATTCTTTTTGATTCTGACAATCATGAACAATCTCTGCCCTCAATGATTTGTTTAAAAATTCAAATGCTAACGTCAAATTGTGAGTTAACAGATATGAACCAATCCTATCTGCTAGCTGTTTTTCTGTCATATAATGCGAATAGAAGCTTGTAATTTTTGCTATTTCTAACGCCTCTTTTCTGTTTATCTCTGCCAATTCAGAAGCTGCACTTCTTGCAATAGCATTTGTGACCATATAACCTGTTGCCACCCTACGAAAAGTTTTCTCGTCCATTGTATACTGATTTAATTTCTTTATCTCTAACCCTTGCGTTTGCAAATTAAAGTACAACTTGTGCCAAACCACAGCACATACAAGGTCAAATGTCAAAAAATATTACTTTTTTGTTTTCCAGCCTGTAAACTCTGTTTACAACTCCTTCAATACCGCCAGACTACCTTTACCGCAAAGGAAAGGACATGGCGACATTCGGACTGAAATACTATGCAGAACTTAGGAGCAAGTACAAGAGCATAATCTGGCGAGTTGAGATCGATCAGAGAGGCTATGCTGGTGCTGCGGAGAAAATGGAGTTTGCCGGAAGCGAGCCTTTACAGATCACATGGGAAAGGCGTGGTGATGAGTTCTACGCTCCTGTCAAAGCATCCGAAGCAAGCATCAAGATCATGTGCTTCGAGAATTTTCAGTACCTGTCCTTGTTCACATCCGATCCTCGCAAATTCAGAGTGTCAATATATCGTGGTGGTATCCTCTATTGGCGTGGTTATCTCACAGCGGATCTTTACTCGGAGAATTTCGATGCTCCGCCATATGAAGTAACAATCAAGGCAATAGACGGCTTCAATCTTTTGTCCAGCTATATATTCAAGGATCTGATATATATAGGAACATCGGGACGTTGCACACTCTATTTCCTTATCAGCAAATGTCTCGATCTATTGGAACTTGATATGCCGATATCAGATTGGCTCGACCTCTACGCAGACGGCATGAGCGAGAATGAATCGGTGTTCATGCAGACATATATCGATCTGGAAAGACTCTATTATGTCTATGAGAATCCAACCTACCGTGACATCCTCGAACTCTGTCTTCTGCCATTTGCAGCACAGATATTCCAGTCCAATGGATCGCTCCACATACGCAGGACAATATCACTCTACCACGAAAACCGCCCTGCATCATATTTCAATATCGGAGGTGTATATCCATCCGGATACCTGATGGCAGATGATGAGGGTACGCATATCTCCGCAGCTGACAATACCCTGCTTGTTACCGCATCTGCTCGTGATGTATTCACGGACATGTGGGCAAAAGATCTGAACGTCTTGGGAGAAAGCAATCTTGATATCGTTCCGGCTGTGCGAAAGGTCGGTGTTGATGTCAAGAATAAATCACTTGGAGACCTTGTAAGACAATTCCGATACTTCGATTTGAGTGGTTGGAACGATCCATATCAGAGTCTGGAGATTGACACAAAGATTCCGTCACTCACACTATGTGGAGACGATGACCATCAGAACACCATAGCATACTCTGCCGAAGTAGACGTGGAGCAGTGCAACTATCCTCTGATATGGGAGTTCAAAATCAGTGTTTACAGTCGTACATGGTCTTCCGGTAGTTACACCAGACCGACATCCGGAAGTGCAGTAACCGTTTATTATGGAGTTCGCATCGTTGGAACATCCAAGATATACTACCTCACAGAGTCCGGCAAATGGTCTGATACCGACACCAATATAGTGACCGAAGTCAAGACCGGAGAAGCACAGTCCATGAAGGTGGACATTGACGGTATTCCTTGTGATGGCAAATGGCAGTTCTATATCGTGCAAACGCTCGTAGGCAATGTCTACTCGACTCCAAGAGGAGGAACCACCGGAACAGTTGTAAATGCCACCTTTAGAGATATGACATTGAGCATTGACGCTGGAGACCTTTATGACAAAGGGCTACAATATCAATCTCTAATAAACCCAGCTAACAATGTGGACTTGCAGATCAGCCTTCCTGTAAGCGACATACCGAATATCCCCAATGAACATCTCCTGTACTCGCTCTACTTTCTTACCAGAGGAAGTCAACCTACACGCCTGTGGCATACAAAGGGTAAGAATTACTATGACACCCTCGTAGGACATATCGTACAGGAAGCTCTAACCTTCAAGCAGCTACCCAGCAAAAGGATCACGGGAGAAATCTTCACATCGCTCCATGTGGACATGAACACGGTCATCAATGACAGCCTGTACACAAATGCCGGATACAGCATCAACTCCATAGAATTAAAAGCTTTGGATGACACCTACAACTGCGAGTTAGTAGAGATGCCACGCTTCAATATTATAGAAACACCTGCTGACGGGGATGACTGCATCCTCGTGTCTTCCTTCTCGGGCAAGGGAATAAAAGTCATCCGCAGCATGAACTTTCTGTTCATTCTGACCTCTACAAAGAAAGTTCTGCGTTTTGACTGCATCTCTCGCAGTGTGAACGAGATCTATTCCGGAGACGCCCTTGACATATACTATGCTGACGATGGGTTTGTGATCTACGAAAGCGATAGACTTCTATACTGCGACCACAACGCTAAAGTCCAAAGGATACTCGGATCAGACCTTGTTACATTTAAATACTTTCATAACTGGGCGACCTTTAGAGACGGCTACTTCATAGTCTTTTTAAGGACGGAATCAGTAGGAGCAAACTATACCAGAATCTTCTACAATTTCATGCGACCAGAAATAGCAACGGGATTCACTCGAGGAAGCGATTATTCTGTCAGCTCAAGGAACAATGAATACGAATATAGCATCTCTGGTACACCACAGAGCATCGTTACAACAGAAAACGCTATCGTTATCAACTCCTCAAGCGGATGTTACCTAAATGACAAAAGACTGCATGATTACGGAACATACACCTTGCTCAGTGAAGAGTTCCATATATCTTCCATATCAGACGACTATTTCATAGCTAATCATTTCGATGATAAGGTTTGCCTATACAAGCGAAACTCTGTCACTGAATTTACTCTTGTGGATCAGCTTGGTGAATATGCCCAGTTCAGCGACATAAATCTGACACAAGTGGTACACACTTACGATTCTCCAGCTATATGGAATATACGCACAAAAGAGCAATACTTCATCAAGAATAAACTGACTACCAAAGAGCCGATTGCCACATTCTTTCTCTATGGCGACCTCTACATCATAACCGAAGACTCAATCTACAAACTCATCAGATAACATGGAAACAATTAGCATTATTCTAAACATCCTATTGACCAGCGGACTCTTGGGAACTCTCATATTCTTCCGAAGCAAGAAACGCAAAGAGGCTGCAGAGGCTGACTCCGCAGAGATAAAGAACACCGAGCAAGTTATTGCTATCCAATCTGAGCAAATAACACGTCTGGACAGCAGGGTTGAAAAGCTCGAAACAAAAGTAGATAAGCTGGAGGTTATCATTGAACATAAGGATGTCGAGATCAACCAAGGCAGGAGGATTATCCGACAGGCTTATAAATGTCAAACAGCTCCGGAAGAATGTCCTGTGCTGATACTTCAAAAAGAACTCAACCAGAAAAAAGACCAAAGAAATCATGACAAACGCCACTAAAATCCTTCCCCGTGGATTGCGGAACTGCAATCCCTGCAACATAAGGATATCCTCCACTAAGTACCTTGGAGAAATAACTCCATCACAAGACAGAGCATTCAAGCAATTCAAATCTATGGATTGGGGATATAGAGCAGTGTTCGTGCTGCTCCATCACTACTACCATAAGAGAGGGCTCAAGACCATCCGCCAGATCATCAATCGCTATGCTCCTCCAGTAGAGAACGACACTGAAAACTATATAAAAAAGGTTGCTGCCTCTGTGTTGCTTTCACCAGACGATATCGTTCCATTCGAAGACCGTGAGACAATGATCCTAATGGTCAGTGCCATGTCAAAAGTCGAGAACGGCACTCCTGCCGTCATCACAGATGTCATTGCCGGATGGGAGCTTTTCCAGAAACATAAACCATGATAAGTCATGTCAAGAAGAATTGCAGATCTGTTAATCAAGATTGGTGCAGACTCCTATGAGTTCCAGCAGAAGGCTCAGCAAGTGGAGAAAGACATGGGTCGGCTTGAAAAGAAGCTGACCTCTGTAGGCAAGTCTCTATCTATGAAGTTGACGGCTCCTCTCATGGCTCTGGGTGCTGTATCGCTCAATAATGCAGATGTTCAACAACAAGCGGAAGCTCGACTTCTGACCGCACTTAAAGGACGGTCGGATGTCCAGCAACGCCTATTGACACAAGCATCCGAACTGCAATCTCGATCTATCTTGGGAGATGAAGTCATAATCGGGCAGCAAGCCTATCTCGCATCCCTCGGTATGACAGAAGTCCAGATAGGCAAGGTTATCGAAGCTGCTGCACAACTTTCTGCTGCAACCGGCATGACTCTAGAAAGTGCTGTAAAGAATCTTGCAAAGACTTTCGGAGGGCTTACAGGAGAACTTGGAGAAAGCATCCCGAAACTCAAGGAGTTCACTACTGAGCAGCTCAAAAACGGAGAGGCAGTGGATTTTATTCTTGAGAACTACAAGGGATTTGCAGAAACGGCTGCAAAAGAAGGACTCGGTGCAGTCAAGCAGCTCAAGAATGCTTGGGGAGACTTTTTGGAGCAGATCGGTTCAACTATGCTCCCAGCGGTCAATAATCTGGCACAAGCATTATCCAGAGCCGTTGGCGTTCTACAATCAATGTCTCCTCTATCGCAGAAACTCATCATTGCTATCGGAGGTATCGCTGCTGCAATAGGGCCACTTTCACTTGCCATAGGAGGAGTTATCAAAATGCTGCCCATGATGGCTGCAGGCTTCACTGCAATGTTATCTCCTGTGGGACTTGTAGTCGCTGCCATACTTGCTCTGGGTGCTGCATTCGTTTATGCGAAGAACAAGCAGAACGAGATGCTTGAGGATATGACAAATGAGTTCGAAGGACTTTCGCTGCGAACATTAGAGTCTCGTCTCAAGGAAAACCGAAGACAGCAAGCCGTCAATGAGAATGAACAGCTCTGGTCAAGTACCCGTTCGGTTGCTTCCAATGTCTCATATGCACTAAACAAGGGAGATAGGAGACGCCAGCTTCAGATGGAGGAGCAAGCTCTGCAGGAAGCAATCCGCAGGACTAAAAAGGCAATCGATGATAAGGCGAGAGCAGAGAAGGAAGCAGCTGCAATTTCAAAACAGATGGAGGATATTCTTATGGGAGTCTCCACTGAAACTGAAGAACAAGGCGGTCTCATCAATGACCTTAAAAACCAGATCGAGGCACTTGAGAAAAAGAAACTGCTTCCGGAAAGTACAGTCGAAGACATTGCTGCTTGTAACGCAGAGATAGAGAGACTTCAAGCTGAACTTCAGAGGCTTCAGAACATCAAGCCGGAAGATCTGATGCCACGAGAGAGAATTCAGAACACGCTTCCAACACTTGAGCTTACCATTCCTATGCCGACCCTTAAGGCAGATGTTGGAGGAATCAAGGTTGTAGCAAGTGAATATGCTTTGCAGATGCAGGAGATCTTTGCACGAATCAAGGATCAGATATACGGATGGGCAGACAGCACCAGCACATATATGCAGGAAAATGTCAAAGACACTGTTCAAATGATACAGCACTACACAGAAGCACTAACCTCGAAAGGTTGGAACTTCTCTGCAGCTCTGGATCACGTAGCGTCCACCATAAGCAGTACTATGCAGAGGTTTGACCAGCAGGTGTCGCAGTTCCTTGCAGATAGTATCATCGCTGCTGCAGAAGCTATCGGGCAGGTCATTACAGGAGATCTTGGCTTTGGAGGACTCATGAAAGCGATCCTTACACAGTTCGCTTCATTCCTAAAGAACATCGGAGCACAGCTCATTGAGTTCGGTGTAATGATCGTTGCATTCAAGACCACTCTCAAAACCGTCCTCGCCAACCCGTGGGCAGCAATTGCTGTCGGTGCAGCAATGGTAACAGCTGCTGCAATCATGACGGCATTGATAAACAAAAGTGCAGAGAGCGATGTTCCAGCACTTGCAACCGGAGGACTTGCATACGGAAAGACTATCGCCCTCGTAGGAGACAACGCTAATGCATCTGTCGATCCCGAAGTCATAGCACCTCTTTCCAAACTGCAGGCAATGCTTCCGGAAGGAGGATCAACGCAGAATGTAAACATCACTCTCGGTGGAGAGCTTGTGGCAAAAGGACGTGACCTCGCCTATGTACTAAGCAAGGAGAACTTTAAGAATTCATTATTGGGAGGATGATTATTTCAACAACTTTTTAAGCTCTGTCGGCTTAAGCAAAGGTCTTTTCCTATGAAGCATTCTATGACAATTTGCACACACCATAGCAAGATCCTCAACACGAGTTACATCTCCCTCTTTCATTTCAGAAACTGGTTTGGTATGATGTGCCTCTATATAATTGCGACCAACCTCGCCATAAGTCGCATGAAAATTAAATCCACAAATTTGGCAGACACTTCCATGCTGATTGAGATAATTTTCCTTTGCCTGTTGTATTGCCTTATGATTCCTTTCATATGCAAGATGACGAGTATAGTACCTTTTGCCTTCTGCAAACTCATTAATAGAAGCAACCTTAGCTTCATAGTCAGAAAGCCTCCAGAACGTCTTAGTTCCCTTTGTTGGCTCAACTCCACATTCCCGACAATAAGATTCCCATTCAGTCTGCAACTCTGGATCTGGTCTATCTATTCCCAGAATGTCGGATCGTCTTAACCTTTGAGATGTGTAAGTACCATGCTTGCCATTGTCCTTCTGAAAATGTTTTCTGATAGTATTATCCTTATATCCAACAAATCTGCTTGGAGCGAAATGAGTACTGCCATTAAAATTATATGCGACAAAATTCTTACCCTTACGTATCAGTTCTGCCATTATCTCCACCACCTCATCATTATCTCCGTTGAGATACGACTCAACAGTGTCGAGATTTTTAATAAGCTCGTCTCTGTTATCAATTAGAATCATAACATGGAATTTCTACAAAGTTAGCAATTAATATTTATGAGTAACATAAGGATTAAAGAACTTGCTTCTGCTGAAGCTGAACTCGGAAAATTTGACGAGTTTGAGTTTGTAGCTGATGTACCGGATGTGGAAGCCTCCATGAAGATATCCGGAAAGCAGCTCCGAGAGAGCATTACTCCTTCAGATCATACACATCCGATCAGAGAAGTGCAGGGACTGCAGGATGAACTGGATAAAAAGCTCAATAAATCTGGAGGGGCGATCTCCGGAGACTTTGCGGTCTTGGGAAACACCAGACTTCGCAATCTGATGATAGAAGAGTTCCTTGAAGTTCCAGAATTCCGCTACAACCGAATCGAGACCGTTGTAGGCGATAAGTGGTGTGCTGCCGGAGCAGGAATAA
>JAFYVM010000020.1 GCA_017549145.1 Bacteroidales bacterium
GCTTTCACAGGCGCTAAGTACATCATTTCATCAGGTGGAGCTCCTCGTAAGGAGGGTATGACTCGTGAGGACCTCCTCAAGGGTAACTGCCAGATCGCCGCTGAGTTCGGTGACAACATCAGAAAGTACTGCCCTGATGTAAACCACGTGGTTGTTATCTTCAACCCAGCTGACGTTACAGCTCTTACAGCTCTCATCCGCTCAGGTCTCAAGCCAAGCCAGCTCACATCACTTGCTGCCCTCGACTCAACTCGTCTCCAGTCAGCAATCGCTAAGGAGCTCGGCGTACCACAGTATAAGGTAGAGAACGCTCGTACATATGGTGGTCACGGTGAGGCTATGGCAGTGTTTGCATCTAAGATCACTGTTGACGGCAAGCCGCTCGCAGAGTACAACATTCCTGAGGACAAGTGGGCTGAGATCAAGCACGCTACAATCCAGGGTGGATCGAACATCATCAAGCTTCGTGGCCGTTCATCATTCCAGAGCCCATCTTACCAGTCAGTTCTCATGATCCAGGCTGCTATGGGTGGTCCTGAGTTCAACTGGCCTGCAGGATGCTATGTAAACACTGAGAAGTATCAGAACGTTCTCATGGCAATGCCTACTACAATCGACGCAACAGGTGTTCACTTCGGTGAGGTAACAGGTACTCCAGAGGAGATCGCTGCTCTCGATGCATCTTACGCACACCTCCAGGTTATGCGTGACGAGATCATCTCTCTCGGCATCATCCCACCAGTAGAGGAGTGGAAGACTATCAATCCTAACCTCTAATCGGTCATTTGATTGAGAATATATCCCTTTCAGGCACTGTCCTGAAGGGGGTTTTTCGTTTATAGGGCTCAAAAATCAAGAAAAATGCAATTTTTTTCAAAAAAAGTTTTGCACTTTTATTTTTTGTGCCTATATTTGCAATCCCAAATGAGGGAAACCAAAATAATCGGGGTGTGGCGCAGTTGGTTAGCGCATCTGGTTTGGGACCAGAGGGTCCTGTGTTCGAGTCACAGTACCCCGACATTTTCAGAAAGCAACTACTTGGATTTCAAGTGGTTGCTTTTTTCATATCCTGTATTTTGCTCTGCAATACTATTTTTATTAACTTTACACGTTGAATCGAAGATTCGCAGGTACGATAAAAACTAGAAAAACTACAGATATGAAATTACATCTTACCCTCGGGCTTACCCTTGCTATGGCGGCCCTCGTTTCATGTGCAGACAATGCACAGGTCGGCGTCCTTACAGAACCGACAAGCGCGACAACCAACTTCCCTGGATCGGAGTATCCTAAGATCAATCCTGACCTCAGCGCTGTCTTCCGCAACGACATGCCGGATGCTCAGTCGGTTGCAGTCAATGTGGGCGGAAAGAATTATCAGATGACAAAGGGAGAAGACGGAATCTGGGAGGTGACTACAGACCCTCTTGTGCCAGGTTTCCACTATTATACAATGAATGTGGACGGAAAGCGTATCGCTGACCCTAACAGTCGTCAGTTCTTCGGCTCTTTCTACTGGTCAAGCGGTATTGAGGTGCCTGAGGCCGGAGTGGACTATTATCTCGAGAAGGATGTTCCTCATGGTGCAATAGAGATCGTAAGATATGATTCAAAGCTGACAGCTGCTGTCAGGGAGTGCTATGTCTATCTTCCTCCTCAGTATATCTCCGAGCCTGAGCGTCGTTTCCCTGTGCTTTACCTCATGCATGGTGCCGGTGAAAATGAGACAGGTTGGGCGACTCAGGGAATGATGCGCGACATCATGGACAATCTCATCGCGGCAGGTGAGTGCGAGCCTATGATCATCGTATGTGAGCATGGTGTGGCTCAGCTTGCGGGTGTCGAGCCAGCCGGCGGCTTCAACCTTTTCAACTTCGATGCATTCGAGAAGGTGATGGTGGAGGAGAGCGTTCCGTTCTTCGATTCGCACCTGCGTACGCTCACAGACCGCGACAACCGTGCGATCTGCGGACTTTCACTCGGCGGATTCCAGTCATATACGATCGGTCTCAACCATCCTGACCTCTTCGGCTGGATCGGTGGCTTCAGCGGCTCAGGCCGTGGTCCGGGCGACCGTCGTGACGCAGAAATGTATCCGAAGTCTCTCAACGACGACTATCATCTTCTTTACATAAGCATCGGTACAGACGAGCCTGCAGGCATGTATCAGGGCATATATGACCTTCATGTAGCGCTTGACAGCCTTGGCGTCAACCATGTATATTATGAGTCTCCAGGTACAGGCCACGAGTGGCTCACATGGCGTCGTTCGCTCCATCAGTTCGCCCCAATGCTCTTCAAGTAGAATATGATACAGGCAAAAGGCATAGAAAAATCATTCGGCAGCCTGAAGGTGCTGAAGGGAGTCGGCTTTGAGGTCGCAAAGTCGGAGGTTGTCTCGATAATGGGAGCCTCCGGAGCCGGAAAGTCGACTCTCCTGCAGATACTGGGTACATTGTCGACACCGGATGCGGGATCGCTTGTGATAGACGGGATCGATGTGCTGTCCCTCTCAAGCAAAGCGCTGGCTGATTTCAGAAACCGCAAGATAGGCTTCGTCTTCCAGTTCCACCACCTTCTTCCGGAGTTCACGGCGCTTGAAAACGTCATGATACCGGCATTCATCGCCGGCCGTTCGAAGAAGGACGCGGAGGAGGCTGCGAAGGCTTTGCTGACGGACCTCGGTCTGGCTGAGCGCTTTACGCACAAGCCGTCCGAGCTTTCCGGAGGCGAGCAGCAGCGTGTCGCTATCGCAAGGGCCTTGATCAACAAGCCTGCTGTGCTTTTTGCTGACGAGCCGTCAGGAAACCTCGATTCCAGGACCAAAGAGGAGCTCCATAAGCTGTTCTTCACGCTCAGGGACAAATATGGCCAGACCATAGTGATCGTCACGCATGATCCGGACCTTGCCGGGATGTGCGACAGGTCTCTTTTCATGAGGGACGGACAGTTTGAATAGTCGAGACTCCCGGTCAAGCCGGGGAGGACGAAGCAACATCTGTATGAGTGTTTTCAGATTCAAGAGGTTTGAAGTGGTGAATGAACGCAGTGCCATGAAGGTGAATACCGACGGGGTGCTGCTTGGCGCCGCCATGACCATATTGCCGGAAGACAGACGTTTTCTGGACATCGGTACCGGAACAGGAACGATAGCTTTGATGGCAGCTCAGAGGTCTTTTGCTGAAGTTCGCGATGATGTCAGGATAGATGCAATAGATATCGACGAGCCCTCAGCAAGTGAAGCGGCGATGAATTTTGCGAAATCTCCATGGTCCGAAAGCCTGAAGGCCCATAACATGTCGCTTGATGATTTTGCTGTATCATCGCAAAGTCCATACGACCTGATCTTCTCGAATCCACCGTATTTCGAAGACTCTCTTACTGCTCCGGATGAGCGTAAAAGTACGGCCAGACATACTTCTGACGGCCTTTCCTACAGGGACATATTTGATTTTGCATCAGAAAGACTGACTGAAAAAGGACGTGTGTCTTTCGTCCTGCCGGCCGATCAGGAAGCGGCCCTGTGCAGGTATGCCCGCATGTCGGGATTCCATCTTTTCCGAATCCTTCGCGTCAGAACCATACCGCGCAAGCAGCCTGCGCGCATCATAGCTGAGTTCGCCCGTGAAAGATGCGGACAGCCGGCGGACACGATACTTACTATACAAGATGAGGGAAAGTATACCCAAGAGTATCTTTCCCTCACACATGATTTCTATCTTTTTGCCTGACTATTGCCTTGGACCAGGTACATGGAGTCTTCTGACCTGGAGTCTTCTGAATTTCTCTTCTCCTACATAGAGTTTTGCGAGTTTCGTGACAGACAATACTTTTTCATATTTTGCGCTTGCCTGGCTCTCTATATTAGCCTGCTGTTTCAGTGCATCCTGATAGGCATCGAGAAGTTTGGAGATCTCTTTCTCGGACTTGCCTGCTGAAACGGCGTCCTCGAGGGCCTTGAATGACTGGAATACCTTGCGCACAGCCTCGTCTCTTTCCTTGTCCACCTGATTGTACACCGGCCAGAAAGCCTGGGCTTCTTCAGGAGTTATACCCATTTCCATGGTAAGGAATGCGATCTTCTCGCTCATGATCCTTTGCTTCCAGTCTCCCTGACTGTTGTTTGCTGCATGAGCGGATGTCAACACGAGTGCTGACAAAAAGAATGAAAGTATGATGAATTTTTTCATAGTGGTGCTATTTGAAAATTTCTATCTCTTCTGGTGTGATTCCGCTGTAGATCAGATATTCAATGATATCTTCCGCTGCGATCTCTGCATCCGCGATCTGATCCATGGTGTCGTAGTATTCTACATTCATGGAGCTGTGCGAGAATACAAGATAGTCTTCCTGAGTGAAATCTTCTGCCGGTGTGAACTTCTGAAGGAAGAATGTGCCGGCGGCTACTAGGAATACGAACACAGCTGCGATAGATGCATAAGGCACGAGCCTGTGCAGCAGAGGTGTCTGCTGCGGCTGAGCGATATGCTTCATATCAGCCTTGAATGACTCGAAGTAGCCTTCCGGAACTGCGTAAGGCTTGCTTCTGAGGCCGGAATTTTCGGCAAGTATGTCACGTTTCTTATTGTCCATATGCAAGTTAGACACTTTAAAATGTGAAAGGTTTATAATGTGCGTATAAAATTTATCTTTAGAAAATCTTCTGCAGGTCGTCCTTGATCTTGTTGTAGGCATGATGGTACGATGCCTTCAATGCTCCGACTGTCGTATCTGTGATTTCGGAAATCTCCTCGTATTTCATTTCGTCGAAATATCGGAGGCTGAAGACTATCCTCTGTTTTTCAGGAAGGCGTTGTATTGCCTTGTGCAGTTCCCTCTGCATCTGGTCTCCGTTGAAGGATGTGTCCTCGTCGATCTTCCTTTCAAGTATTCCGGACGCGGAATCCAGAGAAACAAGGGCCTTGAATTTCTGTTTCCTCAGGTGATTCAGGACTTCGTTTGTCGCAATCCTGTACAGCCATGTGTAGAGTCTGGCTTCGCCTCGGAAGTTCGGCAGTGCGGCCCATATCTTGATGAATATGTCCTGAAGAAGGTCGTTGGTGTCTTCATGTGAGCACAGAAAACGGCGTACATGCCAATAGAGCCTTTCGGTATATGCATCTACGATGCCGTTGAAAGCCACTTCCTGCTGTCCGCTGTTATAGAGTTCTATGATCCTATCGTCTGTCACGCTAAATAAGACACTCAAAAACCAATATGGATTAAAACAAAAATAGAGAAAAATTTTCTTAATTTACTATCTTTGCACCGATTATATATATAAGATGAAGAATACAAGAAACTTTTGCATCATTGCGCATATCGACCACGGAAAAAGTACCCTCGCGGACAGAATGCTCGAGGTTACGGATACATTGAATGCGCGTGATATGGAAAATCAGGTCCTTGATTCCATGGACCTCGAGAAGGAGAAGGGCATCACGATCAAGAGCCATGCGATCCAGATGGACTATATGTATAAAGGTGAGAAGTATACTTTGAACCTTATCGACACTCCGGGCCATGTGGACTTTTCATATGAGGTGTCTCGCGCAATTGCTTCCTGCGAGGGAGCACTGCTTGTCGTAGACGCAACGCAAGGTATTCAGGCTCAGACAATTTCAAATCTTTACCTTGCAATCGAGCATGATCTCGAAATCATTCCGGTGCTTAACAAGATCGATGTAGAGTCGGCCATGATCGATGTCGTTACCGATCAGGTAGTGGACCTTATCGGCTGCAAGCCGGAGGATGTCCTGCTTGCATCGGGAAAGACCGGTGACGGTGTGAAGGAGGTCCTTGATGCCATCATCGAGAGGATCCCGGCGCCTCAGGGCGATCCTGAAGCTCCTCTTCAGGCCCTTATCTTCGACTCTGTCTTCAACTCTTTCAGAGGTATCATCGCATACTTCAAGGTGGTGAACGGATCTATCAGGAAGGGTGACAAGGTGAAGTTCTTCAATACAGGAAAGGAATATGAGGCCGACGAGATCGGTGTTCTCAAGATGAAGATGCACCCTCGTGACGAGATTCCATGCGGAAGCGTAGGATATATCATATCTGGTATCAAATCAGCGGTCGAGGTGAAGGTCGGAGATACCATCACGCACCTCAGCAGGCCGTGCAGCGAGGCTATCGCCGGCTTCGAGGAAGTGAAGCCTATGGTCTTTGCGGGTATGTATCCGGTAGAGACAGACCAGTATGAGGAGCTCAGAGCCTCATTGGAGAAGTTCCAGCTCAATGATGCGTCATTTGTATTCGAGCCAGAGTCGTCTCTTGCCCTCGGATTCGGTTTCCGCTGCGGTTTCCTCGGACTTCTTCACCTTGAGATCGTTCAGGAACGTCTTTTCAGAGAGTTCAACATGGACGTGATCACAACAGTTCCGAACGTATCATATAAGGTATATACTACCCAGGGAGAGGTCCTCGACGTGCACAATCCGTCCGGACTGCCTGCACCTACCCTTATTGACAGGATTGAAGAGCCTTACATCAGGGCCCAGGTCATCTCGCGTTCGGATTATTATGGACCTATCATGAAGCTTTGCCTTGACAAGAGAGGTATACTCATAAACCAGCATTATCTGACTTCGGACCGCCTCGAGCTTACATACGAGATGCCGCTTTCAGAGATCGTCTTTGACTTCTATGACAAGCTTAAGTCAATATCCAAGGGATATGCTTCGTTTGACTATCATGTGATCGGCTTCAAGGATGCGAAGCTTGTGAAGCTTGATATTCTTCTCAACGGAGATCCTGCCGACGCCCTTTCGTCGCTCATCCATGCAGACCATGCGTATGATTTTGGACGCAAGATGTGCGAGAAGCTTAAGGAGCTGATTCCGCGCCAGCAGTTCGACATCGCGATCCAGGCTGCAGTCGGAGCAAAGATCATCGCCCGCGAGACTGTGAAGGCTGTCCGAAAGGATGTGACCGCGAAGTGTTACGGTGGTGACATCAGCCGTAAGAGAAAGCTCCTCGAGAAGCAGAAGCAGGGTAAGAAGAGGATGCGCCAGATAGGTACAGTCGAAGTGCCGCAGAGCGCTTTCATGGCAGTCTTGAAACTTGACTAAAAACAAAAAAGGGAAATCATCACGACTTCCCTTTTTTGTTTCTCATTTGTGAATGAGTGTCTTCTGACGGATCTCGTAGGAATTGCACATTTTCTTAGAAAATCGAGATCCGCAGATTGAGACGAATAAGATTCTTAACCGAATGCAAATGTCGTCATTGATAGCGATACTGTGGTTGTCGATTTTGTTGTTTTTACAGTTGTTTTACGTGTTGTAGGGCCCTGTAGGGCCGTTTGGGAAAAATTTGAACGAATATGAAAAGTCTGATTTATTCACTGAATCTTAAGACAATGCCGCTCTCTTTGGCAGGAGTTTTACTCGGTGCTTTTTTGGCCGTGGCTGATTTCCATGTCCATTGGACTGTAGTTGCGGCTGTTATTTTTGCTGCGGCGGCGCTTCATGTATATCATCATACCGGAAACAAGATCGCTTTGGCGCCTTCAGTGATTTTTGCTGTTCTGTCCGTTTATTTTTCGTTCGGGAAGATTCTGCTCCTGGAGTCGTTGCTACTGCTCCTGTTTACGTATTTTATCATGAGATTTGCGGCTGGCTTCTTGTCGACAGGCAAGGGCAGGATAGCAGATGCAGCTGTGCTTACTCTTCTGACAGGACCTGTGGCTGTCTTTGGCACATACTATCTGTGTTCACATTCTTTCGGTTCATGGGTTCTTCTTTTCCCCGCATTGTCTTTGGGCATTCTTGCAGCCGCTACGGCTGGACTTGCTGACGGATACGGTAAGGTTTCGGTGACATTGATGATGATTGCCGGACTGGCCTTGATATCGATCTACCCATTCCTCCGCATATATGATCCGGCTCATTACCGATTCGCGATCATGATACCTATATATATAATGCTCCTTGTCAGAATGTGTACTGACAAGGTCAAATCCCTTGATGCCTATCAGTCAATCTTCGGTTTCTGTCTTTTGACCCTGGCCTTGATTACCGGTCTGGGATATGTGACTTACCTTTTTTAAGGTACGGGATCGTAGCCGTGTCCGCCCCACGGATGGCAGCGCAGGATGCGCCTTACGGTAAGATAGAGACCCTTGAATGGACCGTGTTTGCGGAATGCCTCGAGGGCATATTGTGAACAAGTCGGAGTGAAACGGCAGCTCGGCTGTTTCAGAGGGGAGATGCAGACCTGATAGAATCTTATCAGGAAAACGAAAGGCGCTATGGCGATTTTCCTTATTGTCTGCGTTACCTTACTCATTGATCTTGTTGATGATCTGACCTACAGCCTGGTAGATCTGCTCATAGCTGAGGACCTCTTTTGTGGAATACATGAAAAGCACATCCAGACCGCCTTCGACAGTCAGGTTGTGCTTTTGCTTTCTATAGCTCTCGCGGATTCTTCTTTTAAGCAGATTGCGCTTTACAGCACGCTTGAAGAGCTTTTTCGGTACGGATACCATAATCCTGTTCTCTTCGTTTCCTGTGCCTTTGAGGCAGAGATAGCGCATGTTCGGTACATTGCCATGCTTGCCTTTGGCAAGAAGCTTCGAGATGCTGGTCTTGCCGCACAATCTTTCTTTTTTAGGAAGAGTATTACAGGTCTGTGTGTCCACTAGTTCTTTGCGAGATAGATCTCAAGTGCCTTGGCTACAGACGGTGCCTCTGCTGTAGGGGCAGAAATCTCGATCTTGAGACCTGCCTCCTCCATGGCTCCGACGATAGACTTACCGTATGATACGAACTTGATGTCTCCCTGAGTGAACTCTGGCTGGTTCTCGTGAAGAGACTTTACGTCCGCAGGGTTGAAGAATACGATCATGTCGTATGAGTGGAGGTCTACATCCTTGATGTCCTGGGATACAGGCTTTACAAACACAGCGGTCTCGAAATCGTACTTCTGTGTCTCGAATGCCTTTGTCACAGCGTCCTTTGTGGAAGACTCTGCAGTCGCGATGAGGAACTTCTCTCCTTTGTGCTTCGTTCCGATAAGTCCGATGATCGAATCAGGCTTGCCGTCGCCGAAGAAGATCTTCCTCTTGCGGTATACGATATGCTTCTGAAGGTAGTTTGCCACAGCCTCAGTAGTGCAGAAGTATTTCATAGTCTCAGGTACCTTGACGCGCAGCTCCTCGCAGAGCTGGAAGAATGCGTCGATTGTCGATCTTGCTGAGAAAACGATTGCAGTATGGTCGAGGATGTTGATTCTCTGGGCGCGGAACTCCCTGGAAGTCAGGGGCTCTATCTTAAAGAACGGCTTGAAGTCGAAGTTGACTCCGAACTTTTCTGCAATGCTGGTATAGGGCGAAGCCGTCATCGGCTGCTGCTGTGAAATCAGGATGTTCTTTACACTCATTCTAACCTAAAAAATTAAGGCTGAAACCACAAGGATTCCAGTCGGAAAAATTTCGAGGGCGCAAAGGTACAAAAAAGCTGTGAAAATCGAACAACCTGAAACAAAAATTTGAGTTTTTCTCAGTAATGAGAGCGCATAAATGCCTGCTGATACCCAAAGCATTGCGCTTTTTATCATGGCAGGATCGAATCCGATGAAAGACATCACGCCTCCCATGGTCAGAAGTATCAGTGTCAGGATAGTGAAGAAAGTCAATGAAGACTTGTCGGCAATCTTGTAGCATTTGCTGCCTCGGCCCTTGGGACGATAAAATTTTGCCGCGATGGAACGTATGATGAAATACGCCAGAAATATTCCTATGGTCAGAGCAAGCCTGATGTTATCGTCGAAGCCTGCCAGAAACTTCGGGTCATAAAGACGGAAACGGTCTGCTGTGAGGCAGAACGGCAAGAGCATGGCAAAGGCCAGCTTGTCGCGGTCGTTGCTGAGCTTCACGCTGGCTTCAAGGTTTACGCTTTCCTTCCATCGGATGATGCATGCCATCAATGACGGGAAGATGGCCGCGAACCTTTTAAGCAGCGAAAGGCAGATCAGTACGGATATGAGTGCCAGAATGTTGAACAGCATGTCAGTTTCCTCTTTTAGCCTTGTATCCCATGTCTTTGAGCAGGGCCACGACGCGGTCGCGGAAGTCTCCCTGGATGGTGATCTCTCCGTCTTTTGCGCTTCCTCCGACTCCACACTTGACCTTAAGCGTACGTCCGAGTTCAGCCAGATCATCAGACGATCCGACAAAACCGCTGACGAGCGTCACCTGCTTGCCGCCTCGTCCCTTTCTGTCTATGGACACGATCAGGTTCTGTTTTGAAGGCTCGAGCGTAACTTCTTCCTGCACAGCCTCTTCCTCGTATGTGAAATCCGGATTTGTGGAAAAAACCACCCCGAGTCTCTTCTTCCAGTCGTTATCTGCCATGGTCTTTATAGGTGAAAAATTATTTTGCAAATATAGTGATAATCATCGTATATTTGTAAGTTTAATTGATTATTGGAAAAGAAAACAAAACTATAATGGATAACAAGAAATTCACTCTTTGGAACAGGATCACCGCTGTTGTCGTTTCGCTGATTGCGGCTGTGACCTATCTCGTTACGATAGAGCCTACTGCGTCATTCTGGGACTGCGGTGAGTTCATCGCTTCGTCGTACAAGCTTGAAGTGGGTCACCCTCCTGGAAACCCTGTCTTCCAGCTTTTCGCAAGGCTTTTCACCATGTTCGGAGACAACATGCATGCGGCTGTCGCCGTAAATGCATTCAGTGCCATATGTTCGGCACTCACGATCTTCTTCCTGTATCTGACCATAGTCTTTCTTGCAAAGAGAGTCGTAAAGCCTTCTGAGGACGGTACTTACAGCCTTGGAAAAGCCATAGCTATCTTCGGATCAGGCGCTGTGGGAGCCCTTGCGTATACATTCAGCGACACATTCTGGTTCTCTGCGGTCGAGGGCGAGGTTTACGCTATGTCATCACTGATCACAGCCCTTGTGTTCTGGGCCATGATCAAGTGGTACGAGCAGGCTGACCAGCCTTATGCAAACAGATGGATCGTGCTGATCTCCTTCCTTATGGGCCTCTCGATAGGTATCCACCTGCTCAACCTTCTCGCGATCCCTGCCCTTGTGTTCCTGTATTATTACAAGCAGCGTGAGAACGGACATTACACCATGATGGAGTATGTGAAGATCTTCCTGGTATCAGTTGTGATTCTTGCCGTGATCCTTTTCGGAATCATACCATATCTGCCTAAGTTCGCTGCATATTTCGATCTTTTCTTCGTCAACACGCTCGGACTTCCGTTCAACAGCGGCGCGGCATTCTTCATGGCAGCCCTCCTCGGAGTCTGCTTCTTCGGACTTTTCCGCACTATGAAGCAGCAGAAAGTGTTTGCAAACACAGTCCTTCTGTGCTTCACCATGATCGTGATCGGCTTCTCGCTCTTTACCATCGTGATCATCAGATCGAGCGCGAAGACTCCTACAAACGAGTACCAGCCTGACAATCCGTTCACACTCGTGCGCTATCTCGGACGTGAGCAGTACGGAAGCAATCCGCTTGTGTACGGACAGTATTTCGATTCCCCATATGAAATCGAAACTACGACATACTGGGCTCCGATGGGCGACAAGTACATCAAGGCAGAAGGCCCGGGCGAGGTTAAATATACAGACGGAAAGATGCTTTTCCCTCGAATGTGGAGCGGAAACAGCGAGAATCACATCGCTTTCTATAAGTCTTACATGGGCAATGGAGGACAGGTTGTCCCTGGTGCGCAGCATAAGAAGCCGACTTTCTTCCAGAACCTCACATTCTTCTTTGACTATCAGCTGAACTGGATGTACTGGCGTTATTTCATGTGGAATTTCGCCGGCCGTCAGAACGACATCCACAGCCCTTCTCCGGGAGATCCGTTCATCGGAAACTGGGAGAGCGGTATAGGCATTATCGACAACATGCATCTTGTTGACCAGTCGTATGCCCCTGATTATCTGAAGAATAATAAAGGAAAGAACCATTATTACATGCTTCCTCTCCTTCTTGGAATCATCGGTATCTTCTTCCAGTTCGCTCGCGACAAGAGGGGATGCTGGCTTACCTTCCTCATGTTCTTCATGACCGGTATCGCCATCGTGATTTACCTCAACCAGCCTCCTTTCCAGGTGCGTGAACGTGACTATGCGTACGCAGGTTCGTTCTATTCGTTCTCGATATGGATCGGACTTGCAGTCGCTGCAGTTTATTCATGGGTCAGCGGCAAGATCAGTCGTTCCGAGTCTGGTCGAGGAAACTCCGACCTTGTTGCAGCATCGGCAGTTACCGCGCTATTCCTCGGAGTTCCTGCTCTCATGGCTTCAGAGAACTGGGACGATCATGACCGCAGCAACCGCTATACAGCTGTCGAGATGGCGAAGAACTATCTCAATTCGGTAGGCCCGAACGGTATCCTCGTGACGCATGGAGACAACGATACATTCCCGCTCTGGTATGCCCAGGAGGTCGAAAATGTACGTACAGACGTGCGTATCGCGAATACATCTCTTCTCGGTACAGACTGGCACATCGACCAGATGAAGTATGCCATGAACGAGTCCAAGCCGCTTGATCTGACCGTGGAGCCGAAGCAGTATCTCTATGGAACAAATGAATTCATATATATATATGATACGCGTGACACGTCGTTCCTTCTTTCGGATGTGATGCGTGTCTTCAAGCATCCGGATGCGAAGCTCCCGCTTTCGAACGGAAAGAATGTGGACTACATCATGTCGCGCAAGTTCATCATCCCTGTAAACAAGGAGAATGTCCTTAAGTATGGTATTCTCGACGAGAAGTATGCCGACCTGATTCCTGACCAGATCACCCTTACAATTCCTAAGGACAAGGACTACCTTACAAAGCCGGAGCTCTTCATGCTCGACCTTCTTTCGAACTATGAGTGGGACCGTCCGATCAACCTCCTCAGCATGGGCGGTGACATAAACATCGGAATCAAGGATTACCTCATGTACGAGGGATTCTCATACAAGTTCGTGCCTGTGAAGGGCAAGATGAAGAGTACTGAGATCGGCTTTGCAGATCCTGAGGACCTCTATTACAAGATGAAGAACGTATTCTCATGGGATGCTCTCAAGAGGACTGACTATTTCGTTGATTATCAGAACTATTACACATTCTGCGGCGTTCTTTCTCAGAGAAATCTCTTTGTGAATGTAGCCAAGGAGATGCTCAAGATAGGTGATACAGCGCGTGCTGTGGAGATGCTCGACATGTGCCAGGAGTGCGTTCCGGCGGAGAACTATCCTCTTGACCTTACATACCTTGGTTTCTCGAACGAGTACATGGTGATCGACATGATCGAGACATACTATGACGCCGGAGCTTCCGACAAGGCTCTCGACCTTGCAAAGAGGTTCACTGACGAGCTTTTCGTTTCGACTGAGTTCTTCCTCATGAACTATGACTTCGCCAAGAGAGAGTTCGAGTCATGCTACAACTGCATATCATACATTGCAGATGTTACCGACCATTTCGGTGACAAGGACTTTGCAAACGAAATCCGTGACCGCTTCAACTCTATGCTTGAGGTGGAGGAGTAATTCTTACGATACAAAAACAATGTTCCCTGACTGCCAAAAATCCGACAGTCAGGGAACATTGTTTTTGTGTAACTTGTTGATGGTTAGTCGGTTGCAAAATGGGGGCGTGCTTTGACTGCTGGAATGGAAGCAGTCAAGGAACACTTTATCGCGCGAGACGGACGAAGACGCTGAGCGGGAGGTTCTTGCCGTAGCTGTCGCGGAGGACGAGCTCTCCGAAGTCGAGAGACTTGTATGCGGTCTTCATGCAGAATGCCTGCTTCACTATGGTCTCTCCCAGGACTGCAGAATAACCGTTCGAGTAGAGGTTCAGGACCATGAAGCTGTCCTGAGGGGCGAGGATAGCAGCCACGCACTGGAGCATTTCGTTGAGGCATTCGTCGAGCTTCCATTTCTCGCCGTCCGGGCCGTGGCCGTATGCAGGCGGATCGAGGATGATTCCCTGGTATGTGTTGCCTCTCTTGGCCTCTCTGCGGGCGAACTTCAATGCATCTTCAACGATCCAGCGGATGTTGTCCAGACGGCTGGCCTCCATGTTTCCGCGGGCCCATGTAACTACCTGACGTACAGAGTCGAGGTGGGTCACGTCAGCGCCTGCGGCCTTCGCTGCGAGAGACGCCGCTCCTGTGTATGCGAAGAGGTTCAGCACCTTTGGCTTAGGCTTTCCTTCAGCCTCGGCCTTCTCTACAAGGGCGCGTGTCTGCTTGTAGATGTACTCCCAGTTTGATGACTGCTCAGGGAAGACTCCCACATGCTTGAACGAAGTAAGTCCAAGTCTCAGCGAGAAGTTCAGGCCTTCCTGCGCGCCATTGTAGCGGATGTACCACTGGTCATCCATCTTCTTCTTGCGCTCCCATGTACCGCTGTCTTCCTTGCCGGCCTTTCCGAATCCAGCTCCGGTCTTGAAACGGGTGTGGATCAGCTTGTTCCATTCTCCTTCAGAGAGGGATTTGTCCCAAAGGGCTTTAGGCTCGGGGCGGGCCATGATGAATGAACCGAATCTTTCGAGCTTCTCGAAATTGCCTGAATCAATGAGTTCGTAGTCTTTCCAGAATGCGCCTGGGCTTTCAATAGTCATCATAATGCGTCGAAAATTTACGCAAAGATACTTATTTTCTTGTATTTCACCGAAAATTGCTAAATTTGCTCGGATTTAGGGATTGCCGGTCAGGCCGGCAATGACGTCATCCCCGGCGGAGTCGTCCATGGCAATGGCGTCATCCCCGACCTGATCGGGGATCTATATGAATAAAATATTTACAAAACATTATACAGAATTATGCAACAGTTTATTGACTCTTACGATTTCGCCGGCAAGAAGGCGATCGTCCGCGTTGACTTCAACGTTCCACTCAACGAGAAGATGGAGATCACTGACGACACACGTATCCGTGCTGCTATCCCTACACTCAAGAAGGTTATTGAGAAGGGCGGTGCAGTGATCGTGATGTCACACCTCGGTCGTCCTAAGGGCGTTACTGAGAAGTTCTCTCTCAAGCACATCCTCGGTCGTGTTGAGGAGCTCCTCGGCGCACCTGTAAAGTTCGCTGACGACTGCCAGGCTGCTGACGAGCAGGTAGCTTCACTCAAGATGGGTGAGTGCCTCGTACTCGAGAACCTCCGTTTCTACGCAGAGGAGGAGGGCAAGCCAAGAGGCGAGTTCGCTACAGATGAGGAGAAGAAGGCTGCAAAGGCAGTGGTTAAGGAGAACCAGAAGGCTTTCGTTGCAAAGCTTGCTTCTTACGCTGACTGCTACATCAACGATGCATTCGGTACAGCTCACCGTGCTCACGCTTCTACAGCTCTCATCGCTGACTACTTCCCTAACGACAAGATGTTCGGTTATGTGATGGAAGGTGAGATCAAGGCTATCGACCACGTACTCAAGACTCCTGAGCACCCTGTTACTGCTATCGTAGGTGGTGCTAAGGTTTCTTCTAAGATCACTATCATCGAGAAGCTCTTCGACGCAGTTGACAACATGATCATCGGCGGCGGTATGGTTTATACATTCAGAAAGGCTCAGGGCGGTCAGATCGGTCGCTCACTCTGCGAGGATGATCAGATGCAGCTCGCTCTCGACACTCTCAAGAAGGCTGAGGAGAAGGGCGTTAAGATATATCTCTCTAAGGAGGTTGTTGTTGCTGATGACTTCTCTAACGATGCGAACACTAAGATCGTTTCTAACATGGAGATTCCTGAGGGATGGGAAGGTATGGACGCTGCTCCTAGCACACTCGCTATGTGGGAGGAGGTTCTTATGAACTCAAAGACTATCCTTTGGAACGGTCCTGTAGGCGTATTCGAGCTTCCAGCTTTCGCTAAGGGAACAAACCGTATCGCTGAGATCCTTGCTAAGGCTACAGCTGAGAACGGTGCATTTACACTCGTTGGTGGTGGTGACTCTGTAGCAGCTGTTACTCAGATGGGTTACGCTAACAAGGTAAGCTACGTTTCAACAGGTGGTGGTGCAATGCTTGAGTACCTTGAGGGTAAGGAGCTTCCAGGTATCGCAGCAATCCGCGCATAATAAGATTATCGGAAATCTTACAGATATGAATCAGCGGCATTTCAGATGCCGCTGATTTATTTTTTATTCATATATTTGCGCTCTGTTAAAATTGAGATTATGTTTGAGATGTTAGCTATACATTGGAATGTCAATCCTGTTATTATTGGATTCGGTCCATTTGAACTTCGTTGGTATTCACTCCTATTTATCTCTGGATTTGTTCTTGGATGGTATATCTTCAAGTGGTTCTTCACAAGAGAGGGAGTATCTGTAAAGTTGCTTGATCCGCTTCTTTATACACTTCTTATAGGAACCATCGTCGGTGCTCGTCTTGGACATTGTCTCTTCTATCAGCCTGACTATTATCTTGCTAGTTGGGAGGGTTTCTGGGAGATATTCATGCCGTGGAAAGGTGGTCTTGCAAGTCATGGTGGTACGCTCGCCCTGCTAGTTGCAATGTGGTGGTTTGCAAGACATTATGGTCGCAAGAATAACTTTGATTTTCTTTGGATTCTTGATCATTTGGCAATAGCTGTGTGCTTCGCTGCAACATTCATCCGTCTTGGTAATCTCTTTAATTCTGAGATTTATGGTGATGTTACAACAATGCCTTGGGGATTCATTTTTGACCTTAGAGGTGAAACAGAACCAAAACACCCGACTCAGATTTACGAAGCCCTTAGCTATTTCTTGCTAGGTGTGTTCCAGATTCTGATGTACAAGTACAGACTTGACAAGCTTTACAGAGGATTCTTTATTGGAACGTTCTTTATCGGATGCTTCGGAATGCGCTTCCTGATTGAGTTTATCAAAGAACCGCAGGTGGGCTTCGAGCAGTCTATGACCCTTAACATGGGACAGCTTTTGAGTATCCCATTCGTGCTTTTGGGTATCGGCCTTCTGGTTTATAGCTATATAAAAAAGACCCCAGCTGCAGTTGTGCATCCTGAGAAGCCTAAGGCTCAGCCTACTCACTATGCGAGGGGCGTAAAGTAAGCAAGGTCTTACGCAGACTCTGACGGTACTTCAGCGGGGAAATTCCCGTATGTTTTCTAAAGAATTTTCCAAACGACGACTGGTCTGAAAACGAAAGTTTCAGAGCAATCTGCTGTATGCTCAACTCTGGGTCACGAAGCAGTTCGGCTGCAAGTTCGGCCCTGAGTGTGGAGATAACTTTTCCTGCGGAAACTAGTGTCTTTTCCTTTACAATCAATGAGAGGTATTTCTTTGATACACAGAGTTTTTCGGCGTAGAAATCCAGTTCGACTTCCTCTTTGATGTGTGCTTGTAACAGAGTGAAGAATTCTTTCAGGATACTCTCGGATCTCTTCATGTCGATATGGTGTGACGGCTCACCCTTGCTATATCTTCTCCACATCATATCTGCCATATCTGTCAGCAGAATATAGAAGTAGGAATAGTTCAACTCTTCTGTGAAGTAGTGCTCTTTATTGTTCAGTGAAACGATAAGGTTTCTGATGTCGAAGGCGAGTGTCCGGACGTCTTTTTCAGAGAAGATGTCACCTCCAAAACTGTGGCCGATTCGAAGTCTGAAATCAGGAGGAAAAGGGTTCCTGTTTCTGAAGATATCCTCGATGACAGTCTTGTCGGTGGCTGCTACCAGAGCCTTGAAATCAGAGTCGTATTCAATCTCATAGATATCTGCCCAGACAGGTAGATTTGTGTATGTGTTTTTACCGTATTTGTATTCTTTTCCATTTATGATGATTCGCAGTGTACCATCCAAGACAAGTATCATCAGATGATAATTAGGGCGTCTTGGCTTGGAGTATATGATATGGTCACCTCCTTCAATTTCGCAGGCGAAGATGTAGTTGTCAATATATCCTACATTTTTGACGCATTTTTCTCCAAAAAGGATGGCCGGACGCGTTGAATTTTGTCTTATTTCTTTCATTTTTGGTACATTTGCAGCCCAAATATAAGCATTTTGGCAATTTGGACCAAATCTATGAAATTTTGGACCAATCAAAATCGGTCAGATGGTTTGATATTTGCAAACTTTTTGCCCCGCAAACTAGAAAGACATAAGAATTAATTATATCAGATGATGAAATTTACGTTTATTTCGGTGATTGCAGCAGGAATGCTCATGTTCCCAATCTGTGCAGATGCGCAGTATAAGGACAAGAAAGCACAGGAAGAGACACCAAAGACAGAGGCGCAGCTTATCATGGAGCAGGCGGACTCTTCTGAGATTCCTGTAGTCATCACGCTTGACCAGGCGCTCAAGATTGCATTGAGCGAAAATGTATCAGTCAAAGTGGCTGATCTTGAAATCAAGAGATCAGAGTATGCAAAGAAAGGCGCATACGCAGCTCTTTATCCTCAAATTGACCTCACAGGTTCATATCAGAGAACCCTCAAGAAGCAGGTAATGTACATGACCATGAACGGTCAGTCAATGGGTATTGAGGTCGGTAAATCAAATACAATCAATGCTGGTGCTTCAGCTGCGATGCCTATTGTGAACGCACAGCTTTGGAAGAGCCTCAAGCTTTCTGCGCTTGATGTAGAACTTTCAGTTGAAAAGGCTCGCTCTTCACGCCTTGATATGGTTACACAGGTGAAGAATGCTTACTTTGGCGCTCTGTTCGCGAAGGAGGCTTTCAATGTGTACAAGGAGGTATATGAGAACGCAGTGACCAACCTTGAGGAGGCTCAGAAGAAATATGACTCTCAGAAGGTGTCTGAGTTCGAGCTTGTAAGAGCAAAGACTTCAGTTGCCAATGCTATCCCAAATGTTTACAATGCAGAAAGTTCTATAATCTTGGCTTTGTGGCAGTTGAAGGCTGTTCTCGGTGTTGATTTGGATATGAATATCGATGTTGCCGGTAATCTTGATGAGTATTCACAGCAGATGTTCTACGACATCCATCAGCACGACAGCGTTTCTCTTGACAATAACACAACAATGAAGCAGCTTGCTATTCAGGTGGAGCAGTTGGCTCAGAATATCAAGGTGCAGCAGTTTGCAAATATCCCGTCATTGGCTTTGGCATTCAATTTCTCTTATATGTCAATGGCTGATGATGTTTCATTCAAGGAATTCCCTTGGACTCCATATTCGACAGTAGGTCTTAGCCTTAACATTCCAATTTTCGCTGGTGGAAAACGTCATCAGGCAATCCGTCAGGCTAAGAATCAGTATCAGCAGGTGCAGCTCCAGGTAGAGAACACCGAGCGTCAGCTTAAGATTGCTATTCGTCAGAGTCTCAACACAATGGAGATGAACATGAAGAGCTATTACGCAGCTCAGTCAGCCGTTGAGTCAGCTCAGAAGGCATATGATATCGCTGAGGCTTCGTACAAATTGGGAAGAGGAACTCTTCTTGATCTGAATGATGCGCAGCTTGCATTGACTCAGTCGCAGCTAGCAAAATCTCAGGCGGTATATAACTTCATCACTGCGAAAGCACAGCTTGAGCAGACTCTCGGAAACGACTTTGTAGAATAAGCAGATCCTTAAATCGAAATTAAAAGAAAGAAATATATGAAGACTATTTTCAGAACATTCATCGTTGCTGGAGCAGTTGTGTTGGCAGCATCTTGCGGCAATAACGAAAAGAAGACAGAGACTACCACAGCTGTCGTAGAGGAGGTTGCACCTTCAGTTGCTGTGGCTCAGGTGTTTGTACGCGAGGTACCTCAGATGTCAACTTTTACCTCAACAGTTCAGGCATATGTTAAGAATAATATCGCTCCTCAGAGCGGAAACCGTATCAAGTCTATCAAGGTTGATGTGGGTGATTTTGTGAGCAAGGGACAGATTCTTGCTGAGATGGACCAGATTCAGCTCCAGCAGGCAGAACTTCAGATGCAGAATAAGGAGGTTGAGTATCAGCGTCTTAAGGGACTTTATGAGGCCGGTGGACTTTCTAAGTCTGATCTCGATGCAATCGAGCTCTCTTACAAGGTGAGCAAGACTCAGTATGAGAACCTTCTTGAGAACTCTATCCTTCGTTCTCCAGTTAATGGTGTCATCACTGCACGTAACTACGATGTAGGAGATATGTACGCAATGGCTGCTCCTCTTTTCACTGTTGAGCAGATCGTACCAGTAAAGCTTCTTGTTGCTATCTCTGAGTCAGATTACTCAAAGGTAAAGAAGGGTGACAAGGTTGAAGTTGTTGCTGATGCCCTCACAGGTAAGGTATTCGATGGTAAGATCAGAAAGATCTACCCTACAATCGATCCTGCAACTCGTACATTTACTGCAGAGGTTGTGGTTAATAACCCTAAGAGAGAACTTCGTCCAGGTATGTTTGCAAGAGTAACTGTGAACTTTGGTGTTAACAACAATGTGGTTATTCCAGATATCGCTGTTGTTAAGCAGCAGGGCTCAGGTGAGAGATTCGTATACGTTCTTAATGAGGATGGTACAGTGACTTATCAGAAGGTTGTCCTTGGTCGCAGAATCGATGCAGAGTACGAGGTTCTTGAGGGACTTTCAGATGGTGCTAAGGTTGTAACGGGTGGTCAGATCCGCCTTAAGGATGGAATCAAGGTTACAGTAAACGAGTAATTGTCACACCTTTAAGTTGTAAAACAGTATGAGTATATATAGAAAAGCGGTCAATAATCCGGTTACCACTGCGCTGGTCTTCATCGCAATGGCAATCTTCGGAGTATTTTCGCTGATTAACATCTCTTTGGACCGTTTCCCTAAGTTTGATGCGAACGTCATCATGGTGATGTCTTCGTATCCGGGAGCGAGTGCCGAGGATATCGAGACCAACTTGACAAAGGTCTTGGAGAACACTCTTAATGGAGTGAGCGACCTTAAGGATATCACTTCAACATCAAAGGAAAACATGTCTATGATCGTCCTCAAGTTTATTGAGGGTGTGGACATTGATGTTGCGACAAATGATGTTCGAGATAAGCTTGATATGGTGAACTCTGTCCTTCCTGACGGTGCTTCACTTCCATTCATCTTCAAGTTCAGTGCTGACGATATGCCTATCATGATCATGGCGGCGACAGCAAATGAGAGCCTTCCAGCTCTTGAGAAGATTCTTGATGATAAGCTCGCAACTCCACTAGCACGTGTATCAGGAGTAGGTACAGTGTCTGTTGCCGGTGCTCCTCAGCGTGAGATCCAGGTTTATTGTGATCCTAATAAGCTTGAAGCTTATGGCTTGACAGTCAGCGGAATCTCCAGCATCATTGCTGCTGAGAACAGAAACGTACCTTCAGGAACTATCGATATCGGATCGAACGCATATTCACTTCGCGTTGAGAAGGAGTTCTCAAATGCGGATGAGATGCTTGATGTGGTCGTAGGACATGTAAACGGAAAGACAATCTACCTTCGCGACGTTGCTCGCGTAGTGGACGGAGTAGAGGAAAGATATCAGGAGGCTGTCATCAATGGTACTCAGGGTGCTCAGATCATTATCCAGAAGCAGGCTGATGCAAACGCAGTTAACGTAATCAAGGGTGTCAAGAAGGAGATGGAAAACATCAAGAAGAACCTCCCTTCTGATATCACTATTACTACTGTAATGGATAGCTCGCACAACATCCTGAATACATTGAACTCACTTAAGGAGACTATCCTTGTGACCTTCCTTATCGTGATGTTGGTGGTTTACCTCTTCCTCGGAAGATGGAGATCTACTTTCATCATCGTGCTTGCAATTCCAGTGTCTCTCCTTGCTTCTTTGATGTACCTTTGGGCAACAGGAAATACATTGAACATCGTGTCAATGTCCGCCCTGTCAATTGCAATCGGTATGGTTGTGGATGACGCGATTGTGGTATTGGAGAATATCTCTACACATCTTGAGAAGGGTGCGAAACCTAAGGAGGCGGCAGTTCATGCTACCCAGGAGGTGGGTATCTCGGTAATTGCATCTACTCTTACAATGCTTGCCGTGTTCATGCCTCTTACAATGATCAAGGGTATGGCAGGTGTGATGTTCAAGCAGCTCGGATGGATTACAAGTATCATCATGATTGTCTCTACAATCGGTGCTCTTACCCTCATTCCGATGCTTTGTTCGCAGTTCCTCCGCTTCAAGCCTAAGACAGGTAAGCTTCATGACTTGATTTTCGGAAACTTCAATAAGTTCCTTGATCTCATTTCTAGAGGATACGGTCGTCTCATCAGCTGGTGCATCGGACATAGAACTATCGTTACTTTGGTTTCGATTGCTGTTTTTGTGGTAACTGTGGCTTTCCTTGGACCAAAGATCAAGACAGAGTATTTTGCTAACTCTGACCAGGGACGTATTACTCTTCAGCTGGAGCTTCCTGCAGGTACAGGACAGGATATCACAAGAGCAATCGGTTTCGAAATTTATGAGAAATTCGTAGATCAGATTCCTGAGATTGAGAGCTGTGCGTTCTCATTCGGTCAGGCTGATACTGACAATGCCTTTGCTTCGATGCAGAATAACGGTACTCACGTTCTTTCATATAATGTGAATATCGGTAGTATGGAAACTCGTGAGAGATCACAGTCAGAAATCGCTGACCTTATCCGTACTATCCTTAAGGATTATCCTCAGTTCAAGAAGGTTAAGGTGACTGAAGGTGGCGGCGGAATGGGCGGTGCCTCAACAGTAGATGTCGAGATCTATGGTTACGATTTCGAGACAACAGACCGCGTTGCTAAGCAGATTCAGGAGAAGATGCTCGCTTCTGGAAAGTGTGCACAGGTACTTTTGAGCCGTGATGAGTACACTCCAGAGTATCAGGTGGATTTCGATAGAGAGAAGCTTGCTATCAACGGACTTAACACTACAACTGCAGCTTCATATTTCAGCGCTGCGATGAATGGTGCAACTCAGTCTTACTATCGTGAGGATGGTGATGAGTATGATATCCGTGTTCGTTATGCTCCAGAATTCAGAACCAGCATTGAGGATATTGAGAATATCATCATCTATAACAACCAGGGCAAGGGAGTAAGAATCAAGGAACTCGGAAAGGTTGTCGAGTCATTGACTCCTCCTTCAATCCAGCGTAAGAACAGAGAGCGTGTAACAACAGTTTCAGCAGTAGTTGGTACAGGAGTGGCACTTTCAGATGTTGAGGCAGTCGCTAGGGAGGCAATAGAGCAGACTGAGATTCCTTCAGAGCTTGCAACTAAGATTGCTGGTACTGCACAGGACCAGAAGGATGCTTTCGGTGACCTTATCATGCTTCTCGTGATGATCATCATCCTTGTATATATCGTGATGGCATCTCAGTTCGAGTCGTTCATGAGTCCATTCGTGATCATGTTCTCGATTCCGTTCGCATTCGTGGGTGTAATCCTCGGTTTGACCATTACAGGAACTCCTCTTGGAGTGATGGGTATGATCGGTATCCTGATCTTGATGGGTATTGTAGTTAAGAACGGTATCGTACTTATCGACTACACAATCCTTATGCGTGAGAGAGATTACAGTATCGAGGAGGCCAGTGTTATCGCTGCGAAGTCCCGTCTTCGTCCGATCCTTATGACAACCCTTACAACAGTCCTTGGTATGATTCCTATGGCAATCGGTCAGGGTGAGGGTTCTGAAATGTGGCGTTCGCTCGGTATGGTTGTGGCTTGGGGTCTTTCGATTTCAACTGTCGTAACACTCGTCATTATCCCTACAGTGTATGCATCAATGGCTTCATGGCAGCTCCGTCGTGCTGCCCGCAAAGCCGCTCGCAATGCTTAATTAAATAATGAATAACGTTGATAATATGAAAGGTATATTTATAGCATACGACCAGGCATATAACATGGACATAGCAAATGCTATGGAGAAGCTTGGTGTCAGAGGATTTACAATGTGGCAGGATATTGCAGGTCGCGGCTCTGAAACTGGTGACCCACATCTTGGAAACCATGCATGGCCTACAATGAACAATGCTATCCTTACTTTTGTGGATGATTCCAAGGTTGATGCAATCCTTGAGACAATCCGCGCATTCGATGAGGAGTCTCCAGCACTCGGTCTCAGGGCCTTTGTCTGGGACATAGAAAAGTCATATTGATAGGGTATCATTATTGTAATTCCAGTCGCAAATCGTTATATTTGCGACTGGAATTGTTTTATAAACACCTAAATTGAAAAGTTATGTATAAGGTTGTAACAGATGCTAATTTCGCTGAAATTATAAATACAGATCAGCCGGTGCTTATCGATTTTTGGGCAACATGGTGCGGTCCATGCCGTGCATTGTCTCCAGTAGTCGAGGAGCTGGCAAACGAGTATGCCGGTAAGGCTGTGGTTGCTAAGTGCAATGTGGATGATTGTGATGATCTTCCAATGAATTATGGAATCAGAAGCATCCCAACCCTCCTTTTCTTCAAGAACGGAGAGCTCGTTGACAGACTTGTAGGTGCTGCCTCAAAGTCTGTGATTGCTGAGAAACTTGATGCACTTGCTTAATTTCCCCGCTATGAAAAAGCTCTTTGCTTTAATTATAGTCGCTTTTGCTGCCCTGCTTTGTGCGGGGCAGGTTTCTGCTCAGCATAACTTCGGTGTGATGGGTGGAGTGACTTTTTCATATTCAAATGTGAAAGAGCTGAATGATGGTCCGTTGACTCAGTATCATGCTGGTCTTACATATAGGGCTAGACTCCCGATGGGATTTTCTATCCAGCCATATCTTCTTTACCATGCGAAGGGATCAAGGACTTCTCTTGCTGGTGTTGAGCTTGACACAAAGGTGGGTTATCTGGAACTTCCGGTGTCTTTCCAATGGGGACCGGATTTGATTCTGTTCCGTCCGTTTGTGGATGTTACGCCGTTTGCCGGGTATGCCGTTAAACCTTCAAGTGGATTTGATCGCTGGGAATATGGAGTAGGAACAGGCTTAGGCTTCGACATATGGCGATTCCAGTTCATTACCAGATATAATTGGGGCAGTAACTTCAGAGGAGTAACTCTTTCTTTAGCATATTTGTTTTAGGCTGTATGAAAAATAAGATAGCGGTTTTCTGCTCAGCAAGTTATGATATAGATCCGAAGTACAATAAAGTCGCTCGTGAGTTTGTCAGGGCGGCTTCATTGCGTGGATATGGTATTGTAACTGGAGGAACAATCAAGGGAACGATGGGAGAGATTTCTGATGAGATTGTGGCATGTGGCGGATATCATCTAGGAGTTGTTCCCCGTTTCTTTAAGCAGTATGCCTATCCGGAACTTTCGGAACTGATCTGGACAGATACGCTTTCTGAGAGAAAGGTGCTTCTAAGAAAGGATACGTGCGCTGCCGTGGCATTGCCAGGCGGAATCGGCACTCTTGATGAGATTATCGAGACATTTACTTTGCAGTATCTGGGACAATACGATGGCAAGGTGTGTCTGCTGAACTATGATGGCTTTTATGAGCCTTTGCTGGTTCTTCTCAGGCAATATGTGGAAGTGAAGATGTTACCTGCAGAGACATTGGAAAGACTGGTTGTGGCTTCTACACCAAAAGAACTTTTATCAAAGCTTTAGAGAAGATTTATGAATATTAAAGCTATACACGAATATCTTGGTGAGAATTGGGCGGCTGTCAATGAGAGCATCCATAGTGCTCTGCGCAGTGATATCAAGCTATTGAATACCACCAATGAATCAATACTTTCAAATTCAGGAAAGCAGCTTAGACCTTTGTTGGCGTTGCTTCTTGCACGAATGTGCTCTGGTGGCCAGGTGTCTGAGTCGACCGTAAGATATGCGGCCGCTTCTGAACTTCTGCACAATGCCACACTTCTACATGATGATGTGGCTGATGACAGCAGTCAGCGTAGGGGAGTTCCTACAATCATGTCTTTGATGGGCCCGACTGTGTCTGTGCTTGTAGGAGATTATTGGCTTGTCAAGGCGATGGAATTAATCCTCCAGTCGGCTGACACTGATGTCCGTGTGATCAAGATTTTTTCCAAGACATTGAGCGATCTTGCCGAGGGTGAACTTCTGCAGCTTCAGAAGGCTCAGTCTGGAGATACTACAGAGGAAGATTATTTAAGAATAATCTACAATAAGACTGCGTCATTGTTTGAGGCTGCATGTTTGTCTGCTGCTGTGTCTGTCAAGGGAAATGAGGCTATGGAAAAGGCTGCGGTTGATTATGCTGTTGCTCTTGGAATAGCTTTCCAGATTAAGGATGATATTCTTGATTACGATGGAACAGATGCTGTCGGTAAGCCGTTAGGAGCTGATATTCTTGAGCAGAAGATTACTCTGCCTTTGCTTGGAGCGCTTGAGGCCGCAGATGCCCAGGAGCAGGCAAGAGTCAGAGGTCTTATCCGTGACATTGTCGGACATCCGGAATATAGGGATGATGTTGTTCGCTTTGTGAAGGAGAATAGTGGAGTTGAGTATGCAGAGAGAAGACTTGGTGAGTACGTTGCAAAGGCTGTTGAGGCTTTAAGTGTGTTCTCAGATTGTGTTGAGAAGGATTTGCTTGTGAAGTTGGCGCATTTTACTGCTAAAAGAGATAAGTAATGAGATTTGCGGATATTATAGGTAATCAGACAGTGGCCAAGGCTTTAGCTTCTATGGCTGATAGTGGCCGTGTGGCCCATGCTATGTTGCTGTATGAAAATGAGGGCTGTGGAGCGTTGGCGCTGGCTATGGCTTATCTGCAGTATCTTAATTGCGCGAACCCTGTTGACGGTGACTCATGTGGAGAATGCCCATCGTGCCGCCAGATGTCTAAGTATATCCATCCGGATGTACATTTTGTATTTCCAGTAAATAAAGGTCCGAAGAGTTCTGATGAAAAGCCTACTTCGGAATCCTATATAAAGTATTGGAGAGAATTGGCGATTGCCGATCCATATTTTGTTGAGGCTGATCTGCAGAAAGCTATCGGTGTTGAAGGAAAAAGTGGATTGATTGCTGTTGCTGAGGCGAAGTCGATCATTAACAAGCTTTCGCTGGCCTCTGTGACTGATGGATACAAGGCAGTTGTTTTCTATCTTCCGGAGAAAATGAATCAGGAGACAGCCAACAGGCTTCTGAAGATGGTGGAGGAGCCACCTGCAAAGACGCTTTTCCTGTTCATTACTCATGCTCCGGAGAAGGTGTTGCAGACTATATTTTCCCGCTGCCAGAGCATTAGAGTACTTCCTTTGACCAAGGAGGAGGCTGCACAGGTAAATGCTCAGAAACCGCAGGAGGACAGGGAGGAGTATGATGGCTTCATGGATCTGTTTGCAGACCTGATGAATGCTATTATCTCTCGAAATCTAATGAGTGCATTGGAGTGCGGGGAGGCTATGGCTGCACTGGATTCGCGTGAAAAACAGAAAGCTTTTTGTATCTTTGCCTCCGAGTGCATCAGAAAAATATTTTTGATCCAGCAGAAACTGCCTCAGATTGCTGATATTCCTAGTGAGGAACAGGAGTTTTATCAGAAGATTTCACAGGGATGTGGCAGGAAGTTCTGCTCAAGATCAATTCCATATATTGAGAAGGTTGTGGCTATGATTGACAGAAACGTTAATTCAAAGATGCTCTTCTGTGATCTTGTCAACCGTATGTTTTTAAGCGTATGATGAACGAAAAAGAATCAAAGAAATATGATTGCTCACGCGGTTGCACCGTTGAGCGTACCGAAAGCGGTGAGTTAGAGTGTACTTACCGCCAAGGTTGTTGTAAGCTTGAGGTCTATGACTGGCTTGATGGTGTGAGTCAGGAGCAGTGGAATGAGTTTTTTGAGGTTCGTTTCAAGAATACTCGAAAGGGAATCTACCGTAATGCTTCTGGACAGAGCATCAAGACCGGTGATATGGTGATCGTTGAGGCTGCAAACGGTCATGACTTGGGAATAGTTACCCTTGAGGGTGCTATCATTGCTCGTCAGATGAAGGCCAAGAGGATCAATCCTGAGACTTTCGAGTTTAAGAAGATCTATAGAAAGGCTAAGCAGTTTGATGTTGAGAAGTGGCAGGAAGCTATTGCTCGTGAGCATGAGGTGATGATCCGTTCACGTCAGATTGCTGCAGAACTTGGTCTTGAGATGAAGATCGGTGATGTGGAGTTCCAGGGTGATGGATCTAAGGCCATTTTCTATTACATTGCAGATGGTCGTGTGGATTTCCGTCAGCTCATCAAGGTTTTTGCTGAGGAGTTCCGTATTCGTATCGAGATGAAGCAGATCGGTGCTCGTCAGGAGGCAGGACTCATTGGCGGTCTTGGAGTTTGCGGACGAGAACTTTGCTGTTCAAACTATATTTCAACATTCCAGTCAATCACTACTTCTGCTGCGCGTGTACAGGATCTGTCATTGAATCCTCAGAAGCTGGCTGGTCAGTGCGGTAAGCTCAAATGCTGTCTTAACTATGAGACAGCAGTCTATATGGATGCTCAGACACGTATCCCTAAAGTTACTAATCCACTGGAGTTTGAGGATGGCCTTGCTTACTTGATGAAGACAGATATTCTTAGAGAGGTGATGTACTTCTCTTATGATTCAACATCTCTGGCTAATCTATATCCTTTGGATGCTTCAGAGGTTCGTGAGATTATCAAGATGAATCGTAATGGTATTCGTCCGGAGTCATTGAAAGCTGATGTAGAGCCACGTATGCCTGAGTTCGTGTCTGCAGTCGGTGACGATAGCATTACCAGATTTGATGAGGCGCGTAAGAAAAAGAAGAAAAAGAAACATCGCGGCGGTAAAGGACCGAAGAAGGCTGAGTAAATGAATTTTCAGTTGCACATAAATAACGTGATAAGAGCTACAGTGCTGGTTATAATTGCCGCTGTAGCCCTTGTTTCATGTGGTGCTCCGATTGTGAGCGATGAGTTTCGCTCAATTTCTGATAGAGATTCCTTAGGACGTTTCGCATTTGATCTGGATATGTCAGACTCGTTGGTCAGATACGATATCGCGTTTTATACCAGGGTGGATTCTGGCGAAAAGTCATTTTCTCAGATGTCGGATATTCCTATAAATGTTGAATTTACTGCGCCTTCCGGGGAGGTGTATTCAGAGGATATTTATTGGCCAAAGTCTAGTTTTAATACAGAGAGGATGGGAACGTACGATTCGTGTGTGGACTATCGGGTTTCTTGTGAGCCAGTAGAATATGGAATGTGGAAGATGTGTCTGACCGTGGCGCCAGTGAGAGGATTGTGTGGAGTTGGAGTGATTTTGAGTTCTAAAAAGTAAGAGTAGTTACTATGGGAAAGGATAAGCTTAGAAAGTTTAGAGAGAATGAGACATTCAGATGTCTCTTGCAGCCTGCAACTGATGAGGTGTTGAGGAAAGATCATCCTATTAAGGGTAATTGGGGTCGAACTATGTTCGGTAATGATAATCCGATTGTCCTTGAGCTTGGATGTGGCAAGGGAGATTATACCGTGGATCTTGCTGAGCGCAATCCTTCATGTAATTATATCGGAGTTGATATCAAGGGGGCGCGTCTTTGGAAAGGAGCCAAGTATGCCGAGGAGCATGGATTGAAGAATGTTGCTTTCCTTCGTACGCGTATTGAGTTCATCGAGTCTTTGTTTGCTCCGGGAGAAGTGTCAGAGGTGTGGATTACTTTTGCGGACCCTCAGATCGGACGTGAGAAGAAGCGTTTGACTGCTCCGTTGTTTATGAATCGTTACCGCAACTTCCTTAAGGAGGGCGGAATTGTGCATCTGAAGACAGATAGCCGTTATCTTCACGAGTATTCTCGTGCTATGGCAGAGCAGAATGATTTGAAGATACTTGCTTGTGGCACAGATATTTATGGGGCTGACCGCGAAGGACTTTATGCTAGTGAGCTGTCCTCAGTGAGTGGCCGTGCTGCAGTGGATGCATTGTTTGAAGTGCAGACTTTCTATGAGTCCCAGTATCTGGCTCAGGGATTCCCGATTACTTATCTTGCCTTTGTCGCTGATCACGAGGGTGAGTTTGTCAGTCCAGAGTGGGATGAGGATACATGGAAGGACGAGAATCACCATTTCGTGATCCCGTCAGGTCTTTCAGTCGCTTCTAAATTTTATCCGGAGGCGTAATCAATTATACATTCGTCCAGTGGATGGTGATGCCCTTGCGTTCCATACCTCGGAACCAGGTCATCTGACGTTTTGCGAATTGATGAATTGCTGTAGCTAGCTGCTGACGCATTTCTTCGAATGTGAGTTCGCCAATTACGTGCTGAGTTACGAATTTATATTCCAGACCGTAGTAGATAAGGTCTTCTGATGGGATACCACTCTCGATCAAGCTACGGATTTCTTCTACCATACCTTCTTCAAGGCGGGCGTCAAGACGGGCGTCTATCTTTGCGTTGCGCACTTCGCGTGAAACCAAGGTTCCGATGTAGTATGTGTTTTTCGGAAGGAAGGCAGTGCGCTGTACAGGGTGCTCTGCTTCGTAAATCGCAATCTCGAGTGCGCGTATCAGGCGTTTGCGAGTGTCGTAGTCAGTGTTGTTGTGGAGCGGTTTGAGGGCAGCAAGTCTGGCAATGAGGGTCTCGTCGGTTTCTTTTTCGAGCTCTGCTCTGAGTTCTGGATCAGGTGGGACTTCAGGCAGTGAGTAGCCGCAGGTTGCAGCTTCAATGTATAGTCCGCTACCGCCGCAAAGGATAGGGATTCCTCCACGCTCGACTATGTCCTTATACGCCTTTTCGAAGTCGCGTTGGTATTCAAAGATATTGTATTTTGTACCGGCGTCAACTATGTCCATCAGGTGGTACGGGATTTCTTCGTACTCACCCAGGTCCTTTCCGGTTCCTATGTCCATGCCTCTATACACCTGTCTTGAGTCGGCGGAGATGATTTCTGCGCCAGCCAGAGGTCTGTGACCTCTCGGACGTTCGCTTCGCTCACCCCACCACTGCGCTTTGCTTGTGGTCCCCCCGCTTCCGTGCCGCGGGTGGCACGGTCCTCGATGGTCACAGACCTCTGGCTTCATCGCGGTTTCATCTTCCAATAATGCGTTGATCTGGCGGGCCAGTTTGACTGCATAACGTGTTTTTCCTGAGGCGGTTGGTCCTAGGACGCAGATCAGGTCGATTTCTCCGGCGAGGTATTTGTCTAGGAGTTCTTTGACGTTGATTTCCTCGGCAGGGGGTAGTTCTGCCATTGGGGGAATTGGTGTGAAGGGTCTTTTTGCCATGCTTAGTCAATTCGTGGTACAAATATAGTATTTTGTATCGAGAGTTAGCATTTTGCGAAAAAGCAGTATCTTTGCGACGGGTGTTTTGTTGTTTGTCCACGAAAATGCCTGTTTGGTGGACAAACCAAGGAAAAAATTAGTGATTGTCCACGAAATGCCCATTTTTGTGGATAAGAGAGAAGAAAATTTGAATTATGCCGAAAGCGAAGAGCAGTGTAGAGATTAAGAATAGGAGAGCCTCATTTGATTACGAGTTCATTGAGACTTTCCAGGCGGGTATTGTGCTTACCGGCACAGAGATCAAGTCCATCAGGGCAGGCAAAGCCTCTCTAGTGGATACCTTCTGTTACTTTAGTGGTAACGAATTGTATGTCAAGAATATGCATATCGCGGAATATTGGTGGGGAAGCTGGGGAAAGCATGATCCGCGCCGTGATCGCAAGCTACTTCTTAGTCGTAAAGAGCTGAATAAGCTTCAGCGTGCAGTAAAGGAGAAGGGTTTGACTATCGTAGGAGTGAAGCTTTATATTGCAGATAATGGATATGCTAAGATTCTGATAGCTCTCGCTCGTGGTAAGAAGGAGTATGATAAGCGTGCTTCTATCAAGGAGAAGGATCTTCGCCGCGAGATGGATCGAATGTAATCAGTGTTTATACCGGATAGTAACGTAAAATGTAAGTTGTTGATCTATAGCTATATATGCAAACTGCGTGCTGCCATTTGGCAGCACGCAGTTTGTGTAAAGCGCTGGTAGTTAGCGCCTTGTATTTCACGGTGTTTTATAGTCCGAAAGCAGCTTTGATCATGTCAACTGAGTCGAGGAGCTCCCAGCCGAAGAACTGTACATATTCTGTAGTCTTCACGCCGTTGCGAATGAGAGTTACAGATTCCTTGTATGGAGTACGTCCTACGTGGCCGTATGAAGCTGTTGGCTCATAGATAGGCTTCTTGAGACCGAACTTCTCGATGATCTTTGCTGGACGGAGGTCGAAGAGTGTGTTGATCTTTTCTGCGATTTCTGCGTCTGAAAGTCCGTTAGCTGCTGTGCCATAAGTGTTTACGAAAACGCTAAGTGGGCGAGCAACTCCGATTGCGTATGATACCTGAACGAGCATTTCGCGAGCGACACCAGCTGCTACCATGTTCTTTGCGATGTAGCGTGCTGCGTAAGCTGCTGAACGGTCAACCTTTGATGGGTCCTTTCCTGAAAATGCTCCACCACCGTGTGCACCCTTTCCACCATAAGTGTCAACGATGATCTTACGACCTGTAAGTCCAGTGTCTCCGTGTGGACCTCCGATCACGAACTTACCTGTTGGGTTTACGTGAAGGATGTAGTCACCCTTGAAGAGGGCTGCAGTCTCTGCAGGAAGTGTCTCGATGAGCATTGGAAGAAGGATATTCTGAACATCCTCGCGGATCTTTGCCTGCATAGCCTCGTCTACGCGCTTCTGACCGTACTGCTCACAACCCTCAGCATAAGTCATCTTGCCAAGAGATGCAGGAGTGAACTCATCATGTTGAGTAGAGATTACGATTGTGTGTACGCGTACAGGCTGATTAGTCTCTCCGTCATACTCGATGGTAAACTGTGACTTTGAGTCTGGACGAAGGTAAGGCATGAGCTCAGGCTTCTGCTTGCGGATCTTAGCAAGAAGAAGGAGTGCCTGGTGAGAAAGGGCGAGCGGAAGCGGCATGTACTCCTTAGTGTCACAGCATGCGTATCCGAACATCATACCCTGATCTCCAGCGCCCTGTGCGTCAGCATCTTCTCCTACCACACCACGATTGATGTCAACACTCTGCTCGTGAAGGGCTGAAAGGATACCACATGAGTTTCCGTCGAACATATAGTCGGCGTTGTTGTAGCCGATCTTGTTGATGACACGACGTACTGTCTTTGGAATATCGACGTAAGCGTCCTCTGAACGTACCTCACCTCCAACTACAACGAGGCCTGTGCTGCAGAATGTCTCGCAAGCTACCTTAGACTCTGGGTCCTGGCGGAGGAATTCGTCAAGAATTGCATCGGAAATCTGATCCGAAACCTTGTCTGGGTGTCCTTCTGACACCGATTCTGATGTAAATAAATAGTTCATATCGTATGTTTGATTTTTTTTTGTCCAAGTTGACAATAGGGCAATAAAAAAGCCCCACAAAAATGCGGAGCGAACACAAAAACACTAAACATTGTTATGAAAAAGACGGCACTAGGCCCATCATTTACATTTTAGCATTTTTTCAAGTGGTTGCAAGCGGTCAAATCTCTCCACATTTTTTCGGCCGCAAAGGTAGATAAAATTCTCTGATTTGCAAGTGTTTGAACAGAAATTTTTAATGTTTGCTATAAGGTGAAAAATAAGCATAAAAGATTACTGATTTAGCTTTCTTAAACGGTTAAAATTTACTATCTTCGCGGCACGAAAAAATTTTTAATTTTAACTAAAACGTTATGAAACAAACAATTAAGTGTCTAATTGCTGCTTTTGCGGCAATGCTTATGAGCGTGGCAGCCTTCGCACAGGTTACCACATCTGCTCTGGGTGGACGAGTTGTTGACGCTAACGGTGAGCCTGTAGTAGGTGCAGCAGTTGTTGCTACACACGAGCCTTCAGGTACTGTTTACGGTGTCGTAACAAACAACGACGGACGTTATGCCATCAACGGTATGCGTGCCGGTGGTCCTTACAAGGTGGAAATTTCATGCCTTGGCTACCAGACTCTTGCTTACACTGATGTAACTCTTCAGCTCGCTGAGACTTCTGCTCTCAACGGTACATTGAGCGAAGATTCTCAGATGCTTGGTGAGGCCATGGTAGTTGCAGCTCCTGTTTCTAAATTCTCTGCGGAGAAGATGGGTTCGGCTACAAACATTTCAAGCAAAGAGATTTCTGCGATTCCTACAATCAGCAGAAGCCTTTCTGACATTACACGTCTTTCTCCATATGGCGGAAACGGTATGAGCTTCGCTGGATCGGACGGCCGTACTGCTAACTTCACAGTCGATGGAGCAAACTTCAACAACAACTTCGGTCTTTCGGATGCTCTTCCTGGTGGTGGTACTCCTATCTCAATCGATGCAATCGAGGAAATGCAGGTTGTTATCTCTCCTTACGATGTACGTCAGACAAACTTTATCGGTGGTGGTGTGAACGCTATTACCAAGTCTGGTACAAACACATTCAAGGGTTCCGCTTACATTTATCACCGCAACGAGAACATGCGTGGTAATTGGGCTGCCGGACAGGAGGTTGTCGGTGCGCGTGACAAGGATCGTAACACAACTTACGGTTTCACTCTCGGTGGTCCTATCATCAAGAACAAACTCTTCTTCTTCGTGAATGCGGAGTACTCAAGCACCCCTACTGTTGTAAACAGATGGCATGGTTCGACTGATGGCGCGTTTGATGAAAATACCTACACATCTCGTACTCTCACCAAGGACCTTCAGGATGTATCTGAGTATGTGAAGAAGGAGTATGGCTATGACACAGGTTCTTGGACTAACTTCCCTGCAACAAACACAAACTTCAAGGTTCTTGCACGTGTGGACTGGAACATCAACGATGCACACAAGCTTGCAGTAAGATATAACTACACTTTGAATCAGGTCTGGAAGATGGCTAACGCTTCGTCTGTGGACGGCGGTTCGCGTTCTTCATTTGCACGTTTCTCTGAGTACGGTATGTCTTATGTGAACTCGTTGTATTCACAGGATAACCTTGCAACTTCTGTTACTCTCGATCTTAACAGCCGTTTCTCTGACAATCTTCATAACCAGTTCCTCGCTACTTTCTCTAAGCTTGATGATATGCGTGGTACTAACTCAGAGGATTTTCCGTTCATTGACATCCGTAACGATGACGGAAGCGCAGTTCTTCCTTACATCTCACTCGGTTATGAGCTCTTCACTTGGAACAACGGTGTTCACAACAACAATATCCTCGTAAAGGATGACCTTACTTACTATGCTGGTAACCATAAGCTTACAGCTGGTGTTTCTTATGAGTATCAGATGGCTGACAACTCATATATGAGAAATGGTACAGGTTACTATCGTTACTACAGCCTTCAGGACTTCTATGACAAGAAGGCTCCGGAGGTAGTGAACCTTACTTATGGTTACGATGGTGAGGCAAATCCTGCAGCGCGTGTTCAGTTCCACAAGGCTGGTATCTATGCACAGGATGAGTGGAACGTAAATGAGCAGTTCAAGCTTACTTATGGTCTCCGTCTTGATGGTCTCTTCTTTGATAATCAGGACCTTATCCGTAATAATGCAATCTACGACCTCCATTATGGTGATGGTGAGTGTACTCTTCAGAGAGATGCAGACAAGAAGATTGTCAAGGATTGTGATGGCAAGCATATTGACACAGGTAAGTGGCCAACTGCATCTATAACAGTTTCTCCACGTGTCGGTTTCTCTTGGGACATCTTTGGAGACAACAGTCTTAAACTTCGTGGAGGTACGGGTTTCTTCTCTGGACGTCTTCCACTTGTGTTCTTTACAAACATGCCTACAAACTCAGCGATGGTACAGAGTGCTGCTGTAATTAATGGTAAGACTCAGGCTCCTAATTGGTATACAGGTCCTACAGTTGAGAAGGATGGTATCAAGTATATCGATATGGAAGCATTTGCTGGTGGAATACTTAATCGTCAGGAACTTTACGAGAAGCTCGTAGGCTATGGTTTCCCTACAACAGTTTCTCCAGAGGATGGTCAGCTTCCATCTCCTGACAAGGGAGTTGCTGCCGTTTCTCCTAAATTCAAGATGCCACAGGTCTGGAAGACTTCTGTTGCAATCGATTATAACTTCCCTACATCATTCCCATTCTCTATCAGCGCAGAGGGTATTTACAACAAGACAATCAACGGTGTAGTTCTTCGTGACTGGAGCGTTAAGTCTGTTGACGGCTTTGCAAGATTGAATGGTGCTGATAACCGTCCTCTTTATGAGAACTTCAAGAAGACAGGCCCGGACGGAAAGAACCTTATCAATGCATATGTTCTTGAGAACACACACAAGGGTTATGGTTATTCTGGAACTCTCACAATGAAGATGGCTCCTGTTCAGGGACTTAACTTGACAGCATCTTATACTCACACTGTATCTAAGGAACTTACTGGTATGCCTGGTTCTGACGCTTCTTCAGTTTTGAACTACATGGGTACAGTTTATGGTCCTAACGATCCAGGTCTTCACAACTCACAGTATGTTACTCCTGATCGTGTAGTTGCTTCAGCTACATATTCTGACAAGGCTAACAACCATTTCAGCCTTATCTACGAGTCTTGGAGAGGTGGTTACAACTACTCTTACATGACAGCAAACGATATGAACGGTGACGGTTTCAACTATGACCTTATCTATATCCCTACAGACGAGCAGGTTGCTAACAATGAGTTCCGTTTCATTTCTGAGGATGACGCAACACGTTTCATGAACTACGTTCACGCTGACAAGTATCTTGACAAGAACCAGGGCAAGTATGCTGAGGCTTATAGCGTTTACTCTCCTTGGGTTCACAGAGTTGACTTCAGCTACAAGCATGATTTCAAGATCAAGGCAGGCAAGCAGATGAACACACTTCAGTTGAGCGTTGACCTTAAGAATATCCTTAACCTCTTCAATTCTAACTGGGGAGTTTCAAGATTCATGAACTCAGCTCTTGGTGAGGGACGTATCCTTAAGTATGAGGGATATGATAAGGATGGTTATGCAACATTCTCTACTCCAGCAGCAGTTGGTACAACTCCTGATGTTTGGAAGAAGTCAGTATCTATCGGACAGTGCTGGTATGCATCTGTTGGTATCAAGTATATGTTTAACTAATAAATTGTCAGGAATAATATGAAATTAAGATATATTTTCACAGCTCTCGCTGCTGCTGCTCTCGCGTTCGTGGGATGTCAGGAGGAAGAGCGATTCCTTGATGAGGTACAGGTTGATAAGTCAATCGTTGCCATCCCTGTTGAGGGTGGCCAGGACCAGATCACTGTAACCGCTACTGCTGAGTGGGTTCTTGAGATGCCTGAGGAGGCGTGGTTCAATGTTGACCTCGTTTCTGGCGCTGCTGGTAAGACTGTTGTAACTTTCTCTGCAGAGGCGACTGCTGATACAAGAGAGGTTAATGTTAACCTTGTATGCGCTGGTGCAAAGCAGGCTATCAAGGTTCTTCAGATGGCTAAGAAGGTAGAGACTCCGCTCTCAACTTGTGCTGAGGCTAATGCTGGTGAGACAGGTAAGGTCTATCGTGTCAAGGGTACAGTTACCTCTATCGCTAACGACCTCTATGGTAACATGTATATCACTGATGAGACTGGTACTGTATATGTATATGGAACACTCTATCAGGGTGCTGAGAAGCAGTTCTCAAAGCATGGTATCGAGGTTGGTGACATCGTTACAGTTGAGGGACCTCAGTCTCCATACAACGGATCACCACAGCTTAAGAACGTAACAGTTATCGAAATTGAGAAGTCTCTTATCAAACTTGAGAAGCTTATTTCTACTCCTCTTCCACTTGAGGGTGGTGTAGTTACTGCACTTCTTACAGTTAAGGGTGGTGAGTTCTCAGTTGAGATTCCAGAGGATGCTGCATGGCTTACAGCTGGTGAGCCTTCAGATCTTGGCGGTGTAACTTGTGTAGAGCTTACAGCTGCGGCTAATGAGGGTGGCGCTCGTAAGACTACTGTTACTTTCAAGACTATTGTAGACGGTAAGGATTATATTGCAATGGCTGACGTTGAGCAGGCTGGTGCTATCAAGGCTGTTACAGTCGCTGAGTTCCTTGCTGCAGCAGAGGGTACATCTCTTTATGAGCTTACAGGTGTCGTTAAGAATATTAAGAACACAACTTACGGAAACTTCGACATCGTAGATGCTACTGGTTCTGTATATGTATACGGTCTTACAAACAATGGTGCTGTAGGATCTAATGACAAGACATTTGCTTCTCTTGGTATCAACGAGGGAGACAAAGTTACAATCGTGGGAACTAGAACATCTTACAGCGGTACAGCTCAGGTTGGTGGTACTGCTTACCTCGTAGCACATACTGCAGCTCAGGCAGCTACTATCGCAGAGTTCCTTGCAGCTCCAGTAAGCGCTGATAAGTGGTACAAGCTCACTGGTACTATCGAGAGCATCGTTAAGGAGGAGTATGGTAACTTCTACCTCACAGATGGTACTTCACGCGTATATGTATATGGTGTTACAGCTGCTCCAGTAGCTAAGAATGACAAGTCATTCCCTTCTCTTGGAGTTAAGGCTGGTGACAAGATTACTATCGTTGGTACTCGTGCTCAGTATGCATCTTCTTCAGTAGAGGATCAGAAGGAGCAGGTTGGTGGTCCAGCTTACTACGTTTCACACGAGGCAGCAACTGAGCCTGACACTCCTGCTGAGCCAGAGCCTGAAACTCCAGCTGCAACAACTCTTACTCTCACAAATGCAGAGATTTGTGCTGCTATGACATCGAGTGAGACTTCCTATGTTGACTATACAATTGAGTCTGCTTCCGGAGTCTGGACTGTAAATGCATCTAGAAACAATGCAAATACATTCCTCCAGTGCCGCGGAAAGAAGGGTGCTTACATCAAGACTCCTACATTTGAGCAGGATATCAAGTCTGTGACTATCCATTTCTCAGAGGCGAAGCAGGTTTACGCTAACAATGTTTATTGCGTATTCCCTTCAACTTGGACTGCTCCTACAGCAGATGCAGCATACCCAGAGGATGGTAATGTAGGTAAGGCTACAACAGATGGATCATATAGCTTGACTATCCCAGTAAATGCTGGTAACAAGCAGGTGTATGTTTCTATCATTAGTACATACGCATACTACCTCGATCATATAGATGTTAATTTCTAATTATCTATAGAATTCAATTAAAGGCGACTCCTTCGGGGGTCGCTTTTGTTTTGGGCTGAATTGTAAGTCAGACTGAAGGTGCAGGTATTGTATATGTGGCGATTCATTCGTATATTTGTAAGTTGCAAGTGAAAGAGCAAGAATAACAAATATTAAAATACAATTAGAACATGAAGCTTAGAAATTTATTTCTTGGTGTATGCTCTGCAGTAGCAGTGTTTGCTGCATGTGAGCAGAAGGAGAATTTAGGTTCTCCAAGCATTTCTCTTAGTGAAGAGGAATTGACATTTGAGGCCGATGCCAGTGAGCAGGCCATTACGCTTGAGGCAACTCGTGATTGGAGAGTTGAGTGTGATGTGGATTGGGTTGTAGTGTCTCCTGAGGAAGGAGCGGCATCTAGCCAGCCACAGACAGTAACGGTTACTGTTCTTAAGAATGAAGGTTATGACCGTACTGTAGACCTTAAGTTTACTATCGGTGTAAAGAGCAAGTATTTGACAGTTACTCAGGCGGGTCCTCAGGGATCAGCAGATGCTCTTATCCCTTATTCAAATAACTTTGATATTGAGAAGGCTCAGAATAATAACGGTTGGCCTTACCTTGATTCAAACACAAATCTTTGGGATAACAAGCAGGGTACTGGTGTATCAACAGTTGAGTATGAGTACGGTGGAAAGATGTCTGTAAGAACTTCAGGTAAGGCATCTAACGATGGTAGCGGTTTCTCTCACTATGCTGGTTCTGGTTCAAACAAGATCTTCTTCGGAGCAGCTACATCAATTCTTAAGATTAATAAGATTACTCTTAATGGTGCTACTGACTATCAGCTTACTTTTGGTGGTCAGAAGTATCTCCAGGATGGTGACAGCAACTTCTCTTGGTCAGAGTTTAAGGTGTATGTAAGCAACGATACACAGAAGTGGGTTGAGCTTAACGCAGCATTCCTAGAGGATGCAGACATCAATGGTGACTGGAACCTTGCAACTGCTAACTTTACAATTCCAGCAGGTACAACTCAGCTTGGCATTGCATTCGTTTCAACTTGCAGCAGTGCTTATAGCATTGATGATGTTACACTTGCTGTTGCTGCACAGGCAGGTCAGGTGATTGATTTTGCTACAGGAGTTGAGATCGGTGGTACATCGACAGGTAGCGGTTCTGGCAGCGATGACAACACAGGTAGCGGAAACACAGGATCATCAACTGAGCAGCCAACAACTCTTGTAAAGGCAACAATTGCTCAGTTCCTTGCAGCAGCTGAGGATGACACTTGGTATGAGCTTACTGGTGAGATTATCAGCATCGAGAAGCAGGACTATGGTAACTTTACTATTAAGGATGCTACTGGTGAGATTTATATCTATGGTATGACTAACGGTTGGGTTGGTTCAAATAACAAGTCTTTCTCGCAGATCGGCCTTAAGGTTACTGACGTTGTGACTCTTGGAACAAGAAGGGGTTCGTATAATGGCGCACCACAGGGTGGTGGAAATCCTGTCCCTGCTTACTATATCAGCCATGTAGCTGGTGAGGGCGTTCCTGTGACTCCAACAGCTGGTTCATATGTTAAGGTTACAGCTGAGCAGGACGACTGGACTGGTAAGTATCTTATTGTTTGGGGAACATCAGCTCATGCAACACTCACTAGTAGTGGAAAAGATCTTAATGCAACTGTTAGTGGACTTACTATTAACAATGGAGTAATCACTGCAAACTCAGAGATTGATGCAGCTGCGATGACTGTTGCTAAGAATGGTAGTGCATACTCGATGACGTTCTCAAACGGTAAGTATTTCGGTATGCAGAAGAATGGTTGTAAGCTAATGGATGCTGCTTTTGATTTGAATTTCGCTTACACTACCTCAGGAGTTAAGATCTCTGGATATGTTGAGGCAGAGTCAAACACATTCTATCTCTACCATAACTCAAATAACGGTAATTATTATAGATGCTATGTAGAGAAAACTCAGTCGGGTTATGCTTTCCCAGACTTATATAAGTTTATAGCTGAGTAATTAAATGTCGATATAAAACATTCAAAAGGGACTGGCCGGTGGCCGGGCCCTTTTGATGGTCTAAATGAAGATGAGAAAATTCATTTCAAATATTGGGTTTACAGCAGTCGTTATGACTATCTGTGCCTTGATATCTGGATCATGTACACAGCCATCTTCTCAGTCATCTGATTTTGAGGTGTCTGTTAAGAGTACCTCTGTTGCTCCAGTTAAGGGCCAGCAGTTCGTATCTGTAAAATGTGCTGGTGACTGGACTTTGACATTGGTTTCTAGTGATGATAAGGATGTAGATTGGGCAGATTTGAGTGTTAAGTCTGGTGTTGGAAACAAGTCAAATGTGATTCTTACGTATGACGGAAATGACGATCAGACAAGTAGAACGCTTAAGATCGTGCTTGATAACGGAGTTAAAGCTATAAGTTGTACAATGACTCAGCTTGGTTTGGGTGAGGAGCCAGAACCAGAGGAGCCAGATGCTCCTTCGAATTTGGAGAAGGCTCAGTGGCTCGAGCTTCCGGCGATGACCAATTCAAATCTTGGATATTATAGCCATAGTTTCAAGATGAATGGCAACACATACCGTAATTACAGTTTCGGATGGAGTCAGAAGGACCGTGTAGCCCTTTGGGTGGCATATCCTCTTAGTAAGCTCTATACAAACGGAAGTGCAGGAAGAACAAATGCATGGGCTCTTGATCCGCTTCTTGGCAATGACTCAGCCGCGCCATTTGGTGGCTATTGTGGCAGTTATGCCAGAGGGCATCAGCTTCCATCTGCAGACCGTCAGTGCTGTTACGATGCTAATGCTCAGACATTCTATGGCACAAATATGACACCTCAGCTGAATGCACACAATGAGGGTATATGGTCAAGCCTTGAGAATAAGGTTCGTACTATTGCGAATTCATCGGATACAACATATGTTGTGACTGGTGTCATTGTAAGTGCGTCAAGCGAGAAAGAAAAAGACTCTTATGGAAATAGTGTGACGGTTCCCGATGCATATTTCAAGGTTCTGCTCAGATATAGCAAGTCTTCAACTCTTGGACAGTGGAATGCGGCTGCATTCTATCTTGAGCATAAGGCGTATAGCGGAAATGTCAGCAAAGAGCACTCGATGTCAGTTGATGAGCTTGAGGCATTGACTGGTTTTGACTTTTTTGCAAATCTTCCTGCAAAGGTCGGTGAGTCTACAGCTGCCAAGTTGGAGGCTACGGATCCCGCAAGTGTTGCCCTATGGTGGTAAAATGATGAAGATCCTTCACTACGTTCAGGATGACAGTAAAATGACATTGTCATTCTGAGCAAAGCGAAGAATCTCGAAAATATGAATTATGAAAAAAATACTAGTAACATTTGCAGCGATAGCTCTTTTCAGCACAGCTGCATATGCCCAGAAGACTCAGAATCATGTGATCGGATTCTATAACCTCGAAAACCTCTTCGACGTTTATAATGATCCGGTGAAGAATGATGAGGAGTTTCTTCCAGAGGGAAAGAACAAATGGACCGAGGCTAAATATCAGGTAAAGCTTAAGAATATGGCCAAGGTTATCAGAGCCATGAAGGAAGAGAATGGCGTATGGCATGCTCTTCTTGGAGTTTCTGAGATTGAGAACCGTCTGGTTCTTGAGGACCTTGTTTGGGAGGAGCAGATCCGTGAGGCAAACTATCAGATCATCCACTATGACGGACCGGATCGTCGTGGTGTGGATGTGGCTTTGCTCTATGACCCGAAGGTCTTTACATTTATTGAAAGCGAATCTATTCCATTCACTTTCGAGGGTAGCTCGATAGATTGGATTCAGAGCAAGGAGGAGCGTGATTACTTCAGAACACGTGACATCCTTATGGTACACGGAACTATTGATGGTGAGCACTTTGCTGTGTATGTTGCCCATCTTCCATCACGTGCTGGAGGTAAGAAAGGCGGAAACCAGCTTCGTGACCGTGGTGGTGAGATCATGTATAACCATGCTATGCAGATGCAGGCAAAGTATCCTGGCATCAAGATCATCTGCATGGGTGATATGAATGATAATCCTACTGACCCAAGTATGGCCGAGTACCTTCATGGAAAGGAGTTTACTGAGGAGGTTACAGATACAGAGTTCTTCTCTCCGTTTACTTCAATGTTGAAGGCCGGTTTCGGTTCGCTTGCTTACCAGGGAGTTTGGAGCATTTACGATCTTTTGCTTGTGAATAATGCCCTTGTACATCCGCAGGAGGGCACTTTCGGACTCCGTCAGCTTCACAAGAAAGGCTATTATGGACGTATCTTCAATGCTAAGTTCCTGACTAATCAGGCTGGTCAGTACAAGGGTACACCTTACAGAACTTTCTCAAATGGCGCTTTTATCGGTGGATATAGCGACCACTATCCGACTTATATTGTTATCACAAAATAATTATGAATAAGAAACTATTACTAACAATTGCAGCAGTTCTTTGCTCAGTAGTTCTTTTAGCTCAGGACCCTTGGGGAGGAGTGAAGGGAACGGTTGTTAATCGTGCCGGAAGAACAGCTGTACCGCAGGCAAGCATTATCCTTTCTCAGAACGGTGAAACCGTGGCTACAGGACAGGCTGATGCTGAGGGACGCTTCCTTATGGAGGGCCTTCAGAACGGAATCTACGACATGACTGTTAAGGCAGATGGTTACCTTGATGCACATGTAAACGTAACAATTGAGGGTTATGTCAAGGACCTTATCTTCGTGGGTATGGTGCTTGAGCAGGTCGTAGCTGAGGTTGATGATTCCAACTTTGCAGAGTTTGATATGGATGACTCAGGATTTGAGGATTCTCCTTCTATTCTCTTCGGATCAAATGACCCATACACAAACATAGCAAGCTTCGGTTTTAGCAATATCCGTTTCAAGAACAGAGGTTATACAAGTGAATCACAGGAGGTATATGTAAGTGGTATTCCAATGAATGACGCTCTTACTGGCTATTCTCCATTCTCTCTTTGGAGTGGTCTGAATGAGGCTACCAGAGCCAAGGAGACTACAGTCGGAAATGAGACATCTGACTATGGTTTCGGTGGATATAACGGTATCACAAACGTTAATGCAATGCCTTCTAGCGTACGTACAGGCTGGAGATTCAGCGCACTTACAAACAGTGCTCTCTACCGCCTTCGCCTTATGGCAACTTATGCTTCAGGTGAGCTTGACAATGGTTGGTCATATGCATTCAATGTGTCTGCACGTATCGGTGGAAATGACTGGGTGAATGGAGTTTACTATCGTAACTTCGCTTACTATGCAGGTGTTGAGAAGAAGTTTGGAGATATTCACAAGCTTAGCCTCGTAACATTTGCTGCTCCTGGTCAGAGAGGTGCGCAAAATGCTTCAACTCAGGAGGTTTATGACCTTATGGGTGACAATATGTACAACTCTAACTGGGGTTACCAGAATGGTAAGGTTCGTAATGCACGTGTGCGCAAGACATTTGAGCCTGTGACTATTCTTAAGTACACAGTCAAGCCAAGCGATAACCTTCAGGCTTCTGCTACAGTACTTTGGCGTACTGGTAAGAACGGTTATACAGCAATGGACTGGTATGATGCAGCAGACCCACGTCCTGACTACTATAGAAATCTTCCAAGTTACTATTGGATGGAGGATCCAGACTATGACAGACTTAATGAGGAGAAGGCAGCATGGGCATATGATGCATGGACTCAGGATTATCCAGAGTACACTCATTTGAACTGGGATCGTCTTTACAATGTCAACTACAATAACTTTGATGCAGAAGGCCTTCGCCGTTCAAAATATGTAATCGAGGAGCGTAGAGTAGATCAGAATGACGTGAATGTAGGTGCAAATGTCAAGTGGGATGCAACAAAGTGGTTCACTCTTACAGGAGGTCTTAACTACAAGTGGAATCAGACAGAGTACTACAAGAAGATCGACGACCTTCTTGGTGGTGACTACTATATCAACATTGACTCATTCGCAGAGCGTGATTTCGCATCAAACCCTGCAATGGTTCAGAACGACTTGGATTATTACTTCAGTCATAACAACACTGCTCAGGTCCTTAAGGTTGGAGACAAGTATGGTTATGACTACTATGCTAATGTCCGCAAGGCAGGTCTTTGGGCAAATGGTTCTTTCGATCTAGGTGCATTCAAGGCAAATGTTGCCCTTCAGGCTGGCTATGAGTCATTCTGGAGAGAGGGTCTTGTAAGAAAGGGCCTCTTCCCAGGTTTGAGAGAGGATGGTACTGACTATGTTGTTGATGGTAAGAACCTTACAACTTATGAGAAGGTAAATGGTGAACTTGTTCCTATTACTTCAAAGGGAAATTCAGCAGTATCTAAGTTCTTTACATATGCTGCTAAGCTCGGCGCTCAGTACCATTTTGGCGGTGGACATAGAGTATATGCAAATGCAGGATATTTCAATGATGCTCCTACATTCTCGCAGTCATTCATTTCTCCACGTACAAGAAACTCTCTTGTACCTAACCTTGAGACAATGAAGACTCTTTCTACTGACATTAACTACCAGTATAGCAATAACGGTTACAATGTACGTGTGACAGGATTCTGGACATCGATCAAGGATCAGACTGATATGATGAGCTTCTATGATGACACTCAGAACTCATTCACAAACTTTGCAATGAGTGGCATCGATCAGCGTCATATGGGTATCGAGCTCGGATTCAAGGTTCCTCTTCCTGTGCAGGGCCTTTCTGTTGAGGGTGCTCTCAGCTGGGGTGAGTACATCTATACTTCAACTCCTCGTATGACTCAGACTGTTGATAACAGCGCTGAGGTTATCGTAGAGAATGCACTTGTACCTTATTGGGCAAGTCATCCAGTATATAAGAAGTATATTGATGGTGACGTGACTGTATATGAGACAGATCTTGATGGCGAGTATGTCGTGGAGAAATATCAGAAGCACTATGTACCTTCAACACCACAGTTCGCTGCTGATCTTGGTCTTAACTACCGCACAAATTCGTATTGGTTCTTTGAGATTGATGCTCAGTATTTTGCGAATTCGTACCTTGATATGAACCCGCTTTATAGAACTGATCTGGCTGTGGCTGGTCCTGACAAGATCGTTACTCCTACAGAGGTTGAATATATGTCAGCACAGGAGAAGTTCAAGCCAGCATTCCTTCTTAATGCAAGTATCGGTAAGTCATGGTATATTGACCGTAAGTACAACTTCGGATTCTCTCTTAATATCCAGAATATCACCAACAACAAGAATGTGAAGACTGGAGGTTATGAGCAGACTCGTCTTATCGACAGCAAGAGCATGGAGAGATACTATCGTTTCGATTCGAAGTATTTCTATATGCAGGGAATCAACTACATGTTGAACCTCTATTTCAGATTCTAATTTGAAGATTCTTCACTTCGTTCAGAATGACAATAGACTGTCATCCTCAGCGTAAGCGATGGATCTAAATACAGATATTATGAAAAGAATTTTTATAACAATACTATCAGCTGCAGCTCTGCTCACTGCATGTGAGGAGTTTCAGCCAGTGTTCACAGGAAAGTATGAGAATCCTGAGGAGCAGTATATTTACACAGACGAGGACTTTGGTGGTAAATTTACATCTATTGCAGACCTTAAGAAGATGTATGTAAATGCACCAGTCAAGGTTAAGGGACGTTGTGTGATCAAAGGTCAGGTTACTACTTCTGACCAGGTGGGTAACCTTTATAAGAGCCTTTATATCCAGGATGAAACTGCCGGTATTGAAATCAAGATCGGAAAGAACGGTCTTTACAATGAGTACAAACTCGGTCAGTGGATTTATGTGGATTGTACAGACCTTACAGTCGGTGACTACAATGGTATGATCAATCTTGGATATGAGGATCCGACAAAAGAGTATGAGACTAGCTACCTAGAGCATGCTTATATCATTGATAATCACGTGTTCAAGGGTGAGTATGATGAGCCGGTTCAGCCAGTTGAGGTCAGTGAGGCTGATCTTCTTAAGGATGTGAATATGGGTCGCCTTGTGACTATCAAGAATTTGAAATATGGCTATGTGGATAGCTATGGTTTGAATCAGATTTTTATTCTCGCGTACATTGATCCTAACGGAGACAGAAAGGACTATACGAATAACTGTATCTTCGTTGATGATAGTTGGTCTCAGCCAGCTGACAGAAGTCTTTGGGTTGATACTTGGGCTTGTTCAGAGGCTAAGTGGAAAGAGTACCTGTATTCTGGAATATTCGACAATGTAGAGGTTGCTGGAGGAACTGTTGCTGATTTCAAGAATCCTGACGGAACTTACAATATCGGTTCAATGGCTTATTCTGTGAGCCAGTACTTCACTATGGGTAAGTCAGGTGTGCAGGTGCGTTCAAGTGGATATGCACGTTTTGCTGACACAAAGATTCCTGCTGAGGTGCTTGATGGAACAGCGACCGTGTCATTCACAGGTATCCTTACTAAATATAAAGGTGAATCTCAGTTTACTCTTATCGACCTTGATGGTGTTAAGAAGGCAGACGGAACAAATTGGTATTAATAGATATGAAAAAATTATTTTACACAGCAGCAATCGCTATGGCAGCAATTTCCTGCAACAACACAAATCCATTCCTTACTGCATGGGATACTCCTTATGGAATTCCAGATTTCAATGCAGTAAAGGAGAAGCATTATATTCCTGCATTCGAGGCTGGTATCGCTCAGCAGCAGGCAGAGATTGATGCGATCATTGCAAATGCAGATGCACCTACATTTGAGAATGTAGTAGTGGCATACGAGAAGTCTGGAGCGATTCTTGACCGCGTAGTCGGAGTACTTTTCAATGTCTCTGAGACTGATGCGACTGAGTCACTTCAGAAGATTGTGGAGCAGGTACTTCCAATGGTTTCAGTTCACTCTGACAATATCTTCATGAATGCTGACTTCTTCAAGAAGGTTGAGGTTCTATACAATGATATGGAAAATCTCGGTCTCAATCAGGAGCAGAAGATGGCTTTGAAGAAGCTTTACAATGGTTTTGTTAACAATGGTATCGCTCTTGGCGAGGCTGAGCAGGCTCGCATGCGTGAGATCAACATGGAGCTTTCTTCGCTTTCAAATACTTTCGGAAACAAGCTTCTTGCTGAGAACAATGCTTTTGCAAAGGAGTTTGGTGTAGCAATTTCTGAGTATGGCGGAGCAATGGCTGCAACAGAGGATCGCGCTCTTCGTGAGAAGATGTTCAAGGCATATGCTTCACGTGGTAACAACGGTAACGAGAATGATACAAAGGAGCTTATCTTGAAGATGATGGCCCTCCGTATTGAGAAGGCTGGTCTTCTTGGATATGCAAACCCAGCTCAGATGATTCTTCACGATAAGATGGCTGGCACTCCTGAAACTGTGGATGCATTCCTTGCAGGTATCATCGCTCCAGCAGTAGCTAAGGCAAAGGCTGAGATCGTTGATATGCAGGCTATGATGGATGAGGATATCAAGGCTGGTCTTCTTCCTGCAGGTTCTAAGATTGAGCCATGGGATTGGGCTTATTATGCAGAGAAGGTGCGCAAGGCAAAATATGCTCTTGATGAGGAGCAGACAAAGCCTTATTTCCAGATGGAGAATGTTCGTCAGGGTGTGTTTGATTTGACTACTAAGCTCTTCGGACTTCAGTATGAGAAGCTTGAGAACATCCCTACATATCACGCAGAGGTTGAGGGATTCAAGGTAATGGATGCTGACAGCAGCCTTATCGGTATAATCCTTACTGACTACTTCCCACGTGAGACTAAGAGAGGTGGTGCATGGATGAACAACTTCGTAAATCAGGAGGTTGTTGATGGCGTGGATATCCGTCCGGTTATCGTGAACGTCGGCAACTTTGCTAAACCAGTTGATGGTAAGCCATCACTTCTTACACTTGATCAGGTGGAAACTCTTTTCCATGAGTATGGACATGCACTTCACGGACTTCTCAGCAAGTGTACATACAAGAGTGTAGCCGGTACTTCTGTAGCCCGTGACTTTGTGGAGCTTCCTTCTCAGATCATGGAGAACTGGGCATTTGAGCCTGAGGTTCTTGCTACATACGCACGTCATTATGAGACAGGTGAGGTAATTCCTGCAGAACTTGTAAATAAAATCACTGCTGCCGGTACATTCAACCAGGGTTTTATGACAACAGAGCTTGCAGCGGCTGCTATGCTTGACCTTAAGTGGCATATGCTTGATAGCGGATCCTTCGCTGTCGCTCAGGATGACAATTCATTCGTTGAGACATTCGAGGCTGAGGCTTGCAAGCAGATGGGCCTTATTGATGAGATTATCCCACGCTACCGCAGCACATACTTCGCTCACATCTTCAGCGGTGGATATAGCGCAGGTTACTACAGCTACCTTTGGGCTGAGGTTCTTGATAAGGATGCTTACGAGCTCTTTATGCAGAAGGGAATCTTCGACAGCGAGACAGCAATGTCATTCCGTCGTAACATTCTTGAGAAGGGTGGCAGCGAGGAGCCAATGGAACTCTACCGCCGCTTCCGTGGCGCAGATCCAGATCCTGCAGCACTTGTACGTGCCCGTGGTTTGTAAATGATGAAACAAAGATAAGAGTCATTAGATATCAGCTCGAACACGTTAAATGGGAGGAATTTGCAAACAAGTATCCTAACGAAGGTCTTCCTCTTGATCAAGACGTATACGATGCTGCTGAATGGAGTTCGCTTGTGGAGCTTACAGAGGTGTCAATCCGTAATGGAAGTATGCCGGTGGTTATGCCAGACTTTACCCGCGGTGAGTGGGATAAGATGGACGGATTGAAGCTATATCTTGCAGAATAGGATTATTCTTCAGTCAGAATACTGGCTATCCTGGCGTGTAGACCAGGCTGAATCTTATATGAAATATTCGCAGAGAAACATGCCTGCTGTGCTTTTTGATGAGCGCGGCGGGCATTTTCCATCAGGTCATATGCTCTTACCTGAGCATCCAGTGATAATGTTCCGGAGTTTGCCGCCTCCAGCATATCATCAGCGCATTTCGCAATCAGTTCTTCCATAACAGTCCTACATTTTTTGCAAACTTACTAAACACTTTCCTTTAAATCATAGATTTTACAAAGAAAAGCTCTATCTTGTAGCGGATTATGAGTTGGAAGTCAATCATATTCGCAATATTGCTGTTTCTAGCGACTATCTGTGCACATGCGCAGACAGATGATCTTTTGTGGAATCCCAACCCTATTAAGAAGAAACTGCAATTTACGCTTGACAATAGTTATAATTTTGGCTTTGGTATTGAGGCTGAGGGTTTTTATAATTATTCTCCAGGTTTATTATTGATGTGGAGAGGAGGCTCTCATCGTCAGCTTTTAAATCTGACAGCCGGAGCGGAGCTTCTATATCAGAATCCTGTGAGGACAAATCGCAGGTATCATACAATCAGCTTCGGTCAGTTCGCTCCATATGCTGGTCTGCGTATCAATTTTTTTCGACATCCAAGTGGAAGTTTATATGCTGAAGGCGATGTCTCCTATAATTTGAATTTTGAGGCTAAATATCATACTCACTTCTCTACTCAATCTCAGATTATCAAAAAGGATACATCAAGGGATTCTGTGCTGGTACGCAATCATTGGGGTTCTGCTTTTAAGGTCGGTTTTGTAGCTGAGTCTATAGATTTTGGACTCTATGCCAAATATGACTTCAAGCCATCGCTCAATCAGAAATTTATTTACGAAGAGCCTGTATACGATTATTATTCAATGGGGCCTGCCATAAATGAGAGGTGGTGTCTCGGATTATATTGTATAATATATTTTAGACTGTAATGAAGAATGTTGTTCTAATATTTCTGGTCTTTGTGTTTACTGCCTGTATGGAGAATTTCGACCCTGAAAAGGATTCCAATATTGGCACCATTGAGCTGGTTGTAGATTTGGCACCGGTTTTCTCAGATATTATTGAGATCTCAGATTTTGATACAAGGCGAATACGTGTCAGGGCATATTGCTATTCTGATGAAGGTCTTCTTAAGGAGACTCAATCCTATAGTACGGTTGATGTTCATAGCCCCATAACCTTCCGGTTCCGCCATCTGGAAAAAGGATGCGAATATAAATTCCTGGCCTTTGCTGATTTATATGAGGTTGATGAACATGGATCAGAAGTAGATTGCTGGTTTCACCTTTTGACAGGTTCGATGGATAGTTTTTATATTAATAGAGTCGATTGGGTTGAGTCTTTTACAGACATCATCGGGATGGCTCAGACATCGTGTTTTCATGATAAAGTAAAATCAGAACAGCATATCCCTCTATGTCATGCAGGAACGCTGTGTCATGTCGTTTTCACAGGGCTTGAAAATGCGATAGAGTTATATCATTCATATACGGGACTTTCGAAATTTTCTCCAACAGGGAATGAGAAGTACATTTCTTCAGCTACATATTCTGTAACAGAGACTGTTCTGGATACCTTAGAGTCAGTACAAGACTATTATTATATTATTACAGATACTTCAGGCGAGACTACTCTCAGATGTCGGATGACCCTCAGAGACGGTTCAGAACCTATAGAATATTCCAATACCATAGTTTTGACAGCCGGGAAGAAGGTCAGTATAGAAATTAACTGTCTTAATGGAGAACTGAAATGTACAGATATCTAAAACATATAATCCTTCCGTTAATATGTATTTTCTTCTTTTCTGCGTGTGAAAAGAGAAATGACATAGGCGTTTCAGATAATGATTCAGCCCAGTATGAATTATATGATTATTATGAGGATCAATATGGCAATAAGGGCATAGTCGCATATGTGTATGATTATGAGGAAGATGGTGAGTTCATGCATTTAAAGGTGGTATTGTCCCTGGATGAAACTACAGCATTCTGGGGGCCTATGGGTACGACCGTTTATGACGTGAACTCCAAGTTTAATGAAGCATTTCCTAATGGACCGTTTTTTGGCTTAGTTGTAAATCAACGTGTTCATAATCTAGGTGCAGAGAACTATCCAGCCTTTGATTGGTGCTTCAAAAAGAATGGTAATGAGCAGATGATTCATTCCAGCAGCTGGATTTTGCCGACTTATATGGAGCTAAGGCGTATATTTGTTAATGAACAAAGATTACAGACGCTCAATAGTCACCTGCTAGCCTATAACGGAACTCCAATTGCATCTCCTGATGAGCCGGATGCGTGTTATTGGTCATGTGTGGAAGATATTAAAGACGTACTGATCTTTGCAGATGAGCAGGCTCAGCAGGAGTCGGATTACGACCCGGCTCGACGTGCAATCCCCATGACGACAGATAATATGTTTTATACCAATAAGCTATATTGGAATAAAAACAGGGAATATAAGGTCAGAGCTATAAAGTATATTTATTTTGCGCAGTCTCCCGATACGGATGATTAATCTATTATGACGAATGGAGCATAATAGAATGGAGATGAATACTCATCCTTGATTTTTCGGATTGCTTCAATCAATGATTTATGAGCAGTCTTGCCATTCGCAAGTCCTTCGTAAAATGACTGGGTCAGGAGCGTAGTACACATGTCATTGACTGGCCACAAAGAAACAAGCATGCTCCCGGCTCCAGCAAGACGGAAGGCTCTCTGAAAGCCTTGCACTCCGTCTCTTCCCATATCTCCCAGTCCTGTCTGGCATGCTGAGAGTACAACTAATGATGCTCCTCTAAGATCCAGCTCCGAGATTTCTTGAGCAGTAAGAATGCCGTCTTCACTACCTGGAGTCGGATAAAGTCCACGCCAAACCCTATTTGCACCTGCCATTGCAAGGCCACATCTAAGGAGAGGATGGGTTTTCAAGATATCACCTTTATAAGACCGATAATATGGGTAATAAGGTGTGTGCTCATAAGGGAGATAATAGCCATGTGTAGACAGGTGCAGCACATTCTTCTCTGATGGCTGAAGCTTGAGATTCTTTACATCTGCCTCTGTTGCATATATGCCGGTATGAATGCACAGACGGGTTTTTTCCTGGAACAATTCCTGGATACTCATCATTTCTTCTTCGCCACTAGGTAAGTGCACAAAATCCAAACTTGAAAATCTGGATTTCGCCATGGCAAAGTACTCTACTGCACCGAATGCTTCAAGTCTGTCAATATGATTGATTGTCTGCAGATGAGGAATGTCCTTGGTTACAGTTACCCTTCTTACCTCGGCATATTTTTCGGCAAACATCTTTCCGTCGGATTCAAGATATTCAATAGGAATGTTATGAAGAATTCCAGCGGCTGAGAAGCATATCTTGTCTTCAGGTTGAAAATGCTTTTCAAGCGGAGCCCAAATATACTCATATAGGACCTTGAATGCATTGTCATAGACTTCGTCTGAAACTCGTGTGTCATCGTAAAGGTAATATGTCGAAATCTTTGATAACAGGACGTCCTCTGTGCATAGTGGAATATATAAAGGCGCTTTCTGGCCTTTTCTGTAGATAAATGCAGAATATTGCCACTGGTCGCCGATCTTAAAGTCAACAAATTCAACGGCAACTGTTTTTGAATCCATTTTTTCGGCAATCTTTTTCCAATCCGGGTATGCCATTTCGCTTTTCAACAACCCATAATCATAAAGTCGTTGGCGTATTTTCCCTTCTAGTACATCTGCGGCCTCTTTAAATTGTTGAGATGATTTGTGATTAAGTCTTAGAGACTGGCTATATATCATCCTATAGCCTTTTAGTTTTTCGAAATCCTTTTTAAGAGTTGCGTCCCCTGTCTTGTCAATCATTTCTCCAAAACCCACGGATGTGTCGAAGGAGACACTCTTGGCAAACATTACTGCGTTTAATGCAGATGATATATTGTTGTTGGATGTCTTGACGTTGTGACAGAAAAGTGGGGCATCGACAAGACCCTCATTGCTTCTGCTCCAATATGACTGCATTTCCCAAAGATTCATTCGGAACATCTGTGAAGAAAGGTAGTCTATCTTGCGTTCCAGATATTCTGAATAATGCTTCCATGCCTGCTCGGCATTTCCAGAAAGCAATGAAGACTTTGCCATACCATAAAGAAGAGATACCGTTTCCGGATGCCCGTTTCCAAGGTACCCGCTCAGCAAAGTTGCTGCTTGCTGATAAGCATCGTATGCTGTGGCATAATCCCCGAAGCGTTCATTGACTTCTCCTTGAAGACGCTTTTGTTGAGCTGTCTGAAGTATTGTCTGTGGTACTCTTGAGTAAACGTCATCAGAGACGGCAAGATGCTTCATTGCCTCGGATTTTTTACCCATTTTGACAAAGGCGCGAACCATTATGCGCGAGAAGTATAGTGAATCAGATGTAGTGGACGTCCTCAAAACGGTGTCTGCCTTATGCACGACCTTCTCATACCTTCCATCTTCCATATATGCTTCGAGAAGAGAGCGAGTTACAGGGTGGTATAAATGACTATCGGCATTTAGAGTTTGTATCATTGATTCCAGTAATCCTACCGCCCCTCCACTCTCTCCTACAGCCATCATAAGGGAGGCTCTCTGATAGTCAAGCTCGGATTTCAGTATGGAATCAATCTCTGGGGCCGTCTTGATCAGCTGATCCGCTTTAGAAAGATAGTCGTTAGCTTCAGAGTATTCAGCAAGATCAATCAATATGGATGAAAGATTTATAGCGATGATAATTCTTTCTTCATGCATCTGATCGGAGGTGAAGCTATATGCTTTCTTAAAACAGTCACGAGCATTTATAAGGTCATCCTGGGCAAGCATTGCTGCGGCCTGATTGTTATATCTGGCCACAGAATCTGTCTGCGCCATTGTAGTAATATGGGCGCAAACTATCAGCAGGATAGAAATAAATATTCCTTTCATTTTTATCTGATTTCCGGATCTAAGAGAATGAACGATTTCCAGTGAGACGACTCCGGGAACTTTGTTCGGATCTGACGTAATGCAGCTGTGAAGGCGTCGTATTTTGACATCCCTAATTCAAAACGATTCCTATAGAAGCTGCTCATCATCAGATATGTAGCCTCATCATCCACTTTCCACAAACTCATTATGATTGATTTTGCACCAGCATTCTTGAACGCCCTCTGAAGTCCGTAGACTCCATCTTTCAGAACATCTCCAGTTGCTGTCTGGCATGCTGACAGGACCACAAGATCAGCATCCGCAAGATTCATCAAAGAAATTTCTTTCGCTGTCACCACACCATCTTCAAGCCCGACATAATTTGAAATACCAGCCCATGCCGGTGCTGCTCCTGCCAAAAGGAAACCACTACGATACATCGGGTCTGAAAGTGCCGTCGGGTTGTGTGCAAATCGGGATTTATAGTATTCACTAGAACTTAATGCTTCTGCTGCTGATACATAAAATCCGTGTGTTGCTACATGGATTATATTTTTCCCAAATGTCTTTGTCTTGAAGGATTCCTCATTTGCATACACACCGGTGTATAGTCTAGACTCTTTTCCTGTTACAGAGAGCAGACTGTCTATTTCGTGAACTTCTTTTATCGTGTTTGGTAGAACATGGATACGTCCGTCTTCCGAGTTTGCTCTGGTGTCCCCGGATTCAGTGTATTCTGCTAAAACAGTTTCTTCAAATCTTTTGTCAACCAGACTAGTGTCTATGACTGAAATCTGCGATACCGCGTGGCGAAGCTGTCTTGGGAATGGATTGAATCGGGCTCCTCCATATAGGCTGGCTGAGGCATTCTCCTGGCGTGAATCATCGGAGAGTCTGATAATCTCGCGAGTGGATGACAATCGGTAAATCTTATAGTTGTCTATGATGGAAGAATTGTCTGTTTCATCCTTTCCAGTATAGAGCGGTAGATATTCGATTCCAATCTGATGCAGAATCCCATCTGCAGAAAAATAGATTTTACCTTCGTCAGTAAGAGGAAAGTGGCGACGAATTTTTCTGTTCCAGATAACCTCACTTACCTCCCGGCTGTTCTGGTTGATATATTCGTGTGGATTATTACTGTTCTTGAGATCCTTTAAGATTTTAATGCCCTTCTTGTTGTTCCAGATAGCCACAGCTTGAGGAGCCTTCCATCCCTTTCTTAATAACAATGCCCTATATGTTCCATTGCGAGTTGCTACAAATTCTATGGCAAGGTCGTCATTTCCAAGGTGCTGCTGAACGTCTTTCCAAGTTATATCGTTGAATTGCAGATTTGTATTATGATCCTTGCCGATAAGTTTTACTATGGCCAGATCCACAGAATCAATCTGACGAGTATCTGCTCCGGTAGCTATGAGGCTATCAAGCACAGAAAGCGCTGCCTTCGCTTCCAGATTTTCTGATTTTTCAATCCTCTCACGGAACTCAATCGCAGTATTGAGCAATAATCCTTTTGAAAAAAGACAGGCATTGTATGAGGTCCATGCATATCCTTCAGCGATTTCCTCAAAAGATGTAGAAGCATTTTCCCAATAAACATTTCTACGTGCTTCGGACATCTTGGTTAATCTGGTGCGGATAGTTTCTTTATATTCAGACGTCAGCAGATTATAACACTTTGCCATCATGCCAAACCTATTCATTTTGCCGTAAAGGTATGCCATGGTGGCTAGATTCTCGAGATAAGTCGGCGATGATAACTTTTCCTCAGTGATGATCTCGTGGGTTTCTTGTGAGTATTTCAACGCGCTGCGATAACGCTCTGCTGCCATTTCGTTGAGTGCTCGGACTCTGAGATACAATGTGTATGTCTGAGGTGTAAAACCCTCGTATTTGCCAGTGCCGTATTGCTTGAAGTGTTCTTTGCATTTGTCCAGGAATAATTCGGCTTGAGCATAGTCTCCGGCAATGTTACAAATAGCTGCAATTCTGCGTAGCAGATCTGCATATGTCGGTGTCTCCTTGCCACATCGCGTATATGCCAGATCAATTGCTTTCTGAAGAGTCTGAGTACAGACATTAAGACTATCGATGTATGCATAGCACTCTGCTAGATGTATAAGAACATCAAGTGAGTCTGTCAATGTATGTATTTGAGAATTGTTGTATGCTTTTCCAAAATGTTCCAAGGACATTCGAAGCATAGTTTGTTTTTCAGATCCATCAGGCTCATCCAAAGCCATAGTATAAAACATATTTGCCTTGGTCACATTGGATAATGTGTCAGCAAAATAGAGCTTGTCATTCTGTTGAGAGTGAGCAGTGATTCCTAACAATAGAAATAGAACGACAGTTGATATTTCCCTAAAATGTTTCATACATGTCAGCTTCAACTTACAAATATAGTTTATAATTACAGATTTTGTTACATTTGCAGTAACTTCTTCATTTCGTGAAAATTAACCGTCATATAGTGCTGGCTTTTCTGTCTGCTTTTCTTTGCTTTCCCTTAGCGGCATTCGAGAAGCCGACTGTTACGCCTCTGCAGCAAACTAAAAGTAAGAAACCTCCTTATGCTGTCGGTGTTTTCGTAGAAGGAGGGAAATTCTCTCATGTATATGATACAGATGCTTCGTCATTCAATCTCAATGGTTTTGCTATCAGCGGGGGTGGTTATGGAAGAATTTATTTCCATCGTAAGCAAGAGATGTCACCGAAGTGTTATGCCCAAGCGGAATTATCATACAAGTATAACAGGTTTTCCGATGAGGACATTCTACTTGAGAGAGACTTTACAGGCTCCTTGCACTATATAACACCGGCAGTTATGTTAGGCACATCTTTTCCAGAAGAAATCTTTTCGCTGGAGTTCACCATGGGTGTGTCTTTGGATATACTGACGGATTTTAGAGGAGCACCGCAGAGTCACATCTATGGTGGCCTAAGTAAGGAGTGTATGAACCGTTTCTGTCCAAAATTCAAAATAGGCTTCTCTCTTGCTTCATTTATGAGTGTCACTTTTGATATACCGCTCAATGAAGGAGTGATAAATCTGGATAAGTACACATATTACAATCGAGAGAATATCAAGACTTCCCCTTCCGCTAATGTATCACTTAGAATAATGCTTCCTGTCAGTGGAAGCAGTCATAAATAAAACATAGCTTATGAAGACAAGAACATTTATGGTCATAGTGCCAGTTATCATTTTTTCTTTAAATAGTCTTTGTTTGTCCGCTCAGGATGCCAAAGTACAGGAAACTATATCTCTTCAGGTGAAAAACAGTCAGGAAATGAGCCTCGCCGTAGGTGAGAGCTCTGCCTTACTTGGACAATCAGCAACGCGTGGCTTTCTTAGCACAGCGGTTGACTTTGCTGCCAACCTTGCTTCCAGAGCGATCTTTTCAATATTTGATAATATGAATAAGGTTAGGACTGCCGAATGGGCAACCCCGGCGGTTAAGGATTATTTCTATGAAGCTCCTTCAACTTCAGGCGCTTTGGACCCTTCTGGAATGAAGTTTTCAGGTATTAAGATGTCCAGAGATATGATTGCAGCAGATACCAGCAGCGTCTTTTATCTTGAGTGTAGTGTTCCGTCTGATAATCAGTCGGTTACGGACTTTATTACGAACACAAGATTCACTATGACATTGGATTCGCTGGCTATTGACCTGTCAAAGGTAAAAGCAAAGTACACTCATAAGAAACAGATATCGATAGAAATTGATATTACTTTAAAATCAACATGGATTGATGATGCCATGACCGTTCATAAGGATCAGGAACTCGGATTATTCCGAATATCGATTCCTAACCTCAAGTACGATCCTAAAAACCCAGTGGTTACCTTTGGCGGAGAAGCCGCTAAGTCAATGATGGCAGGATTCAGTTTCTTCCCACCTCGATCGCATGGCGCTTTTATTAGCGGAGGAAAGTATAATGAATGTTGGAGTGCAGGAGAATTTGAAGTTCAGATGACCGTAAAGGAGTCAACTGCAAGACCTAAAAAGGCAGCTGCTGTATATGCATACGAATACCTGCAGAAGGCTCTTCCGACCTCCCTTTCTCAGATGAGTGTCAACGAAAATATCGTCGGCCCAAGCGTTATGAAGATCATTAAAGGATATTGATGCTGAACGGAACCCGGTTCTTTGGAGCCGGGATCGCATGTTCATGCTTTTCCATCATCGGCATAATGGCTTCCAGTAGAATATGCATGCTGAAGTTTGTTGTGTCTTCCGAAGCAATCACGGCAATTTTGTCTCCATTCTGCTTTGTATAAGGCAGAATGGTTTCGCTATTGGCGTTAAGGATTATGTAATTATTTCCGATGGCAGGCTCTGGGTCTAGGAATTCCCCTTTTAAGGCAAGTAGGTAGCAATGCACATTCTTGTTGCCGTAATTTGTGAGAATTATATTTCCCCCGTCATAGTCCGTCGCTACCATTAGACCAGATGAAATGTTGTTTATGGTTGAAAAATCAAGCATGCTTCCACCAGCCTTTTCCACTATACACCTGATGAAGTCATCTGCGTCATGAACGGTTGATACGGATACATCTCTGTGTGTTGTTCCGTCGCGATCATATCTGACATTGACCATCACGGTCTTGGAGGCGTTGACCATATCTTTTACGAAACCGGAAAAATTCTTGAAATCCCCTGTCGGCTTGTCTTTGGCCTTGTCGGAAACAAAACGGGTGAGGTTGAATTGTTCGGACAACATATACACAGTATAGGTGTTTTGAGTGCCGGTTTCTCTTAATACTACTTCAGAAAGAGGCTTGCTGGTGTTTTTCAGTATAGCATTTTTGGTAAGGGTGGAATTGATGCATAGTTTTTCCCAGCCCTTGCCATAATCGACGAGGCACTCTCCTCCGGAAATATGTACTACTTTATATGTCTGAGCACTTAATTCAAGTGCGCATATCATTAAAACCAACGAGAAAATAATCTTACGCATAAGTCCTTGAGTTTTATATAAAGATTAAAACCTAATTCAATAAAGCCGATTCCAAGCAGGGCGTAAACAACCCTTACATAATAACCGCACGAAACGAAGATTACATAACAGAGGAAAATCGCCGAAATTATCAGTAGTGTTTGAAGAATAGGGCAGAAGATGGACGTCCACTCATTCTTCTTCATAAGCCTGATAAATGGTAGGAACAGAAAGATGGCAAAAAAGGCCAGCACCCATGCGCCGAACTCTGACATTGTGTCTACGTAGCGTCCGTTAAGCATTGTCGCTAATGTCATTGCGTGAATGTCCACTCCCGGCATTCGTGCATTGACTGCAGTTACATGCTTGTCTGAAATATCTTCACGGTCTCCTATAAGGATGATCTTATCTTTCAGAATATCCAGATTTGATGAAATAGCTTCTGCAGAGAATACAGAATAAGAAGACAAGCTGTAATTGATGTACTCGTCATTTTGTGCTCTCTTCATCGCCATTGTGTAGTCAGACTCAGATATGACTTTCAGCAGTGCCATGTCAAAGTTGTCCACCTGTTTCCCATCAAAGGTAAGAGTCTTGGAAAAAATCCTGCATGTTTCGTTGGCTCCGGAGGTTGCCAGATTTACAAAGCCGGAGTTTGGACTCGGGGTGTCCATATAGAAAGATGTCTGGAGAGTGGCAAATGTCTTGTCTTCTCCCAGAATTTCATCTTTAAGCATGAATGGGGACACGACGTGAGGAAGCGATGTGATTTTACTAAGGATGCTGTCAGCATATTCTGATTTCCTTTCATCAAAAAAAACATCCAGACCAATGGCTTTAGGACCAGCAGAAACAATGCTTTTGAAGAGATGAGCTAGAGAATCCCTGTTATATACATCCTTGATATCGACTATGATGATCTGATTGCTGATTGGTCGGTAAGGTTTTTTCTGTCCGATGCGGTTGCTTATGGAAAAATAAGTGTCCATCAGGTTATACTGCTCCCTCATCGTCTGAATCGTATTGAATCGTGAAAAGGAAAGTGGGAAGAGTACAAAGATCAATACTATGACCATAGTTACAGCTGTTGCCGAGAGATTCTCGACAATAGACAGCAGGAAATGCTTTAGGTGAATGCCTGTTTTTTTGCTCATTTTATGGTCAAACTATGAAAATCAAAATCAAACCGTTTCGCAAACATAATAAAATTTGATAAATTTGTACAATAACTTCATTAATAATGAGAAATGATTCGATATAGGATATTTGGTGTTTTCATATTTCTGTTTGCTGCGATTTCTTTGGCAGCACAAAGTAAGATGATAGACTATGTCAACCCATTCATAGGAACGACTAATTACGGAACGACCAATCCGGGGGCAGTGTGTCCGAACGGAATGATGTCGGTCACTCCGTTCAATGTTATGGGTTCTGACCTGAACAGATATGACAAGGATAGTCGTTGGTGGAGCACTCCGTACAGTAATGATAATCGCTATTTTACAGGGTTCTCTCATGTGAATCTGAGTGGTGTCGGTTGTCCCGAGGTCGGATTGGCCTTGACTATGCCTACCCACGGAGACCTTCAGGTGGATTATCATATCTATGGTTCTGAATATACTGATGAGGTAGCTAGTCCGGGATATTACTCTTGTCGTCTTGCTGCTCACGCGGTGAAGGTGGAGGCAAGTGCCACTGCGCGTACCAGTGTAGAACGATATACTTTCCCAGCAGGTAAGAACAATATTCTTGTGAATTTTGGTGAGGGACTGACTAACGAGACCGGAGCCTGGCTTCGAAAGATCAGTGAGACAGAGGTGGAAGGAATGCGCCTGGCCGGTACATTCTGTTATAATTCGCAAGCGGTTTTTCCTGTCTATTTTGCCATCCGAATCAATAAACAGCCGGTAGCCGGCGGATTTTGGAAAAAGCAACCTTTGATGAAAGGAGTTGAGTCATCCTGGACAGCAGATGACGGGACTTACAAAGTGTATAAAAAGTATGGTCGCGAGATCGCAGGAGATGATATCGGATATTGGTTCTCTTTTGAAACGACAGAGGGGGAGCAGGTGGAGCTTCAGATGGGTGTGTCTTTTGTGAGCTGTGCTAATGCTTGGAAAAATCTTAATGCAGAGCAGGCTGTTGCAAGGAAAGGTGTTTCAAATTTTGATTCGGTTCGTGCAGCTGCAGAACTGGCTTGGGAAGATCACTTGTCACGTATCAAGGTGGAAGGCGGTTCGCAGCGCGATAAGGAAGTGTTCTACTCGGCTTTATATCACACGCTGATTCATCCGAGTGTTATCAATGACGTGAATGGTGAGTACCCTTTGATGGAGAATGACGGAGTGGGTAAGGTGCCGGCAGGTCAGTCTCGCTATAGTGTATTTTCTTTGTGGGATACCTACCGCAATCTTCATCAGTTGATGACCCTTGTATATCCTGAAAAGCAGCTGGATATGGTCAGGTCAATGGTGGATATCTACAAGGAATGGGGCTGGATGCCAAAGTGGGAACTTTTTGGACGTGAGACCTTTACCATGGAGGGAGATCCAGCTATACCGGTGATTGCAGATACTTGGCTGAAGGGCTTGCATGATTTTGATATTGAATCTGCATACTCGGCCTTCTTGAAGTCTGCTATGACTCCTGGTGCAGAAAATATGATGCGTCCGGATATTGATCCATATCTGGAGAAGGGATATGTGCCGCTTGGAATGTACTCTGCAGATCCTTCGGGAGATAATTCGGTGTCGCATGCTTTGGAATATTATATCGCGGATTATGCTCTTTCGCTGTTGGCGTCTGACCTTGGTCGTAAGTCGGATGCAGACAGATTCAGAGCTCAGTCTCTTAAATACAAGTATTACTATTGTTCTGAGTACGGCACATTCCGTCCTCGTCAGAAGGATGGCAGTTTTCTGACTCCATTCAATCCTCGTCAGGGAGAAAACTTCGAGCCAGTGCCAGGTTTCCATGAGGGAAGCGCTTGGAATTATACTTTCTATGTTCCGCACGATGTGCTGGGTTTGGCAAAGTTGATGGGTGGTAAAAACGCCTTTGTGAAGAAGCTTCAGAAGGTGTTTGATGAGGGACTTTATGATCCTGCAAATGAACCTGATATTGCATATCCATATCTGTTCAGCTATTTCAAGGGTGAGGAATGGAGGACCCAGAAGACTGTTGCACAACTCCTGGACAAGTATTATACAGCACGTCCGGATGGCCTTCCTGGAAATGATGACACGGGTACAATGTCGGCTTGGGCTGTGTTTTCGATGATAGGCTTTTATCCTGATTGTCCTGGAAATCCGTCATATACGCTTACTGCACCAAGGTTTGATAAGGTGGAAATCACTTTGAATCCGTCATATTATGATGGAAAGGAAAGTCTTGTTATCATAAAACAGGGAGAGGAATCGTCTAAGAGTGGCTGGATGAAGGTATCTGGAATGACCCTTGGCGGAAAGAAATTCACTAGTTACCGTGTCGGTCATAAGGAACTGACTCGTGGCGGAAATCTCGTGGTAAAATGTCAACCTCAATAACTTTAATTTAAATGAAACGAATAATAATCATAGGTACAATCCTGCTGTCTTTACTAGGCTGTAAGAAGGAGTCAGAGGTTTCTTATACTCAGTATGTGGACACCTCAATTGGAACAGGTGGACATGGTCATGTGTTTGTAGGAGCAAATCTTCCTTTTGGAATGGTGCAGCTTGGCCCTACCAGCATTCCACAGGAATGGGACTGGTGCTCTGGCTACCATATAAGTGACTCAACAGTAATAGGATTCTCCCATACGCATCTTAGCGGAACAGGAATCGGAGATCTTTTTGATATTACAGTGATGCCTGTGATTGACAGCATCGGAGTTGATGGCAGAAGTTCTCTGACATACGCAAGAGGTTCCGAAGATGATCCCACTTCCGGTCTCTGGTCTTATGCGGATCGTAGCAAGGAAATCAGCCGTCCGGGATATTACAGTGTTCCTCTTATCCGTTATGGAATTACAGCTGAACTGACTGCAACAAATCGTGTCGGCCTTCATCGCTATACTTTCCCGGCATCTGCAAGCGCGGCTATTGTATTTAATCTTAGAAATGGAGGTTGTTGGGACAGGCCGATGGAGACATTCATTGAAGCGGCAGATCCTGCGACAGGATGTTCCTCAGACTCTGCAACTTATGCTATAAGAGGTTACAGATATTCCCGTGGTTGGGCAGACAATCAGAAGGTGTATTTCTATGCAGAGTTCTCCAAACCCTTTGAGACCCTTGATATAATCCGTGAGGATGTCGAGATCTGGGAAGATCAGACTGTGAATATGCCGACTTTTGCGAAGGCTGGGTTCAAGACAGAGGAAGGCGAGCAGGTGATGCTTAAGGTTGCTCTGTCTCCAGTAAGTATGGAGGGTGCATATAATAATATGAAGGTTGAATCTACTGATTGGAATTTTGATGATGCAGTGAGATATGCGGACCTAATGTGGAATGAGGCATTGAGTTCAATCAAGATAGAAACAGCAGATGAGGAAGCGAAGAAGATTTTTTATACATCTCTTTATCACACTATGATCGCCCCTTCAATCTTCTGTGATACAGACCTGTCGTATAGAGGTGCAGATGGAAAGGTATATTCCGACCCTGGTTATGTCACCTCTACAACATTCTCCCTGTGGGATACCTACCGCGCAGCTATGCCATTGTATAGTATATTTCAACGCCATTACTATGAGCAGATGATTAATACGATGCTTGCCATTTATAAGGAACAAGGCAAACTTCCGGTATGGCATCTACATGGATGTGAGACAAATTGCATGGTGGGAAATCCTGGTATCCCTCCGGTTGCAGATGCAATCGTCAAGGGCCTTGGCCAGTTTGATTATGATGAGGCTTTTGAGGCGATGAAGGCGTCTGCTCTACGTGCAGACAGGGGACAGGATTTAAGGATGAAACATGGCTATATCCCGTGTGACCTTTTCAATGAGTCTGTTGCATATGATCTGGAATATGCTCTTGCGGATGGAACTATAGCACTGGCGGCGGAAAAACTTGCTGCTGAAGCTGTTGGGGCCGGAAATTATCAGAAATCCGAATACTATAAAAAAGAAGCTGAATTCTTCAGAGAGCGCAGTAAGTCATATAAGCATCTTTTTGATCATAAGTTGGGTTTTATCAGAGGTAAAGACAGCAAGGGTAAATTCCGCCAGAAGTATAGCCCGTTTGCTTCTACGCACCGAGTTGACGACTATTGTGAGGGCAATGGATGGCAATATACCTGGTTGGTACCTCATGATTTCGAGGGTTTGGTAGAGTGCTTTGGAGGTAAGGAGGCATTTCTTGATAAATTGGATTCTTTGTTTGTTGTTTCGTCTGTGATTGAGGGTGCGGATGCTTCTCCTGATATTTCAGGACTGGTAGGACAATACGCCCATGGAAACGAACCGAGTCATCATATCTTGTATTTTTACACTATGGCTGGTCAGCCGTGGAAGACTGCAGATCGTGTTCGTGAGGTGTTGAGCACAATGTATTCTGCAAAGCCGGACGGTCTTTGTGGAAATGAAGATGTGGGTCAGATGTCCTCATGGTATATCCTTTCATCTCTCGGATTCTATCAGGTGGAGCCTGGTTCTGGAAGATATTGGTTTGGCTCGCCACAGTTTGATAAGGTGGTAATGGATGTATGTGAGACATCTACTGGTCCTATAACGCTTAGTATCATAGCTAAAGATAATAGCGCAAAGAATCGTTATATCCAGAGTGTAATGCTTAATGGAAAACCATATAATAAAGGATATATTGAGTACGGTGATATATATGAGGGAGGCGAACTAGTGTTCCAGATGGGTCCGGAGCCTGCGATTTGGTATTAATGAATTGACTATGAAACGACTGATAGTATTTATGCTTGTGGCTGGCATTTTAGCTGGATGCTGCCGGAAAGTAAGCTATGTTGAAAACCCGGAAGAGTATGTGTCAACGTTAGTTGGTACGCTCTCTGAGCATGCGTTTTCAAGTGGAAATACCTATCCGGCTATTGCCACCCCATGGGGAATGAATTTCTGGACACCAGTTACAGGCAAGATGGGGGACGGCTGGGCCTATCGTTATGATGCCCATTGGATAAGAGGCTTCAAGCAGACTCATCAGCCCTCACCGTGGATAAACGACTATGGTCAGTTTGCCATCATGCCGGTGCGTGATGCTTCCACCGTGGAACAGAATAAACGTGCCAGCTGGTTCTCGCATAAAAGTGAGACGGCTAAGCCATATTATTATCAGGTGTATCTGGCTGACCATGATATTAATGTAGAAATAGCTCCAACCGATCGTGCTGCTGCGATGCAGTTTACCTTCCCTGCAGGAGAGGTGTCCGGTGTGGTTGTGGATGCATATGATCAGGGATCATATATCAAGGTTATTCCTGAAAAACAGGCCATTGTCGGGTATACTACAAAAAATTGTGGAGGAGTTCCGGATAATTTCAGAAACTGGTTTGTAGTCAAGTTCGATAAGACTTTTGAGAGCTCCATGGTGTATGATGGACCGGAGAAAGGGTTAGGCGAGGCGCTTGAATTTGAAGGAAATCATGCTCTTACGTCAATTGGATTCCGTACTCAAAGGGGAGAAAAGGTCAATGTAAAAGTGGCTTCTTCATTCATATCGCTCGAGCAGGCATGGCTCAATCTTGACGAAGTCGCTGACAAGACTTTTGATGAGGTCATGACTCAGGCAAAGAATCGCTGGAATGAGGTGCTTTCCCGTATTCAGGTGAGCGGTGGCACAGATGATCAGTTCCGCACTTTCTACTCTTGTCTTTACAGAGCAACGCTTTTCCCGCGTAAATTCTACGAATTTGACGCAAGCGGCAATCCTGTGCATTATAGTCCATATGATGGTCAGGTTCATGATGGATACCTTTATACTGATACAGGATTTTGGGATACATTCCGTGCTCTATTCCCACTTTTGAATCTGGTATATCCTTCTGTCAATGAGGAAATCCAGCAGGGCCTTGCCAATGTTGCGCGTGAAAATAAGTTCCTTCCGGAGTGGGCGAGCCCAGGTCATCGCGGATGCATGGTGGGCAATAATTCTGCCTCTGTCGTTGCTGATGCAATCCTCAAAGGTGTGACTCCGGAGAAGGATTGGCAGATACTGTATGACTGCATTGTATATGGAACAGAGAATGTGCACCCTGAGGTAAATTCATCAGGACGATTAGGTCACGAGTACTATAATTCTATAGGTTATATCCCTTGTAATGTGGGAATCCACGAGAGCGTAGCCAGAACTTTGGAATATGCGTATGATGACTGGTGTATTCTGCAGCTTGCGAAGAAGTTAGGCAGGCCGCAAGAGGAACTGGACAAGTGGGAAGTGAGGTCGCATAACTGGAAAAATGTATTTGATCCCTCTCACAATCTTATGAGAGGGCGAAACCTGGACGGTTCATTCCAGGAACCGTTCAGCCCATATAAGTGGGGAGGCGTCTTTACTGAGGGTAATGCTTGGCATTATACGTGGTCGGTATTTCACGATGTTGATGGCTTGAAAGAGGCTATGGGTGGCCGCGAGAATTTTGTGGCGATGCTTGACTCTGTCTTTGTGGTGCCTCCAATTTATGATGATAGCTATTATGGCTATCGTATTCATGAGATTACAGAGATGCAGGTGGCTGATATGGGTAACTATGCTCATGGAAATCAGCCTGCTCAGCATATGATTTATCTATATAACTGGGCTGGCAGGCCGGACAAGACTCAGACTTTGGTTCGCGAGACAATGGACAAGCTCTACAGTGCAGCTCCGGATGGATATTGCGGAGATGAGGACAATGGACAGACGTCTGCCTGGTATGTGTTCTCTGCATTAGGATTTTATCCTGTATGTCCTTGCTCTGATGAATATGCTGTCGGAATTCCGTTGTTCAATGATGCTGTCATCCATCTTGAGACAGGAAAAGATGTGCGTATCAAGCTTACTGACAAGGGAGACGGTAGAACGTTCTTGAATTATAATGATCTTCAGAAAGGTGCACACATAAAAATAGGTGCTATACGATAATTCGTAATAGCACCTGGTATAGAGATTAGCCTGAGTATTACGCTCGGGCTGTTTTAATTATACGAGTGGCTCGCCTGTCATGGCAGCTGGCTGCTCGATACCCATAAGCTTAAGGATAGTTGGAGCAACGTCTGCAAGCTTACCGTTCTTCACTTCCTTAACCTCGTCACCAGCATTTACAACGATGAATGGAACGTCGTTGAGCGAGTGAGCTGTGTTAGGAGTACCGTCCTCGTTGACAGCAAAGTCAGCGTTTCCGTGGTCAGCTGTGATAAGAACTACATAACCCTGTGCCTTAGCTGCCTCAACAACCTTCTCAACGCAGTTGTCAACTGCAGTTACAGCTGTACGGATAGCGTCGTAGATTCCTGTGTGGCCGATCATGTCGCCGTTTGCAAAGTTGAGGATGATAAGGTCGTTCTTGCCAGTGTTGATTGCCTCAACGAGCTTCTCAGTTACCTCTGGTGCGCTCATCTCAGGCTGAAGGTCGTAAGTTGCAACCTTTGGAGAGTTTACAAGGATACGGTCCTCGTTTTCGAAGAGTGACTCAGCACCACCGTTGAAGAAGAATGTTACGTGTGCATACTTCTCAGTCTCAGCGATACGGAGCTGGTTCTTACCAGCCTTTGAAACTACCTCTCCAAGAGTCTCCTGTACGTTCTCCTTGTCGAAAAGGATGTGAACGCCTGTGAATGAAGCATCGTATGGAGTGAGGCAGCAGAAGTAAAGTGGAAGTGTGTGCATTCCTGCCTCTGGCATATCCTGCTGAGTAAGAACTGCAGTGAGCTCACGTGCACGGTCGTTACGGAAGTTGAAGAAGATAACAGCGTCACCCTCCTGGATAGTTGTGAGTGGCTGGCCGTTCTCGCCTGTGATAGCGATCGGCTTGATGAACTCATCGGTAACACCCTCGTCGTATGAAGCCTGGATAGCCTCAGTTGCCGAAGTAGCGTATACGCCCTTACCCTCTACGAGAAGGTCGTAAGCCTCTTTTACGCGCTCCCATCTCTTGTCACGGTCCATGGCGTAGAAACGTCCGCAGACAGTAGCTACCTTACCAGTTGACTGAGCCATAGCAGCCTCAAGACCTTCTACGAAGCCCTTTCCGCTCTTTGGGTCAGTGTCACGACCGTCCATGAAGCAGTGTACGAATACGTTCTCAAGACCATACTCCTTAGCTACGTTAAGGAACTCGTAAACGTGTTCGAGTGAGCTGTGTACGCCACCCATTGATGCAAGACCCATGAGGTGGAGCTGCTTGTTGTTTGCCTTTACATAGTCGTATGCAGCCTTGATTTCAGGGTTCTGAAGGAACTTGTGCTCACGAGCTGCGATGTTGATCTTTACGAGGTCCTGGTACACCACGCGACCTGCGCCGAGGTTGAGGTGACCTACCTCTGAGTTACCCATCTGACCCTCTGGAAGACCTACAGCTTCGCCGCATGCCTTAAGTGTGCTCATTGGGTACTGTTTGCGGAGACCCTCAATGTAAGGTGCTCCCTGTGTGTAGATGACATTAGACTCATCCTGTCTTCCCTCGCCCCATCCGTCGAGGATCATTAGTAGAACTTTCTTGTCCATAGTATGTTGTTGTAATAATTTTCGCGGCGCAAATATACAATTAATGCACCGATTTTTCTAATTTTGCATTCGCATCTATGAACTTTTTCCGTAGGAAAGACTACTTTGGTCCTGAAAATGTCAGTGATGCAGTAAATTGATTATTATGGCAAGAAAGAAAAACAAAAAGGTGTTCCCGCAGGTAGAGGGAAAGGTGCAGATGACCAGAGAAGGTTTTGCATTTGTGATAGTTGATGGTGAGGATGATGATGTGTTTGTAAAAGCGTCCAAGACGCGTGGAGCCTTGAATGGGGATATAGTACGTGTTACTGTGACACGTGAAAAGACTGATCGTCAGCGTAGAGAGGGTGAAGTTGTTGAGATTATCGAGCGTTCTGCCAAGCCGTTTATAGGTGTGCTTCATATTCTTGGAAATCAGGCTTGGGTATTGATGCAGAGCCGTTTCATGCCATATGATATCGCAATTCCTTTTGCAGAATCAGATAAGAGCCGCTATCGTCGTCACAAGGTGAAAGGAGCATCTCTTGCGCAGCCGAAGGATGAAACCGGATATCTGAAGGAGGTTGCAAACGAGAAATATGTAGTGCATGGTGTTTATGAACTGGGTGAGGATGGTTATGGACGTCAGGAGATGGCAGTAAGCCCGGGCATGAAGGTGGCTGTTGTTGTGGATGGCTGGCCAAAGAGTCAGACTTACCCTAATGGACACATCGTAGATGTGCTAGGAGAGCCGGGAGACAATGACACCGAGATGCATGCAATACTTGCAGAATATGGCCTTCCATATAGATTCGAATCTCAGGTTGCTAATGCTGCGGACCAGATTTCTGAAGAAATCACCGAGGCTGATATTGCAGAGAGAGAGGACTTCAGAAATGTTCTTACCTTCACTATTGACCCTGCTGATGCCAAGGATTTTGATGATGCTCTCTCGTTCAGAAAACTTGAAAATGGCAACTATGAAATCGGAGTTCATATCGCTGACGTAACACATTATGTACGTCCTGGATCATTGGTTGATGAGGAGGCAAAGAGCCGCGGAACTTCAGTGTATCTTGTGGATAGAACAGTGCCGATGCTTCCTGAAAAGCTCGCTAATAAGCTATGTTCTCTTCGCCCGAATGAGGAAAAGCTTACATTCTCGGCTATATTTGAGATGACTCCGCTCGGAAGAATCGCGGCGAGTCGTTTTACCCGTACGGTGATAAATTCTGACCATCGTTTTACATACGAACAGGCACAGGCAGTCATTGAAAATCCTAAGGCAGATCACGAGGGAGTGCAGCCTGAGGTGGTTGAGGCAGTGTTGATCCTTCATAGCCTCGCTACCAAGCTTCGCAAGAAGAGATTTGCATCGGGAGCTATCAGTTTTGAGCGTCCTGAGATGAAGGTTGAGGTGGATGAGAAGGGTCGTCCGATCAATGTATATCAGAAGATTACCAAGGAAGCGAACTGGCTTATCGAGGAGTTTATGCTTCTGGCAAACCGCAGCGTAGCGGAGTTTGTGTCAGTCAAATGCAAGAAGTCATTTGTCTATCGTGTGCACGACGAACCAAACCAGGAGAAGGTAGAGGCGCTCCGTAACTTTATCGGCAACTTCGGCTATCGAATGGGACCGACAACAACAGGTAAGGAGATATCAAAGGAACTTAACAGCCTGTTTGCAGCAGCAAAGGATACTCCTGAGTACAATGCAATCGAGCTTCTGTCACTCAGAAGTATGGCCAAAGCACGCTATGACACTGAGAATCTCGGTCACTATGGTCTTGCATTCAAGTACTATACTCACTTTACATCACCGATCAGACGTTATCCGGATATGATGGTACATCGTCTTCTCGCAAGATATCTTGCGGCTGGTGATAACGTCAAGCAGGACTCTCTTGACAAGCTTTGCAAGCATTGTTCACAGCGCGAGGTGATTGCTGCTGAGGCAGAGAGAGCAAGCATCAAGTATAAGCTCGTTGAGTATATGCAGGATAAGGTGGGTTATGTTTTCGGCGGAAACGTATCAGGACTTACCGAGTGGGGAATGTATGTTGAGGTGGAGCCTACGAAGATTGAAGGAATGGTGCCGCTCAGGGATATCAAGAGCGATTTCTTTGAGTTTGATGCAGATCATTACAGACTTGTGGGCAGACGTTCAAAGGTGGTCTATAACCTTGGAGATCCTGTGAGAATCCGTGTGAAGAAGACCAATCTTGAACAGAAGCTCCTTGATTATGAGTTGATTGAAACCGGAGCAGAGGATCGTCTGAATGATCGTCTTGAGTATGAGCAGGGACGTGGTACGTCGTTCATTAAGGGTGAGGATGGCTCATTCGATAATATCACAGTGGGTATCAACAAGGCTGCGCGTAAAGAGAAGGTGCGCAAGGCTATTCAGGAGTCTAAACGCAAGGCTCGTAAGACAAGAAAGAAGAAATAAAGGAATTTAACCGATGAATAAAACTTTAAGGCTACTGAGTCTCTCTTTAGCATTTTTAGTTTGTGTTGTTGCGCAGGCTCAGTCCGTCGGATGGTTGCAGATAAATCAGACGACAACATCTGAAGGGGCAGAATTCTATGTTGACGGCAAGTATGTTACTGATGTTCCGGCTAAGGTTGCACTTGCTCCTGGAAGGCATAGTATCGTTTTGAAGAAACCGCTTTATTTGGATTATAAGGCTTCGGTCACTATCGTTTCAGGCGAAACTTCTTCCCTGTCGTTAGAGATGGAGAAGAACTATAATTATGTGTCTGTTTCTGCTCCGCTTGATGCTCAGATTCTTTTAGATGGAAAGGTTATTGGTGTTAGTGAGTGGTCTGGTAATTTGGAGTGTGGCGAGTATATGCTTCAGGCCAAGAAGGAAGGTTATTTGCCATCTTCTATGAAATTGAAGGTTGAGATGGGGCGCTCAATGACAGTCACAATACCTGGAATAAAGCCAGTTGAAGGGAGACTGACAGTTGAGTGCAATCTGGATGACTGTATGGTATATGTGGACGGTCGTTATGTTGGAAATACCCCATTGAAGACAAATGTCCGCATTGGTGATCATTGTGTGAAAGTGGGTTTGCCTAATGGTGCATCTCAAGAGAAGATGGTCACTATAGTTGAGGGAAAGACAACTGCTGCCACATTTGAGGGAGAGTATATATATCCTGTCTCTTTAACCACGAATATCCCGACTGCAAAAATGCAGATAGATGGTCGTTTCTATGAATATGTCAATGTTCCAAAATCTTTGGCTGCAGGTAAGCACGAGGTTCGCGTAATGTCAGATGGATATAAAGGATGTAAGAAAACCATCAATGTTACTGAAGGTACCAATGCTGAATATTTCAAATTGAAGGAATATATGTTGGGCGCGGACATTTTCCAGTGGGGACTATATTGCAATATGGGATATCAGATTGCGAGATGTCCGGGATTGGAGTTTGGTGCCGGAGTGTTTTTCGCTGGCTTTAACATGGAGTTTTCTGGTTCTGTAGGTTTGCAGAAGTTACCATATTCGTTTATGTCCTACGATCATGAGCAAGTTGATTATGTGTACAGACCGAATCTTTGGAATTTCAAGTTCGGATGGGGCCTTCCTATTGGAACAAGATTCAGGTTTACACCGCAACTTGGATTTGGACAAGCAACCTTTTCTGGTAGATGTCTTACTTATTCAGACTATGGATATAGTTCTGATCCAGGCTCTTCTTATGAGGCTGTCAAGTGTGGCGTTTTCACACCAGGTGCAAGAGTGGATATAGCAATTGCCCGCTGGCTTTCCATTTATGCAAATCCATCGTATATAGTACCTCTTAAATCAGTTGAAAATCGATCAGAGGTGCTTCAGTTGATGCTAAATGAAACACCTTCACTTGAGAAGTATATCTCTGGTTTCAACATTAGTGTGGGGCTGTCATTTAATTTGAATTTGTAAGGATTGAGAGCTTATGAAAAGATTACTACTACTATCAATATTGCTATGTGCATCGTTGAGTCTTGTAGGACAGACTATCTCAGATAGATTTACCAGCTATGATGAGATGGCTGGAAAGGCTGTCTGGTTTTATAATGTGGATCTTATGAGGGATGCCAGCGGAGATTTTATTTACCAGATGGATTCCGCAGGTAAAATCAAGAAGGTTTACAACTCCAGCATATATACGACCCTTTCATCAGAGGAAGTACTTGTGAGCGGAGTATATAAATATAAGGGAAAGAATTATCTGCAGGTGTATATCTCAGGCACAAGATACTATCTCCTGATCGGTAAGAATAATAACTATCTGATGAATACCCGTTCTGCTTCATATTGGAAGCAGTTGGCACAGGATGCATCGAAGTATAAATACATTTCAACCAGCTCATATATTGTCAGAGCGAAAGCACAAAATCTTGAAGCTGAGGAATATGCCAGTTTAAGATGGGGTAATTTGAAAAGACCGCAATCTCTTGATGAAGAGGTTTATATGATCTTTACGACATCGTATAATTCTGTGAATACTTTCAAATTCAAAGCTCAGGATTTTGAGTTTTTTAGAAAGGACTTTGTTGTTGTCAAGCCAGTAGTAACAGCAACGTCGGTTTCCTCGTCTGAAAATAATGATACTCGAGATAAGGTTTCTGCTATGGATGCCAATAGAGTCTTTGATGCAAACCTACAGCCAGGCTATAGCGTGAGAAATTTCCTTTCATCAAAGGGAGAAGCTTATGTTCCGGATGAGACAATTCCTTTTGCTGTGTATGGCTATTCAAATGGCGAGTATCTGGGCTATCTTCTCGGATATGAATATCGTGTTTCAGCAGGCAATGTAAGTATTTCTTCAAATGATGCCAAGTACCTGAAGGAAAGAGGAAATAATGGACTGACAGTACGCAAAGAGCAGGCGAAGAAATGGGATGCAGAAAATGTAGAGCAGTACAATAAGAGAATTGAAGCGTATAATGAAAGGCTTAGACAGGAAGAGGAACAGGCAAGGCTTCAGGTAGAAAATGATAAGAAGAAATCACGCGAAATTCTCCAATATCTGAGGAAGAACAGGGCGATTCTTGGTGACTGTTATATCGGTGAGAGCTACAGCGATTACTACCTGAAACTGGAGGTGTGCAACTGGTTCTCCAAGAGAATCAAGTATCTTGATCTGACTGTAATGGCAGTGAATGGTGTGGGAGACCCAAGATGGTATGACAAGAACAGGGCTGTTAAAAATATTCAGTGTATTGGATATATTGAATCTTTGAGCAGCGGCACTTACAGGTTTGATGACCTGTTCTATGATTCATCGGAAGTAATAGATGATATCATAGTGTGCGGTGCAGTGATTACGTTCGAGGATAATTCAAAGATTACAATTGATTCTCAGACTGCAGCTGCGAAGATGTATATAAAGAATCATAACATAGAACTTCCTGATAACTTTTATCAATACATAAGGTAATGGATAAGCTGATAGCAAGTTGCATCGATGATATGAGGTCCGTTGACGGGACCTTGCCCCTTGCTGCACAGATCCGTGCTTACGATCTGCTGCAGGCATTGAGTGAGGCTGTGGAGAGGGGGATAATGCCTTCAGAGTCTGTCTCTAAGGAGTTCTGCACTGTTTATGAGGTATATGGAGCAGTATTGGAGAAGTCTTATGATGAAACAGCTCTCAAGGAGCAGCTGGCTAATGAGCTGGAACCTTTTGAGAAGGCGGTGACTGAAGCTCGTTTCGAGGCTGCATCTATCGCTGCGCTCCATGAATTTGCAAAGGAAGTATTCGAAATATGGCAGACCAGCGGCATCTTTATGAGACGCCGTGCCTTGAATGAGCTACGCGAACGCGCCGGCTTTCGTCTCGAAAGCCACCGCATCGGCAACTACGTTGCCAAGACCTTCGACCTCGCAAACGAGGCTCAGGTTCGCTTCGCCCATGCTCAGCAGACACTTTTTGCCCACAACGTCGCCTATAAGCTTCGTCCTGGCATCTATGCTGAGATAAATACTATTCTGTCAGGGTTACAATAAGAGTAATTTCCTCTGAATTTAGACGGATTTTGAGCCAATTGCTGAGTTTGGTTGTCTGCTCTTCACTTATCGGTTCTTCACATTTTATAATTGCTGTGATGCAAGGTTGAGCGTAGAGGGAATCTGCTGCAACGCTCGCACCTTGTGCTAATCTGACGTGTTTAACAGAAGGATAAGTGCTGATGATTTCTCTGGTAATCTGCACATATGCTATATCATCACCTTTGGCAAGTCTGAGCTCCTCTTTCAATTGTCTGATTTCCTCCTCTCTCTTGGCGACCTCGCTATCCATCTTGTCATAGATGCCCTTGACTAACTCAATGTCGTTGAGGTCAGCTTCCTTGGAGTCATCTACTATTATAATGCTCTCCTCTTCAATGTCGAACTCAGCTGCGGTTTTCACGATGATGCTTTTGGTCTCGTCGTTGATAGGCTCTCCAGTAAAGTAGAGTTCTAGTTTCGAGCCCTCGGTATGGTCTATCTTATAGTCGTAGATGATACTCTTATTATAAGATTTAGAGTACTCAATAAACGCAGTGGCATTAGTCTCAAAGTTGGTTCTTTGGATGAGAGTAACAGCAGACCAGATGCTTGGGATTATGAAAAGTAGTATCAGTATAGAGCTGATTCTTTTTGTTTTGCGTCCGGTTGCCTGGTCCTCATATTCTGTCTGTCTAAACTTAAAATACTTCACGCTGATATAAGTCGCGAGCATAATGAACAGGCAGTTAATAAAGAACAGATAAAGCGCTCCAAGGAAATATGCAAGGTTTCCGTTTGCCAGACCGAATCCTGCTGTGCAGAGAGGTGGCATCAATGCAGTGGCAATAGCTACTCCTGAGAATACAGTGCCCTTCTCCTTTCTGCTCTGCTCCAAGATTCCTGCAAAACCACCAAATAATGCAATCATTACATCGTAGATTGTTGGGTTGGTGCGTGCAAGCAGCTCGGTTGGATTACTTAAACTCAGTGGTGTAATCAGGAAGTATGCAAATGAAGCGGTAAGACTTATGCCGACCATCACGACAAGGTTCTTGCCGGATGATTTCATCAACTGCATGTCGTTCACTCCAAGTCCAAGTCCAAGTCCGAAGATTGGTCCCATAAGAGGAGAGATGAGCATTGCACCAATTACGACAGGAATTGAATTTACATTGAGACCGACAGATGCAATAATTGTTGCAATCGCTAGGATCCATGCGTTAGGACCACGAAAATAGATGTTATTGCGGATAGCCTTTTCTGCCGCCTCAGTGTCGATATGGCCGGCTAGATTTACAGTCTTATGGAAAAGATTCTTGAATGATTGAAGTAGTTTCATCGTTTTAATGTTTGAGCCTATTTAAGAGTCTTGTAGGATAGGATGTGAATGGTAACACCTACGGCGATTGCAATAAACATTCCTCTTAGTGCCCAGTGTTCTGCGACGAAGATTGCGCAGTAAAGTAGAGTGAGCCACAGAGTGGAAACGGAAACAATCTTTACTCTTAATGGGATTGCCTTGTGCTGTGTGAAGTTGGCGATATATGTACCAAGTCTAGGGTGGTTCATCAGCCAGTCATGCAGCTTTTTATTTCCACGCAGGAAAAGCGCTGCTGCCAAAAGCAGAAACGGAGTAGTCGGAAGCACTGGAAGAAATGCACCGAGAATTCCCAGTCCCAGCGCAATCAATCCAAGTATTGTCAGAAATATATTCACTGCCTTTGAAAATTGAGGCTGCAAATATAATCATTATTGCACGCTTTTTGACCAGCCGGCAGCCATAATCGTTTTTAATAAGGTCAGTTATGAAAAGTGTTATAGCTCTAGTCCTGGCAGCCATGCTGATTCCGGGACTTGTTTATGCCCAGACAAGGCGAGTGGACAATACTCCAGTCAAGAACTTTGATCTTTATAAGTATTTTGGACTCTGGTACGAGATTGCGAGGTTCGATCATAAGTTTGAGAGGGATATGGTGAATGTGAAGGCGGAGTATGTGCTACGCGATGATGGCAAGGTTGATGTCGTGAATTCCGGATGGAAGAATGGAAACTATAAGAGTGCAATAGGAATGGCTAAGCAGCCTAATCCCGGTAATAACCCAGCACGTCTAAGAGTCTCTTTCTTCCTTTTCTTTTATTCTGATTACAGGGTGCTGATGCTGGACAATGATTATCAGTATGCTTTGGTCGGCAGCAAGGGCCCCGATTATCTTTGGATTCTTTCCCGTACTCCGGAAATTGATGATAAGGTCAGGGATAGAATCGTAGATGAGGCACAGCGCCGCGGGTATAATACTTCCAGGCTAATCTGGGTGGATCAGGGAGCTAGTGTTGGCAGACATAGTAAAAAGAGATAAATTTTTCTAACTTTGCAGCTATGAAACTGTCAGAGTTAGGTACAGGCGAACGTGGCGTCATCGTCAAGGTGTCAGGTCACGGTAGTTTTCGCAAGAGAATAGTTGAGATGGGGTTTGTGAGAGGCAATAAGGTGAAGGTCATCCTTAATGCTCCTCTGCGCGACCCCATTGAGTACGAAATCATAGGCTATAAGATATCTCTGAGACGTGAAGAGGCTTCAAAAATCGAGGTGATCAGTGAGGCTGAAGCAAAGAAACTTCTGACAGAAAATGAGGCCAGACCAGCTTTGGAAGCTGATGAGAACGAGGATGCATATATCGAAAGAGAGATGTCAACCTTGGCGGCAGAACGAAGAAAGGAAATTCGTGTAGCCCTTGTCGGTAATCCTAACTGCGGAAAGACCTCTCTCTTTAATATGGCCTCCGGCAGCCATGAGCATGTGGGTAACTACAGCGGTGTTACTGTGGATGCAAAGGAGGGCGATTTTGAGTATGGCGGCTATCATTTCAAGATTGTCGATCTTCCAGGAACATATTCCCTTTCGGCCTATAGCCCAGAGGAACTATATGTGCGCCGTAATCTCATTGAGGAAATCCCAGATGTAGTCATCAACGTCGTGGATGCCTCAAATCTTCAGCGAAATCTCTATCTCACCACTCAGCTTATTGACATGAACCTCAAGGTTGTCATGGCTTTGAACATGTACGATGAACTTGAGGCAAGGGGTGATAAACTTGATATAAAGCAACTTGGATATCTTTTGGGTATGCCGATTGTGCCTACTGTGAGCCGCGTGGGAGAAGGATTGGAGGCTTTGTTTGATAAGGTCATCCAGATTGATGAGAACTCAGATCCACACCTGGCCCGTCATATTCACATTAATCATGGATCAGAGCTCGAGCAGAGCATTGACCGCCTGAAGGTATTGATTCAGAAGAATCAGGATATCCGATATAAGTATTCGACACGATTCCTTGCAATCAAATATCTGGAGAATGATAAGGAAGTTGAGGCTGTTGTAGAAAATCTGCCTAACCGTGATGAGATTATCGCAGCGCGTTTCCAGGAGCAGCAGAGAATCAACGAAATGTTGCATTCAAGCGCAGAGTCCGCTCTTGTGGATGCTAAATACGCCTTTGTTCAGGGTGCTTTGGCTGAGACTTATGAACCATATAAGGGTAAAAAGAGCAGACGAACAATTACTGATAAGATCGATGCTTTGGTAACTCATCGTTGGGCTGCCTTCCCGCTATTCTTCTTGATCCTCTATGTGGTATTTGACGGTACATTTGTCATCGGTGAGTATCCGATGCAGTGGATCGAATCAATAGTTTCGCATATCGGTGCATTTGTCTCGTCTATAATGGCGGACGGATGGCTTAAGGATATGATTGTTGATGGTGTAATCGGTGGTGTTGGAAGTGTGTTGGTGTTCTTACCGAACATTCTCCTTTTATACTTCTTCATATCATTGTTGGAAGACTCAGGATATATGGCCAGGGCAGCGTTCATCATGGACCGCCTGATGCACAAGATCGGTCTTCATGGAAAGTCGTTCATTCCTATGATTATGGGGTTCGGATGTAATGTTCCGGCAATTATGGCTACCCGTACTATCGAGAGCAGAAAGAGCAGGCTGATTACAATGCTGATTATTCCGTTTATGTCATGTGCAGGACGAATGCCAGTCTATATTCTTATCGCTGGTGCGTTCTTCCCTAAACATGCAGGGCTAGTGCTTTTGGGAATGTATGCATTGGGTATTTTGGTGGCTATCGTTGCTGCAAAGATTTTCAGCCATTTCTTCAAGGAGGATGACCTCCCGTTCGTAATGGAGCTTCCTCCATATCGAGTACCTACAGCGAAATCTATATTCAGACATACCTGGGAAAAGGGAAAGCAGTATCTTCAGAAGATGAGTGGAATTATCCTCATCTGCTCTATGGTAATCTGGTTCCTTGGATATTTTCCTAACCATGACAAGTATGATACTGCTCAGCAGCAACAGGAGCACTCATTCATCGGTTATGTCGGTAAGGCTATGGAGCCGGCTCTCAAGCCACTTGGCTTTGATTGGAAAATGGGAGTGGGTATTGTGGCTGGAGTAGGCGCAAAGGAGCTTGTAGTGAGTACCTTGGGAGTGATGTATGCAGATGACGAGCCGGTTGCGGCAGAGTCTGTAGACGAAACACGCCTGCAAAGAGCTCTGGTTAAATCCGTTACCCCTGCAGGCGCATTAGCTTATATGGTATTTATCCTTCTTTATTTCCCTTGTATAGCGACATTTGTAGCTATCAGAAATGAGTCTGGAGGTTGGAAATGGGCAATCCTGACTGCAATCTACACAATCATCCTCGCATGGATCATGGCCTTCGCTACATTCCAGATTGCCTCTTTTTTTTAGGAGTCTCTGCCGGGGCATCCTCCGCTGGATCATATCCTCCGCCTAGGGCCTTGTATAGGCTGATGATGCTGATGATCTGATCATATCTGTCAGAGATGCAAGTCAACTCGGCGTCGAGGAGGTTCTGCTGTGCAGTGAGTACCTCGAGATAGTTTGTACTACCGCGTTTCATCAAGAGTTTGATGTTCCAGACAGCAGCCTGAAGATGAAGAACCTGTCTCTTATTGACGTCAAGACGTTTCTGGGCTGTCTGCCATTTTGAGATGGCGTCATTTACATTGATACCTGCATCAAGGATGGCCTGTCTGAAATTGTAAAGAGCTATTTCCTGCTCTGCCTTGGCTGCAGCAAGTCTTGCCTTGTTTGCTCCGCGTCCAAAGATCGGCTGGGTGAGCGAACCTATTACTCCGGCGATAAGTCCTGCCGGGTTGACTACCATAGCTCCGCTTCCATTGGTCCAACCGAGTGAGCCGCTGAGAGTCAGGTTCGGGTAGAAATAGGCCCTTGCAGCATTAGTAAGGTAGTATTTCTGGATCAGGACCTGTTCTGCCTTGCGGATATCAGGACGTCTTGCCAGGAGCTGCACAGGAACTCCTTCTGAGAGTTCGGTAGGGAAGCTCTGATTCTCGAGATTGCCTCTTTTAATCTTCATAGGCACCATACCGAGCAATGCTGCAAACTCGTTCTCAACAGTCTGGATAGTATGTTCCATTGTGAAGATTGATGACTCAATCTTGAGTTTGTTTGCCTTTGCCTGAAGAACGGCAGCCTCAGTAGTCTTACCTGCTCTCTTCAATGCTTCCATAGTACGGATATTCTCCTCCCAGTTCTCTACTGTGCGACGGCTGGTGTTGAGCTTTTCATCAAGCATGATGAGGTTGTAGTAGTATCCTGCAATTGTGGAAACGAGGAGGCTCTGGACAGACTGCTTTGAGGCAATGCTCTCCTCTACAGATGCAGCTGCGCTTCTCTTTGTGTTTCTTAGCTTGCCGAAAACGTCAGCATCCCAGTTTACGTCAGCTCCAATGGTTACAGTTCCAGGTGTGCCACCTGAGATAGAGCCGTTAGCTCCAGGGAATAGAGCCCATTGTGCAGCTTTGAGATTAGCACGCGCTATCTCGATTCTGTATCTTGCTACGTTGAGGTCAGTATTGTTTTCAACTCCTAGTTTGATCCATTCCTGGAGAATAGGGTCTGTAAACAGTTCTTCCCAGCTGAGCATTGCGATGTGATTGGTGTCTGTGCATTCTGGAAGTCTGCGGTAGAGGCTGTCTGCAAAGCTTATGTCCGGACGCTCGTATTTCTTGTAGATTCCGCAACCTGATAATGACAGGATTGCAGAAATGACAAGTATGAACTTATATATAGTCTGTTTCATCATTATTCTTCTTTGTTTTCTTCTGCGAGCATTTCTTCTTTTCTCGATGGCATTACCTTCTCCTCAATGTACTGGAATACGATAAAGAGTGCAGGTACGATAATCAATAGGGCGATTGTTCCGATGAGCATACCTCCTACGGTTCCTACTCCGATTGATATATTACCGTTGGCTCCTACTCCGCTTGCAAACATGAGTGGCAACATACCAAAGATCATGGTAAGCGAGGTCATGAGGATAGGACGGAGTCGGGCCTTTGCTGCTGACATCGCTGCCATGGTGATTGACATGCCTTCTGCTCTCTTCTGAGATGCGTACTCAGTCAAGAGAATTGCTGTCTTGGCAAGCAGACCGATGAGCATCAAAAGACCGATCTGGAGATAGATGTTATTCTCAAGGCCGAACCATCTTGCAAATAAGAAGCTACCGGCCAATCCGAATGGTACGGAAAGGATAATCACGATCGGGATAAGGATACTCTCGTACAATGCGCAGAGGATCAGGAAGATAAAGATAATACAGATTGCGAAAATCACAGCTGTGGAGTTACCTGATGAGGCTTCCTCACGCGACATACCGCCGAACTCATATCCATAACCGGCAGGGAGTACCTTTGCAGCTACTTCTCTTACTGCCTGAATTGCCTGACCTGAACTATAGCCGTCAGTTGCCTGTCCGTTGATTGAGATCGCTGTAAACAGATTAAATCTCGAAATTGACTGTGGACCATAGATACGTGTAAGTCTGATGTACTGGTTGATTGGCGACATGTCTCCGCTCGATGTGCGTACGAACATATTCTGAAGCGATTCAGTGTCAAGTCGGAACTCTGGAGCAGCCTGAAGCATTACTCGGTAGAGCTTCGAGAATCTGTTCATATTTGAAGCATAGCTACCTCCGACGTAGCCGGAAAGCACGCTAAGTACATCTCCCGGGGAAGTTCCGTTTCTCTTACACTGTGCAGCATCTACCTCCACAAGGTACATTGGGAACTTTGTGTCGAATGATGTCTTGGCACGTGAGATTTCAGGACGCTTGTTCAGCTCGACGATGAAATCATTTGTAATCTTCTGGAGATCCTCGAGCTTACCACCCTTCTGGTCCTGAACATGGACCTCAAAACCACTGCTGGCTCCATAACCCGGAATCATACCTCGTGTATAAACCATGATGTCGGCTGAAGAGATATCGTCTGTTCTTCGATGGATTTCCTTGATGACTGCATCGATGTGGTCTTCTTTTTCAGGACGCTCCTTCCAGTCCTTCAGTCTGATGGTGAAGCTACCTGTAGAAGAACCCTGGCCGAACATCATACCATAACCGGTTGTGCGGGCGTAAGCCTTGATCTGAGGAATAGTGCTGATTCTCTCGTCGATTTCAGCCATAACCTTTTCAGTCTCGGCGATATTTGTTCCCGGAGGAGTGCGGACATCGACATTGATCGAACCCATGTCTTCCTTAGGCACAAGACCTGTCTTGGTCGTGTTCATCATATATGCAAGCCCGCCACATGCAATGATCAGCAGAATGACTGTAAGCCATTTGCGCTTGAACATGAAGAGGACGATGTGCTTATACTTGTTTACAATACTTCCGAATCCGGCGTCGAATGCCTTATGGAATCTGCTTGAGAAACTTGCCTTTTCTCCCGGCTTTACCTCCTGGTGAGGAGTCATGATAAGCGCACAAAGTGCAGGGGAGAGGGTGAGTGAGTTGATCAGCGATATACCTACGGCGACAGCCATTGTGAGACCGAACTGGGTGTAGAATGTACCTGTGGTTCCACCCATGAAACTTACAGGAATGAACACCGCCATAAAGACGAATGTTGTAGCAAGAAGGGCTGTCGAGATACCTCCCATTGCATCTACGGTTGCCTTGTATGCAGACTTATATCCTTCATCAAACTTTGCCTGGACAGCCTCCACCACGACGATGGAGTCATCCACCACGGTACCGATCACGAGCACCAGCGCAAAGAGGGTAATCATGTTGAGACTGAATCCGGCAACCATCAGGAATGCAAATGTTCCCACAAGTGACACGATAATAGATATCGTCGGGATAATGGTAGAGCGCATACTCTGAAGGAATACGAATACTACCAGAATCACAAGTAGAATGGCCTCAAACAGAGTTTTGATGACGTTCTTGATAGAAGCATCGAGGAAGTCTTTGGTACTCATAAGGTCAATGACCTCAAGTCCTTTAGGAAGGTCAGCACGAATCTTTTCAATCTCGGCATCGACCTGCTTGATGATCTCGTTGGCATTTGAACCGGATGTCTGTGAGATACTCATCAGTGTTCCCGGATGTCCGTTAACCATTCCGACGTAATCATATGACCTTTCACCAAGCTCAATTGTAGCTACATCTTTTAGAAGGAGTACAGTACCGTTACTTTCTGCTCTGATGACCATGTTCTCATAGTCAATAGCGTTTTCGTAACGACCGCGATACTTCAGCACGTAGCGGAATGTATTGTCAGACTCTGCTCCGAGGGTTCCTGTAGGAGCCTCGAGGTTCTGTTCTGCAAGCACTGCAGAAATGTCTGAAGGCATAAGTCCATATTTTGCCATCTTACCCGGATCAAGCCAGATACGAAGTGAGTAGTCTCCTCCTCGTACATCCACCTCACCGACTCCGGCGATACGTGAGAGTCTCGGCTCAATGTTGATTTTCAGGTAGTTGATGATGAACTTACGGTCAAATGAGTTGTCTGGGCTATAGAAAGCGATAGCCTTGATACGGCTGGTCTGTCTTTTCTTTACGGTTACACCACTCTTTGTAACCTCTCCAGGAAGAAGGCTCTGTGCTGATGCAATACGGTTCTGTACATTGACCATTGCCATATCGCCGTCAGTTCCCTGGCGGAAATAGATCTGGATATTGGCAGAACCTGAGTTAGTCGCTGAAGACACCATGTACATCATGTCTTCAACACCGTTGATGGCCTCTTCGAGAGGCACAAGCACACTCTTCTGTACGGTTTCAGCGTTCGCTCCTGCATAGTTTGCAGAAACGCTCACGGTTGGAGGGGCAATTTCCGGGAACTGCTCGATCGGAAGTTGCACAAGTCCGATCAGACCTACAAGGAGAATCATCACAGAGATGACTCCGGCGAAGATCGGACGGTCAATAAAGGTCTTGACATTCATTACTCTACGTCCTCCTCTGTTCTACTCTTGATAGGTGTTCCTTCTTTGATAAGTCCTGCTCCCTCTGCAACGATGATGTCTCCAACCAAAAGACCATCGGTGACGATGTACTCGATACCATTGTCCTGTGAAGCAACTTTGATTTCTGTTGCAGAAGCCTTTCCGTTAACGACTTTATATACAAAAACGCGGTCCTGAAGCTCGTATGTGGCAGTCTTAGGAATTACGATGCAGTTCTTCTTCTCGCTTGGGATAATGATAGTACCGCTACCTCCGTTACGAAGAAGGTGGTTGCGGTTGTTGAACATTGCACGGATACTTACTGAACCGGTAGTCTCGCTGATGGTACCACTGATTGCATTGATCTTTCCTTTGTGCTCATAAGACTGGCCATTACTCATGATAAGCTCAACTTCGGGCATCTGCTTGATGGCTGCATTCAATGAACCATACTGCTGGATCATATCAAGCATCTGGTTTTCAGCCATTGAGAAATATGCATATACGCGGCTGTCGTCAGATACAGTCACAAGCGGTTGAGAAATGTTGCTGTTTACGAGGGCACCGACACGGTATGGGATCATACTCGCAACACCATTAACTGGTGAGCGCACTTCTGTGTATGAGAGGTTGTTTCTTGCATTTACTTCTTCTGCCTTGCAGAGAGCAAGTCTTGCCTTTGCCTCTGTAAGGTCATTCTTTGCGGTCATCAGGTCGAACTCAGATACGACTTTCTGCTCGTAAAGCTCTTTGTTACTGTCGTAGATGAGCTGTGCTGTTGAAAGTGATGCCTCAGAACTCTGTACGTTAGCTACAGCAATTTCGTATGCGGCCTTGTATGGAGTCTGGTCGATAACGAAGAGAACCTGTCCTTTGCGGACGCTCTCTCCCTCCTCAATACGGATGTCTGTAATCATTCCGCTGACCTGAGGACGGATTTCTACTGTCTGTACTCCGCTGATTGCGGCAGAGTAACCTGTTGTAAGGGTTCTGTCGCTGAGCTGTACCTCCATTGTGAGGTAGAGAGCCTCTTCTGTTTTGCTCTCAGTTGTGGCGTTCTTACAAGAAATTGCAAGTGTTCCAAATAGAATAATTAATGCAAGTGAAGCTTTTCTCATTATTTGTTTCGTATTATTTTTTCCAGATATAAACCTTGTCTGATCTGCGTAGGCGGTGCTCCTCAATTGCCTTGCACGCCTCTTCGCTGCAGCTGTCTCCGCAAAGACCCTGAACCTCTTCTCTAGCGCCAGGAACAACCTTGCTCCAATCGATATGGATTGAGCAGTATGTTCCCTTGCTTGCCTCCTGAGCTGGCTTGAGGTCAACTCTGATCTCAGGAACAGTGTACTCTACGACACCTGAAGTCGGACCGATGATAAGAATCTTGTCGCCAACGTTGAGCGAGTATGACTCGACGAGTATTTCAGCCACTCCGAGTTTTCCGAACCAGTTGGTGACCTTTCCGCAGTATACTTTCTTGATACCTGACTTGCTGCCATAAACATCACACCACTCTCCGAGTTTTGCTCCCTGATAATAACCATCCCAGAATCCGCGGTTGAATACATTAGTGAGCTGTTCTTTCAGCTGGGCTGCGAGTTCAGGAGTGTATGTGCCGTTGCAGACGGCATCAGCAGCGCGTCTGTAGCATGATGCAACATTCTTGACATACTCTGCCGAACGGGCACGACCTTCAATCTTGAATACTGTCACACCGGCATCGATGATCTTGTCCATGAACTCGATTGTGCAGAGATCCTTAGGTGACATGATGTACTGGTTGTCAATCTCCAGCTCCATTCCTGTCTCCTTGTCCTTCACCTGATATGCACGACGACAGAGCTGGTAGCATGAGCCTCTGTTAGCTGATGCACCATACTCGTGAAGGCTGAGGTAACATTTGCCGGAAATTGCCATGCAGAGGGCTCCATGGGCGAACATTTCAATCTCGACCTTTCTTCCTGAAGGGCCGCAGATATTGTCACGGTCGATGATTGCCTTGATTTCCTTTACCTGTCCGAGGTTGAGCTCGCGGGCGAGAACAATCACGTCAGCAAACTGAGCATAGAAGCGAAGCGCCTCGACGTTTGATATGCTGAGCTGTGTGGAAATATGAACCTCCACTCCGATTTGGCGGGCGTATGCGATAGCTGCCATGTCAGATGCAATAACTGCAGTGACGCCAGCTTCTTTCGCTGCATCGAGTGTGCGTCTCATATCCTCAAGGTCCTTGTCAAAAAGGGCGATATTGAGAGTAAGATATGTCTTTACGTTGTCCTTAGAGCAGATTCTTACGATTTCTGCAAGGTCAGTCATCTTGAAGTTGTTTGCAGAGTGAGAACGCATATTGAGTTTCTCTACTCCGAAGTATACAGAGTCGGCTCCTCCCTGAATTGCGGCATGCAGGCATTCAAAGTTTCCTGCAGGAGCCATTATCTCGAGTCTGTTTGTCATTATTTGTTTCGTCCTAAAAGTGTTGTTGCGTAATTGCGTAGAGTCTTTGCTTTTTCCTCTGTGAGGTTGAGGGCATCGATGTGAGCCATCGCCTGAGTATGGAGTCTCTTGATTTCCTGCTTAGCCTCTTCCTCAAGTCCTAGTTCTGCATAGATGTCTTTGACTGTTTTGATCTTTGCAGCTTTCTGCTCATCTGTTTCGATTGGCATCGACATGGCAGAAAGCAGCTCCTGGCGTGTCTGAGCAGATGCTTTTTCGAAAGCACGTGTCATCAGCCAGTTCTTTTTGTTGTTTAAGATGTCACCTCCGATTGCCTTTCCGAAGACCTTCGGATCAGCATACGTGTCAAGCCAGTCGTCTGCAATCTGGAATGCAAGTCCGAGGTCATAACCGTATTGGTAAAGTAGATTACATTCAGCTTCGCTTGCTCCGGCGATGAGTGCTCCGAGTTTTGCTGAGCAGGCAATGAGTACTGCAGTCTTAAGGCCGATCATCTTGAGGTAGTCCTCCATTGGAACGTTTTCTTCGTTCTCAAAGTCCATGTCGTACTGCTGGCCTTCGCAAACTTCTGCAGCTGTAGTCGAGAATAGCTCAAGTGCCTTTGGAAGTACTGAGGCAGGTGCCTTTGCCAGAAGTTTGTAGCTCTCGATAGACATAACGTCCCCGGAGAGGATGGCTGTGTTATCGTTCCATTTGCGATATACGGTCGGAACGCCTCTGCGGACATCGGCCTTGTCCATGATGTCGTCATGAATGAGAGTGAAGCTATGGAAAACCTCTATTGCTGCAGCAGGGAACAGGATTTCTTCTGAGAGAGAGTCCTTATAAAGAGCATATGCTGTGAGGCAAAGTCTCGGACGGATTCTCTTACCTCCGATGTCCATCATATACCTCAACGGATCATAAAGGCCTGCCGGTTCAGCAGTAAATCTAAGCCCACCAAAGAGCTCCTTAATCGCGGTTTCAATCTTCACTTCTGTAATCATAACGAATGTTTTTGTGACAACCTGCAAAGATACTTAAAATACGTAGTATTTTTTCAAAAAAATGTCTTGTTTTTCAAAATGGGGGGGATTTGCAAGTTAAATCTAAAAAGAATTAACAATGAAGGAAACGGTTTCTTTTTGTAAAGAATATGTGACTCCCGCTATTATTTGCTATCAATTTGAAGTTAAGTCAACATGTAAGGCTAATAGTTGCCCTCCTGCTCCGAAGTCATCAACATTGAATCCCATAATCCAACACATAATTTTGTTGGGTTATGGGATTTTTATTGATTTATAGAATATTGTAAGTTGCCCTATTATTGCGATACGAGCGACTTTATTTCTTCCTCAGAAAGATTGAGTGCTGATGCGAGCGACTCCATCGATACTCCTGTCGCTATCAATGCTTTGATTGTCTCGATTTTACCTTCCTCTCGTCCTCTGGCGAAGCCTCTTTTCTCCGCTTCTTCTGTAGCAGTGTTGATTATGTTATTGTAATCGCCCATATTCTTTAGTGATTCTTCGTATTGTTTTCTTTCTTCGTCGGTAAAATTATCAATTTCTGCGAGTAAAAACAAACGTTTGAATCTGGAATCCTCAAATTCTTTCGGAATCTCCACCATCTCGTGCATGTGCTTCAGCAGGTACATCCATTTGTCGAATGTTGTTTCGAGTTCCCAGATGTACTTGTTGAAACGTCCAAGTTCCAGGAATACGAACCTAATTGCATCGGTCATTATTTCTTTATATGTGTCTTCGTGCAGACGGTATGAAGAACGATAATGCTCTTTTGGCCACTCTTCGCAATGATTGAATTTGAAGTTTAGGATGGATACGACTGTTACAGGTTTGAGATTGTAGTCCCAATTAAATTTACTATCTGTTTCCCTCTCAGTCTTCTGCTTTATGAACTTGTCATGAGCCCTGCGTCCTTGTTCGTTGATGGGGTAGGTGGTGTAGTATAAAGCTCTTTCTCGGAAGTACTTTTGATAACCCTTTTGCATTTCAATGATGAAGGAAGATGAATCCTTGCATTTGCATGCGATGTCAAACACCACCTTTCTGTCATCCTCTGTAAATCCTTGGTGCTCAGTGGGGATGAATTCAACCTCCACAATCTCAGTGTCTTCCAATACCATGTTCAAGAAGCCTGTCAGGACATCTTTGTTCGCCTCGCTACCAAAAATCCTTTTGAACATAAAGTCGCACAGAAGTTCTGCATATCTTTTCCCAGTTGCTCTCCTCATGCTTTTCTCGTTAATCTCAGTTTTCATATCCGTATAAATTAGACTGCTGCAAAGTTTCAGGAACTTATCCGTTTACCGAAATTGTCAACGGATATTTCTGAAAACAGGCCTTGTGGGTGCATGGGGCGTATTTTTGAGCTCTTGAATTTATTGGGATTTAATGTGGAATCAGATGCTTGAGGCGGGTAATTGCCTTAACGATAGTTTGTTAATGGCATTATCCGTTTAAAGCAGCCCCATTATAAGGCAAATTGTGGGGAGTGCGTAAATATGACAACTATTGCTATATTTGCAGTATGGTTATAAAAGGACAAGCGACAGTAGTTAAGCATACGGGAAGTCATTATATGCTTTCCGCTCTTCCTCAGTGGGAACTGTTTCCTGCAGTGCTGAGGGGTAAGATACGTTTGAAGGACAGCAATGCTACCAATCCGGTGGCTGTGGGTGATGTTGTTGATTATGAGGCAGAAATTCCGGAGGGTGCTGCGCCAGAGTCAATCGCAGAGCATGTCACTTTGGAGAATTCCGCTGCTATCACAGGCGTTCATAAGCGTCGTAACTACGTAATCCGCAAGTCCACAAATCTTTCTCGTCAGTCGCATATCATCGCGGCTAATCTGGACAGAGCTTTCCTTGTCGTGACCATCGATTTTCCGCAGGTAAAATTGCCGTTCCTGGATCGTCTTCTCGTTACTTGTGAGGTGTATAATGTGCCGCCTGTAATCGTGCTTAACAAATGCGATCTTTATGGCCCGGAGCATGAGGATATGCTGGCTGCTTTCCATGAGATTTATCAGGGTGCCGGATATCCCATAATCGATGTCTCAGCGCATACAGGGCAGGGAATTGACCTCCTGCGCGATGTGGTTTCTGGTAAGAGAAATCCTGACGGAAGTTTGAATGAGGACTATGATCAGGCTAAGCCTGCAGTGTCACTTTTTTCCGGCGTTTCGGGAGTGGGAAAATCCTCATTGATCAAGGCTCTTGATCCTTCATTGGAGCCACGTGTGGGAGATATCTCAACTGCTCACGAGCAGGGCCGTCATACCACTACTTTCTATGAGATGTATTCGCTTTCAAGCGGTGGCTTTATCGTAGATACCCCAGGTCTTCGCGGCTTCGGTCTGGTTGACCTCAAGAAAGAGGAAATCGCCCTATATTTCCCGGAGATGCTTGAGGCTGCACAGAACTGCCGCTTCACTCCTTGTACTCATACTCATGAGCCTGGCTGTGCTGTGAAAGAGGCTGTGGAAGAGGGAGTTATCAGTTACGATCGCTACTCTTCTTATCTCGGTATGCTTGACGAAGAAGGCAAATATCGCTAGTAGTCATCCTGAACTTTCCAATTGTCATCCTGAACGAAGTGAAGGATCTCCTCCTATGAATGTTAATAAATCCATTCTAAAACTAGCCATCCCAAGTATTTTGGCTAATATAACCGTTCCCTTGGTGGGTATGGTAGATATAGCCATTGCCGGACACTTGGATGCCTCTGCTGCGACCATGATCGGCGGTATCGCCATCGGTTCGATGCTTTTTGATCTTCTCTATTGGAATTTCGGATTCCTTCGTGTCGGCACAGGCGGACTAGCTGCTCAGGCTTATGGACGAGGGGACCGCAGAGAGTGTGCGCGTATCTTGACGAGGGCTCTCGGGATGTCACTGGCTATTGCTCTGGTTCTTCTTGCGATTCAATGGATATTCGTAAAGGCGGCTTTTCTTGTGGTGGATTGCACTCCACAGGTTCGTGAACTGGCTTCTGAATATTTCTTTATAAGGATTTGGGCGGCTCCGGCGACCTTGAGTCTGATGGCTCTGAAAGGTTGGTTTATAGGAATGCAGGATAGTGTTTCAGCTATGGTGGCTGATATAACTGTCAATGGAGTGAATATTCTGATGAGCTTTGTTCTTGCTCTTGGATTGACCATCGGAGGTAATGAGATTATTCATGGAATGGGCTTTGGTGGAGTTGCAGCCGGAACGGTTGCTGCGCAGTGGACTGGCCTGATAGTCTCTTTGCTTATTGTTGCCTTTAAGTATCGGAAGGATACTATGTCAAAGCTTGCTGCAGAGGATGTCAGAGGGCTTTTCAAAGGTGGGGAGACCAAGCGTTTCTTTGTGATGAATGCCAATCTTTTTGTGCGTTCTTTGTGTTTCATTGCCATATATATCGGCTTTACTGTCATATCCGCACGCTATGGCGATACGCTGCTTGCTGTCAGTTCGATAATGATGAAGCTGCTGATGATATTCTCGTATTTTACTGATGGTTTTGCTTATGCAGGAGAGGCTCTGGTTGGAAAATATATCGGTGCCAAGGATCGTCCGATGCTAGGTCAGAGTGTAAAGTGGACTTTTATCTGGAGTATGGGACTGGCAGTGCTTTTCATGGGGGTATATCATTTTGCAGGTGTGCCTATGCTTCGTATGATGACTTCCGATACCACTGTTATTGAAGCATCCCGCGCCTTTCTTCCATGGCTCCTTCTTATGCCACCTGTAGGTTGTGCTGCATTTACATGGGATGGAATCTTTGTCGGAGCTACAGCTTCCAAGGGTCTACGAAATTCAATGCTTTGGGCTGTTGTGGCTTTTGCGCTGGTGTGGATCGTTGGTATTCTATGTCTTACTGTCATGGTGCAAAAACAAACCGTCGCACCTATGAGGTACGACGGTCTTGCTATGCATGTCCTGATGGCGGCATATTTTGCTCACCTTCTTGCCCGTACAATTTATCTGACTGCAAAGGCAAGGAAATCAGTATTTTCTGCTATTTGATTCCGTATTTCTTGAGGATCTTAAGAACCGGTTTCTCGATTGATTTTGCCCAAAGAGTGTAGCCGTAATCGTCTGGATGAGTTGCGTCTACAGAAGTATCGTGTGACGGCAAAGAAGCGTTAGGCTCAATGAAGTATACGTCCTTGTATTTCTTGCAAGCCTCTTTCATGAGCTTTGCTGCAATTTCCTGTTTTGCCTTTTCGCTATTATCTGTTGCAACTCCGAAGTTTCTTCCTTCACGATAGATTGTCTGCTGGAAAATCAATGGAATACCGGGGTGTGCAGCCTGAATCTTTTCAATGAATGGGAAGAGTCTTTCTTCGATCATCTTTGCATCCGGGTTAGAGAATGAGTCGAAGATGAAAGCGTCAACCTTTGCATCACAGAGAACGTCAGCGAAATAAGGCTGCATCTTGCAGTTACCGCTACATCCAAGGCTGAGTATCTGAAGACCTGTGTTTCTCATGAACTGCATAGGGTAGCTCATACCGCCACGACTGGTGCTGATACCATGAGTGAAGCTGGATCCGAATATTCCGATACGATGTTTGAATGGAGACTCGAGTGGTTCGATCTTAGCCCCCTCCTGAATACCGATCTGTACTGAATAAACCTCAGAGTAAATAGGGAGATAGAGCATGCACTCTTTCTCAGAGTCATCCATGTTTCTGATAATCACGAGGTTGTCCTCGCTCTTGCTTCCGTGTTTTGTTGCGCCTGATTCTGCATAGATCCATTTGCCGTCTTTCTTGATATAGAGGTCATATCCTCTGTATGCAATTGGCATTGTTGATACAGATTCCCACTCCCATCCGAAGTCTGTCTTTACAGTGATTACTGTGGAGTTTGTCTTGAAGAGTACTGCCATACCAGCAGGGCAACGTACCTGTTTGTTTTCACTCGCGGTGAATCCTTTGTACTTTACAGTGTCCACTCTGTGATAAGGGTTTGGAGTGTTGTCGTGAATCTTACCGATGAGGTTGAGTTCTGAAGCCTCAGTGAAGACGTATTTAACGTTCTTAGGAGTCTGAGCTAGTGCGGAAAGAGAAAGCGCAGCAGCTGCAAATAATAGAATTAAACCTTTCATAGTGTTATTTATATCAGTTATTTTTATCCTTTCGTCAGCAAAAATCCGCCATTTGTCGGAATTGCGAGGCGAATTTATAAAAAAATGTTCAAAATTTCTAACTTTGTAAACTGCGTTCACGCACGCGTGGTGATTTGATTTCTTATGGGTCTATACTCATTCTATAGAGTTAGTAAGCCTTCTGGCAATACAGTTCCGGAAGCAGAGGTGAAAGCAAGATATACTCGTCTCAGAAACAGGACATTCTGGGGCGCTACTGCTGCATATAGCCTCTTCTATCTTTGCCGCCTGAGCATGGGAGTGGTCAAGAAACCGCTCATTGATGAGGGGCTCTTCTCTGCCAGTGAACTCGGAATCATCGCATCAGCCTTTTATTTTGTATATGCCATCGGTAAATTCCTCAATGGATTCATAGCGGATTATTGCAATGCACGCAGGTTTATGGCCACTGGTCTGCTGATATCTTCTGTAATCAATCTTCTGATGGGAGTGATGGGCTTGGCTGACGGATACGTCGGATTACCGGGTTGGCTGATATATGTGGTATTTGTGCTTCTTTGGGGCTTTAATGGCTGGGTGCTGTCGATGGGTTCTCCGTCGGGAATCGTCAGTCTTTCGAGGTGGTTCCCTCAGAGCCGTAGAGGTACATTCTATAGCATTTTCTGTTCTACTCCATACATCGGTGAGGCGTTGTCAATGGCAGTGACCGGATCGGTTGTAGCTGCATTCGGATGGGAATATGGATTCATTGTTTCTGCCTTAGGTGGCTTCCTCGGAGTGGGAATTATCCTGGCGAGTGTGTCAGATACGCCGCAGAGCAAGGGACTTCCGTCTATTCAGGAGATTTCTGGTGAAGAGGTTCGTCCAGTGGATAAGATGCCGACTAAGGAAATCCAGAAAATGGTCCTTAAGAGCCCTGCTATATGGGTAATCGCTATTTCTTGTGCCCTGATCAATCTTACGAAGTATGGCTTGATGGAGTGGGGAGTGCTTTATCTTCAGGGTGGTCGCGGATATTCATTGGAGACTGCCAGCTGGATAATCGGTTTCTCTGCAGTATTTGCAATTTTGGGAACCGTCGGAGCAGGATGGCTTTCGGATGTTGTCTTTAAGGGAAATAGGGTGCGTCCGGCTCTTGTTTCGGGATTTGTGGCCCTCGCAGCATTGGCTCTGTTCCTTTTTGCAGAGGGCGATAAGGTAATGATGGCGGTATATGTGTCTGTCTTCAGCTTGGCTATCGGAGTGCTTTATTGCGTGGTGAGTGGATTGATGGCAATAGATATCGTGCCGCGCAAGGCTACAGGTGCAGCCCTTGGCGTTGTGGGTATATCAAGTTATATGACAATAGGACTTCAGAACATTATAAGCGGCTTATTGATTGACAGAAATATGACTGCTGATGGGTATAATTTTACTCCAGTAGCGATATTCTGGCTTTTAGCAGTACTGCTCTCGTTTGTGATACCTATACTTAATGTGAAAAAGCTCAATAGTTAAGTGACATTGAAATAATTATATAAACACGAGAGTTTGAGCGAAGCGATAGCAAGTCCCTTCCCCGAGGGAAGGAATTTAGGAATGGGGTAACGTAGACATATTTTCATATTTCTGCACTCTCTGGAAAGAAGTAAATAGTTAATTGACATTGAAATAATTATATAAACACATAAATATGAAACTAACAATCAGCATTGAATACAAGACATCCTGGGGCGAAGAGCTCGTCCTATGTCTTGGCGGTAAAAGACATCCGATGTCTTATGTCGCAGATGGATTATGGAGGCTCGAGCTTCCGAAGTTCAGCGCTGCCCAGCCAGTAGAGTACAACTACGAGGTTGTACGTGATGGAGCAGTAGTCCGTACTGAGTGGGGAGTGCATACTCTTTCATTGAAAGGTGTAACAGCAAAGACTCTTGTAGTGTGTGATCGTTGGCAGGACCGCCCTGCAGATGCTCCATTCTACTCTTCAGCATTTACAAAGGGTATTTTCAGAAGAGTCGAGTCAAAGGCTAAGGCAGCTGCAGGAACTCCGAATGTTCTCATGCAGGTTGCAGCTCCAGTTCTTCGTCCAAATGAGGTTCTTGCTTTGGCAGGCAGCACAAAGGCTCTTGGCAAGTGGTCAAAGGTTATTCCTTTCGATGACAGTAACTTCCCAGTTTGGACTCTCGGACTTGAAGTTGAGGAGCCGTTCCTTTATAAACTTCTGATTGCTGATAAATATACCCTCCAGCCAATTGCTTGGGAGGAGTGTGATAACCGCGTGTTCGGTTATCTTCCTGCAAAGGGTGAGTTCTTTGTTGAGGCATCTTTGGAGCCTCGTTTTGGCGGAAGACAGTGGAAGGGAGCTGGTACAGCTATTCCGGTATTCTCTCTTAGAAGTGAGGATGACTTCGGAGTAGGAGAGTTCCTTGATCTTAAGAAGATGGTGGATTGGGCTGCATCTACAGGACAGAGCGTTCTTCAGCTTCTCCCTATCAACGATACCACAATGACAGGTACATGGGAGGATTCATATCCTTACAATGCAAACTCTACATTCGCTCTTCACCCACAGTTCATCAACCTTCCTGCAGCTGGCGTTCCTGTGACCAAGGCTTACAAGGAACTTCAGGCTGAGCTCAATGCTCTTCCTCAGATTGATTATGAAAGAGTGAACAATGCAAAGCTTGAGCTTCTTAGAAAGGCTTTCGATAAGAAGTTTGAGAAGCTTTCTGCTACTAAGGCTTATCAGGCATTTATGGAAGCAAACAGCCACTGGCTCCTTCCTTATGCTGCATTCTGTGTGCTTCGTGATATGAACGGCACTCCAAACTTCACTCAGTGGAAGGCTCATAAGAAATACAATGCAAAGAAGATTGCAGCATTCTGCCAGGAGAATAAGGCTGCTGTAGATTTCTGGTGCTTCGTTCAGTATCATCTCGATGCTCAGCTTTCTGAGGTTTGCAAATATGCTCACTCTAAGGGAGTGGTCCTCAAGGGTGACCTTCCGATCGGTATCAGCCGCACAAGTGCTGACGCATGGCTTTATCCTGAGCTCTTCCATATGGATTCACAGGCAGGAGCACCACCTGATGCATTCGCAGAGGATGGTCAGAACTGGGGATTCCCGACATACAACTGGGAGAAGATGGCAGAGGATGACTATGCTTGGTGGAAGGCTCGTTTGAGCAAGATGTCTGAGTATTTCGATGCGTTCCGTATTGACCATATCCTTGGTTTCTTCCGTATATGGCAGATTCCACTTTGGTCTAAGAGCGGTCTCGACGGATATTTCAGCCCGGCTATGCCTTATGCCGCATCTGAACTTGAGGGCCAGGGCTTCAATGTGGGAGACACAGAACTCTTCATTGAGGATCCGCACCAGCCAGGATACTACCATCCGAAGATCGGTGCTAAGAAGACTCATGCGTACAGCATCCTTGATGCATATCGTCGCAGTGCCTTCGACCGACTTTACACTGACTTCTTCTATTATCGTCACAATCAGTTCTGGAAGGAGAAGGCAATGCAGAAACTTCCTGCTCTGCTTGACTCGACAGGAATGCTTGCATGCGGTGAGGACCTCGGAATGATTCCTGCTACAGTACCTCAGGTGATGGCTGACCTCCGAATCCTTTCTCTTGAGATCCAACGTATGCCGAAGTCTGTAGAGGAGACATTCGCACATCCTTGCAACTATCCATATCTATCAGTCTGCACGACTTCGACTCACGATATGAATCCTGTTCGTGCATGGTGGGAAGAGGATAAGGAAGTGACTCAGCAGTTCTGGAATATGCTCATGGGTAATCCGGGCGAGGCACCTCAGTTCTGCGAGCCATGGATCTGCCGTCAGATTCTTGAGCAGCATCTCTGGTCTCCAGCAATGCTTACAGTGCTTCCACTTCAGGATTGGCTTTCAATGGATGGCGCACTCCGTCGCGAGAATCCGCATGATGAGCGAATCAATGTTCCTGCAAACCCACGCCACTATTGGCGTTACCGTATGCACCTCTCTCTCGAGGACCTCGTATCACAGCAGGAGTTCAACGAAGCTCTCACAAATATGATCGCTGCCAGCGGCCGTAAATAAACTTCGGCCCTGTCTCAAATACTAAAGGCTGCTCTGAAGATTCATTCAGAGCAGCCTTTAGTATTATCTATCATCCGTAAAGTTGCCAGTTTTACGGACAGTAGTACGCTTTGTGATATCCCTATCCGTAAAAAGCCTTGTTTTGCGGATGGCCTTAGATAATTTAATGCGCGGTCCTTGTGAATTAGAACTTTAAAAGTATATTTGTGATACGATAGAACTGTTCTAGTTCGCTACCCATGATCGGATTGTGGGGATTTGAGGTGAGTGATTGAAGATTATGGTGCTATTAACAATAATCCACTTAAAAGTTCAGTTAGCTTCGGTATTCGATACTTTTGTTCGGATGCCTGGTATACCTATGCTGTATTTTGAAATGTAATTTATAAGGTCTTTATGGCTGTCACGATAAATTATTAGTTAAACAAATTAAAATGTAGGGGAGAAAATGAAAACATTTATTGAGAAGGAAACAATGTGTGAGCAAGTGTTTAAGGAGGAAGGACCATTTTGGCATTTGTATACGGATGGGACAATAATGGAGAATGTGTTCACTTCGGATGAGCTAATGAAGAATGCTATGACAGCATTGGCTGTGGAAACGATCTTGAATCGCAAGGTGAAAATCTTGACATTTGAAATAATGAGAAATCACATTCATTTAATATCAGCAGGTTTACGAGACGACATCCTAAAATTATTTGCTGATTTTAAGGCGAGGCTAATTAGGATATATAGGTCTATGGGCGTTGTTGTTGATTGGAATAAATTTCAAGCATCGATACGGGGAATAGAAACACTAAAAGCTCTTCGAAATGAAATCGTTTATGTAAATCGAAATGCTTACGTTGCCTATCCCGAGTTTACCCCATTTAATTATCCATGGGGAGGAGGGAGCGCTTATTTCGCTTCTCATTTGATTCTATTACCAGCGCGCAGGCTTAGCGATATTGGGTTTAATAAGTCACGCCAGCTTACTAAATTCCGTGAAGTTAAACTACTGGAAAATCTAATGTTTGTTGATGACGTTGTCTTTATTCCGTCATTTTGTAGGATTGATATTGGTGAACAATTATTTAGAGATGCTAGAAATTATTTTTGCCTTCTGACGAAGAACGTTGAACAATTTAGTCAAATTGCTCAGCATCTGAGTGATAAAATATTTCTTATTGATGAGGAGCTTTTCGCATTGGCAACAAAGTATGCAGCAGATAATTTTGACAATGCTCGTTTAATGATGTTGACTCCTGAGCAAAAAATCCAAGTGGCAAAAGAACTGCATAATAAGTACAATGCCACAAATCAGCAACTAAGGAGAACATTGAGATTAGAACTGCATGTTCTGCAAGAATTATTTCCAGAATAGCACATGTTGCAGAAAACCCATCCGTAAAAAGCTCAGTTTTACGGATGGGTTAATGTATTTAGTGGGACATATCCGTAAAATAGGCGATTTTGCGGATGGGATGAAATTATTTTTCCAGCCAGATGAGGAAGTCATCGACGCGAGAGCGGCTTACTGTCATTTCGAAGTGGGATCCCTGCTGGGTCATGATGCGGAGTCGGCCACCAGGCTGCTTGATGATGCTTTTTATAGATTTCATGGAGACGATGCAGCTGCGAGAAATCTTGAAGAAAGCATCCGGATTCAGTTCTTCGTTCATTACGTCTAGAGAGGAGTCGATAATGTATTTCTGGCCGTCGTTTGTGACCAGGTAGTTGTTCTTCTCTTCTGAATATATGTACGCGATGTCAGTAACGTTCAGCGGCACTATGCGGTCGTTGAACTTGACAATATACCTCTCTTTGTATTCCCTCGCTGAGGAACCGATCTGACCTCCTCCTATCATCTTCAACAAGGCCTCTATGTTTACTCTGCTTTCATTCTTGCGGCATCTTGCTACAGCTCGTTTAAGTGGCTCTGCCTCAATTGGTTTGAGTAGATAGTCAATGCTTCCTGCTTCAAAAGCCTTCAAGGCATAGCTGTCATAGGCAGTGGTCATGATGACGTTTGTCTTGATCTCAACCTGTTTGAATATCTCGAAGCAGACTCCGTCTGAGAGTTCAACATCCATAAAGATGACGTCAATCGAGTTGCCATTTTGACTGAGCCACTCGACTGCGCCTTTTACCGAATCCAGATATGCTACGATGTCCATATCCGGAAAATTCTGTTTCAGTACCCTTGTCAGACTCTTTTGAGCCATTACCTCATCTTCGATAATCAGTACTTTCATAGAGACTTATATTAAAGGTAAAATAACTTTATACTCTGTTTCGTTCTGCGATATTGCAATTTCTTTTCCGCAGAGATTCAGGTATTGCTGCCTGATGTATTTCTGTCCAAGTCCAGTAGAAGAAACCTGAGTTACCTTAGGACTTATATTATTGGTCACACTGATGCTTTCACTATCAGCTTTAATGGTGATGACGAGTGGATTGGATGCGCTGATTACATTGTGTTTTGTCGCATTTTCAATCAGCAGCTGAAGTGAACAAGGCAGTATGAATCGCGACATCTGCTCGTTTGGAATATCGATTTCTACCTTGAGTCCGTCAGGGAACCTTACTGTCATTAGATCGACATATTTCTCTACGAATTGCAGCTCGTCTTCAAGTGGCACAAGCTGTTCTTCCTCGCTCTTGAGCATATACCTGTAAACACCTGCCAGTTTGTGGATATATGTGCTGGCCTGTTCTGTCTTTTCATCACACACCAGACAGTCCAATACATTGAGGGAATTAAACAGGAAATGAGGGTTCAACTGTCGTTTGAGGATCTGATAACGATACTGTGCTTCATTAGCTTTTCCTCTCTCTTTAAGCATCTTATTTTGAGCTGTGATGGCGTAGTTTACCATGTATACAAGGCAGTAAATTGTAATCTGCGCGATCAGGGATGTCAGATATAGGCTAGCTAATTCTCGTACGGTGTCTATGGTTGCTCCTTGTGGCTGTTCATAGAATATCAAGGCTGATTCGATTGAGCTGACAATCAGTGTGAAAGCTGCTAGAATCAAGAACTTGAACTGTGAGCTTTTCTCTTTTAACGAGCGGCGTGTTGACCAGACAAAAAGGATGTTTACACAGATCAGAAGGATTAATGAAAAACTGTTGGAAAGAATCATTGTTCCCATTCCTGATGCGCCTTCTGAGACAGATGAGTTATCAGATAGGACAAAGATAAATGTCAGTCTCAGGAAGAAGATGACGACCATTGCAAGAATGAGCCAGGTAAGATAAGAGGCTGATTTTGGATCCGTCTCCTGTGTTCCCTTTCTATAAATCTTTGAAAAAAGCAGAATACTCCAACCGAGGATCTCTGTTGTAAGAGCTGTTGCTAGTGGATGAATCAGATATTGTGAATCGAATGCGATGGCGAATAATCTTGCTCCTGCATTACCTAACAGATATCCAAGAATGTTCGCAACTATAATGCTGGCTGCTGTCAACTCGATGTTCATGTCTCTCTTGCGACAGATCAGCAGAATCATCGTCATGGTCAGAATGGTAAGCAGCAACTCATCCTCAATTCCTGCCAATCTACAAGAGAATGCGACCACTGCATGAAGTGCAGCAAATAGGTGTATTATCCAAGATATCTTTATCTGTTTCATTCTAATTTTTGACCAAAAACCTTCCCGAAGATAACAATTTTACGCGAATGCGCCAATTTTACTTATTTTTTCATCCTTCATTTCCGGCTGTTCGTCAAATTCTTTTCACCATTCATCTAATGTTTTGTGATACCTATAAATATATATCATATATTTGAAAACTACGAACCATATAACGACATAAAACTAAACTAAATACAATGCAAAAAGCTAATTTAACCTTTTGGCAGTTATGGAATCTTAGCTTCGGTTTCTTCGGAGTGCAGATTGCCTACTCGCTTCAGAGCGCTAACATCAGTCGTATCTTTGCGACTCTTGGTGCTGATCCGCATGATCTTAGCTTCTTCTGGATTCTTCCGCCACTCATGGGTATGATTGTTCAGCCGCTTGTAGGAAAATACAGCGACAGGACATGGACTCGTTTCGGTCGTCGTATCCCTTATCTTTTCCTCGGTTCACTCATCGCCATTGCTGTAATGTGCTTGCTTCCAAACGCTGGTAGCTTCAATCTGGCGGTTTCTGGAGCGATGATTTTCGGCCTCATTGCACTTATGCTCCTCGACACGTCAATCAACATGGCTATGCAGCCATTCAAGATGCTTGTCGGCGACATGGTGACAGAGAAACAGAAGAGTAAGGCTTACTCTATCCAGAGTTTCCTTGTGAACGCTGGAGGTCTTGTCGGATTTATCTTCCCGTTCCTTTTCGCTTGGATCGGTATTGCTAACTCTGCTCCTGAGGGACAGGTTCCGGACACAGTCAAGTACTCGTTCTATGTTGGAGCAGCAATTCTTATCCTTTGCGTCCTCTACACAACTTTCAAGGTGAAGGAGATGCCGCCGAAGGAATATGCAGAATTCCATGGTATTGATCCTGACAAGAAAGAGGAAAAGGCTCCTGGAATGCTTACTCTTCTGAAGAAAGCTCCAAGCGCATTCTGGACAGTAGGACTCGTACAGTTCTTCTGCTGGGCTGCCTTCCTTTACATGTGGACTTACACTAACGGAGCTATCTCTGACACAGTCTGGGGCACAACAGACGTGAAGTCAGAAGGCTATCAGACAGCTGGAAACTGGGTGGGAATCCTCTTCGCAGTTCAGTCTGTCGGTTCAGTTCTCTGGGCACTTGTAATTCCTAAGTTCAAAAACATCAAGACTGCATACGTGGTCAGCCTCCTTCTTGGAGCTATCGGATTCACTTCTGTATTCTTTATCCACGACCAGTATATGCTCTTTGCGTCATTCCTCCTTATCGGAGTGGCTTGGGCTGCTATGCTTGCGATTCCATTCACCCTTCTTACTAACTCGCTTTCAGGAGACCATATCGGAACATACCTTGGTCTCTTCAACGGCACTATCTGCTTGCCACAGATTGTTGCGGCAGCATGTGGCGGTTTCCTTTTGAAGCTTGTTGGTGGTGCACAGGTGAATATGTTCATCGTAGCCGGAATTCTTCTGGTCTGTGGTGCTGTTTCCGTGTATTTTATCAAAGGAAAGAAATAACGAAAATATCAACTAACCAAACAAAATTCGTATGAATAGAATAATGACACTATGCGCCGCTTTAGTGCTTCTATGCACTTCTGCAGCGTCCGTATTCGCCCAGGGCGGATATGTGGTGAAGGGTGTAGTAGTTGATGCAATCGGACCTGTTATTGGTGCAACTGTTATTGAACAGGGCACCACTAACGGTGTTTCGACTGGCCTTGACGGTGACTATACTCTTACAGTCTCTAGCGCGAATGCCGTTGTAGAAGTAAGCTGCATCGGTTATGCGACTCAGACTTTTGTGGCTTCTCAGCTCCCAAAGACTGTGACACTCTCTGAGGACACTCAGTTCCTCGATGAGGTAGTGGTTATCGGTTACGGTTCTGTGAGAAAAGAAGACATGACAGGTTCCGTTACTGCAATCAAGAGCGAAGAGCTCAATCGCGGTGCGATGGTAAACACTCAGGACATGCTTAAGGGTAAGGTTCCTGGCCTTCTTATCACTCCTGGTGATGGTGGCCCTGGTTCGGGTTCTACAATCCGTATCCGTGGTGCAGCTTCCCTCAACGCGTCAAATGACCCTCTCATCATCATTGATGGAGTTCCAATCGCCAGCGATGCTGGTAAGGGTATGTCCAACCCTCTTGATATGATCAACCCTAATGACATCGAGTCTTTCACAATCCTTAAGGATGCATCTTCAGCTGCTATCTATGGTTCGCGTGCATCTAACGGTGTCATCATGATCACAACAAAGAAGGGTAAGGGCAACAAGCCTCAGGTTTCTTACAGCGGTAGCATGAGCGTACAGCAGAACTCCAAGAAACTTCCAGTCATGACTCCAGGCGAGTTCCGTGATTTTATCGGTGAAACGTTCACTGCTGAGAATTATCCTCTTCACTATGCTGTCATCCAGAAGCGTCTTGGTGAGAAGGATGTTGATTATCAGGATCTTGTGTTCAAGACTGCAATCAGCCATGACCACAACGTAAGCGTAAACGGAAATGTCAAGGACCGTATGCCTTACCGCGCTTCTATCGGTTACACAGATCAGGCTGGTACACTCATCGGCTCTACTTATGACAGAGGAACTGCTGATGTAAGCTTGAATCCTAACTTCTTTGACAAGCACCTCACCCTCAATCTTAATGCAAAGGGTGTATATACATTCTCAAACTACACTAACGGTGGTGTAGTAGGTGGTGCTGCTTTCTACAATCCTACACAGGATCCATACTTCAGAAATGAGGATGGTACAGTAAATACAGACATCTGTAACGGTTACTTCAACTATGGTACATTTAATGAGGCTAACGGCGTGTTCGCTGGTAACTCTGTACTTGGAGTAGGTCCTATGTCACTTCTTTATGATGATTGGAGCAATGCCAAGACTGGCCGTTTCATCGGTAGTGCAGGTCTTGAATATAAGGTTCATGGCCTTGAGGCTCTCAAATTCAATGTAAACGCTTCAATCGACTGGTCAGAGTCAAACTCTAAGTCAGGTGTAAACCCTGGCTCATTCCAGGCTTGGGGTGATAGTGAGAAGCCTGGCATAGGTCAGTATTCTACTGGATATCAGCAGCGTAAGAGTACAGCTCTTGAGGCTTACGCTAACTATAATGAGTCTTGGGGCATCCACAACCTTGACGTGATGGCCGGTTATTCTTGGCAGCACTTCTTCGGTATGTCACACGATGAGTCTTATTTCAACGTTACAGATGAGTTGAAGCCAATGGAAGGCGGTTATCCATGGTGGAGATGGGAGAGCTACCTCGTTTCATTCTATGGTCGTGTTAACTACTCAATCGCTTCCAAGTATCTCTTCACAGCTTCTCTTCGTACTGACGGTTCTTCACGCTTTGCTCCGGCAAATCGTTGGGGTATCTTCCCTTCAGGAGCGTTTGCTTGGAACATCAAGGAGGAAGGCTTCCTTAAGGGTGTTAAGGCTGTGTCACAGCTCAAACTTCGTCTTTCTGCCGGTGTAACAGGTCAGCAGGACGGTATTGCTGAGTATGCACACCTTGCTCGCTATAGTCTTTCAACAGACCAGTATAAGAGATATCCAATGGGTTATGATGAGAAAGGCGCTCCAGTATATCAGTTCGTATATACTCCAGCCGCTTATGACCCAGGTATCAAGTGGGAGACAACTACTACTTACAATGTTGGAGTTGATTTCGGTTTCCTCGGTGACCGCATCACAGGTAGCGTGGATGCTTACCTCCGCAACACTGATGATCTCCTTAACGAGGTTATGACTCCGATGGGTTCTAACTTTGGTAATAAGATTCTTACAAACATCGGTTCAATGCAGAACAAGGGTCTTGAGTTCGCACTCAACTTCATTCCTGTTCAGACAAATGACTGGCATCTTTCAATCGGCTTGAACGGTACATTCCAGAACACCAAGTTCACTAAGCTTAATGCTACTGACGATGCTGATTTCTATATGGATGCTTCATGGCTCCCTGGTACAGGACGTGTTCTTGGCCGTCATCAGGTGGGCAATGCTCCATATAGCTACTATGTATACCAGCAGCTTTATGATTCTGAGGGAATGCCTATCCAGAATGCTTTCGTAGATCGCAATGAGGATGGTATCATCAACGATGCTGACCGTTATTGTGCAGGCGATCCTAATCCGGATTTCTACTATGGAGTTAATGTAAAGCTCTCTTACAAGAACTGGGACTTCGGATTCAATGGTCACGGAAACATCGGTTACACAGTTTATAACGCATTCGGTGCAATGAACTCAACCAGCTACTTTGATGCTAACCAGGGACACCTTCCTAACTTTGCTCAGGTAGTTAAGCAGACAGGCTTTACTGATGTAAATGATACATATCAGTATATGACTGACCTCTTCATCGAGGATGCTTCATTCTTCCGTATGGATGACATCAACCTTGGTTACACATTCAGAGAGATCGGTAACTGGGGCGGAAATATCCGTGTAGCAGCATCTTGTCAGAATGCATTTATTCTTAGCAAGTTTAAGGGTGTCGATCCTGAGACAGACAATACTTCAGGTATCAACAACTCATTCTGGCCAAGACCACGTACATTCTCTATCCGTTTGAACGTTAACTTCTAATCGGAATCAACATGAAAATGAATATCAAGAATATTTTATCAGCAGTTGCGGCATCTGTGATGCTCACTGCCTGCGTCGGTGATCTCAACACCATTCCGTTGAATCCGACCGATGTTACATCGGAGACAGCCTATGGAGCAGATGAGGCTGGTTATCTTTCTGGATTGACCAAACTCTATTTCCAGCTGGTTTCTAATAACACTACGGACCTTAAGGTTGCTGATGAGGGTGCTTCGGAGTTTATTCGTGGTCTTTGGAGTACTCAGGAGGTTACCACTGATGCTGCCAAGAATGCTTGGCCAGATGCATGGGTAAATGACCTTAACAAAAACACTTGGAAAGGTGATGTGCTTAATGATGCTGTTTATGCCGTTTATGTACGTGCTCTTCAGGGTATCTCATATATTAATGAGTATTTGCGTCAGACTTCAGATGAGAAACTTTCTCAGAGAGGTGTAAGCGATGAACTTAAGGCTAAGATCCATGGATTCCGTGCTGAGGCTCGTTTCCTTCGTGCATATTTCTACTGGGCACTTATTGACTCTTTCGGAAATGTTCCATTCTCTACTGAAGACTCCCCATTCGGTGGTGGATACAACCCTCCACAGGCTCCTCGTGCTGAGATCTTCAACTATGTTGTAAGCGAGCTCGAGTATCTTGCTTCTTCAGAGAGCGCAATGCCTGCAGCTCAGGCTTGCTATCCACGTGCTGACAAGGGTTCATGCCTTGGTCTTCTTGCACGTCTTTATTTGAATGCTGAGGTTTACACAGGTACAGCAATGTGGGCTGAGGCAAAGACAGCTTGTGAGAAGATTTATCAGTTGCCATATAAGCTTGCTCCTACTCATGACGAACTTTTCCGTGGTGATAATGGTGAGAATCCTGATGCAAGAGGTGAGTTCCTTTTTGCTGCATCATATGACAGAAATTACACTCAGTCATGGGGTGGTACAACTTACCTTACTTGCGGATCGCTTAATGCTGATGATGGCCCGGTCTATTTGACAGGAACTTGTGATGGCTGGTCTGGAAACCGTATCTCTGGTGACTTTATCTCGAAGTATTTTAACGTTTCTAATGTAGACTATGCTGCAGGTACATATGATTGTGCTGATGCGCGTGGAAAGCGTTTTATTAACAAGGGTCGCACAGAGATGACTGATGCAGATCTTCTAGTGTTTACAGCTGGATGGTCTTGCTACAAGTTCAGCAACATTCCTCATGACGGCACTGCTGATAAATACGCTGAAATTGCAAGCTCGCAGAAGTATAGTGATATCGACTTCCCACTCATCCGTCTTGGTGAAATCCATCTTATCTACGCTGAGGCATGTATGCATGCCGGTGGTGACGCTTCTGCACAGGTTGCTGCTCTTGCTGCACGTGCTGGTGTCGCTGCTCCTGCTGTTATCGACGAGGACTTCCTTATCGCAGAGCGTGCTCGTGAGCTTTTGTGGGAGTGCCATCGTCGTACTGACCTTGTTCGTTATGGAAAGTATACAAGCAAGAATTTCCCTTGGCCATTCAAGGGTGGTTCTTTCCAGGGTAATGTAGATCTTGGCGAGCATATGAACATCTTCCCAATTCCATCAACTGAGCTTGCAACAAATCTTGATCTGGTTCAGAATCCTGGTTACGCAGGCAGATAGTAATTTAATGTATTAAGCATATGAAAATTACAAAATACATTCTTTCGTTTGCAGCTGCAGCAGGTCTTCTTGCTGCCTGCCAGACTCCTGAGATTGTGCAGATTGCATCTCCTGAGAACGTAGTTCCTGCTTCTTTGCATGAACTCGAAGTGAATGAGATTGCAATTTCTGCAACAAACCAGCAGGAGACAGTCAGCTTCTCTTGGGAGGCTGCTGACTACGGTGCGCCTACACAGATCAGCTACTCTTTGGAGGCTGCACTAGATGAGACCAGTCCGAAGGTTACAATCCTTTCAGGACTTGATAAAACTGAGGCTACTCTAACATATGAGGACCTTAATAGAGTCCTTTTCAATGATCTTCAGGTTCCAGAAGGACAGCCTACTGAGCTTAAGTTCTATGTCGGTTCAGTTCTTTATGCCGGTTCTTCTGTAGCTTCTTATCCTAAGGTATATTCTGAGCCTATCGCAGTCACTGTTACTGTAACTGCTGCCGAGAAGGTTTATCCTAAGGTTTGGGTTATCGGTGACTATTGCGGATGGAGTCATGACAAGACTCAGTACTTCTTCGACTTTGTTGGTGATGACGCTGTTTATCAGGGAGTTATCGACTTCGGTGAGAAGGCCGCCAATGGTTGGAAGGTTACTGGCGTTGCCGGTTGGGATGATACATGCAACTGGGGTGGTGACGAGGCTGCTACTTATGAGCCAGAGGCTGCAAAGACTCAGCTCATCAATGGCGGTGGTTCTAAGGACCTCAAGCACTATAGCAAGCGTTTCTATCATTTCTCATTTGAGAAGGGTACTCTTCTTTTGACCAAGACTATCGGCTTCGATCAGATCGGAGTAATCGGTGATTTCAACTCTTGGGGTGCTGATGTAGTGATGAACTTCGATGCTAAGAAGCAGAAATTCTATGCAGACGTTGAGTTCCCAGCTGATGGTGGATTCAAATTCCGTCTTGATGGTGCATGGGATGTCGCTTACGGTATTGAAGGTGATGTTCTTACTACTGCTGGTGGAAATATTGATATTAAGGCAGGTAACTACCGCGTATACCTCAATATGAACAACTATGGCGCAATCACTTACGAGCTTAGCAAGGGTGATTATGGTGCTGCTGCTCCAGAGCCAGAGCCAGAACCAGAGCCAGAGGTTCCTGCTGTTACTGGCTGGGGACTTGTAGGTGAGTATAACAATTGGGGAGAGCAGGCGGATGTAATGCTCGCTTCTGACGGTACTTATCTCGCAGCTAAGGGTGTTAAGCTTTCAGGTCAGGTCAAGTTCCGCAAGGACGGCGGCTGGGATGTAAACCTCGGAGCTCCTGGCGATGTAGAGCCTGTACAGATCACTGTAAACACAGAACTTGCTTTGGTTGCAAACGGTAAGAACTTCTCTATCGCAGAGGGTACTTACGATGTTTACCTTGACGAGGCTAACTCTAAGGCATGGTTCATCAACGATGGTTCATATCCTGGTGGTGGCGCAGCTCCTGAGGCTTCAGAGTGGGGTATTGTAGGTGTTGTGAACAATTGGGCTGCTCCAGACATCACAATGTACAAGACTGCTACCGAGGGCCTCTTCGTAGCATACAAGGTCGATATGCCTGCAGGTGGTTTCAAGATCCGTGCAAACAACGAGTGGAATGATGCAGCCAACTATGGTCTTGCAGCCGCAGGCCCTGTAGAGGTTGATCATGTTTATGACCTTGTTTGTTCAGGTGGTTCCGGCGACATGACTCTCGCTGCCGGTACTTATGACATCTGGTTCGATCTTAAAGCATCTAAGGTTTATATCATGACTCCTGGCAAGCCTATTTCTGAGGCTGTCGGCGGTGGTGCAACTCCTCCTACCCCTCCAACACCTACAGATGATGTATGGGGACTTGTAGGTACAATTACCAATTGGGCTGACAAGGCTGACATCAACATGGTTGCAGAAGGCGATTGGCTCGTTGCAAAGAAAGTAGCCTTGACAACTTCTGACGAGTTCAAGTTCCGTACAAATGGTACATGGGGTACAGAGAGAACAACTTCTTCTACAGATCCTGTTGCTCCAAACACAGAGTACGCCGCTGCACCAGGTTCTGGAAACATCAAGGTCGCTGTTGCAGGAACTTATGATATCTATCTTGCGAAGACTTTGGACAAGTTCTATGTAATGAACGAAGGTCTTACTCCTGGTCAGACTCCATCTGCTCCAGAGCCAGAGGAGCCAGAGTTTAAGGAAGAGCAGTCTATTTATGGTGTTATTGGAGTAAATAACAACTGGACAACTGACATCATGATGTATACTACACCTGTTCAGAAGTTGTATGTTGCCCGCAATGTTCAATTTACAGATGCTGAAAATAGAAAGTTCAAGGTTCGTAAGGCAGGTACATGGGACAATTCTGCCAATTATGGTACAAAGAACGCAGGATCGGTAGCTGTGAATCATTACACTGATGTATGGTCTGATGGCGGTTCTTGTGATATCACAGTTGAGCTTGGTACATACGATATCTACTTCGATCTTGCAAAACTGAGAATCTATGTGATGGAACCAGGTAAGGATATTTCTACAGCACAGAATGGCACACCTCAGCCACCGTTGAATGAGACATGGTATCTTCGTGGTGAGTTCAATAGTTGGGGAGTAACTGATAATGCAAAGATGACGTCTGAGAATGGTTTCTATGTGCTTAAGAACTTTAAGCTTACAACAGCTTCCAAACTTAAATTTGATACAGGCTCATGGTCTACCAATCGTGGAGGAACATTCAGTAATTCAACTTCTGGATTTAGTGTTACACAGGGAGGAGCAGATATCTCGGTTCCTGCTGGAACTTATGATGTCTATCTTAATGGTGACAAGACAAAGGCTTACTTCTTGACTCCTGGAACCAAACCAGCTAACTAATATCAAGCCAGCGGCCCCTGACCGGACCGCTGGTTTCAACGATTGATAAATACTATTTTACTAATGAAAAGAATCCTTTTTATAATCATGACTATAGCTCTGGTAGCTGTAGGATGTAACAAGACTCTTGAGTCTAATCTAGCAGTAAATCCAACCTCTTTAGAGTTCTCTGGAGATGCTGAAACACAGACTCTTACCATTACCTCTTCAGGAGCATGGACTCTCACACAAACTGCAAATACAGCTTGGTGTACTCCATCTCGTAGCATCGGAAATGGTTCTACAACAATCAAGGTTTCAGTTAAGGCAAACACTCCTCAGGAGCGTAGCACTGAGTTGGTGTTCAAGGCTTCTGGATCGGCTCCTGTCGTTGTTAAGGTGACCCAGGCTGCAGGAACAAACACAGGTGGAGGAAGTACAGATTTAGAGCTGTCTTCTCTGCCTGATGGCTTCAGCATCGCGCCGGAGATTCTTAATGCGGACTACGCAGCAAAGATTTATGTCAAGGTTCCTTCGACCTCAGATCTTTATAACCACTCTGGTGATTTATATGCCCACATCGGTGTATTGGATGAATATAGAGAGTGGCATCGCGTGATGTCAGAATGGCCTAAAGCAGATGATCCTTCTCAGTGGGAAAAATGTAATTTTGAGAAGAACAAGCTTAAGAAAGAGGCTGATAATATCTACACTCTTGCATTGGAACCGTCTATCAGAGAGTGGTTCGAGAGTGGAGATCTTGCAGTAAATGGTATCGGTATTGTCGTTCGTAACGAGGATGGTACCAAGAAGGTGCAGGCTGAGGACCATTTCTTTGAGGGTATCATCGACGACAAGAATATTCTTGTTCCGTTTGAACCTCATCCAGTAGTGGTCAGACCTATGGACAACGGTCTGAAATATGGCATCAACTATAATGTGGATAACTCTGTAACTTTCGTACTCTATGATAAGGATACAAAGGGCCAGAGCCATAAATATTGCTATATCGTAGGAGACTGGAACAACTGGGAGCGCGTGAAGGAAGGCTCGATGTTCAGAGATAATTCTGCAGGATGCTGGTGGATCAAGCTTGATGGATTTGATCCAACCAAGGAGTATCGATTCCAGTATCGTCTCGGAAATGAATCAGGAGCTGATACTTTCGTCAGCGATCCATATACGGAGATTGTTTATGATCAGTGGAATGACGGATATATTTCTTGGGTGTCTGACTTCCCTGAAGGTGCAAGACAGCTCGTTTCTGCATTCCAGATTCAGAAGCCGCAGTATGCTTGGAAGCATAAGGATTTCAAGGTGGCTGATAAGAATGACCTTGTAATCTATGAGATGCATTTCCGTGATTTCTCTGCAACCAAGGATATCGCAGGTGCAATGTCTCAGCTTGATTACATCCAGAACCTTGGTGTGACAGCTGTTGAGCTTATGCCTATCCAGGAGTTTGACGGTAACCTCAGCTGGGGATATGATCCTAACCATTGGTTTGCCCTTGACAAGCAGTACGGAACCCGTGAGCAGTACAAGGAGTTCATTGATGAGTGTCACGCTCGCGGTATTGCAGTTCTTGTCGACGTTGTATATAACCATGCTACAGGTAACCATACATGGGCTAAGATGTGGTGGGATAGCTCAAAAAGCAATACTACTGACAACAACCCTTGGTTCAATGCTGTGGCTAAGCACGAGTTCAATGTGTTCCATGACATGAACCATGAGAATCCGATGGTTAAGGAGATGGTGAAGAAGAGCCTTGAGTATCTTCTTACTGAGTACGATGTGGACGGATTCCGTTTCGACCTTACAAAGGGCTTTACCCAAAACAATACTCTCGGTGATCTTGCTGCATGGAGCCGTTACGATCAGTCACGTGTGAACATACTCAAGGGATATGCGGATTATGTCTGGTCAGTGAACAAGGATGCCGTCGTGATTTTCGAGCATCTTGCTGACTGGAGTGAGGAGTCTGTTCTTGCAGATCACGGTATCCAGCTTTGGAGAAACATGAACGGTTCATACCGTACTTCTATGTCAGGTGGAAACGGTGACTTCTCAGGCTCGTACCAGTCTGGCAAATATGGCGGATGGGTAAGCTACATGGAGAGCCATGATGAGGAACGTACCTGCTACGGCGCTGCAGCAGATGCCTCGTCTGTTACTTGGGGCATTTGTGGAACCCTTACAGAGTGGGGAACAAAGCCTGACATCACTATGACTGCTCAGGGAGCCTTCTTCGTTGCGAAGAATGTGACATTTACTGCTACAGATATGTTCAAGATCCGCGGTAATAATGTCTGGAACGATGCATTCAACTATGGCGCCTCATCAAAGGGATACAAGTTGCCTTTGAATACTGGTTATGTCATGACTCTCGGAGCTGCTTCACAGGATATGGCAGTTCCTGCAGCCGGAACATATGATATCTACTTCTCACTCGGTGCACAGACAGTTTGGCTTATGACTGCTGGCAGCGCTGCTCCTGCTGCGCCATCTGTTGGTGGCACTGGTGGTGGAAATACAAATCCTGACGATCCGTTTGCTGTAGCTATGCGTCGTGCCGGTGCTAACGCAGCTTTCTTCCTTACCGTTCCTGGTCCAAAGATGATCTGGCAGTTCGGTGAAATCGGATATGATATTTCGATTGAGGAGAACGGACGTACTGGTGAGAAACCGGTGAAGACAGCAGAGTACATGGCTGTACCTGCACGTAAGGGACTATATGATACCTATGCGGCCCTTCTTAAGTTCCGTAAGGAAAATCCTCGTTTCTTCGATTCAGATGCTTCGTTCCGTTGGTATGCGAGCACAAGTAATTTCCCTGGCAAGTACCTCTTCAATGCTGTTGATGGTAAGAATATCGCAATCTTCGCAAACTTCGGAAAGGGTAGCCAGGCTATCAGTGTGGAACTTCCACACAGTGGTACTTGGTACAACTACTTTAATAAGAGTGAGGTGTGGACAGGTGCAAATCATACCCCAACTCTTAAGGAGGGTGAATTTATATTCTTGGTAGACTGGAAATAATATGAAAAAACTGATATTTATGTCTGCAGTGGCACTTGCTATGGCCGCTTCGTGTGCTGAGCCAGGCGTAGAATCTATACCTCAGGCTCCGCTTGAAGAGTGCGTATATAATGGCGACAATACAGAGTTTTCCGTTTGGGCTCCTACAGCTGAGGCAGCCCAGGTGAAGCTCTATCATTCTGCTTCTGATACACTTGCTTTTGCGACTATGGATATGAAGCTTGGCAAGGATGGCTTGTGGAAAGTTGCTGTCAACGAGGACGTGAAGGGAGCTTTCTATGCATTCCAGGTCAAGCATGCTGGAGAGTGGTTGCAGGAAACAGCCGGTATCGCTGCAAAGGCTGTGGGCGTGAACGGATGGCGCGGTGCTGTCATTGATTGGACAGAGACGAATCCTGAAGGATGGGCAGAGGACAAGAGCCCTGAGATCAAGCCTTCTGACATCATCGTATATGAGATGCACCACCGTGATTTCTCGGTTCATCAGACATCAGGAATCAATAATAAGGGTAAATATCTTGCTCTTACAGAGCAGGGAACAAAGAACCCTGATGGCCTTGCGACAGGTATCGATCATCTTAAGGAGATAGGTGTGACTTATGTTCAGCTCCTTCCTTCGACAGACTTCATTACAGTTGATGAGGAGCATTTGGAGAACAATCAGTACAACTGGGGTTACGATCCGTTCAACTACAACGCAGTTGAGGGTTCGTATTCAACAGATCCATTCAATCCTGTGACTCGTATCAAAGAGTTCAAGCAGATGGTTCAGTCTCTTCACGCTGCTGGCTTCCGTGTGATTCTTGATGTTGTTTACAACCATACAACAGACGCATCAAAGACAGGTTTTGAGCGTACAATGCCGGGATATTTCTACCGCATGGCAGAGGATGGCTCATTCTATAATGGTTCAGGTTGTGGCAACGAGACTGCTTCAGAGCAGGCTATGTTCCGTAAATATATGATCGAATCTCTCGAGTGGTGGATGAAGGAGTACCATATCGATGGTTTCCGTTTCGACCTCATGGCTATCCACGATATCGAGACAATGAACGAAATCAGCGAGCGCCTACATGCAATTGACCCTGATGTTGTACTCTACGGCGAGGGTTGGGCTGCAATGGCTCCTGCATTACCTGCAGAAGAGATCGCTTTGAAGGTCAATACTCATATGCTTAATAAGGTCGGTGCATTCAGCGACAATATCCGCGACGCCGTTCGTGGACCTCTCGGATGTGAAAATGCCGGCTTTATGGACGCAGTTGCTGGAAACAAGGAGAATATACATTTCGGTATCGCAGGTGGAGTTCAGCATCCGCAGGTAACTGTAGAACGCTGGACTCACAATCCGCTCCAGCACGTGAGCTATGTCAGCTGCCACGATGATCATTGTCTCCGCGATCGTCTTGAGGAGGCGACCAAGGCTTCTGAGAAGAAACGTCTTGAGATGGTAAAACTTGCACAGACAGCAGTTTATACTTCACAGGGAATTCCGTTCATCTTCAATGGTGAGGAAGTCTATCGCCACAAGCAGGGAGTGAAGAACAGCTACAATAAGCCAGATGCAATCAATGCAATCGATTGGACTTACAAGACAAAATATAAGGACCTTGTAGATTATTATGCATCTCTTGCAGCAATCCGTCATGCTCACCCAGGTTTCTGCCTTGGAGATGCTGAGCTTGTTCGTGAGAAGCTTCAGTTCATCGATGTGAATGACCCATGTGTGGTGGCATTCCGCATCAATGGCCTTGAGGGAATCGATTCAGCTAAGTCTCTTACTGTGGTACTTAACGGATCAAAGAAGAAGGTGCAGGTAGAGATTCCTGAGGGTAAGTATATTGTCCTTGCAGAAAATGGTAAGGCAGATGTTGATGGCCTCGGTGCTTTCACTGGCAATAAGGTTAAAGCCTCTGCTACTTCAGCAACTATCCTGGCAGAAGAATAATAAAAACACTGAAATATGAGAAGAATACTAATAGCAATCCTGACAGTAGCAGTAGCTGCTGCATGTGCTCAGAAACCAGCTCAGCAGCCACTTGAGAACTGTGTCGTATATGAAATGAACGTGCGTCAGTACACTCCGGAAGGAACATTTGCTGCCGCTCAGAAAGAGCTTCCCCGTTTGCAGGAACTCGGAATCGATATCCTTTGGCTTATGCCTATCCACCCGATCGGAGTGGAGGGCCGTAAGGGTACCCTCGGTTCTTATTATGCTATCAAGGATTACTGTGACATCAATCCGGAGTACGGTACAATGGCTGATTTCGAGGCTTTCCTCGCTGAGGCTCATCGTCTCGGACTTCGCGTAGTGATCGATTGTGTTGCAAATCATACTTCTCCAGATGCAGTATGGACAACAGAGCGTGCTCCAGAGTGGTACGAGAGAAACGAGGAAGGTAAGACAACCTTTACTGCAGACTGGTCAGACACTGCAAACCTCAACTACGAGAACAAGGATGTATGGCAGGGTATGGCAGGTGCAATGCGCTTCTGGATGGAGAAGGGTATCGACGGATTCCGTTGCGATATGGCTTGCGAGGTTCCACTCGAGTTCTGGCAGGAGACTATCGCAGCTCTTCGTGCTGACTATCCTGGAATGTATATGCTTGCTGAGGGTGAGGAGCCTAAGCTTCACTCACTTTCAGGCTTTAACTCTTCATATGCTTGGGAACTTCACCACATGCTCAATGCTATAGCACGTGGCGAGAAGAATATTCCGGAACTTCTTGAGTATATCGCTAAAGATGCAGAGAGACAGCCTGCAGATGCTTTCCGTCTTATGTTTACATCTAACCACGATGAGAACTCATGGGCAGGAACAGAGTTCGAGAGAATGGGTGACGCAGCTAAGTTGATGGCTGTTCTTACTTTCACCCTTCCTAGCGGTCAGCCTCTTATCTACACAGGTCAGGAGATGGGATGGAACAAGAGATTCCAGTTCTTTGAGAAGGATCCTATCCCGGCTTGGGAGAAGAATGAGTACTTCGAGTTCTATAAGGAGTTGATCAAGACCCGTCACGAGAACCCAGCTCTTGCTGCAGGTGACAAGGGTGGTAAGTTTGAGGTTGTTTCTACAGAGGACAGCACTCTCGTATTTACACGTACTCTTCCAAATAACAAGGTAACTGTAAAGGCAGAACTTAAAGCTCCTTGGTCATACGAAATTACTGCTGAGTAGATCCTTCGCTGACGCTCAGGATGACAATAACGTCATTCTGAACGAAGTGTCATTCTGAACGAAGTGAAGAATCTTATATATAAAATTAAACAACAATGAGACATATACTAGTATCCTTATTGACAGTAACACTATTTGCTGCATGTTCCAGTTCTGCATTTGACCCATCTGCAGTAGCTGATGCAACAGCTCAGCAGGTAACTCGCGTTGAGCCGCTCTCCTGGTGGATAGGCATGAAGATGCCTCTTCAGCTTCTGGTACAGGGAGAGAATGTCTCAGAGTATAATGTGTCTATCGAGGGCGGAAGCGGTATTTCTGTAGCTAAGGTAAACAAGGCTGATAGCCCTAACTATCTTTTTGTAGATGTGAAGATCGCTGCAAATGCACAGCCAGGCACATACTACATTGTTTTCTCGAAGGATGGAGAATCATTCAAATATCCGTACGAGATTGCTGCGCGTGAGGAAGGTTCTGCAGAGCGTAAGAGCTTTACTGCTGCAGATATGATTTACCTTATCATGCCTGACCGCTTTGCAAACGGTGATACCTCAAATGACTCAACTGATGACACAGCTGATAAGTATGCACGTCATGAACTCTTCGGACGCCATGGCGGTGATATTCAGGGTATTATCGATCATCTTGATTATATCAGCGAGCTTGGAGCTACTGCAATCTGGTGTACTCCGCTTCTTGAGGATAACCAGCCTGAGCACTCATATCACGGATATGCATGTACAGACTACTATCACATCGACTCACGTTTTGGTAGCAATGATCTGTTCAAGGAGTATGTAAATAAGGCACACGAGAAGGATCTTAAGATTATCATGGACATCGTTCCTAATCATGCCGGTTCCGCTCACTGGTGGATGCAGGATACTCCTTTCAAGGATTGGTACCATGTCTTCGATACTTACACTGGTTCTAATATCGCCTTCTCTACCAATATGGACCCTAACGCTTCCAAGAAGGATCTTTACATCCAGGAGAGCGGCTGGTTCGACAAGTCAATGGTGGATATGAACCTTGATAACCCATACGTGCTTAACTACTTCAAGCGGTGGGCGATCTGGTGGATCGAGTGGTCTGGTCTTGATGGATTCCGTGTGGATACTTATCCATATAATGAGAAGGATCCTATGTCTGAGTGGTGTGCAGCAGTGATGAACGAGTATCCGAACTTCAATATCGTTGGTGAGGTATGGACATCTTCAATTCCTCAACTTGCTTACTGGCAGGGTGGCAACGCTAATAAGGATGGTTTTGACTCGCACCTTAAGTCTGTGATGGACTTCCCGCTTCATGATGCGCTTCGCGCCGGTCTTAACGATGATTGGGGCGGCTGGGGCCAGGGTATGGTTCGCGTGTACGACATTCTTTCACACGACTTCGTATACCACGACCTTTCGAATATGATGATCTTCCCAGGAAATCATGATACAGACCGTCTAGGTGATGTTCTTCGCAAGAATCCTAACCGTGTGAAGATTGCAATGGCGATGATGGCTACTATGCGTGGATATCCTCAGATTTTCGCAGGTGATGAGCTCATGTTCACATCTTGCGACCTTTCTATGGGTCACGGTGGTCTTCGTGTTGACTTCCCGGGCGGATGGCCAAGAGATGAAATGGACCTCTTCTCAGCTGAGGGACGTGCGAATGCGACAAGGAATACAGATGGTCTTAAGGTGCCTAAGGGACAGGCTGCAGATCTCTTCAATTATGTAAGCCACCTCTTCCAGTGGAGAAAGACAAAAGACGTCATCCACAACGGTAAGACAATGCACTTCATCACTCGTGATAATACTTACGGATATTTCCGTTACAATGATACCGACGTTGTGTTCGTCTATGTGAATAACTCAGGTGAGCCTAAGAATGTGCCTTGGACATATTATTCTGAGATCTCAGAAGGCCTCACAGGTGGATTTGATGTGGTTACAGGCGAGCCTTGCGAGGTGTCCGATGCAACCGTTGTCGCTCCTCAGAGTGTCCTTATCGTAGAGTATAAAAAGTAACTGTCATCCTGATCTTCCACTGTCATCCTGATCTTCCACTGTCATCCTGAGCGAAGCGAAGGATCTTTAACAAAAAACAAAAACACTAAAATATGAAGAAAATACTAACAGCAATCGCAACTGTACTCCTTTTTGCAGCCTGTGCCCCAAAGCAGGGCCCGGTAACCGATGTGCAGACCCTTGCATCTCCATCAGGTAACATGGAAATGACCTTCCATCTTACAGCAGATGGTACACCTCAGTACACTCTTAACTATGGCGATCAGCAGGTAATCCTTCCTTCTGATCTTGGATTCCAGATGCGTGGTGTGCTCAAGGCTCAGAAACTTGTTTATAATGCTGATGGCACAATCTCTAAGGATGATCGTCAGCCAGAATATTCATTCCATGACGGTTTCGCTGTTGAGAGCGTTGAGACAGCATCTTTCGATGAGACTTGGAAGCCAGTATGGGGTGAGGAGTCAGAGATCCGCAATAATTACAATGAGCTTCTCGTAAACCTCGTACAGCCTTCTTCTGAGAAGAAGATGTCTATCCGTTTCCGTCTTTATGATGACGGTCTCGGTTTCCGCTACGAGTTTCCTTACCAGAAGAACCTCAGCTATTTTGTAATCAAGGAGGAGCTTACTCAGTTTGCTCTTGCCGGTGACCATACCGCTTGGTGGCTTCCTGGAGACTATGATACTCAGGAGTATAACTTCACTGAGAGCCGTCTATCAGAGATTGCTTCCAAGATGCCTGAGTCTATCTGCGGCAATGACTCGCAGACTCCATTCTCTGTAAATGGTGTGCAGACATCTCTCCAGATGCGTACAGACAGCGGTCTTTACATCAACCTTCATGAGGCTGCTCTTCTTGACTATCCGTGTATGCACCTCGAGCTTGATCCTAAGACATTCACATTCACTTCACACCTTACTCCTGACGCACAGGGATGGAAGGGTCGTATGCAGACTCCATGCAACACACCTTGGCGTACAATTCAGGTGGCCCCAAGTGCAACAGCTCAGCTCGCATCACGTCTTATCCTCAATCTTAATGAGCCTTGCGCTCTTGAGAGCACAGATTGGATCAAGCCAGTGAAATATATCGGCGTATGGTGGGAAATGATCTCAGGAAAGGGCTCATGGGCTTATACTGATGATTTTGCATCTGTGCAGCTTGGTGTGACTGACTATGCTTCTGCAACTCCTAACGGACGTCACTCGGCAAATAACGAGAAGGTTCGTCGTTATATTGATTTCGCTGCTGAGCACGGCTTTGATCAGGTACTTGTAGAGGGCTGGAATGAAGGCTGGGAAGACTGGGCTAACTGCAACAAGGACTATGTCTTCGATTTCGTAACTCCGTATCCTGATTTTGATGTAGCTGCTCTTAACAAGTATGCTCATTCAAAGGGTGTTCGTCTTATGATGCACCACGAGACCTCTTCATCTGTGCGCAACTATGAGCGCCATCTTGATCAGGCTCTTGACTTCATGGACAAGTATGGTTACAACTCTATCAAGAGCGGTTATGTGGGTGATATCGTGACTGCAGGTGAGCATCACTACAGCCAGTCTTTGATCAATCACTATATGTATGTAGTGAAGAAGGCTGCTGAGCATAAGGTAATGCTCAACGGTCATGAGATGGTACGCCCGACAGGACTTTGCCGTACATATCCTAACCTTATCGGTGCTGAGGCTGCACGTGGTACAGAGTATCAGGCTTTCGGAGGTACAATGCCTCATCACGTGACTATCCTTCCATTTACTCGTCTTAACGGTGGTCCGATGGATTACACTCCTGGTATCTTTGTTATGGACCTTGCTTCTGTGACAGATGGCCGCAACAATTCATGGGTAAATGCAACTATTGCTAATCAGCTCGCACTTTATGTGACTATGTCGTCACCTCTCCAGATGGCTGCAGACCTTCCTGAGCACTACGCTAAGTTCATGGACGCGTTCCAGTTCATCAAGGACGTGGATATCGACTGGATCCAGTCTAAATATCTTCTTGCAGAGCCGGGTGAGTACGTGGTTGTAGCTCGCCAGGGTAAGAAGAACGGACAGTGGTTCTGCGGTGGTGTGACTGACGATCAGAAACGCACTCTTGAGGTTCCTATGAACTTCCTCGAGGAGGGCAAGACATATGAGGCAACAATCTACTCCGACGCTGCAGATGCAGACTACAAGGAGAACCCTCAGGCATACGTAATTGAGAAGAAAGCAGTGACATCATCGGATGTCCTCTCAATGACAATGGCACGTGGCGGAGGATTTGCAATATCATTTATTGAGAAGTAGTTCTTCTGACTATGAAAATCTTCAGTATTAAATAGCGATGTTTAATCAACTGATAATTTATAAAATCATGAAAAAAGAAAGGACAGTCCTCCGTGAGGAGGTGTATGTTTCCCCAGCGATAGCTGTCGAGGAAATCAGCACAGAGGGGATCCTTTGTGCAAGTGGTAATTTTGAGGAGTGGAATGAAGAAACTCTTCCTTGGTAACAGTTTAACAATTAAAACAATTTAAGAAATGAAAAAGAATTTGTTTAAGATTGCAGCTGTTGCCCTTCTTGCAGCTGTTGCATGTAATAAGGAACTTCCTGTTGAGCAGGTTCCTGCAGACGGTGTAGTGTCATTCGAGGCTTCTGTTGATGGCGCTGATACAAAGGTTGCACTTGATGGTAAGGTGTCAAAGTGGGAGAGCGGAGATGTGATTACACTCCACAATGGTACTACCGGTTATGCGTTCAGTACTACAGATGCTGGTACTAAGGCAATTTTCTCATATGACGGTAATGATTTTACAGGAGAGAAATTCATGGCAGTTTATCCTTCTGGAAACTATACTGCTGACGTAGAGGCTAAGACTGTGACTGCTGCTATCCCTACTTATCAGCCAAGCCGTGAGAATAACTTCAGTGTAGGAGCTGTTCCTTCTGTTGCATATACAGAAACTCAGTCTCTTGCATTCAAGAATGTGGCTTCTCTTCTTAAGTTCACAGTAAAGGGTACAAATGTCAAGGGCCTTGTGTTCTACGGACATAACAACGAGGCTGTTTCTGGTAATGTACTTGTTTCATTGAATGATGACAATACAATCAAGTCTGTAACTGCTCAGGAGACAACAATTACAGAGAATGATGTTACAGAGACTAAATTCGTTACTTGGGCAAAGGTTTGGGCTCAGACTGATGATTACTGTTTCAATGAGGGCGTGACTTATTATCTCGCTGTGGTTCCTCAGAACTTTGAGAAGGGATTCTCAGTTCAGCTCGAAATTGATGGCGTTGGCACAAAGGACGTAAAGAAGCTTGAGACAGCTTACGAACTTAAGCCAAACACAATCGTTGATCTTGGCGAGCTTGAGTATGTTGCAGCTCCTGTTGCGCAGAATTGGGGCATTGTCGGCACAATGACATCTTGGGGCAGCAATATCGCTATGGATGTAGATGGCGATTGGTATGTTGCAAAGAACGTTGTAATTGGAGTTGATGATGGATTCAAATTCAGAAATGGCGAGTCTTGGGCTGATAATGATCTCCGTACATATAATGCTGGACCAGCAGAGGCAGGCGTAGAATATGCTCTTACAGGTGGCGCTGGTGAGAACAACGAAATCAAGGTTGCAAAGGGTGGTACTTATGATGTATACCTTGCAGTTGACCTTTCGAAGTTCAAACTTGAGGCAGTAGGTGGTTCTGAAACACCAGAGATCACTCCTGGTGAGGCAAGCCCATGGTCGGTATCTGGTACATTCAATAACTGGGGAGACCTTGCAATGGTGACAACTACAACTGCAAATGTCTTTGTCGCTAGCAATGTGACTCTTGATGCGTATGCATCGTTCAAGGTCAGAAAGGATAAGGCTTGGACTGAGAATTACGGTGGTGGTATCGTATATATGACTCCTAACAACTGGATTAAGGTCTATGCTGGTGGAACAGATATCTCAATTACTGAGGCTGGAACATATGATCTCTATTTCGACTATGTCAACAAGAGAGTGTATGCGGTTACAGCAGGTGCAGACTATACTGCAGTATCAGAGCAGACAAAAGATGGTCCAGAGCCAGAGGTAGAGGAGCCAGAGGTTACTGAGAAGGTGGTATATCTTAAGCCAAACTCAAACTGGACTCAGTCAAATGCTCGTTTTGCAGCATATTTCTGGGGTGGAACTACTGGAGAGAAATGGGTAAGTATGACGGCTGTCGGTGATGGCACATATGAGGCTCATCTCCCAGAAGGATATGACTACGGATGTAACATCATCTTCTGTAGAATGAATCCTTCTACATCTGCAAACAACTGGAATAACAAGTGGAATCAGACTTCTGACTTGAAGACTCCAACAGATGGTAAGAATCTCTATACTGTCAAGGCAGGCACTTGGGACAAGGGTGGCGGAACTTGGTCAGTAAAATAGATTAACTTATAAAAAGACAGCATCCAAGTGGATGCTGTCTTTTTTATCTCATTGTTCAACTGTACACATCGCGCTCTAAAAATCCAAAGCAGAACGGTAGTTGAAGTTGAGGATTTCGTAGATGTGGAAGTGCTGCTCTTTGAGGGCTGTCTTGAGGCGGTCGAGAGACTTGTTCTCAAGTTCTGTCCAGCCTACTTCGCTGAAAGCAGCCATACGTGGGAGCAGCATGTACTCGAGGTGCTCAGGTGTAGAGATGTACTCTGTCCAGAGACAAATCTCAGTGCCGAGAATGTGTTTCTGCTTGTCTGCGGGTATGCCTGTTGACGGATCCAGGTCGTAGCAATTCTTTACTGTTACAGGACGATTACCGTTCGAACCGCAGCTGAGTGGCTCATCCGTGTTGTTCGACTGACGGCAGTCCAGATAGCATGAAAAGCTTGGAGCCATGATGACATCAGTGCCAGCTTTTGCCGCGCGCACTCCCACAGATCTGCTTGTCCAGGACATGATTACACCACCTTCATCAAGGTTGCTCTTGAAGATTTCCTGCCAGCCGATAACTTTCTTGCCTTTTGTTTTCAAGTATGCCTGAATTTCTTTCATGACGTGGTACTGGAGCTTTCTCTCTGCGCTTGATTCCTTGTCGCTGGTGAGTCCAAGCTCCTTAATCATTGCCTGACAGTCAGGGCATTTCTCCCACTCTTTTACCGGACATTCATCACCTCCGATATGGATGTATTCCGATGGGAATAATGCTGCCACCTCTGCCAGAACATCCTTGAGGAAAGTCCATGTCGCATTCTTTGCCGGACAAAGAACCTTCTCGGAAACTCCCCACTGAGTCCATACAGAATATGGCCCTCCAGTACATCCCATTTCAGGATATGAAGCAAGAGCAGCTACCATATGACCAGGAAGGTCGATCTCAGGAATTACTGTGATGCAGTGCTCCTGAGCGTACTGTATAATCTCCTTGAGGTCCTTCTGAGTGTAGTAGCCACCGTATCTTTTCCCATCGTGATTGTTGAAATCCTTTCCAATTTGAGTACCCTCTCTGTATGCCCCAACCTTGGTGAGCTTAGGATATTTCTTTATCTCAATTCTCCATCCCTGGTCATCTGTAAGGTGAAGATGAAGGCGGTTAAGCTTATATACAGCCATCAGGTAAATGAACTTCTTGATCTGATCCACTCCGTAAAAATGGCGGCATACATCAACGTTCAATCCGCGGTATCCGTATCTAGGCCTATCTGAAACGCTCATGCAATTTAGTGCCCAATCCTTTCCGACAGGAGTTTTTCCATAAACCTCTGCAGGGAGAAGCTGCTTAAGAGTCTGAATTGCATAAAAGACTCCCTCATGAGAACCAGCCTTTACAATCACCTTGTCAGTGTTGATATCTAATGTGTATGCTTCAGTCTCCAATGCGCTGTCCAGAAGGAAATTGAATCCGCCCTTTTGAAGATCTCCGGCCTTCTTGGCCTTCGCTCCAAATCTAGCTGCGAATTGCTTGATTGCCTTAATCGACGCCTTGTCCAGTTCTTTGTCATAGTTAAAAGTTGCTCCATCTACGCAGAAAACGCCCTCAGAATGAGTCAGAGACTGAGGATATGGAAGCATTGTAACATCAGGGTCTGGAAGTGCCTGAGCATTAGAAGTAAATATTGCGCATGTAGCCAAAACTGTGATGAGGAAGCTGTGTAGTCTAGTCATTGCAGTATATCTTTTATAGGATAAATTTCAATTAAGTTCGAGGCCCAAAGTTATTCGAACCGCTTTGAAAAAGCAAGTAAATACACTATATTTGGAACACTAATAACCAGCATATGAAGAAGGTGATTTTTATTATCTCCGCGCTAGCTCTTGCGCTCGTTCTTGTTTTGAGCGCTTCGACGCCTCCAGCAGGAAGGCAATGGAAAAAATGGTCAAACCCTTTATTTGAAGGATGGTATGCCGATCCTGAAGGAATCGTAATAGACGACCAATTGTGGATTTATCCCACATATTCCAAACCATTCAAAGAACAGTTGCATCTTGACGCCTTTTCCTCAAAAGACCTTAAAAAGTGGACAAAGCATGAGAGGATTATCTCTAATGTTGAAATTTCCTGGCTGAAAGAGGCTCTCTGGGCACCATCAATTGTTAATAAAGATGGTAAATATTACCTCTTCTTCTCTTGCAACAATATCCGCGATGATAAATATGGAGGAATCGGTGTTGCAGTTGCAGATTCTCCTGCAGGTCCATTTAAGGATCTTCTCGGCAAGCCTCTTATCGGTGAGATTATAAATAATGCTCAGCCTATAGACCAGTTCGTGTTCCAGGACCCTGCAAACGGTAATTGGTATATGTATTATGGCGGATGGAGGCGTTGTAATATGGTGCGTCTTTCGGAAGACTTCACCCACCTGATCCCATTTGATGACGGTCAGATGGTCAAGGAAGTAACCCCTGAAAAATATGTGGAAGGTCCGTTCATGTTCGTGAAGGATGGCAAGTACTACTTCATGTGGAGTGAAGGAAGATGGACAAAGGATGATTATTGCGTGGCATACGCTATTGCCGACTCTCCTTTTGGGCCGTTTGTGCGCGAAAATACGATACTTTCGTCTGATGCGGAACATGGAACAGGAGCTGGTCACCATAGTATAGTCCGTGACCCAAAATCTGGAGAATATCTCATTGTCTATCATCGCCATCCGATAGGAGCAAAGGATGGAAACAATAGAGTCACCTGTATAGATCGTTTGGAGTTTGATGCGGAGGGAAAGATTTTACCCGTTAAAATGCATTAATCATGGCTATTCCTATTGATAAGTCTCTTATTGCCTCTCAGTTGGAGCAAATGGGCATCTCTGACATTTCATGCGCAACAATCCGTCAATGTGGAGCATTGGCAAGAGCACTTGAAGCAGAGACTCAAACCGAGTTTCTTCATCTTGAAATGGGCGTTCCTGGCCTACCTCCTGAGCGTATCGGAGTGGAGGCAGAGAAACAGGCGCTGGATGAAGGCGTGGCTTCCCAATACCCTAATGTATTCGGAGTTCCTCAGGTTAAAGAGCAGTCTTCGCGTTTCCTGAAGGCTTTTCTGGATATAGATGTAGCACCGCAAGGTTGCATCCCTACGGTAGGCTCTATGCAAGGTAGTTTTACAGCATTCTTCGTATGCTCCCACCTGACTGAGGAAAAGGATACTATATTGTTCGTTGATCCCGGATTCCCTGTGCAGCATGTCCAGACTCATCTTCTTGGCATTCGTAGTGAGTCATTTGATATCTATGAATTTCGCGGTGAGAAGCTCGGTCCTGAACTTGAGCGACATCTGCAGTCAGGTCGTATTGCGGCGATGATATACTCCAGCCCTAATAATCCTGCATGGTTCAATCTGACTGAGGAAGAGCTCAAGACCATTGGTGAGCTTGCGACAAAGTACGATACGATTGTAATTGAAGACTTGGCGTATCTCTGCATGGACTTCCGTAAGCCACTTGGCAAGCCGTACGAACCCCCTTTCCAGCCTACGATTGCAAAGTATACAGACAATTATATGATCATGATGTCCAGCTCAAAGATGTTCAGTTATGCTGGTCAGCGAATCGCAATTCTTGCAATTTCGGACGCCCTGTATCATAGGCAATATGAGCGCCTGCATGACTGGTGTGGAATTGCCCGTCTGGGAGATGCTTTTGCTCTAGGTGTGCTATATGCGATTTCTTCAGGAGTTTCTCACTCGGCGCAGCGTGCATTTGCTGAGATGTTGCGTGCTGCCTCGGATGGAGAATTGGACTTTGTGCAGGAGGCATCGGAGTATGCCAGAAGGGCGCAGATTTGTAAGAGGTTGTTCGTGGAAAATGGATTCCATATTGTGTATTCGATGGATGGAGAGGAGCAGGTGAGTGACGGATTTTTCTTCACTGCCGGCTATAAGGATATGACAGGAGGAGAACTAGTTGGAGAGTTGATCAGATATGGTATGTCGACGATTTCTTTAACTACCACAGGAAGCCACCAGCAGGGTGTACGCGTTTGTGTATCTCAGCTGAATCGTCCTGAGCAGTTTGAAATGTTGGAGGAGCGACTCAAACTCTTTGCGGTTGATCACCAATAAAAGGCTATACCACAATCACAGACAGCAGAACATTATGAAATATATGACAGCGGCCCAAGCCGTACAATTGATAGAATCAGGAGATAGTATTTATATCCAGGGTAGTACATCTGTTCCGGAAGTCCTTTCGCAGGCATTGGCTGATAGGGGGCATGAACTGAAGGATGTAACTGTGTATGCCGCATTTGCTGTGGGACGTTGTGACGCTCCATATTGCAAACCTGAATATAAGGATGCATTCAATATTAAGAGCCTTTTTGTGGCTAACAATGTAAGACGCTGGCTTGCAGAAGGATATGGTTCTACTATCCCTGCATTTCTTGGTGAGATTCCAGCTCTTTTCCGTGACGGAACCCTTCCTCTTGATGCAGTGTTCTTGAATGTCTCACCTCCAAATGAGGAAGGCTATTGCTCCTACGGAATTTCTGCCGATCTTGCTGTGAGCGCAACAGAATGTGCGCGTAAGATTATCGTGCAGGTCAATAAGGCTATGCCGTTTTCTTATGGTGACGCGCTGATTCATGTTTCTAAAATTGATGCTGCCGTTGAGGTAGATGACCCATTGGTGGAAGTGCCGACAGCTGTGCCGACAGAGATTGATTCGGCAATCGGACGTCATATCGCAGAGATGATTCCTGATGGTGCTACATTGCAGATAGGTGTCGGCGGTATACCTAATGCCGTGCTTGCAGCCCTCAAGGATCACCAGCATCTCGGACTTCACACTGAGGCTCTCACAGACGGAGTTCTTCCTCTTCTTGAAAGTGGCGTCATTGATAACTCTCTTAAAAAGGTTATGCCTGGAGTTTCTGTAGCTTCATTAGCCCTGGGCTCAAAAAGGCTGTACGATTATATGAACTATCGTGAGGATCTCATTATCAAGGATGTGGCATGGACTAATGCTCCGTTCCGAATTGCTCAGAATCCTAAGGTAATGGCTATAAACTCTGCTGTTGAGGTTGATCTTACTGGTCAGGTATGTGCTGATTCGGTCGGAACCCGTATCATCTCCGGAGTCGGTGGTCAGCATGACTTTATGTATGGAGGTTCGCTCTCTGAGGGAGGAAAGACATTTATTGCCATTCCTTCGATGACAGAAAGGGGAGTGTCCAAGATCAAACCGGTTCTTACTGAGGGCGCTGGCGTGGTTACTACTCGTCATATGATCCAGAATATCGTCACAGAATACGGTGTGGCAGAGCTTCGCGGCAAGAGCCTTGTAGAGCGTGCCCGTGCACTTGTTTCCATTGCTCATCCGTCTGTTCGCGAGGAACTCGACCGTGCGGCGGCAGAGCGTTTTGGATATGCATATCTTCGTCTTTCGAAGTAAATTTTGTAAATTTGTGGGATGAAGAATAAGGAATATATAGATATTGTCGGTGCGAAAGCGCACAATCTGAAGAATATCAGTTTGTCAATTCCGCGCAATCAGTTTGTGGTTGTGACCGGTCTGAGCGGCAGCGGCAAGTCTTCGCTCGCATTCGATACGATATATGCAGAAGGTCAGAGACGTTATATGGATACGCTTTCGACCTATGCAAAACATTTTATGGGCATTCTGGAAAAACCTGACGTAGAGTCTATTACAGGTTTGAGCCCTATTATTGCCATTGAACAGAAAACCACCGGTAATAACCCTCGTTCCACTGTAGGAACAATCACAGAGATATATGATTTCATGCGTCTGCTTTATGCGCGTGCTTCTACTGCCTATTCTCCTGAAACCGGCAAAGAGATGGTGCGCTATTCGGATGAGCAGATCGTTTCGTTGATAATGGAGAATTATGCTGGCAGAAAATGCTATCTGATGTCTCCGATCGTACGTGGCCGAAAAGGACATTATAAGGAGCTCCTGGAGCAGATGCGTAAGCGTGGATACACCCAGATGCGTATTGATGGCAAGTTGTGCGAACTTAATGAAATCGATTCCCTAGATCGTTATAAGGCCCATTTCATTGAACTTGTCGTAGACCGTCTGAAGCCTTCGCTTAAGGATGAAAAACGTATCAAGGACTCTGTGATGTCAGCCTTGAATCTTGGTAAAGGCTCGGTAGCAATAATGGATATGGAGACCGAAGAGGTGCATCATTATTCAAAGCATCTTGTCTGCCCTGATACTGGTCTTTCTCTTGCAGAACCGGCCCCTCACTCGTTCTCTTTTAATTCTCCTCAGGGATATTGCCCACATTGTAAGGGACTTGGAATCATCGTGGATGTGAATATTGACACTATCATCCCGGACAGGACTATCTCAATTGCAGATGGAGGAATTGTGCCTCTTGGAAAGATACGCGAGACAAAGAAGTACGACATCGTGCGTTCGATAGCACGAAAGTATGGTATATCCCTTTATGACCCGATTGATGAACTTCCAGAGGAGGTTATTGACTTGATTATATTCGGTTCTGATGAGCTGTTCCGAGTGGGTGAGGGTACTTCGTCTGAGATGGTTTCCTTCCCAGGAATCGTAGGAGATATCAATGAAAAGATCGTGTGCCCTGTTTGTGGCGGAACGCGTTTGAATAAGGAGACTACATATTTCAAGATAGATGGTAAAACCATCTCAGAGGTGGCTGCAATGGAGATAAGTCAGCTTAGAGAATGGTTGGATACTATAGAGGCTAGCTTTGCAAAGAGGGAGAGCCTTATTGCACGAGACATTCTCAAGGAACTCAAGGATAGAGTCGGATTCCTCCTTGATGTGGGACTTGATTATCTGTCATTGGATAGAGCTACTGCATCGCTTTCAGGTGGTGAGAGTCAGCGAATCAGGCTCGCGACTCAGATTGGTTCAAAGCTCGTGAATGTGCTTTATATTCTTGATGAGCCTTCGATTGGCCTGCATCAGAGGGATAATCGAAAGTTGATTGCTTCGCTGAAGAAGCTTCGCGATGAGGGTAATTCTGTGATGGTGGTAGAGCATGATGCTGAGACTATGATGGCGGCGGATTGGCTTGTGGATGTTGGCCCGGGAGCAGGTAATGATGGTGGAAAGGTTTGTTTCAGTGCTCCTTTGGAGGTGCTGATGGGGAAGGAGCGTGCTCAGGATGAGAGAGTTATTGTGGGGGAGTCTGCGACCTTGGATTACCTGACAGGAGCAAAGTCTATTGAGGTACCGTCTGTTCGTCGTAAGGGTAATGGTCTTACTCTCGGAATCCGCGGTGCTGCTGGAAATAATCTGAAGAATGTGGATGTTGATTTTCCATTGGGAATGCTCGTGGGAATCAGTGGAGTCAGCGGTAGCGGAAAGTCATCGCTTATTAACGAGACCTTGATGCCGATTCTTAAGAACAGGTTCTATAATGCTAAGCTTCAGCCACTTCCTTATGGCGATATTGTGGGTGTGGAGAATGTGGATAAGCTGATTGAGATCGACCAGAGCCCGATTGGAAGAACACCTAGAAGCAATCCTGCGACTTTCACAGGCGTATTCAATGATATCAGAACTCTCTTTGAGGCAACTCCGGATGCAAAGATCAGAGGATATAAGGCAGGCAGATTCTCATTCAATGTTCCGGGAGGTCGTTGTGAGGAATGTAAGGGTGCAGGAATCAAGGTGATTGAAATGAACTTCCTTCCATCCGTAAATGTCGTGTGCAACGAATGTCGCGGACGTCGATATAAGAGTGATACTCTGGCTGTAAAATATAAGGGAAAGAATATAAATGATGTATTGGAAATGCCAATAAGTGAGGCATACGAGTTCTTTGAAAATATCCCTTCTATTGCTCAGAAACTGAAAGCCCTGGTGGATGTGGGTCTAGGTTATGTGAGACTAGGTCAGTCTGCTGTGACGCTTTCCGGAGGAGAGAGTCAGCGTATGAAGTTGGCAACGGAATTGGCTAAAAAGGGAACCGGAAATACGCTTTATATACTCGATGAGCCGACAACAGGACTCCATTTCGATGATATAAAAGTCCTTTTGGGAGTGCTCCAGCAGCTTGTGGAGCAGGGTAATACTGTAATCGTGATTGAACATAATCTTGATGTACTGAAGAGCGTTGACTATATCTTCGATATGGGACCGGAAGGCGGAAAGGCTGGTGGCTGCATTGTTGCAGAGGGAACTCCGGAGCAACTTGCCGCCAATCCGGACTCTGTGACAGGACCATTCCTGGCAGAGGTATTGCCATCCTGACCTTCTCACTGTCATCCTGAGCGAAGCGAAGGATCTACAAACGAAGAATACTAAAATTATGGAAAATATCAGAATCTACTGCGAAAACGATCAAAGCTACCATCAGGTACCTCTAGCTAGTGATCTTCAGACTATTGCGGCTGAGCTTGCTCCTGCTGATACCCTTGCTGCTCTTGTGGATAATCAGCTTAAGGAGCTTAGCTACCAGGTGCTTAATACCCATACTATCCGTTTTATCGGATATGATCATCCGGACGGTCGTCGAACATACATCCGTTCGCTTTGTTTTGTGCTCCAGAACGTGATTCGTGAGTTGTATCCTGATAAGATACTTGTGATTGATTATTCGCTACCTAGCGGCCTTTACTGCGAGATTCGTGAAAAATCACAACTTCAGGACGGACGCCCATGCGTGTATAATGTCAGCGATGAGGAGATTGAGACTATATTGTCAAGGATGCAGGAGATTGTTGCTGCTGATCTTCCTTTCCATAAGGTCAAGTTGTTTCCACAGGAATGTATTGATCGTTATGAGGCAAACGGACAGATTGAAAAGGTTAATCTGGTACGTTCTACAGGTAGGTTGATCTATAGTGCATATATTCTTGATGGCCAGACAGATACGTTTTATGGCCCTCTTGTTTCTTCAACTGGCTGTCTGAAGGTGTTTGACCTGGATAGCTTTGGCAAAGGATTCTGTCTCCAATATCCGATGGATGGATGTTCGGGTAAGGTTCAGCCACGTAAGAAGCAGGTGAAGCTCGCAAAGGCTTTGAAGGAGCACTCCGATTGGTGCGCAATTATGGGTGTCAAGGGAGTCGGTACTTTGAATGAAGCGGTGAAGAGAGGAAGAATCGTAGATCTGATTAACCTCTCAGAGGCTCTCCACGAGAGGAAATATGCTGATATAGCTGATAAGATTTATGCTCGTCGTGACAGTGTGAAGATCGTGTTCATTGCAGGTCCTTCAAGCAGCGGTAAGACATCGACTTCAAAGCGTCTGGCTATTCAGTGTCGCATTCTAGGGCTGAATCCAAAGGTGATAGAACTTGATAATTACTTTGTGGAACGCTCTCTTACACCACGCGATGAGAACGGTGAGTATGACTTTGAGGCTCTAGGGGCAATGGATCTGGAACTTCTTGGTACTCAGTTGAATCAGTTGCTTAATGGTGAGGAGGTTGAGATTCCTAGATTTGATTTCAAGGAAGGAAAGGGATATCCGAGCGGAAAATTCATAAAGCTTGAGGAGAAGGATATTTTGATCATGGAAGGAATCCATGCCCTTAACCCGGCTATGATTCCAAGTGTGGATCAGTCCAAGGTATTCAGAGTATATGCGTCGGCTCTTACTTCTTTGTCAATTGATGAGAATAATAACATCTCGACATCTGACAACAGAATGTTGCGTAGAATGATACGTGACAACAGAACTCGAGGCGTTGTTCCGGAAGATACAATCCTCAGATGGCAGAGCGTGCGTCGTGGAGAAAATCACAATATTTTCCCATTCCAGGAGAATGCAGATGCAATCTTCAACTCTGCTCATATCTTTGAGTTGCCAGTGCTGAAATACTACGCAGAACCACTTTTACGCCGTATTGCGCCATCTTCTCCAGCATACACGGAAGCAACCCGCATACTGAAGTTCTTGAGCTACATTGTAGAACTCTCGCCTGCAGAGATTGCTGCAATTCCACCAACGTCCATCCTGCGCGAATTCATCGCCGGACAGACGTTGTAGACCTTAATCTTCGTAAGGTTCGTTGAATGGCATCAGGAATGGGTTTGTGTTGCGCTCAGAGGCGATGTCTGTCTCTGGGCCGTGACCTGGAATGACTGCTACTGTACCCTCAAGAATCATCAGCTTTTCAAATATGCTCTTCATCAGGAGGTCATAGTCGCCGCCTGGGTGGTCTGTGCGTCCGATTGCCCCGGCAAAGAGTGTGTCTCCACTGAAAAGTACACCCTCTGCGCGTTCATAAAAGCAGAGGCCTCCACGTGAGTGTCCAGGTGTCTCAAGAACTTCGAATTTCAGATCTCCTACTTCGATGGTATCTCCCTCGGTAACAGGCTTGAACTCACTTGCAGATCCCTCCTCCGAATCCTCACATATCATTGGGAAAAGCTCCGGTAAAGGAAGGCCATAACATTTGCATACCATAGGGTTGGTGTTCTCAATTGTGAATCCCTCCTCAGGGTGTGCATAGACAGGAATTCCGTATTCTTTCGCTAGGGCAGTCATGCCATAGATATGATCGAAATGGGCATGGGTGAGCATGATGCACACCGGCTTCAAATTATGTTTTGAGACAAAGTCTGTCAGTCTTGAAAATTCGTCAGAATCATAGCATCCTGGATCCACAAATGCACAATATCCGTTGTTATCCCATGCTATGCAGCAACGCTCCTGAAAAGGGTTGAATGTGAAATATTCTAAGTGTATCATTCAAAAAGTACGTTATTTGTACAAAAATACAAAAAGAGTTATTAAATTTGTAGGTTGACAATAAAAAAGATAACTAAACTCCAACTATATATGCACGTAGCAATTGCTGGTAACATCGGAAGTGGTAAGACAACCCTTACAAAAATGCTTGCCGCTCATTACGGATGGACTCCAAAATTCGAATCAGTAGACTTTAATCCATATCTCGCAGATTTCTATGAGGATATGGAAAGATGGTCATTCAACCTTCAGGTATACTTCCTTAACAAGCGTTTCAAAGATGTTGTAGACATCTCAAAGCTTGATGAAGTTATTATTCAGGACCGTACAATCTATGAGGATGCACGTATCTTTGCTCCTAATCTTCATGGTATGGGCCTTATGAGCACAAGAGATTTTGAGAACTACTCTGATCTTTTCGATCTTATGATGTCTCTTGTAAATCCACCTGATCTTCTGATTTACCTCAGAAGCTCAATTCCAAATCTTGTAAGCCAGATTCAGAAACGTGGTCGCGAGTACGAGAAGAGTATTCGTATCGACTACATCACAGGCCTCAACGAGCGTTATGAGAACTGGATCAAGGACTACAAGCACAATCTTCTTATCCTCGATGTGGATCGTCTCAAGTTTGAGAACCGTCCTGAAGATTTCCAGGAGATTACCAATAAGATCGATGCAGAGCTCTTCGGTCTCTTCAAGAATGAATAATTAAATTTACGATTATGGCAGAAAGACTGACTATAATTGACTTTACTGAGAAGTATGTAGCCAAGTTTGCGGATAGTCCGTTCCTTTGGGAAAAGAACTTGGATACTGATCAGTGGGAGTCTACTTCTTATGCCGAAACATTAAAGAAGGCAAAGAGGATAGCTGCCGGACTCATGGCTCTAGGAGTGCAGAAGGGAGAGAAGGTCTCATACCTTAGCGAAGGAAGAGATATGTGGGTCATTGGAGAGCTCGGAGTTCTCTATGCCGGTGCAGTCAATGTTCCCCTTTCTATTAAGCTGGAGGAGTCAAATGACTTGGTGTTCCGAGTAAAACATTCGGACTCTAAATATGTCATCACATCGAAATTTCAGCTTCCGAAAATTAGAAAGATCCTTCCTGAATGTCCCATGGTTCAGAGAGTTATTGTTTTTGACCAGGTTGACGATTTGAAGGAAAATGAGATATATATCGGAGATGTAATTGCTCTCGGAGATGAGTTCCTTGAGAAGAATGAAGAACTCTTTGTTCAGAGATATCAGTCAATTGATCCGGATGATTATGCTAACATCAGCTACACATCTGGTACGACAGCCGATCCTAAAGGAATTCTGCTCACTCATAGAAACTACACAGCAAATGTAGAGCAGGCTCACTCAGTAATTGGTGTCGAGCCTGAAGACAGAATGTTGATCATTCTTCCGCTTGACCATTGCTTCGCACATGTGGCTGGTTTCTATACAATCATGTCATACGGTGCGTCTCTTGGAACAGTTCCTTCAGGAAAGTCTGGTAAAGAGGCTCTTAGAAACATTCCGTCAAGCATTCAGACGTTCAAGCCTACAGTGATGCTTTCTGTGCCTACTCTTGCTAAGAACTTCAAGAAGAGCATTGAGAATTCTATTAAGAAGAGCGGCAAGTTTGTCGAAGGTCTCTATAACTTCGCGCTCAAGAACGCAATCGCATACAATAAGGAAGGATATAATAAGGGTACTGAGTTTGTGGATGTATTCCGCAAGCCACTTATGAAACTGTTTGACAAGCTTGTTTTCAGCAAGGTCCGTATGGGACTTGGTGGAGAGATGAAGTTCTTCGTTGGCGGTGGAGCCCTTCTTGATATCGATCTTCAGAGATATTACAACGCTATCGGAATTCCGATGTATCAGGGATATGGTCTTTCTGAGGCTACACCGATCATTTCAGCTAACTCAACTGCAAAACACATCTTCGGTTCATCAGGAAAGGTGGTTTCTCCAATGGAAATCAAGATTCTTGATGCTGATGGAGTTGAGCAGCCATTTGGTGTCAAGGGTGAAATCTGCATCAAGGGTGAGAATGTGATGGCTGGATATTGGAAGAATCCTAAGGCTACTGCTGATACAATCGTTGATGGATGGCTTCACACTGGTGATATGGGATATATGCGTGATGAGGAGATGCTCTACGTTGTAGGACGTTTCAAGTCACTTCTGATTGCTGCTGATGGTGAGAAATATTCACCAGAGGGTATTGAGGAAAACCTTGTCGAGAGCTCAAAATATATCGATGGCGCTATTCTTCATAACAATCAGGATCCATATACTATCGCTCTTGTAACTCCAAATAAGGAGGCTCTCAAGGCATATGCAAAAGAGCTGGGTCTTGATCCTAAGTCTGACGAAGCAAAGGAGAAAATGCTTGAAAAGCTTCAGGATGAGGTTAATATGTACCGTCCGGGCGGAAGACTCAACGGCTTGTTCCCAGAGAGATGGCTTCCTGCTGCAGTCTGTGTGCTTCCTGAGCCTTGGACTGAGCAGAACAGATTCCTTAATAGCTCTATGAAGGTGGTTCGTGGAAGAATCGAGGAAGCTTACAAAGAGCATATGGAATTTGCATACACTCCAGAAGGCAAGAATATCGTAAATGCCAAAAACCTTGCATCACTCTAAGAAAAAAGAAATACTTCAAGTGCCTATGGAGGAGACGAAAGTTCTCCTCCATACTTGTTGTGCCCCATGCTCAAGTGCAATAATCGAGTGTTTGATGCAAAACGGTATAACTCCTACGATATATTATTGCAATCCAAACATATATCCTCACGAGGAATATGAGATTCGAAAGGAGGAGTGTACAAGATATGCAGAAGCTCTTGGCCTGGAGATAATCGATGCTGATTATGATCATGAAAATTGGCTTCAGTCAATAGCAGGACTGGAAAACGAGCCGGAGAGGGGAGGACGATGTCTCAAGTGCTTTAAGCTTAGATTGAAGCGCACAGCTCAGTATGCTGCGGAGCATGGCTTTAAGGTGATAACCACAACATTGGCTTCTTCGCGTTGGAAATCTCTGGAGCAGATAAATGAGGCAGGCCAGTGGGCATGTGAGCAGATATGCAATGACTCAGGAGAACCATCTGTGGTGTGGTGGGACCGTAACTGGCGCAAAGGAGGACTTCAGGAAAGGCGCCTCCAGATATTAAAGGAATACGATTTTTACAACCAACTCTATTGCGGTTGTGAATTCAGTAAACGCGAATTATAACACTAATATGAAATCTGTGATATTGTCAATTCTGGCTCTTACGATTGTAACTGCCATGTCTGCTCAGACCTATGAGTCTAAACGTCCTGCTCAGGAGGACAGATTGTTTACGTCTCAGGTGGTCGAGTATAAAATTCATGATGTTGCGTCTCAGTTGACTAATCCGAAGCTTGCCTGGATGTTCACTAACTGTTTTCCGAATACCTTGGATACGACAGTACACTTCGACAAGGATGGTAATGATGGACGAGGCGATACATTCGTATATACAGGTGATATTGCGGCGATGTGGCTTAGGGACTCTGGCGCGCAGGTGTGGCCATATATCCCATATACCGTTTCAGATGCTGATTTGAAGAAGATGATTGCCGGTACTATTCTCCGCCAATTCCAGCTTATCTGTATTGATCCTTATGCAAATGCATTCAATGATGGTCCTACTGGAGCAGGAAGTCGTGGCGATATTACCGGTTCTAAGATGAAACCAGAGGTTTTCGAACGTAAATGGGAGATTGATTCTCATTGCTACCCGATCCGTCTGGCATATAACTATTGGAAGACTACTGGAGATAGCTCTGTGTTTGGACAGGAGTGGTTGGAAGCTATACAGTTGACTCTTAAAACTTTTAAGGAACAGCAGCGCAAGAATGGTAATGGCCCATATTACTTCCTTAGAGTAACAGATCGTCAGCTTGATACCAAGTGTCATGTGGGTAGAGGTAATCCTATAAAGCCATGTGGGTTGATTGCTTCTTCATTCCGTCCATCAGATGATGCTACTACATTTGAATTTCTGGTTCCTTCAAACTTCTTTGCTGTTCAGTCGTTGCGACAGGCTGCTGAGATTTTGACGGTTGTCAATACCGATGAAGTACTTGCTAAGGAATGTACTGCACTTGCTGATGAGGTGGAGAAAGCTCTAAAAAAGCATGCTGTCGTGAAGCATCCGAAGTTTGGAAAGATCTATGCTTTCGAGGTGGATGGCTTCGGTAATGCATTCATGATGGATGATGCCAATATTCCAAGCCTTCTTTCATTGGCATATTTGGGTTGTGTTTCTGTGGATGATCCGATTTATAAGAATACCCGTAAGTTCGTTCTCAGTGAATGGAATCCATATTTCTTTAAGGGAAAGGCTGGTGAAGGAATAGGTGGACCGCATATCGGCTATCAGGCAATCTGGCCGATGAGCATTATGATGCGCGCCTTCACATCCACTAGTGATAAGGAGATCAAACGTTGTGTTAAAATGCTTATGGATACTGATGCCGGAACCGGCTTTATTCACGAGTCATTCCATAAGGATGATGCGGCAGATTTCACACGAGAATGGTTTGCATGGCAGAACTCTCTTTTCGGAGAACTGATCATATATCTTGTCAACTCAGGAAAGCTTGATCTTCTTAATTCAATCAAGTAATGAGATTTGCAATAAAGGAGAAAATTTTCCAAATTTGTAAGGTTATAAACTTAATGATATGAATACCTATTTGTTTTTAGGCAATCTTGGCGCAACTGAGATTATTCTCATCGCCCTTGTAGTACTTTTGTTCTTCGGTGGAAAGAAGATTCCTGAGCTTATGAAGGGACTTGGAAAAGGTGTCAAGAGCTTCAAGGACGGAGTTAATGGAATCGAGAAGGATATCAAAGGAGAAGAGAAGGATTCATCTGAAAAATCTGAAGAGTAATGGCAGAACCGTCTATGACATTCTGGGAGCATCTAGAGGTACTGAGATGGTCAATATTTAGAATCGCGATCGCAGCCGTGATGGCTATGGTCGTGATTTTTATTTTCATGCCTAGTATGTTTACCGGATTTGTCTTAGGCCCTACTACATCTGAATTTTTCTTGTATAAGTGGCTTGGATCTCTTGGCCAATTGCCATTTTTGCCAGACTTTGCAGCAGGAGATTTTAAGGTTGATATAATCAGCATCAATGTGGCGTCTCAGTTCATGACGCATATCAGCACGTCGTTCTGGTTTGCTTTGGTCGCAATCTTTCCGTATATCATCTATGAAATCTGGAAGTTCATCGCTCCAGCTCTGTATGATAATGAAAAGGGAAGCGTAAGGGCTGCCTTTCTGTTTGGTACCCTTATGTTTTTTATTGGTTGTGCTATAAGTTACAGCTTTATCTTCCCGTTTACATTCAGGTTCCTTACCGAGTATCAGATCAGCGAACAGATTACCAATCAGATCTCTCTGAACTCATACATGAGTACATTCTTAGGAATGGTTTTCATTATGGGCTTGGTTTTCGAATTGCCTCTTCTGGCCTGGCTTCTCTCTAAAATAGGAGTCCTCAACAGGGAGTTCCTAAAGAAGTACCGTAAGCACGCAGTCGTTATTCTGATGATTCTTGCGGCACTGATCACTCCAACCGGAGATCCGATTACTCTATCCTTAGTTTTCGTTCCGCTGTATTTATTGTATGAAATATCTATATGCGTAGTGAAAAAATCAGAGTAATATATTATCTTTGAAAACTACATAGAACTAACTAACTAAATAAATAATAACCACATGATTAGAAGAGACTTCCTCAAGAGTTGCGGTTTGATAGCGACTGGAGTTGCCTTATCTGACCCTATCGCTAAAGCTGAGACTGCACTTAATGTTACCGGAAATGGTGTAGCTCTGCTTGATGATGAAAAAAGTGATATTCACATCAGACTTCGTTCACAGAGACCACACAATGACAAGCCAATCACTGTTGTGATAATTGGTGCAGGTAATAGAGGTCGAGTGTATGCGTCATACGCAAAAACTTATAACGATAATATCAAGGTAGTTGGAGTTTCTGATATTATCGAGAGCAGATGTAATAGAATCGCTGATCAGCATGGTGTGCCACAGGAAAATAGATTCGGCCATTATCGTGAGGTCTTCGAGCGTCCTAAGATGGCAGATGCAGTGATTATCGCAACTCCTGATGACAGACATTATGAGCCATGTATCAAGGCATTGGAGCTTGGATATGATGTGCTTTTGGAGAAACCAGTAGCTCCTACAGAGAAAGAGTGCTCTGAAATCCTAAAACTTTCTGAAAAAAGTGGACGTATCGTTGCAATCAGCCACGTTCTCAGATATGCGCCATATTTTATCGCCCTTAAGGCAGTTGTCGATAGAGGTGATATTGGTGAGATTGTGAGTGTACAGCATCAGGAGCCGATTGAGTTTGCTCATATGGCGCACTCTTACGTTAGAGGAAACTGGAGATGTGAAAAGGATACAACTCCAATCATTCTCGCTAAGTCATGCCATGATCTTGATATCATCAGATGGATTATCGGTAAGCCATGCAAGAGCATAAGTGCTTACGGATCTTTGCATCTTTTCAAGAAGGAAAATATGCCAGAAGGAGCCCCTGCCAGATGTACAGACGGTTGTCCTCATCAGGGAACATGTCCATTCTCAGCAATCGATATTTACGTAAGAGATAAGAGACATCTCGGAGTGTTCGATTTGAAGGATCGTAAGGATGAGAACGAGATTATGGAGAAGCTCCGCACTAACTGGTATGGCAGATGTGTTTATCAGTGTGATAACGACCAGCCTGACCACTATGTTGCAAATATGGAGTTTGAGGGTGGCGTAACATCTTCATTCACAATGGATGCGTTTACTCCGCATGGTGGAAGAAGAACCAGAATCATGGGAACAAAGGGATACATCGAAGGAAATGCAAAGACATTCACTGTCTGGGACTTCAAGACACGTACTTCTAAGACATGGAGAAAGGATGTAGCTGACTTCGATGAGTACAAGGAGTCTGGACACGGCGGTGGAGACTTCGGCCTTGTAAGAGACTTCGTTGAGGCTGTAGCAGCTCAGGATCCAACTAAATTGTCAAGCTCTATCAGAGATTCAATCGAGAGCCATATCATGGGATTTGCAGCTGAAAAGAGCCGTAAGTCAAACAAGAAAGTAGATGTGAAAGCATAATGATAAACATTAAAAAAGTGCCTTTATTCAAGGCACTTTTTTAATTGCTCATCGTATCTGAGTCTTACTTTGATTCCTGCTTCCTGGAACCAATATCTGGTTGCGATTTCTTCTTCAATGAACGGGATGATTTCATCCTTTTTCAAGCGTAGGAACTTCTCTTTATCCATCTCAAGTGCTTTCTCAAGAGCCTTGAGCTCTGGTGCCATGGACTCTGCCAGACCATCGGCTTCAAGCTCTTTCTTCATCTTGTCGTAGAGTGCTTTTGCACTACTTCTGTAGTCAAAGTCCTGAGTCTTTGCAAATGCGATGAAGTCCTCAAAATCCTGGTCTGTATAATAGAAGTCATCTACTGCAGGAATAGAGTCATGTTTACGTGCGTAGTTAATAACGTATTCGTCAATCACTCCACCAAGAACCAGTGCGTACACCAGGCGGCTGTATGCCGGAGCCTTGACTGTTACGTCTGGGGTAATTCCACCTCCATCTCTTACAATACGTCCACTGGCAGTCTTGAACTCTTTTGTGAGTGAGTCTGGAATGTGTCCCACGCTGCCGTCCTCATTGCGATTTCTATAATCAATTGCCTGTACGCATCTTCCGCTAGGAGTATAGTATTTGGCTGTTGTAACCTTCATCTGTCCATTGTATGGGAGAGGCCTGATAGACTGTACCAAGCCCTTTCCGTAGCTTCTTGTTCCCTTTATTGTCGCTCTGTCCAGGTCCTGAAGAGCACCGGCTACAATTTCTGATGAAGATGCTGATCCTGAGTCAATCAGGACGAGGATCGGAATCTGAGTGTCAATCGGGTCAGAAGTGGTTTTGTATTCATGAACAGACTCTGGTGTATTACCTTTTGATGTAACCACTAGAGTGCCCTTTGGAACAAAGAGGGATACAATATTGATGGCCTCGCTCATAAGTCCGCCTCCGTTTCCTCTAAGGTCAAGAATAAGTCTTTTCATGCCTTGTTCTTTCATTTCAAGGACTTTCTTTCTGATTTCTGAGGAAACATTCTCGGTGAATCCACCCTGAAGAATATAGCCGGTTGTGTCATCTATCATAGCAGCATACTCTACATCTGGAAGGTGAATTCTTTCGCGTACAATAGATACGCTGACTGTGTCATTTGTGCGGACCTTCTTAACCTTGAACACTACAGTTGTTCCTGGCTTGCCCTTCATTCTGCTGCTGCTCTCAGATGCTGTGAAATCAGTGGTTACCACGCCGTCAATTTCGAGAATCTCATCTCCGCAGCTGAGGCCGGCCTTATGTGCTGGAGAACCGAAATATGGCTCATTGATGATTACGTTGCCTCCCTTAGCTTTCTTGATGATTGCTCCGATTCCTCCATAGGTATTGGAAATCATCATCTGGAAGTCCTCATTCTCCTCTTCAGGGATATAAATTGTATATGGATCCAACTCTTCAAGCATTGCATCAATTCCTGCTTTCATGATTCGGTCCACAGGAAGTGAGTCTACATAAGATCGGTTGAGTTCCCTTACTATGCTATTCTGAATTTCAGTCCATTGGCCCAGTTTGAATGTCTTTGACTGCGCAGAAAGCGTATTCGCTGCAATCGCAGCTACTGCAAAAATATATATGAATGTAAATGACTTCTTCATCGTGTCCAATTTGAATTACATCTTACAAATTTAGAAAATTTTATACCTTTGCGGTCAAATTATTTGAAAAACATCACAGATGAAGATAGTATTCGCAACAGGAAATAAAGGAAAACTTCGTGAGGCAGCGGAGATATTGGGTGAGGGATTTGAATTGTCATCTCTACAGGATGTAGGAATATATGAAGATGTTCCGGAAACAGGCAATACTTTGACTGCCAATTCACTTCAGAAGGCGCAGTATGTATTGGAAAAATGCGGATGTGACTGTTTTGCAGATGATACAGGACTTGAAGTCGATGCTCTTGGCGGTGCTCCAGGAGTATATACAGCAAGATATGCCGGAGATGACAAGGATTTCAATAAGAATATGGACAAGGTGCTTTATGAGCTGGCAAGACTTCAGAACGAGTCAAAGGTTGCTGCATCCCTTGGCCTTAAAATGAAACCATTCTCTCGCAGAGCACGCTTCAAAAGTGTTATCACCTTGATGGTCAATGGTAAGCCTCATTTCTTTGAGGGTACACTAGAGGGAGTGATTGCACATGAGAAGTCTGGTAATGGTGGCTTTGGATATGATCCTATCTTCATCGCAGATGAATTCCCGGGTATGACTCTCGCTGATATATCAGAGGAAGAGAAAAATGATATTTCTCATAGAGGAAAGGCTCTTCGCGCTATGGCTCAGTGGCTCGCTGAAAATAAATGACAACCAATACAGAACTAATCGTTCTCCATACCACGAAATTTGGAGAGAGCTCTATCGTCGTCCACACTCTCAGTAGAGATTACGGAAGGCGTAGCTTTCTTGTACGTGGTACTGGCAAGAATGTGATGTCCCTTCTTCTGCCACTCAATATTCTTGAGGCAGATATAACAGAGTCAACAAAATCTACACTCTATACTGCCAGGAACCTGGCTCCACGTCATTCGCTTCTTGGAATTCGTAATAATCTCTATAAAAATACGATGACAATGTTTCTCAGTGAGGTTATCTACCGAACTGTAAAGGAAGGTGGCCAGGAGCATGGTTTGTTTGAGTGGTGTAGGGGACAGATTCTTTTGTTGGATGCAATGGATACGGATTTCAGTAATTTCCACATCCGTTTTCTGATGGAGTTGGCTATTGCTCTGGGATTCAGTCCAGAATCATCTGACCTGATGCCGTTTGTCGGCGAAAATCACAAGGTCGTGTCGCAGTTCATGAGCAGTTCTTTTGCTGAGTCAATGCTCATTCCTCTTTCCGGTACCGTCAGAAATAAAATTTGTGAGGATGTCCTCCGGTACATCGAGTACCACACGGAGTCCACCCTCACAATAAATTCTTTAAAAGTTCTTCGCGAACTATTCGTATAATTATTTTACACGCTCGCCGTATGAACGGTCAGTAGTGTTTACACGAATTCTCTCACCGATGTTGATGAAGAGAGGTGCCATGATGATTGCACCAGTCTCGAGAGTAACCTCTTTCTGAGCGTTAGTTGAAGCTGTATCACCCTTAACTGCAGGCTCAGTGTAAGTAACCTCAAGCTCTACGTATGTAGGAAGCTCGCAAGTGAGGCAGCGCTCCTCGTCAGCAAGGAACATCATCTCAACGTGCTGTCCCTCCTTCATAAGGTCAGCGTTGTCTACTACGTTAGTGTCAAGGTGAATCTGCTCGTAGGTCTCCTCGTGCATGAAGTTGAATCCGTCCTCATCCTTGTAAAGGAACTGGTAAGGTCTTCTCTCAACGTTGATAGTCTCGATCTTTGCACCTGCAGTGAAAGTGTTCTCGAGGATACGACCATTCTCAAGGTTTCTAAGTTTACTCTTTACGAAAGCTGGACCCTTACCTGGCTTTACGTGCTGGAACCATACGATCTGGCATGGCTTGCCGTTGTAGTTAAGGTAAAGTCCGTTCTTAAAATCAGCTGTTGTTGCCATAAAATATTAATGTTTAAAATCTGTCTTTCAAAAATCGGCTGCAAAAATATAAAAATGTAGGCTTGTAACCAAATTTTTGCTGATTATCAGCCTTTTTGCTGCCAGATCTCAAGCCACTCAGGTACATATTTGTTGAGTAGTTTGATGGATCCTGCCACATCTTCAAGCAACCATTTAGGAGTTGAAGTGGCTCCGCATACACCCACTTTGTCATCTGCTCTGAACCACTCACGCTTGATTTCTGCAACAGAATCAATGTGGTAAGTTCTGATGTTCAGTGACTTACAAAGGTCGCAAAGGACCTTTCCATTAGAGCTTGCCTTGCCGGAAACAAAGATGATGATGTCGTGCTCCAATGCGAATTTAGAGAGTTTGGCATGGCGTGATGCTACCTGTGAGCAGATGGTGTCATTGATTGTCAGCATGCCGGTTCCCTGGAATCTCTCTACAGAAAGTTCGTTATAATGGGCCATTTTTTCAAGCATGCGTGAGCATAGTCTGGCGTACTCTGCCGGGCTCTTGGTTGTCTGACTGAAGATTACGGTAGGAATATCAAGGAGAATAGTACCGTTTTCAATAGCATCTTCCAACATTGCGACATTTTCGACTACAATTGCAGTCCCGTCAGTCTGTCCAAGCAAGCCAAGAACCTCTGCGTGTCCGAGTTTTCCAAAGATGATGATCTGACCTTTGCCATCTTCCTGCTGCTTCTGATATGCCTGAAGAATCTTTTTCTGGAGTTGAAGGACTACAGGACATGTGCAGTCAATGACTGTGAATCCCAGGCTTTCAGCAAGTCTGTAGGTCTGAGGAGGCTCTCCGTGAGCTCTGATGAGAAGTGTCTCTCCACTGGCGTCAACCATCTCTTCGATATCTTCTCGGTCTATTGTGACAAGGCCCATTCTTGTAAGCCTTGTAAGCTCTGCATCATTGTGCACGATGGCTCCAAGGGAATACAAGCGTTTTCCGTTTCCGTTTCTTTCTGTTCCGAGGAAGTCTTCAGCCTTACTGATAGCCCTGATGACTCCTGCGCAGAATCCAGAATTGCTGTCTATGTCAACTTTGAGCATAAGTTCTGTGTTTATTTTCCGAATTTCTCGGAAATAATATTTTTGAGCCACTGCAGCTGGTCATCCATTGTCATGTATGAATTATCCAGAACAATAGCATCCTCTGCCTGACTAAGTGGTGAAGCCTCGCGATGAGAGTCGATATAATCTCTTTCCTGAAGGTTCTTGAGCACAGTGTCAAGTTCTGTACTATCACCCTTTGCGGCCATCTCGTCTGCTCTTCTACGTGCTCTTACGAGTGGATCTGCTGTCATGAATATCTTGAGCTCTGCATTTGGGAATACTGTAGTTCCGATGTCTCTACCATCCATGACTACGCGTTTCTTTGCTCCGAACTCTCTGAGTTTTCTGTCAACGAAATTCCTGACTTCCGGAACAGTCGCGATCGGGCTCACCTTGTCAGCTACTGCCATAGAGCGGATTTCTGCCTCTATGCATCTGTCTCCGATATAAGCTCCACCCTCACCAAAGTGCAGATCAATATCTTCCAAAGCCTTGTCAAGACCTGGAACATCAATCTCGCAGTTGTCATTGATGAAACCGTTCTCTATTGCGAATAAGGTTACTCCTCTGTAAAGGGCTCCTGAATCAAGATATAGGAAAGAAAACTCGTTTGCTATGATTTTTGCAAAGGAGCTTTTTCCTGTTGATGAGTAGCCGTCAATCGCTATGATTATATCTGGAATATTCATTGAAACTCTAGTATTATTAAGGGAGGCAAAATTATAAAATATTGTGTAAACTCCCAAAAATGTCTATGTTTGTATTCACGTGTCAACCAGTTTTGAAATAACTATATAAAGCTCGAAATATGAAAATCTTAATCATTGATGACGAGAGATCTATCAGAAATTCCTTGAAGGAGATTCTTGCAGACGAAGGCTATGAGGTGGATGTCGCTGAAAATGGCCTTCAGGGTATTGAAATGGTGGATAAGGAGAAGTATAATATCATCTTCTGCGATATAAAGATGCCTGAGATGGATGGAATTGAGGTTCTTGATAAGCTTATTCAGATGGGAGTGGATTCTGCTGTGGTGATGATCTCAGGTCATGGTGATATCGATACAGCTGTGGAGTGTATCAAGAAGGGAGCATTTGATTTCATTCGTAAGCCACTTGACTTGAACCGTATCCTTATCACTATCAAGAACGCCACAGATAAGGTGGCTCTCGTGAAGGAGACCCGTATTTTGAAGAAGAAGGTTTATGGACAGCAGATGGTGGGTGAGTCTCCTGCTATCCAGGAAATCAGATCCATGATAGATAAGGTCGCTCCTACTGATGCCAGAGTTCTGATTCAGGGATCAAATGGAACAGGAAAGGAACTTGTTGCCAGAAATCTCCACCAGGCAAGTAACCGTTCGGCAATGCCATACATTGAGGTAAACTGCGCTGCAATTCCTTCGGAGCTTATCGAGAGCGAACTCTTTGGCCACGAGAAAGGTTCGTTTACATCAGCAATCAAGCAGCACAAGGGTAAATTCGAGCAGGCAGATGGAGGTACTCTCTTCCTTGATGAGATTGGTGATATGTCTCTTGCTGCTCAGGCAAAGGTGCTTAGAGTGCTTCAGGAGAAGAAACTTTCTAGAGTCGGCAGTGACAAGGATATCAATGTTGATGTCAGAGTCTTGGCTGCAACAAATAAGAATCTTAAGGAGGAAATCGCAAAAGGAACATTCCGTGAGGACCTCTATCACCGTCTCAGCGTGATTGTGATCAAGGTGCCGTCTTTGGATGAGCGTAAATCGGATATTCCTATCCTCGTGGATCATTTCATTGATCAGATCTGCTCAGAAACAGGAATGCAGAGACGCAAGGTTGAGCCAGCTGCAATGCAGCTTCTCATTGATAAGAGCTGGACGGGAAATATCCGTGAGCTCAGAAATGTGGTCGAGCGTCTGCTTATCCTTTCAGGCAGCAGTATAACAGCAGATGATGTGAAGGCTTACGTATATTAGTCTTCCGGTTTCATAGGAATTGTGACGGTGAATGAGGCTCCACCCAGAACAAATGATTTCTGGTAGCTGATTTCACCGTCGCATTTTTCTATAATGTTGCGACAGATTGCCAGACCGAGACCTGTACCACTACTCTTTGTGGTAAAGTTAGGTGTAAATAGTTTGTCGAGATTCTCGTCCTTTACTCCTGATCCATTGTCATCGATGACAATGTCATAATATCCCTCCTTTGTGCTGTTTCTGAGGAAGACCATTACTTTGCCCTCGAAGGTTTCTCCACCCTGTTCCTCAGTTTCCTTCTGCCTGATTTCTACAGCCTGAATAGCATTTGTAATCAGGTTGACAAAGACACGGATGAGCTGTGGCTTAGGAGCCAGTACAAGTGCATCCTCCATTCCGACATAAGAAATCTTCACCTTCTCCTTGTTGTCAAAAATCAGGAGCTGGTCCTTAAGAACTTTGTCAAGATCCAATAACGTCGGTTTTTCACTATAGAGTTTTGCAAATGTAGAGAATTCATTGGCTGTGTCGGCAAGGATGTCGATATGCTCAAGTATGACCGCAGCAACCTTGTCAAACTTCTTCTCCCATGCCGGGTTATTCTTTTGTTTCAAGCGAATGAGTCTCTGGAGCTCAAGTTTTATAGGCGTGAGCGGGTTCTTGATCTCATGCGCCACCTGACGAGCCATCTGGCTCCAAGCGTAATCTCGCTCAGCCTGAGCAAGCTGTCTTGTTGAGTCGGACAAGTCTTTAACCATTCGGTTATATGCATCCACCAATGATGTTAATTCGTCATCTCTCTGGTAATCAATGTATTCGAGGTGGCTGATGTCTGCGGATTTCATCTTGCGTCCCATCATAACCAATGGCGCAAACATTGAGTTTACCACCTTTGAGGTAACCATAAGCGAGCCGATAAGAAGCAATAAGAAAAGATTGACAATCATTGCTGCATGCGATGTCGCTTCTCTGCGGAAGTCAAGGCTTCTATCGGTGTATGGCGTATTTACAATAGCTATAAGATCACCGTCATCATTAAATAATGGTGCGTACAGTGTCCATAGCTTGAATCCTGCAACTTCTGCTCTGTTGATATAGAATCGTTGGTTCCTCTGGCAGATGTTATAATAAGCCTCGGGATCAATTCTACTGCCGATCATCATTCTTTCGTAGATTTCTGGAGAGGTCGAGCTGAACACCTTGCCGTCCGGAGTGAAGAACGATATGTCTGATTGGGTGGTAGCGCTGATCTTATCAACTTCTTGTGCAAACTCCTGGCTTGTAAGTTCCTCCCAGCTCTCTACGTGACGAATGCGGTTCTCAATCATAGCCTGGATAGTGCTGATTTTTGAGGACATCAGGTTGCGCATATTCGCTTCGTTTCTTCTATAAACGAAGAATACACTGATGATTGTCATACTTGCCAAAATGAGGCAGGATGACACAAAGAGAATTGTATTGATTCGTGTTCTGAAGTAGTTATTCTTGAAATGCCTGGTCTTTCGGCCTCTCACAAAAATCTGCATCAGCAATGCCAGAATCACAAAAATGTATGAGAATGAAGTGAAGAACACCATTGCACTTCTAATAGGTCTGGATATGACAATGATTTCTTCGTCAGAGAAGTAGTGATGGACGTGAACATAACCTCCCTCACGATAGACACTCTTGTCATGACTCTTCGTGCTGTAGTCGGAAACCTCTGGAATTGATGTCGGATATGGGTAGTTTCCTTTGTATGATGTCAGGTGTTTGTTGTCGTATTTCGCATACGAGTAAACAGGAGGAATTGACACGGAACCTGGATTTGACTGTCTCTTGAGGAATGTGAAGTAACCCTTGTCTTCAGTGTTGTTGTCTGGCTCGATTTCCAGAATCATATGTGTGGTTCCCGTCTCTGGGGAATAGAATAGAAATATTCCGGCATAGGAGTTTCTTCCGCTGTTCTTGACAACGAGGAAGCGTGATCCTCCTGATATAGGAGTTCCGTTGCTTATAATCTCTTCAAGGTATCCAAGCGCCTCATAATCTCCTTCTCTTACCAATATGATATTAGGTTTATATGATAAGTGGAGGTGGCCTAAATGATATTCAGAAATACGTTTCTGGATAATTTCATTTGTGTTCTGATGAGCAGTCAATGTCCACAGGATCTGGTCATTGGCAATGCTTTCTTCAAGACTTATCAACTGTATTTCAAGCGATATATTTCTGTCGACTGCTAGTCTGTTTGCCCAAACCTCAACTCGATCGTCTTCTTTCTTGAATCCAAGAACGGCAGTAGATACAGTCATATAGAGTGCCCATAAGAATGCCATTATTGCTAATGACTTTCTTGAGAAGATGTTGTATCTGATTCCAAACAGTTTCCATGCAACAGGGCGCAACATCTGCATAAGCAGGAGTATACTTATGAAGATACCTGCGTACGAAAGATATATGAGGATTGTATAGAATGTCTGTGTGTTCCAACGATATAGCTCCAAAGTGATGCTGGAGTTGTTGGTAAGACTTGTCAGCGAATTATGTACATAAAGTACCGTTGTAATGGCAAGCGATAATATGACAAGGCCATATATGCCCTTCTTGATCTTGGAGTGTGTGTCGTTCTGTCTGATGTATGCAACGATTCTTCTACGAATGATATACGCGCATACATTGAAGAGAATAACATATACATTTGCCAGAAGCAGAGCTCCTAATGAAAAGAAAGTGCGGTCTGCATATATACTTGGAGAGAATAGAGGAGAACTTTCTCCCATGCGATATCCCCAAAGAAATGCTACGAAGAAAATGCCTATAAGGATGACGTTGACAGCAATATATGCTTTAATCGTACGATGAAGTGCCAACATCAGTACGGCTGCTGCTGCAAGAAAGAGAAGTGCCAGCCATCTGAGCAGAGAGTTGTTGAACGAACTGCTTGCAGCAGGGCTATATACAACTTTGAAAAGAGGAGTGCCGTCAATGACTACCGGAGTTCCTTCTGTGTGGTGGAGCGGTAGGATGGAGAATCTGTCCGACAGATCGAGATATGGATTGACTCCATTTCCTGACTTGAAGTGGTCTACAAAGAGTTTATTCTGTATTTCAAGACCTGCAATGATTTCTTCTCCGTGACCGTAGTCGTATGTCTTGATCAGGTACCACTTTGGACCAAGATTTATGAAGGAGTAAGAGTCTGTGGCATCATTTAGTGGGGACACCAATCGACTTCTTCTGGATGTAAGTTTAGGAATCTCAAGCTTTACGCTGATGTCATCATTGATCAGGGAGAAATGATTGTTCCATGATTTGAGAGAGTCGTTGACATACCTGTATATGACCATGTCTTCTGGCAAGGTATGTGGCGGTACAGTCTGATCAAGTGGTGATTCGTGAGTGTGCGAGACGTGCTTTTCCAGGATAGCAAGGCGAGTTTCAATGCGTTTACTTGTGCGCTCTGCAATAGCGTCTGTATGATTGTTAGAAAAGATTTCAAGCATAGACAACAGAAACAACACCATGGAAATGATGAAGCAACTTATTGCAATGCTCTTATGTGTCCAAAACTTAAATCTCATTCTGTGAGTTATTCGTGATGGTATGGTTCCCCTTTCATTATTGTAAATGCTCTGTAGAGCTGCTCAACAAAGATTGCTCTCACCATCTGATGGGAGAAGGTCATCCTTGACAGAGATATCTTGGAGTTTGATCTTTGACGCACTGCTTCTGAAAAGCCATAGGCGCCACCGATTACGAACACAATGTCTTTACCCGTGTATGAAATCTTATCCTGCAGCACCTTTGCAAACTCCATGGAAGAGAATTCACGTCCTCTTTCATCAAGAAGAATAACGTCTTCTGTAGGCTTTATGTTTTTGAGAATCAGCTCTCCTTCTTTTGTCTTGATCTGATCCTCGCTAAGTGATGACACGTTTTTAAGTTCCGGTATCTCCACAATAGCAAACGGGAAATAGTGCTTCATGCGGGATGCATAAATATCTATTCCCTGTTTGACCCAATCTTTGTCAGTTTTGCCAACTGTCAGCAACGTAATCTTCATACAAAAATCGTTCTATAACTCACAAATGTACAAAATATCTGTTAATGTTGTATATTTGCAGCGGCGCGGAATTTGTAGTTCTGGCGCAGGTTTTCCAGCAAAAAACGAAAATGAAAAAATATTTAGTTTCCATAGTAGTCGCAGCAGCGAGTCTGTTTTGTGTGAATACGTATGCGCAGAGCACAGGCGATGTGTTCTCTCCGATAGTTAAATATCTTGAAAAGGGAGATGCCGAGAGCCTGTCAGCATGGTTCGCAGATAATTTGGAGATCTCAATCTTTTCGAGAACTACAGACACCAGTCGCAATCAGGCAAAGCAGATTATGAAATCTTTTTTCAAATCGTATACGCCTCGAGCTTTTGAAATTTCTCATAAGGCAGGAAGACCGAATATGAAATATGCCCTAGGAGTCTTAACTGCAGGTGGCGAAATATTCCAGGTGACGATATTTGTCGGAATAAAGGATTCTGAATATAAAATACAGCAAATGAAAATAGAGCGAATCGAGTAACGATCCGCTCTATTTTTAGAATGTATATCTGATTCCAAGGGATGGAATGAATCCGAGAAGGCCATTGTCGTAGAAACTTACTGACTTGTCAGCAAGATGAAGTCCTACGCAGGGTCTTACCTCTAGCGATAACTGTAGCGGAATCTGGAAGTTATATTCTATGCCCACCTGACCCGAAACAGCAAGCATGAATCCGCTTGTGTAGTAATTAGCGCGCTGCTCTCCGCTCTTAATTACACATCTGTCCTCTGTCCATCCCGTTGATATGCCCGGGCCTGCATAGATGTTCCAAGTGCCTTTCTTTGTCCATTTTGGGGATGCCCAGATGAAGTTATAACTTCCGTTTACATGTGCACCTAACTTGCCTGATACACTATAACCGAAATCTACTCCCGCATCAACGGAAAGGAATTTTTCTTGTGAAATGGAATGCTGATAAGTTACTGCCGTTCCGCTAGCTCCACCTCTGAGTCCAAGTGCTTTAGGTTGTGCATATGATATTGCACAACAACTGATGAGAAGAATAATTACTGATATGATTCTATTCATAGGTATTCGGTTTCACCGCACAAAGGTACAAAAAACACCGGCCATTTTGCAATGACCGGTGTGAATCTATTGTGGTCTGTTAGAAGCAGAATACTGCTGAAAGACCGAGGTTTGCAAGACCATACTCATTGAATGCTGCAGCAGAATTCTGACCAACGTATGCGATGGCAGGACCAAATGCTGGAGTCCAATCAAGAGAAAGTCTGACTGGTGCATCGTTGAATTCGATACCTAGCTTTGCACAACCTGCTACTCCTAGTGTTACAATGTTGCTTCTTCCACCAGCAGTCACACCAAATCCGGCATCAAAGAACCACTGACCCGCTGCTGGAGTCCAGTCCATTGTGCCCACATTCCAATTGTGGAGGAGTGTGAAATCTGCTGTAAGTACGCCAGCATGGTACCAGCCCATACCAAGGCGTCCTTCGAGGTAATTAGCGCCATTGTAGCAATACTCTGCCTGAGCCTGGAAGCCCGAACCTACACGGCCTCCGATGCGGAATCCTTGTGCATTAGCGGCTAAGGCAAAGCCGAGTGCAAGTACTGCGATAAGGAGTAATTTCTTCATGATTCTTAGAATTTATAACGTACTCCCAATGCAGGCATTAAACCCCAGTGAAGGCCATTGCCGAAACCGATACCGATCTGAGGGCGAACGTCAAGAGAAAGCTGAAGTGGGAACTCGAAGTTGTACTCCAAACCTACCATACCAGCAACTGCTAGAGTGAAATAGTTTGCCTCACCAAGTCCAAGACCAACGCCAACACCAGGACCAGCGTAGAATCCCCATGTTCCCTGTGATGTCCACTGTGGCTGAGCGATCATGAAATTATAGATACCTGTTGCGCCAACATTGAATGTTCCGTCGAATCCAAGTCCGAGACCTCCGTCAACCTCAAGGAAGTTCTCGCCGAGTGTGTGCTGGTAGCTGACCTCGCCACCATTACCGATACGTACACCGATAGCTCTAGGCTGAGCTACTGCAGCTGCTGCAAAACCGAGCACCATAGCTGCTACAAGAATGATTTTTTTCATAATAAAATATGTTTTGGTTAATAATAAAACTCTGATTAAGCGATCTTTTCCTCAAGGTTCTTAGGCTCCTTGAAGAGAATCATAAATAGAATTGCAACCACAAGTGCGTATCCAGCAAATACATACCATGCTGCACTCCAGTCAGGCTCTGCTGCATTATTCACAAAGTGGTTTACAACTGCCTGTGCACTAAGGGTACCGATAGTTGCTCCGATACCATTAGTCATAAGCATGAATAGTCCCTGAGCACTGTTCTGCATCTTCTCGCTTGTTCTCATGTTTGTGTAGAGAGCACCTGAGATATTGAAGAAGTCAAATGCCACACCGTATACAATCATAGAAAGAATGAGCATCCATACGCCTGCACCTGGGTCACCGGCTCCGAAGAAACCGAAACGGAGTACCCAAGCAAACATCGCAATGAGCATAACCTTCTTGATTCCAAAGATTCTCATTGCTATTGGAATAAGGAGGATGCCGAGAGTCTCAGATATCTGTGATATTGAAATAAGTGCATTGGCATTTCTTGCTCCCCAAGTATCAGCAAACGCTGGAATCTCCTGGAAGTGCGAGATGAATGGGTTTGCAAAACCGTTAGTAATCTGAAGAGCAACGCCAAGAAGCATAGAGAAGATAAAGAAGATCGCCATCTGCTTATCTTTGAAGAGTCTGAAAGCATTGAGACCAAAACGCTCTGCGAGGGTCTGATTACTTCCGGTTTCCTTGTTGCAAGGGCAGTTAGGCAAGGTGAAACAATACAGCAGCATTGCAAGCCCAAGTACGCCAGAAGTGATGAACTGGTTGTATGAATTCTGGAACTGAACTCCGTCGATGCTTACAAAGTTTACGAAAAGCATTGCAAGGATGAATCCTACTGTACCGAATACGCGAATTGGTGGGAAGTCCTTGACAGTGTCATATCCGTTTGTCTCAAGAATCTTGAATGCAACAGAATTTGAAAGTGCGATAGTCGGCATGTAGAATGCTGCTCCGATTGCGTAAAGTCCGAAAAGAATTCCAAAGGAGACCTCATTTCCTGCCATCATACCATAAAATCCTGCGCCCAGCATTCCTATTCCTGAAATTCCATGGCAAAGTCCGAGAAGTCTCTGGGCAGGGATGAATTTGTCTGCCACGATACCCATGAGAGTCGGCATGAAGATAGATACAATACCCTGAATTGCATAGAAGATACCGATCTTAGTTGCGAGTCCAACTGAGAAAAGGTAGCTTCCCATTGACGTAAGATATGCTCCCCAGACTGCCCACTGGAGAATGTTCATGATTATAAGCCTAAGCTTGATAGATTTGTTCATAGTGCTATGTGTCATAATATATATAAGTACAAAGATAATTTATTTTGACTAAAAGTTGCTATCTTTGACGCCTAATTTGTTTCGGATGAAATTTGTAAAGACTCATAATGCCCCGAATTCGTCTGCCCGTTGTGGTGTGATTACTACGGATCACGGTCAGATCGAGACGCCTATCTTTATGCCAGTCGGCACTGTAGGCTCAGTAAAGGGTATATATCATAGAGACCTTAAGGAAGATATCAAGGCTGAGATTATCCTTGGAAATACATACCATCTTTATCTTCGTCCGGGTCTTGATGTCCTTAAGGCAGCCGGTGGACTTCATAAGTTCGAGTCATGGGACAGACCTATCCTGACTGACAGCGGCGGATTTCAGGTGTTTTCTCTCAGCCCGATTCGTAAGCTTACTGAGGACGGCTGTATCTTCCGTTCACACATTGACGGATCAAAGCATATATTTACTCCAGAAAACAATATGGACACCCAGCGTATCATCGGAGCTGATATCGTGATGGCTCTTGATGAGTGCTGCCCGGGAGATGCGACATTTGAGTATGCAAAGAAGTCTCTTCAGCTTACTAAGAGATGGCTTGAGAGATGTGTAGCCCATTTTGACGCGACAGATCCATTGTACGGATATTCTCAGACACTTTTCCCAATCGTTCAAGGATGTGTTTATCCTGACCTTCGCCGTGAGGCTGTGGAGCATGCTGCGTCTCTAGACCGCGAGGGATATGCAATCGGTGGACTCGCAGTGGGCGAGCCGACGGAGAAGATGTATGAGATGCTGGAGGTTGTATGTCCTATTCTTCCGGATGACAAACCTAGATATCTCATGGGAGTTGGAACTCCAGCAAATATTCTTGAGGCGATTGACAGGGGAGTGGACATGTTTGACTGCGTGATGCCGACTCGTAACGGCCGTAACGGAATGCTCTTTACTTGGGACGGTATCATCAATATGAAGAACAAGAAGTGGGCAGATGATTTTTCACCACTTGATCCGAAGGGAACGTCTTTCGTAGATCATACCTATACAAAAGCGTATGTCCGCCATCTGTTTGTTGCAGGAGAAATCTTCGCCGGTCAGATTGCAAGCGAGCACAACCTTGCATTCTACCTTGACCTTGTACGCGAGGCACGCAAGCATATCAAGGCAGGTGACTTCAAGGCGTGGAAGGAAGAAACAGTACGCAGAATAACCACAAGACTCTAACAGAAATGGATTTCGATCTCAGACCAAGAAAAATAGATCTGTATATAGTTAGGAAGTTCATCACGACTTTCTTTGTGGCTCTTATCCTTATCATCGGTATCGTAATCATCTTTGATATCAGTGAGAAGATTGACAACTTTGTTTCGAAGGAAGCTCCTCTCAGAGCGATTATCTTTGATTACTATGTCAACTTTGTTCCGTATTTCATGAATATGTTCTCACCACTGTTCATATTCATAACGGTGATTTTCTTTACTTCAAAGATGGCTGCGGATTCGGAGATCATTGCCATCCTCTCCTGTGGAATCAGCTTCCATAGAATGATGATGCCATATATATTCTCCGCTACTCTTATTGCTGCTTTATCATTGGTACTCAATCTGTTTGTCATACCAGAAGCTAATAAGACGCGACTGCAGTTCGAGGATAAATACGTCAAGGCGAGATTTGCAAGCGTCGGACGAAATGTCCATTATCAGACTTCACCTGGTGAGTTTGTCTTTGCCGAGTCCTTCAGTTCATGGAACAGAACAGCTTACAGATTTACTATCGAAAAGATTGAGGATAGCAAGCTTGTATCAAAGATTTCAGCAGAGTCAGCTACATATGATACACTTACAGGACGTTGGCGCTTGAAGAAATACTTCATCAGAGATTACAACGCCGACCTTACAGATAGAGTAAGAAGCGGAAGACAGCTGGATACAACTTTGGCGTTGTCGGTTGATGATTTCTACTTGACTGAGAATACTGTAGAGACTCTTACATATCACGAGTTGAATCAGCTTATTGCTGTGCAGAAGATGCGTGGAGATGCCAATGTGAAGTTTGCGCAGATTGAGAAAAACACAAGATTTGCTCTCCCATTCTCAGCGTTCATCCTCACGATCATGGGTGTGGCTTTGTCATCAAAGAAACGTAGAGGTGGTATCGGTTGGAACATCGGAATCGGTATTGCTCTGGCATTTACCTACATCCTCTTCCTGCGATTCAGCCAGATGTTCGTCCATACGGATACGCTTCCACCAGGAATCGCCCTCTGGTTACCGAATCTGGTCTTCACCATAATCGCCGGTTTCCTTTACCGCATAGCTCCGAAATAACCTCTTGCTACCTCGCCAAAAGGGTAGTAAATGCAATGCGCTATATAAAATAAACCTCAAAGGTCCATTTGCCCGGATAGGGTCGCGTAGCGATAGGACCTTTGAGGTTTATTTTTATTGTTTAGATTGTATCTGCTAGCCGATAACTTTAACCCATCCAAACTGATCCTCGATCTCACCCTTCTGAATACCAGTGATATACTGGTAAAGCTTAAGTGATTTAGGACCGCATGTGCCATCACCATAAATGTAAACTGTCTCCTCATCTGACTCGAGGAATGGCTTGTCTACGAGCTTGTGTACTGGAGTGATCACAACTGCTGTTCCGCATTCTCCAACCTCATCGAATGTACTGAGTTCCTCAACAGGAACAGGTCTTCTCTCGACTTCCATTCCAAGGTGTGCAGCAACAGTCTCAAGAGACATGTTAGTGATAGAAGGAAGAATTGAATCAGACTTAGGAGTGATGTACTTGTTGCCTTTGATTGCGAAGAAGTTTGATGAGTTGAACTCGTCAATCTTTGTCTTAGTTGATGGATCAAGGTAAAGTACTGCTTTGTATCCCTGTTCGTGAGCAACGTTGAGTGATTTGAGTGAACATGCATAGTTTCCACCTACCTTGTATGATCCTGAACCATTAGGTGCTGCTCTGTCATAGTTGCGTGCAATAACTGCGTCAACTGCATCAAGTGCGCCTCCAACATATGCTCCTACTGGTGAGCAGAGAACCATGAACATACAATCCTTAGATGACTGTACTCCAAGCTGTGGATTAAATCCAATAAGGGTTGGGCGAAGGTAAAGCGATGCTCCTGTTGCCTCAAATGGAGGGAGGAACTCGATGTTTTCGCGAACGCTCTGGATACACATGTCAACGAACATCTCAATTGACGGAGCCTCAATTCCGAGGTACTCTGCTGATCTCTGCATGCGCTTTGCATTCTCTTCTGGTCTGAAGAGTCTGATGCTGCCATCTTTGCCTCTGAAGGCTTTAAGTCCCTCGAAGCATTCGATGCTGTAGTGAAGTGCGCCAGCAAAAGCACTCATCTTGATGTCATCTTCAGTGTGGCTTTCAACTGGTGTCCATTCTCCATTGCGGAAGTAACGACAAAGAAGGGTATTAGTCTTTGTGTAAGAGAAAGTAAGTTTACTCCAATCCATATTAGATAAGTATTTCAAATAGTTTGTTATTCTCGTTTATGTATTCGTAGGTCATGTGGTGTGCATCCATTCTTCTCATCAAGGCTTTGAAGTCATCCTTCGCTGCAACTTCAATACCGATGAGAGCTGGTCCTTCTTCCTTGTTTGTCTTTCTGATGTACTGAATATATACAAGGTTATCTGTAGGACCGATTATATCGCGTATGAATGATAGGAGTGCTCCTGATTTCTGAGGGAAGCTTACGATGAAATAATGCTTCAGGCCCTCATAAATAAGGGACTTTTCGCGAATCTCCTCCATTCTGGTAATATCATTGTTGCTTCCGCTGATAATGCAGGCAACATTCTTACCCTTGATTTCTTCTGCATAGAATCTGAGTGCTGCAATTGAAAGTGCTCCGGCAGGCTCAACTACGATTGCACTCTTATTATATAATTGTATAATAGTTGTGCAGACAGCACCTTCGGGAACTGTGATGATGTCATCGAGTACTTCCTTGCAGATTTCGTAGGTTTTCTGTCCTGCTTTCTTTACAGCTGCTCCATCAATGAACTTGTCGATCTGTTCAAGTTCAACCACCTCGCCAGTCTCGATTGCAACCTTCATACAAGGTGCTCCAGCTGGCTCTACTCCGATGATTTTAGTTGAAGGGGACATCTGCTTGATGTATGCGCCAAGTCCTGAAGCAAGTCCACCACCTCCGATTGGAACGAAGATATAGTCAAGTGGCTGCTTGCTCTGAGAAAGGATTTCGTAACCGATTGTACCCTGGCCTTCGATGATCTTCTCATCATCAAAAGGAGGTATGAAAGTCTTTCCGCTCTTTTTTGCATACTCGATGGCAGCTGAGTTCGCTGCATCAAATGTGTCACCGACGAGAACGATATCGATATATTCTTTGCCGAACATTCTCACCTGCTCGATTTTCTGCTTAGGTGTTGTTACAGGCATGTATATAGATCCCATAATCTGAAGTTTGTTGCATGAGAATGCAACTCCCTGCGCGTGGTTACCTGCACTGGCGCATACTATACCATACTTCAGCACTTCCGGAGCAAGAGAGCGGATCTTGTTATATGCTCCTCGTATCTTGTATGAACGAACCATCTGTAAGTCTTCTCGTTTAAGATAGACCCCTGCGTCGTATACGTCAGACAAGTTGTTGTTTTTCTGGAAGGGAGTCGGTTCCAGGATCTCTGCCAGAGTGCCGGAAGCTTTCTTGATGTCTTCTACGGCTGGGAAATATTTCTGTGTGCCCATAAATTGTTAGTTAGTTCTGCTTATCTGTAATTTGTGAAGATGTTCCCTGCGTAGTCCCGTAACTCATTGGTTCGCGGAAACCGATAAGGAAGTCTTTCACAGCCATTCTCTTCTTGCCAGCAAGCTGGAGCTCAGTAATTGAAATCGCACCATCAGCAGTGGCAACAGCGAGGAAATTCTTGCTGTCAGAGAGGATTGTTCCAGGAGCGGCAGTCTCAATTCCGCATGTTGCAAGCATCTGAGTATATGCCTCTCCAGTTATCTTCTCTGTCTTGTATATCTTCATCTGCTGGACTTTATCTCCCTTAGTCAGCTCTGTGAAAGCTGCAGGATATGGACTAAGTCCTCTGATCAGATTGTAGATGTTCTTTGTCTTGCCATTCCAATCAACATGGCAGAGCTCGCGGGTGAGCTTCGGCGCTGGCTTGAGAATCTCAGAACCCTGTACAAAGCTCTTCTGGACTCTAAGCTCAATATTCTCCTCAAGGATGTCCTCGACTGTCTGAACAACTAGCTCTGATCCGATCACCATAAGCTTGTCATGAACCTCTCCTACTATATCGTCAGGCTCAATGATGCACTGCTCGCGGTAGATGATCTTACCGGTATCCATTCCCTCATCAAGCATAAATGTAGTCACACCTGTTGCCTTCTCTCCGTTAATCACCGCCCAGTTGATAGGCGCAGCTCCACGGTACTGAGGAAGAAGGGCTGCATGAAGGTTGAATGTTCCGTATTTAGGCATATCCCAAACTACCTTTGGAAGCATTCTGAATGCAACTACAACGAATAGGTCTGCATTCCATGCTTTGAGTGCCTCCAGGAACTCCGGATCTTTCAATGATATTGGCTGCAGAACAGGGATGCCATTTTCTACAGCATATTTCTTAACTGCGCTTTCGTTTACTTTGAGGCCACGTCCACTGGCTTTGTCTGCCACAGTCACAACTCCAACAACGTTGAAACCGTTCTTGCGAAGTGCATCAAGCGGGGCAACAGCAAACTCTGGTGTACCCATGTAAACAATACGCTTTTGTTTCAATAAGCTCATAACTTTCATTTTGAGTTTTCTCCATGCGCTCTTCAATGCATCCATATTTATGAATGAAGAGTCATTGATTGCCTTCCAGGTAAGAAATATACCCGTCGGGAATAATATGTAGGAGGAAATGAATACTCCATTAAATGCGGATACTGCTCCATCTCGCGCCAACTTTGTTCCGGAGATATCGATTACCCAATATGCTACGAAGAACAGGATAGAGATGATGGCGGGTGTTCCAAGTCCTCCTTTTCTGATCAGCGCACCGAGAGGCGCTCCAATAAAGAAGAAGATAAGACAGGCTACAGAAAGCGCGAACTTCTTCAGAATCTCGATGTCAATTCTTCGTAGAGTGAATACATAATGGTAGGTCTCGCGTGAATAGCCGGTGAGTGCCATCTGCATCTCATCAGCGTTGCTTTTAGCTTTCTCCAACGCTTTGATATTTGAGGCGAGGTCCTTCCATGTCATGCCATCTTCCATGACAAAAGGATAATTCCTTTTTGCTCTACCTGCAGAGTCCAGCTGGTTGCTGTAGCGAAGTGTTCTTGTGCCTAGGAAGGATTTTGTGTTACCGAACCTTGCTGTGTCACTAAGCCTTCCAATAGAGTCCTGTCCATGTCTTAGCTGTTTGAGGTTCATTGATTTCACCTCGTCATCGAAACGGCTGGTGTCAGACTTCTGGAAAGCATAGTTCTCCAGTGGAATCAGCATCTCCTGCTTCTGGAAATCAATCTTTTGAAGCTGTAGAGTCGTGTCTCTATATTTCTTCGTGTTGGTTTCCTCGTAGTTGGAACCGTTATAAAGTGTAAACGTCAGGAAGGTCTTGTCTTCTGACATCTTCATCAAGGCAGAATCCGCGAGTGTAAGACTGGTGTTTCCTTTGTTTGCAGTGTGGTTGTACACCATCACGTTGTGCATGATTCCTGTCTCGTCATTTCTGTCCTGCACTCGAAGGATATATCCATCAATACCATTGTAGAAAGTACCCGTAGGGATTTTGATTTCCTCCTTGGTCTTTCCGATATCATCCCTTAGCGTAAAGATCTTGTTGTACGCCAGAGGGATGAGGTCATTGGATATGAAGAATGCTCCTACACTGATTACAGCGCACACGATACCTAGCGGAATCATCACTCTCTGGAGAGAAATACCGGCCGCCTTGATAGCAAGCAGCTCGTTATTTTCTCCCAATGTTCCAAGAGTCATCATTGACGCAAGCAATGTTGCTAGTGGCAATGACAATGGAAGCAGTGTTGCTGCTCCCCATCCGAGGAATTCGAGTATGACCTTGAGACTGAGGCCCTTACCGACCAGTTCGTCGATATAGAGCCACAGGAACTGCATCATCAAAATAAAAACGACCACTAACAGGATCGCGATGAACGGTCCTATAAATGATCGTAATATGAATTGATCCAGTTTCTTCATTATTTTGTCGCTGCCTCAATCATCTTAGCAAGTGCCTCTGAAAGGCCCTCCAGGTTCTTACCACCTGCTATTGCAAGACCTGGCTGTCCGCCACCGCCACCAAGGATGAGCTTAGCAGCCTCACGAACATCTGCACCTGCGTTCTTACCAGTCTTTACAAGGTCATCTGTGTACATGAGAAGGAGCTGTGGCTTGCCTGCTGCCTCAAATGCTGCAGCGATGACAAGGTTCTGAGCCTCCTTCTGAAGCATGAACGCAGCGTTCTTAAGCATTACCGGGTCCATTGGAGTATCGATCTTAACAACGTTGACGCCATTCATTTCGACTGCCATGCCCTTGAGTGTACCCTTAAGTGCAAGAGTCTTCTCCTTGGCAATCTCCTCCATCTGCTTCTTGTATGCTTCATTCTCCTCAACCATCTTTCTGATTGCGCCAGCAAGGTCAGGAACATTGTTGAAGAATGATTTTGCTGTACGGATTGTTTCAGCCATCTCATCAACCAACGCCTCAGCGCTTACTCCAGTTGTAGCCTCGATACGGCGTACACCAGCTGCGATTGCAGACTCGGCAACAAGCTTGAAGTAACCGATCTGACCGGTTGCTGCTGCGTGTGTACCACCGCAAAGCTCGCAAGAGTTACCGAACTTGATTACTCGTACCTTGTCGCCATACTTCTCTCCGAAGAGTGCCATGGCACCCATCTCCTGAGCCTCTTCCATAGTGGCGTTACGATTCTCGTTGAGAGGGTAGTTTGCTCTGATGAGAGCGTTTACGCGAGCCTCAACCTGCTTTGCCTGCTCCTCGCTGAGCTTCTCGAAGTGTGAGAAGTCGAAGCGGAAGTATTTGTCGCAGACATACGAACCCTTCTGCTCAACGTGTGTTCCAAGGATCTCGCGGAGAGCCTGGTGGAGGAGGTGAGTCGCAGTGTGGTTGTTCTCGATCTGGAGTCTTCTCTCAGTGTCTACGTGGAGACTGAAGCTCTCGCTGCAGTCAGCAGGGATGCGCTCAGCAACGTGGATTGTGAGGTTGTTCTCCTTGATTGTGTTGATGATATTGATCTTTTCTCCGCTCTCTGAAAGGATGTAGCCGGTGTCTCCTACCTGTCCACCCATCTCAGCGTAGAATGGAGTGCGCTCGAATACGAGCTGATACATTGTCTTGTTCTTTGCCTTTACAGTACGATGACGTGTGAGCTGAACACCCTCGAGCTCAGTGTAATCGTATCCGAGGAATTCGATGTTGTCGCAGTGAGTGAACTCAACCCAGTCGCCAGACTCGATTGCTGTTGCGTTACGTGCGCGATCCTTCTGCTTCTGAAGCTCTACCTGGAAGCCCTCGAGGTCAATCTTATAGCCCTTCTCTGAAGCGATCAGCTCAGAAAGGTCGATAGGGAATCCGAATGTATCGTAGAGTACGAATGCATCCTCGCCTGAGATCAGCTTAGTCTCTGCAGACTTCGCCATGATGTTGTCCATAAGGCGGATACCTCTGTCAAGAGTGCGGAGGAAAGCCATTTCCTCTTCTCTGATGACGCGCTCGATGAGAGTCTGCTGCTTGACGATTTCTGGATAGAACTCACCCATATCGTCAACCAGCTGCGGAACGAGGCGGCAGATAAATGGCTCGTTGAAGCCGAGGAAAGTGTAGCCATAACGAACGGCACGACGAAGGATACGACGAATAACATATCCTGCCTTTACGTTTGAAGGAAGCTGACCATCTGCGATTGAGAAGCTGATTGCACGGATGTGGTCAGCGATAACACGCATTGCGATATCTTCCTCTGTTGTATTTCCGTATTTGTGTCCGGAAAGCTCCTCAATCTTTGAGATCATTCCTGTAAACACGTCAGTGTCGTAGTTTGACTGCTTGCCCTGGAGTGCCATGCAAAGACGCTCAAATCCCATTCCTGTATCAACGTTCTTGTTAGGGAGGAGCTCAAGTTCACCGCTAGCCTTGCGGTTATACTGCATGAACACGTTGTTCCAGATTTCGATCACGAGGTGGTGATCCTTGTTTACGAGCGATGCACCAGGAACTGCTGCGCGCTCCTCGTCTGAACGAAGGTCAATGTGAATCTCTGAACAAGGACCGCAAGGACCTGTGTCACCCATTTCCCAGAAGTTATCCTTCTTGTTTCCGAGGAGGATACGGTCCTCAGGGAGGTGCTTCTTCCAAGCTTCCATTGCCTCTACATCGAGTGTTGTGCCGTCTGCCTCTGAACCCTCGAATACAGTAGCGTAAAGTCTGTTCTTGTCGAGCTTGTAAACCTCTGTGAGGAGCTCCCATGCCCAATCAATGGCCTCAACCTTGAAATAATCTCCAAAACTCCAGTTTCCGAGCATCTCGAACATAGTGTGGTGGTAAGTGTCGCGGCCGACCTCTTCAAGGTCATTATGCTTTCCGCTCACGCGGAGACATTTCTGGCTGTCAGCAACCCTTTTCCACTTTGCAGGGCTATTGCCGAGGAACCAATCTTTGAACTGGTTCATACCGGCATTTGTAAACATTAGGGTAGGGTCGTTCTTTACGACCATAGGCGCCGATGGCACAATCTGGTGACCCTTTGAAGCAAAGAAGTCAAGGAATGCTTTTCTTATCTCTTTAGATGTCATATCTGTTGTATTTTCAGTAGTATTTACGAAGTAACTTGCAAAAATATATAAAAAATCCGTAAATGGCAACCTTTGCACGATTGTGAAAAAAACATTACCTTTGCCTGATATGTCAGGATCAAGAAAATATGTATTCAATCCTCTTACTTTGTCTTACGAGGTAAAGGAGGATTCGAAGTTGACCGGACTTGCCAAGAGTCTGAGTTTTCTTGCTGTTACTCTGGTGGTTACAATTTTGATTCTGGTTATTCAGGTGTCCTTAGGTTTCGACCTTCCTAAGACTGCTATCCTCAGGAAGAAAAATGCCGGACTTACATCGAGAGTCACCTTGTTGAACAGGCAATTGGAGCAGCATAACAAGAATCTTTATGCCTTACAGGTCAGGGATGATGGAATTTACCGCTCGATTTTCGGTATGAATGCAATTCCTGAAGAGGTGCGAAACGCCGGATTCAGTGGTATAAACCGCTATTCTGAATATGATGGAACCTTGAAGGATGCTGCTCAGAAACTGGATCGCCTGATAAAGAAGACTTACATTCAGAGCAAGTCATTTGATGAGGTGTCGTTGCTGTCAAAACGTATGGAGGAAATGGTGATGTGTATCCCTGCAATTCCTCCAATGGTGCCTGATAAGAGCAAGTATCATTTCTCGAGTCCTTTTGGTTGGAGATTTCATCCGATTTACCATACTCAGAAGATGCATACGGGAGTGGATCTCGTAATGGATGAAGGTACACCTCTTTACGCAACTGGTGATGGAGTCGTACATACCGTGAAGTCTGAAGCTACCGGTTATGGTAGGCAGATTGTCATAGACCATGGCTTTGGATACAAGACAAGATATGCTCATATGCAGAAGGTTATTCTGGAAGTCGGAACACCTGTAAAACGAGGCGATTGTGTTGGATTGAGCGGAAATTCCGGAAGCTCGACAGGAGCCCATCTTCACTATGAGGTCTTGTATAAAGGTAACCAGGTGAATCCTGCAAACTACTATGATTTGTCAATGACTCCAGAGGAGTATCTGACTATGATCAGGTCATATAAAAAGGAGGAGTAAGTCGTTATGAGTGAACGTTATATATACGATGAGTCAGATGCTCGTATCAAGACGGAAAAACGTTCGTCGCGTAAAGCGTTCAGACGCTATGCGCGCATTGCTCTGGCGGCTGTAACGGTCTCCATAATATATTACACCGTGTTTGCTTTGTGCTTCAGTACAGCGACAGAGCGTAGATTGAAAAAGGAGAATAAAGCTTTAGCTAGCGTACTCCCTCAACTGGAGGAAAAAGAGAGGCTTATGTCAGATGTCATTCTGCATTTGAATGTGAGAGATAACGCTATTTATGAGGAAATCTTCAAGGCTGCAGCTCCTCATGTGAGTTCAAGTAATTCGATTGATCTTTTAGGTGGATTGGATACTATTCCAGACAGGAAACTTGTAGGTGAGACTGGTAAGAAGCTGGACCATCTGATGGGGGTCTCTCAGACCGTTGAGGAAACATTCCGGGAGATTGCCAAAATAGTTGACTCTGCCGGATTTGTTGCTCCTCCGATGAGTATGCCGATGAAGAATGTCTCATTTGCTCAGGTAGGCGCTTCTGTGGGAATGAAGATGAATCCGTTCTACAAGATGCCTGTGATGCATGATGGTCTGGATATAATATCGTCTCCTGGAGAGTTGGTTTATGCTGCTGGTGGTGGAGTGGTTTCTGATGTGACTCATTCTCGAAAGGGGCTTGGTAATGTGGTCACTATCAAGCATAAAGGCGGATATTATACGAGGTATGCACACCTCGGAGATATATATGTGGATCTTGGAATGACGGTCAGAAGAGGACAGAAAGTCGGTGCTGTGGGAGTGGCAAATAATAACTCTTATGCACCTCACCTTCATTATATGGTGAAAAAGGATTCCGTTGCTCTGAATCCAGTGAATTTCTTCCATGCTTCGGTGCACCCTGAGGAGTATGCAAATATGATGATCATGTCCGCCTTGACCGGACAATCAATGGACTAGTTAATATTTTATATATGGAAAAGTACTTATACACAATTGGAGAGGTTTCTGAACTTCTCGAAGAAAGTGTGTCATGTATTCGTTTTTGGTCAGATAGTTTCCCAAAGTTTATCAATCCCAGGAGAAATGCTAAGGGAAACCGTATGTATACCAAAGAGGATATCGAAACCTTTAAGCATGTCCAGATGCTTCTTAAGGTTGAGGGCTTGACTATCGAAGGTGCTGCAAAGAGACTGAAAGGTGAAAAGAAGGAGGTTATCAATAAGGCTCGAGTGCTTGAAAGTCTTAAGAATATCCAACAGCAGCTTCTGGAAATCAGAGAAGAATTGTAAGCTATGAAAGTAAAAGATATAGTAGCTGTAATCGAAGAGTTTGCACCACTTGCTATCCAGGAAGGATGGGATAATAGTGGTCTATGCGTAGGCTCGCCAGAAGATGAAGTGTCTTCTGTGCTTTTGGCGTTGGACTGCACGGAAACTCTTGTGGATGAGGCTATTGAGTGTGGCGCAGATATGATTGTTACCCATCATCCGCTTATTTTTTCGGGACTGAAGAAGATATCTCCGGAAGATCAGGTGGGGGCGGCTGTAATCAAGGCGATCAAGCATGGTATTGCAATTTATGCTGCCCATACTAGTGCGGATAAGGTGATTGCAGGAGTTAGTGGCGCCATGGCAGCTAAACTTAATCTGACAGATGTTCAAATTCTGGATGAGGATGGTGAGGGAACAGGTCTGGGGGTTGTGGGAAATCTGCCTGAGCCGTTGACGGCAGAGCAGATGATTGCTCTTATCAAAGAAAAGTTTGAATTGAAGATGCTTAAGTCTTCAAAGCCGTTGGAAGGTACAATTTCACGCGTAGCAATGTGCGGCGGTTCCGGCGGCTCACTTATTGGTGCTGCAAAGCGTTCAGGTGCGCATATATATATAAGTGGTGATATATCGTATCATAATTTCTTCGCCCCAGAGGGATTTATGATAGCAGATATCGGCCACTATGAGAGTGAAATAGAAATAGTTAATATTTTATTTTCTTTGATAAAGAAAAATTTTCCTACCTTTGCGGTTCGCATTACGCAGAATATAAATAGTAACCCGATATATTATTTTTAAGCGATATGGCTAAAAAGACAAAGAAAATCGAAACTCCTATTGACCAGAGGGAGACCTTCGTATCGATTCAGAAGAGTTTTGCAGACTCAGATCTCTCTGTAGCTGAGAAACTTAAGACTCTTTATGTGCTTCAGCAGGCAGACACTGCAATTGATAAGATCTATCAGCTTAGAGGTGAGCTTCCTATGGAGGTTGAGAACCTTGAGACTGAGATTGCAGAGCTCAACGCTAAGGTTGCACGTATTTCTGAACTCATCGAGGAATATACAAAAGCGGTTGCTGAGAACAAGAATAACATCGTTGATTGCGATGCTCAGATCGAGAAGTATAAGTCTCAGCTTGACAATATCTCAAACAGTCGTGAGTATGACTCTTTGAATAAGGAGATTGAGAACCAGGGACTTCTCAGACAGATTGCAGAGAAGAATATCTACGAGTATAAGGAGCGCATTCTTGATAAGAAGACTGAGCTTGAGGTAGTGAAGGAGAAGATGGCTGTGAGAAACGACGACCTTAAGGCAAAGCAGGAAGAGCTTGCTACAATCGTTGAGGCTACATCCAAGGAGGAGGAGAAGCTCAGCAAGGAGAGAGAGGCTTGTGCTGCAAAGATCGATGCAAGAACAATGAGCGCATACGATCGTATCAGAAAGAGCAACAACAATCACCTTGCTGTTGTATCAGTATTCAACAATGACTCTTGCGGTGGTTGCTTCAACACAATCGCTCCACAGAGACTTATTGATATCGCTGCAAACAAGAAGATGATCATCTGCGAGTATTGCGGAAGAATTCTTGTGAATCCAGATTTTGAATAATAGTCCTTATTATGGCTGAAACAAATCGAAAATCAGTCAGAAGGAAGAAGGATACTGTCAATCTTGACACACTAGGGCTTGAGATGGGAAACAAACCGCCTCAGGCTCTTGATGTCGAAGAGGCTGTCCTTGGTGCACTTCTGGTAGAGCCGAATTGCATTGACGAGGCAATGGATGAGCTCGAGCCTTCAACATTCTATGGCGAAAAGCATAGAATGGTCTTTGAGGCTATGCGCGCATTGAGAGCCGAGTCGGTGGCGCTTGACCTGTTGTCTGTTTCTCAGAAACTGAAGGCACAGGGCAATCTTGAGGCTGTTGGAGGTACGATGTACCTTGCTCAGTTGTCTCAGAAGATTGGAGCTGCTGCGCACATCGAGTACTATATTCGTATCCTTAAGCAGAAATATATTCAGCGAGAGCTGATTACTGCGTCGTACGATATCCTGAAGGCATCGTATGATGAGGGAACGAATGTAGATGACTTGATTGATACGGCTCAGACAAAGATTTTTGCAGCCATTCAGAATAATGTCAAGAGAGACGTTCAGGAAATCGGAAAGGTCATTAATGAGGCTATGTCCGAGATCCAGAAGTTCCAGGAGCTTGAGGGTGGACTTAGCGGTGTACCATCGGGATTCCCTTCAATTGACAAGATTACTCTTGGCTGGCAGCCGTCAGACCTTATCATCCTTGCAGCCCGTCCATCAGTGGGTAAGACTGCATTCGTGCTTAACCTTGCGAGAAATGCTGCAGTGGATTTCAATATGCCGGTAGCGATCTTCTCTCTTGAGATGCCTTCGATTCAGTTGGCAAAGCGTATGATGGTGTCAGAGACTCGCCTAAGCGCAGATAAGATCAAGGGTGGTACAAAGTTGGAACCATATGAGTGGGTACAGCTTGAGGAACAGCTTAAGAGACTTGCGAAAGCTCCTTTGTATATCGATGATACTCCTTCGCTTCCTGTGATGGAGTTCCGTTCAAAGGTCAAGAAACTTGTAAAGCAGAAGAAGGTGCGCCTGGTGGTCGTCGACTACCTTCAGTTGATGCAGGGCCCTGCTGAGCTTCGTGGAATGCGTGAGCAGGAGGTTGCTGCAATCTCAAGAACATTGAAGGCTACAGCAAAAGAGCTTAACGTTCCTATCATTGCACTTTCACAGCTTTCCCGTCAGTCAGAAAATCGTCAGGGAAGTAACCGTCGTCCACAGCTTAGCGACCTTCGTGAGTCAGGCTCAATCGAGCAGGATGCGGATATGGTAATGTTTATCCATCGATATGACTATCAGGGACTTTCGGATAATCCTGATGATATCGGTAGAACACAGATCATTATCGCAAAGCATCGTAATGGTGCCATCGCGGATGTGGATATGAAGTTCCGCGCTGATGAGGTGAGATTCGTGGACGAGCAGGAAAGCTTGATGCATCATGCTGCCTCTTTGGATGACGCAATTCCAGATGGCTACATACCAATTGCTGCTTCTGATTTTGGCTCCCCAATTGATGATTTTGCAAACAACGGTTTTGAATAAATCTAATGTTTAGACATACAGGAATATTGATTCTCCTGTGTACGTGTTTGAGCTTGGTCTCTATGCGCGCACAGGAGAATTCTGTTTCTACCTCATCTCATTGCGTCCCTGTCAAGGATATATCTGGCGGTAATTTAGCATACCAATCAGGTGAGCGAATGTATTTTACCATGCATTATGAGTGGGGGATGATCAACTCTGATATAGGTTCTGCAACAGTCAGTCTTGATGAGGTGACATTTAATGGACAGAAGGCATTCAGGTGTTCAGTTACAGGAAAGACTACAAAGATGTATGACCTGTTCTTTAAGGTAAGGGAAAACTTTACATCATGGTTTACTGTGAATGGATTAAGGCCATTGAAGTTTACCCGTGATACCTATGAGGGAAAGTACGAGGCAAAAAACACGTACATATATCATTGGGATGCAGCTGAACCGTATATAGATGCAGATGTCCATACGTCCAGCATGGGTCATAAAAAACTTGAACTTCCTTTGACTAAGTGTACATTTGACCTTCCAGCCCTGTTCTTCTTTGCCAGGAATATCGACATGAATAAAGTGCAGAAGGGTAAGAAGTATCCTATGACTTTCGCAATCGATGATGAGGTCTTTAATGTGCATTTCATCTTCTATGGAAAGGAAGTTATAGATGTGAAAGGTCTAGGAAAAGTTAATGCAATTAAATTCTCAGCCAGACTCATTGCGGGAGAGATCTTTAACGGGGATACGGACGTAATGATTTGGATCTCAGATGATGAGAATAAGGTTCCTGTATATTTTGAGGCTCCTATTCTGGTCGGTAAGGCTTCTGGAAGAATGAACGGCTATGAGGGCCTGAAGTATCCATTAAATATTGATTGATTATGAAAAAGAACGAAATACAGCACACGGGAGAAATCATTGATATTACTCCTGACTTTACAACGGTTAAGATTATAGCATCTTCAGCGTGCTCGGGATGTCATGCAAAGTCACTTTGCGGCATGTCAGAGGATCAGGAGAAGATAATCATGCTTCCTACAGATCCTTATACAACTTATAATGTAGGCGATCAGGTACAGGTTGCTACAAAAATGAGCATGGGAATGAAGGCGGTGTGGATATCATACGTCATTCCTTTGATGGTTTTGATGATTTTAATATTATCTTTGTCTGCTGTTTTCGAAAAGGAGTATCTACGTGGACTCGTGGCAATCGCCGGAGTGTGCGTCTATTACTTCATCGTGTGGCTTTTCAGAGGAAAGCTTAACAATGAATTCGTATTTTATATCAAATAATTATGACACAAACTATTATCTGGACCATTGCGATTCTCACCCTTCTCGGTGCGCTTCTCGCAGTCGTTCTCTACGTTGTGGCTGAAAAGTTCAAGGTGGAGGAAGATCCGAGAATCGACGATGTGGAAAAGGAATTGCCTGGAGCAAACTGCGGTGGCTGTGGTCAAGCGGGATGTCGCGCTTTTGCTCAGTTCTGTGTGGAGTCTGAAGACTTGGACAAGTGTTTTTGCCCAGTTGGAGGAAACGACGTAATGCAGAAAGTTGCCTCGGTATTGGGCCGCGAGGTTGCCGCTAAGGAACCTATGGTTGCGGTTGTACGATGCAACGGAACATGTGAAAACCGTCCAAAGACAAATGAGTATGGAGGATATCAGTCCTGCCGTGTCAAAGCTGCTCTTTATAGCGGAGACACAGGCTGCTCTTTTGGTTGCCTTGGATGCGGAGATTGTGTAAGCGTATGTCAGTTCGGCGCTATTACGATGGATCCTGCTACAGGTCTTCCTGTTGTGGATGAGGAGAAGTGTACTGCCTGCGGTGCCTGCGTGAAGACTTGCCCTAAGGGAGTTATCGAACTTCGTAACAAGGGTCGCAGAAATATGCGTGTTTATGTTTCTTGTGTGAATAAGGACAAGGGTGCAGTGGCACGTAAGGCTTGTAAGGCAGCTTGTATCGGTTGCAGCAAGTGTGCTAAGGTTTGTCCTTTTGAGGCTATCACAGTGGAGAACAACGTTGCATACATCGACTATACTAAGTGCAAGCTTTGTAAGAAATGTGTTGCAGAGTGCCCTACTGCTGCAATTCACGCAGTGAACTTCCCAGTTGTTAAACCAAAGCCAGAGGCTGCACCATGTCATCCTGAGCGAAGCGAAGGATCTGTAAAGCCAGAGGTGGAAAAGAAGGAGGAATAGTGCTATGATGAAGACATTTTCAATAGGTGGTATTCACCCAAGTGATAAGAAGATTTCAAAGGATTGTAAGATCGAAGTGCTTCCAGTTCCTTCTAAGGTGTTCATTTCAGTAGCTCAGCATCTTGGTGCTCCTGCAACTCCGGTTGTTAAGGCTGGTGATCAGGTTAAGGTAGGTCAGGTGATTGCAGAGCCTGCTGGTTTCATTTCAGCTTATGTACATTCTTCAGTGTCAGGTACAGTCAAGTCTGTAGGCCCACGCAAGGATATCGCCGGCAATAACGTTGTTCATATTGAGATTGACGTTGAGGGAGACGAGTGGGTAGAAGGTGTAGATCTTTCTGATACTCTTGTTACTGAGATTCCTCAGGACAATAAGGCGATTCTGGATAAAATCAAGATGTGTGGTGTTGTAGGTCTTGGTGGAGCTACATTCCCTGCACACGTCAAGCTCTGTCCGCCTCCAGGAAAGAAGGCTGATTGCCTTATCCTCAATGGAGCGGAGTGTGAGCCATATCTTACTTCAGACTACCGTATCATGCTTGAGAGAAGCAAGGAGATCGTGATTGGAGCTGCTATCATGAAGCAGGTTCTTGGCGGTTGTCCAGCAGTGATCGGTATCGAGGAGAACAAACCGGAGGCAATCAAGGCTATGAAGGCTGCTTTGGCAGAACTTCAGGCTGCAGCCAAGGGTTATGAGGGCATTTCTGTGATGTCTCTCAAGAAGAAGTATCCTCAGGGCGGTGAGAAGCAGCTCATCGATGCTGTAATGAAGCGTCAGGTGAAGTCTATGGGACTTCCTATCGATGTCGGCGCAGTGGTTCAGAATGTTGCTACCTCTCTTGCAGTATATGAGGCTGTTCAGAAGAATAAGCCGCTTATTACCAATACTTTGACAGTTACAGGTGATTGCCTTCCGCTTGAGAAGCAGCACAACTATCTCTTCCGTATCGGTATGCCGCTTTCTTATATTGCGGAGTATGCTGGTGGAGTGCCGGAAGAGGCTGCTAAGATTATCAGCGGTGGTCCTATGATGGGTAAGGCAATCGCTAACTTGGACGCAACTACAGTCAAGGGATCATCTTCACTCTTGTATCTGACTGCTGAGCAGACAGTGCGTGGCGTTGAGTCAGCTTGTATCCGTTGCGGTAAGTGTGCTGAGGCTTGTCCTATGGGATTGGAGCCGTTCCTGCTTCAGAAGTATGCTCGTAATTCAATGATGGATGAGCTTGAGGAGAATGCTATCCAGGATTGTATTGAGTGTGGATGCTGCTTGTACAGCTGTCCAGCTAATATTCCGCTTTTGGATATTATCCGCATTGCCAAGGGTGACGTCATCAAGATTATACGTGGCAGGGCTATTAAAAACTAAAAAATCAGAAAAACAATGGATAAACTAATCGTTTCACCGTCGCCGCATCTTCATACGAAGACTTCCACAAAGTCTTTGATGCGTGATGTCGTGATTGCCCTTATTCCGGCAGTGGTTGTGTCAGTCCTTTTCTATGGCTGGTCAGAGCTGCTTGTTCTTGGAGTGAGTGTGGCATCATGTTTACTTTTAGAGTACCTTATTACAAAATACCTGCTTAAGACTTCTTGCACATTGGGCGACTGGTCTGCAGTCATTACCGGAGTACTTCTTGCTCTTAACCTTCCTGCTACTACACCTTGGTGGGTAGTGTTTATCGGAGCAGTTGTGGCTATCGGAATCGCTAAGATGACCTTTGGAGGTTTGGGACAGAACCTTTTCAACCCTGCTCTAGTTGGTCGTGTATTCCTTTTGATCTCGTTCCCGACTTACATGACTGATTGGGCTAAGCCACAGGGATTCATCACTAACAGCATCGTTGATGCTTATTCGGGTGCTACTCCTCTTGGAATTGCAAAGGGTCTTGGACCTCAGGGAGTTGAGGCTATGGATTACTTGAATATGCTTTTCCTCAACATCGGTGGATCTGCTGGTGAGCTTTCAGCTATCGCACTTCTTTTGGGATTTGCATACCTTCTTATCCGCAAGGTCATCAAGCCTTATATCACACTTTCAATCATTGGCACAGTGGCAGTGTTCAGCGGTATTTTCTACCTTGCCAACCCGGCAGAGTACACTGATCCTCTATTCAATATCCTTTCAGGAGGTCTTCTTCTTGGAGCTATCTTCATGGCTACAGACTATGTGACATCTCCTATGAGCAAGTGGGGTGGAGTAGTGTTCGGTGTTGGTATCGGAGTCATTACAATGCTTATCCGTTACTTCGGAGCTTACCCTGAAGGTGTGTCATTTGCTATCCTTATTATGAACTCAGTGGTTCCTCTTCTTAACAAGTGGTTCCATACTAAGAAATATGGGAGGTAAGAGTTATGGCAGTACAATCTTCTTTTAAGAATATGACAATCTGCCTTTTGGCAATCTGTCTTGTGTGCTCTGGTCTTCTCGCTGGTGTTTATGCCTTGACAAAGGAGCCAATCGATGCTGCTTCAAAGGCTAAGAACGAGGCTGCAATCAAGGAAGTTCTTCCTGAGGAAGTGGCTAAGATCGAAGAGGAAAGATCAATTGAGGTTGATGGAGTGACTTATACCTATAACCTTGCTTACGATGAGAGCGGAAATACTGTAGGATGCGCAGTAAATGTTGCTCCTGTAGGTTTCGGTGGCCCAATTGTGATCAAGGTAGGTTTCAAGGTGGATGCACAGACCGGCAAGAATCTCGTATGGAATACCAAGGTGCTTTCTCATGCTGAGACACCTGGTCTTGGTGCCAAGTGCAGCGAGCCAGCTTTTGCTGATCAGTTCAAAGGCTTGGATCCTGTAGCTAAGAAGCTTTCTGTAACTAAGGATGGTGGTGATATCGATGCTATCACAGCTTCTACCATCACTTCCCGTGCTTTTACAAACGGTGTTGCTACTGCTGTAAACGTGCTTTCTGCAATTGCTGGTACTCCAATGCTTATTGACAATGCAACTGGCGCTTCATCTACTGAATGGAATGCACCAGCTGATTCAACTGTAACTAAATAAGGAGGAAAGAAAATGGGAAAATTTCAGCTTATAACTAAAGGCTTGATCAAGGAGAATCCTACGTTTGTACTCCTTTTGGGTATGTGTCCTACTTTGGCCACAACTACATCAGCTATCAATGGTATGAGTATGGGACTTGCGACTACGTTCGTTCTTATACTTTCTAACATTGTTATTTCTGCTATTGCAGCATATATTCCTGACAAAGTTCGTATCCCTTCTTACATCGTTGTGATCGCAACTTTCGTGACTTTGCTTCAGTTTGTCATGCAGGCTTATGTTCCGGATATCTACGAGACTCTCGGACTTTTCATCCCGCTTATCGTAGTTAACTGTATCGTACTTGGTCGTGCTGAGGCATTCGCAAATAAGAACAGCGTTGTGGATTCTGCTCTTGACGGTATCGGTATCGGACTAGGTTTTACAGTTTCACTTACCCTCCTCGGAGTAGTTCGTGAGATCTTGGGTAGTGGTTCTGCATTTGGCTTCAAGTTCATTGAGGGTGACGGTATTCTTGCATTCGTGCTTGCTCCGGGAGCCTTCATCGCACTTGGCTATCTTATCGTACTTTTCAAAAAACTAACTTCTAAAAAGGCTGAGTAATTATGGAATATATACTTATCATCATTTCAGCGATATTTGTAAATAATATCCTGCTTTCTCAGTTCTTGGGAATCTGTCCTTTCTTGGGCGTTTCAAATAAGTTGAGCACAGCAGCAGGTATGTCAATGGCCGTTTGCTTCGTCATTACACTTGCAACCGTGGTTACTTATCTTCTCAACTCGCTTTTGGCTTCATTTGGCCTTGAGTTCCTTCAGACCATTTCATTCATCCTTGTGATCGCTGCCCTTGTACAGATGGTGGAAATCGTGTTGAAGAAGATCAGCCCATCACTTTATTCTGCTCTCGGTATCTTCCTTCCGTTGATTACCACAAACTGCGCAGTTCTGGGTGTTGCTCTTACAGTAGTACAGAAGTCTTCTCCATTTGCAGCAGCTGAAAGCGGAATGTTCAACCTTGGTGAAGCTACAGTGTACGCATTTGCGACTTCACTTGGTTTCGGTCTTGCAATGGTTCTTTTCGCTGGTCTTCGTGAGCAGCTTGCCCTCAACAATGTGCCTAAGGCATTCAAGGGTATTCCAATCGCTCTCGTGACTGCAGGTATCCTTGCCATGGCATTCATGGGCTTCTCCGGACTAGTATAAATGTAAAATACAACTGGCTGCTAGTCAGTGTGTTATATAAAGTGCGTGCTCCCTTTTGGCGGCACGCACTTTGCGTAAGTACCTGGCTGATAAATATATGTATTATGCAGTCTAGAGTGTTTTTTACAATAGCGTTATGCGCGGCGTTGGTTTCTTGCTCAGGGGATAAGAGTGAGATGGACGCTTATATAGATGACCTTATGAGCAAGATGACAGTTGAGGAGAAGATAGGTCAGATGAACCTTCCTGTTGCCGGGGATATTGTGACTGGTCAGGCAAAGAGCAGTAATATTTCTGAGAGAATCAGAAAAGGTGAAGTAGGAGGGTTGTTTAATCTTAAGGGGGCAACAAAGATTGAGGAGGTTCAGCGTATAGCAGTTGAACAGTCCCGTCTTGGTATCCCTCTTTTGTTTGGAATGGACATCGTTCATGGATATGAGACAATGTTTCCTATTCCTCTTGGACTTTCTTGTTCATGGGATATGGAGGCTATAGAACTTTCTGCGCGAATAGCAGCTCAGGAGGCTAGTGTTGATGGAATCTGTTGGACCTTCAGTCCTATGGTTGATGTTTCTCGTGATCCGAGATGGGGACGCGTAAGCGAGGGCTCCGGTGAAGATCCGTATTTGGGAAGCAGGGTGGCCGAGGCAATGGTTCGAGGCTATCAAGGACCGATTCTCTCCTGTGTTAAGCATTTTGCTCTCTATGGAGCATCTGAGGCTGGAAGGGATTATAATACTGTGGATATGAGCAGAATCCGTATGTATAACGATTATTTCCCTCCTTATAAAGCAGCCGTAGATGCAGGAGTGGCTTCGGTTATGGCTTCGTTCAATGAGGTTGATGGCATACCTGCCACAGGAAATAAATGGCTGTTGACAGATGTGCTCCGAGAACAGTGGGGATTTCAAGGTTTTGTGGTTACAGATTATACTGGAATTGAGGAAATGATTGCCCACGGAGTCGGTGATTTTGAGTCTGTAAGTGTGCAGGCACTTGAGGCTGGCGTCGATATGGATATGGTCAGCGAGGGCTTTGTACAGAAGCTCAAGACTGCTCTTAAGAAAGGACTTGTGAGTATGAACGATATAGACACGGCTTGCCGAAGAATCCTCGAGGCAAAATACAAGCTAGGTCTTTTTAGTGATCCATATAAATTCTGTAAGCCAGAAGAGGCTTCGCAAGTAGTCTATTGTCAGGGATATAGGGATGTAGCGCGCAGAATTGCCTCCGAGAGTTTTGTCCTTCTAAAGAATGATGGTGTCCTACCTCTGAAGAAACAGGGTACTATAGGCCTCGTCGGTCCTCTTGCGGATACTCGCAGCAATATGCCCGGAACGTGGAGTGTGGCAGCTCGTCTGGATGTTCCGAAAACCATTCGTGAAGGTCTAGTGGAGGCAGTTGCAGGAAAGGCAATGGTCCTGTATGCAAAAGGCTCTAATCTGGTTTCTGATTATGATCTGGAGATGCGTTCGACTATGTTTGGACGCGAGCTAGGAAGGGATCATCGTACTGATAAACAGCTTCTTGATGAGGCTTTAGCTGTGGCTCGTAGCTCAGATGTCATCATAGCTGCTCTTGGCGAGTCCTCGGAAATGAGCGGAGAAAGTTCTTCCAGAACTGATATCTCAATTCCTGATGTGCAGCAGGAGTTGCTTAAGGCATTAGTTGCAACGGGAAAACCAATTGTGCTGTTGCTTTTCAACGGTAGGCCTTTGACCTTGAATTGGGAAGCAGAGAATGTCCCTGCAATCCTGGATGTGTGGTTTGGAGGAAGCGAAACTGCTGATGCCGTAGCTGATGTGCTTTTCGGAGAAGTCAATCCTTCCGGTAAGCTTACAATGACGTTCCCTAAGAATGTCGGTCAGATTCCTATTTACTATGCGGCTAAGAACACAGGACGTCCGCTTCAGGAGGGACGTTGGTTCGAGAAGTTTCGTTCAAATTACCTTGATGTGGATAATCAGCCGCTCTATCCGTTTGGATACGGACTCTCCTATACTACATTCGAGTATGGTCCAGTTACTCTAAATGCAAAAGAAATTGAGGCCGGTGAGACTGTAATGGCTGAAGTCGTGGTCAGAAATACCGGTAAAGTAGCAGGAAAGGAAGTTGTGCAGATGTATATTCAGGATGCCGTGGGTTCTACGACACGTCCGGTGCGTGAGCTGAAAGGCTTCCAAAAAATCTATCTGGAGCCAGGTGAGAGCAAGATTGTGTCATTTGAGATTACACCTGAATTGATGAGTCACTATAATTCAGAGCTTAAGTTTGTTGCAGAGCCCGGCGAGTTTATTATCTTTGTAGGAACGGATTCCGAAACACGGAACTCTTCATCGTTCAATTTAAGATAGAACATGGCACAGGAAATAGAAAGAAAGTTCTTGGTTGCAGGTGACTTCAAGCAGTATGCAAGGAAGTCGGAACATATAGTCCAGGGGTATCTGAACTCTACTCCGGAGCGTACCGTGCGTGTGCGCATAAAAGGCGATAAGGGCTATATGACAGTTAAAGGTATCAGTTCGCAGAGTGGGGTAAGCCGTTTTGAGTGGGAGAAGGAAATTCCTGTAAATGAGGCGAGGGAACTGATCAATATCTGTGAACCAGGAGTAATTGACAAAGTCCGCCATCTTGTTGATGTAGGGGAGCATATATTTGAGGTGGATGAGTTCTATGGGGATAATGAGGGGCTGGTTCTGGCTGAGATAGAACTCTCAACTGAGGAGGAAGAATTTGCAAAGCCTGATTGGCTAGGTGAGGAAGTGACAGGAGATATCAGGTATTACAATTCCATGCTAATGAAAAATCCTTATAAGGGTTGGTAAAACTTAAATTATCTATGAAAAAGATCTGCGCGAGATTATTGCTTGCGGCCTTGTCGTTATTGTTTGGCATTCAGACATTTGCTTTGGATGTCAATGATTTTACGTTTAAGCATCTGACTCATTCTGATGGTCTTTGCAGTCAGCGAATCTATTCAATCAAGCAGACTGCTGATGGCGCTCTCTGGTGGGCAGCCAAGAATTGTGTCGAGCGTTACAATGGCGTGGATGTGAAGTGCTATAAGCTAAACGCTCCTGAAGGTGTGAGTTTTCAGGCAGGACGTTATCTGAAGCTATGGCTATCTGCCGATGGAGTTCTATATGCTTTTGATAATAAAGGTGAGATCTTCGAATATAGCTCTCTCAAGAACGCATTTTCTTTAAAAATAGATCTTCGAACCATTATGGGTTCGGAGATGATTCTTAATGATATCCACATTTTCGGTAATACGATATTCCTGGCGACTGAAGCAGGTGTATATACTCTTGATGGTCAGCAGCTCACCCCCGTGAAGGAGGGAGTTGTTGCAAATGCTTTGGTTGCAGTAGGGGATAAGGTTTATATCTGTACTGTGGAGGGCGTCTTTGAGTTTCAGCCTTCTATAGGTGTGAACTCTCTGAAGGCCATAGTTACAGGAAATGTTGTGAGTGGATTCTATGATGAACATAATGGCTGCCTGTGGCTCGGATGTTTTACAGAAGGTGTCAAGGTGGTGAGTTTTGCTAAGAATGGTAAGGTGTCTTCTGTTGAATCTGTCGTTTCTACTGACATAGATATTAAGAATCCAGTAAGAAGCATAGCAATCTGTAATGATGAAACCATGCTATTGGGTATAGATGGTATGGGAGTATATAAGGCGTCGAGAAAAGCTGGAGAGTCCGGAAATTTTTATGCTGAGCCTCTTTTTGATGCTAACAATGGTCAGAGGGGAGTCCTTGGCGGCAACGGAGTGTATTCTGTTATCTGTGATTGCTGGGGAAATATAGTTGTCGGGTCATATTCTGGTGGTATAGATGTCGCGCACCCTGTCGGAATGGCTTCCAAAATATTCCGTCACCAGCATAATAATCAGCAGTCCATCCTCAATAACCATGTAAATACTGTCATTCAGACTCCGGATGGACGCTTGGTCATGGGAACAGATAATGGAGTAAGTGTTTATGATGAGAAGAATAATTCATGGGTGCACTCCTCTAATGGATCCGTGGTTATTGATCTTTGTGTTCTTGATAATGGTACTTTAACGGCTGCGACATATGGTGGAGGAGTACTTGAAATCATGCCTGACGGTCGAGCAAAACAGATATATAGTGTAAGGAATGGTGTCCTGAAGGATGACTATGTCTATTGTATTTATGAGGATAGAGATAATGGACTTTGGATGGGATGTCTTGATGGCCCGTTAGTATATAAGAATAAGTCTGGTCTTAAGTACTTTGATCTGCATAACGTGAAGGATATCTTGCAACTTCCTGATGGTAATGTTGCTGTCGGTACTGTTAATGGCTTGTTTGTGATTACACCGAACACAGGTGAAATCGAGGAATTCAACTATTCTCCTGCTGGAGCTCAGGATGTGAGCAGGTATGTGTGTGCACTCTATCTTCAAGGAGACAAGTTGTGGATTGGAACTGATGGCGGAGGTGTATATGTGGCAGATATGAAGGTGCCGGAGGATAGAAGACAGATTCTGCTGTCCAATGGACTGCCATCCAACACAATATCCAGCATTTGCGAGGATATGTATGGAAGAATTCTGATTGCAACTGATTATGGCCTTGCTTATGTGGATACAGATTATCCGGATAAGGTAATCAATGTCAATTATGGATATGACATCGATTGTGAGTATGTAGGAAGTGCTGTCGCGAAACTCTCGGATGGACGTATCCTATATGGAACGACTACAGGTGCACTTATAATCAATCCGGATAGTCTGAAGGAGCTGGATTATGCTGCAAATCTTAATGTTATCGGCGTAAGGTATGATGTTGACGGAGGTGGTTCTGTTCAGGAGGAGAGTGTGGCTATACAGAACGGTAGAATAGATTTGTCGTATGATAACAGCACTTTCGATCTTTGTTTTGAGTGCATAAATCTGAGCAATCAGAATGATATCGCCTATTGTTATAAGATTGAAGATGAGGAATGGAGCGAACATAGCTCTATTCAGCATATTCGATTCATCAACATGAAGCCTGGCGAATATAACTTGACACTCAGGTGCGTAAGCAACAGTTGTGGTGTTGTCCTTGATGAGGAGGTCATAACTATTCGAGTGGCGCACCCATGGTGGAGTTCATGGTGGATGTGGGTGATATATTCTTTAATCATCATATTGGCTTTCTATGGCTCGTGGTATTTCTATCGACTCCATACGCAGTATATGCATCTGGTGGTAAATAACCCTAAATTGTTTACCTTGCCAGTGCCTATCAGACGTGCAGAAAAGCAAGCTGCAGCAGAAAAGGCTGATGATGGAAAGGATTTCGTGGAGAAAGCGACTAATCTGATTGTTCAATACTTGTCTGATTCTGACTTTAATATAGATAGACTCTGTCGCGAAATGGCCATGAGCCGAACAATGTTCTATTTGAAGCTGAAGACTTATACCGGTAAATCTCCTCAGGATTTTATCAGAGTTATCCGTCTCGAAAGAGCTGCCGCATTACTCCGTTCCGGTACATCTGTAGCCGATGCTGCAGCTATGACTGGCTTTGATAACGCTAAGTATTTCAGTACTGTCTTCAAGAAGTATTTTGGGGTATCCCCGTCTAAGTGTAGATAGGACTGCAAGGTTTCAAATCTGTTAATGGTTTCAATTCTGATATGTCAGTTTTGAAACCATTATTGTTTTGGCTCAAACCTGGAAAAATGTCTGTTTTGCTAAATTGGCAAAGCTAACCACAGAATAACACGGATATGAAACTGAAACATGCGTTTATGGCCGTATTGGCAGTGTTTGTACAGGCTTGCGCCCCTGGTGATATGACACCTTCAAACACATGTGCCGCTCAAATCACAGCAAAACAGTGGAATAAAGAGATCAAAGCCGGTTGGAATCTTGGTAATCAGCTCGAGTGTGGAGCTAAAGGTGTGGATGGAGAGTCTGTGCAGATTTCAAATCCTTCAGGATCTATCACGGCTGAAACAGCCTGGGGCAATCCGATTGTGACTAAGAAGACAATCAAGGGAGTTAAGGATGCAGGTTTTGATGCTATACGTATTCCGATCCGTTGGCAACATCACATCACAAATGCACAGGCAATGAGTGTAGACCGTGCATGGATGGACAGAGTGAAGGAAATCGTGGACTGGTGTCTGGAGTATGATATGAAGGTCATCATCAATACTCACCATGATAAGTGGCTTGAGAGTCGTCCGTTGAATCAGTATAAGGAAGAGACTTGCCAGAAGCTGGCCCTTTTGTGGTTGAATATCGCCAGCGAGTTCGCTTCTTATGACTATCGTCTTGCATTTGCTGGTACAAATGAGGTTCACGAACCTGATAATTGGGGCAAACCTACAGCCGAGAATCTCGCAGTTCAGAACGCATTCAATCAGACATTTGTCGATATCGTCCGTTCTACAGGAGGAAATAATCTGAAACGTCATCTCATCGTACAGACATATGTCTGCAATCCAGAGTTTGGTCTGTATAATAATGATTTCATCATCCCGACAGATATTGAAGGTAATGGAAACGACTACATGAGTGTCGAGTTCCATTATTATACTCCGTGGGACTACTGCGGAGAGGGAAAACGTTATTTCTGGGGTGCGCCTTACAAGGAGTACGGCGGATCAGAAATGGATGAACTGAATATGGAGTCCTTGTTTGACAAAGTGGAAAAAACATGGGGCTCAAAGGGTTTAGGTATAGTTATCGGTGAGTGGGGCGTCACTGACCACTACAAGGCTGACCAAATGGACCTTGGACGTCAGAATATCTCATATTATTGTAACTATTTGACATCTCTTGCCCGACGATACGGCTATTCTACTTTCGTTTGGGATAATAATTACTTTGGTAACGGCGCTGATAAATTCGGAATTCTCGACCGCCGTAAAAACATGAATCCGACAGCACAATGGATGCTTAAAGGAATCTTCTCGAAATAACTAATACCAATTAAATAACACAAACCTATAATCATTTGAATTATGGAACGAAACTATCACAAAATGATCTGTGTGATTGCTTTGTTGGCATCTATGCTGGCAGCAGGCATACAGTCGGCATCGGCTACGGAAGCAGCTGGTGTCTCAGCGGTCGAGCAGACTGCTAAGGTTTACGGTACCGTAACAGATGCAACAGGTCCGGTTGCAGGTGCTGCCCTTCAGGCGATTGGCAGTAACGCAGGAACTGTTACAGATGAGAACGGTAAGTTTGAACTGGACGTTGAGCCGGGAACACTTCTTCTGGTATCATGTCTTGGTTACAAGGACATCAATGTGGTAGCTGCACCGGGAATGCAGGTTGTCCTTACAGAAGACACAACAGCACTTGACGAAGTCGTTGTGACTGCACTAGGTATCAAGAGAGACCGTAAGGCTCTAGGTTATGCTCTCAGTGAAGTTAAGGGTGAAGAACTTACAAAGGCAAAGGAGCCTAATGTAATCAACTCTCTCGCTGGTAAGGTAGCAGGTCTTATTATCAACGAGACTGCCGGTGGCCCTTCAGGTTCGACACGAGTTCTTCTTCGTGGTAACACTGAGATGACAGGAAATAACCAGCCTCTTTATGTGATTGATGGCGTTCCATTGGATAACACAAACTTCGGTAGCGCCGGCCTTGCAGGTGGCTACGACCTCGGAGATGGTATTTCAGCAATCAATCCTGATGATATCGAGAACATGACAGTTCTTAAGGGTCCTGCGGCATCTGCACTTTATGGTAGCCGTGCTTCTCACGGTGTGATCCTCATCACTACAAAGAAAGCTGATAAGGAGAAATTCACTATCGAGTACAACGGTTCGTTCACTCTCGACTCTCAGCTTGCCAAGTGGGATAATATCCAGCAGGTTTACGGTATGGGTTACAATGGAGACTACACTAGAGATGCTAGCTCAGGTACTAATATGAGCTGGGGTCCTAAGGCTGATAACTTCGATGTAACTTATTTCGATGGCGATACTCGTCCATTCTATATGTATAAGGATAATACTTCAGGATTCTTCCGCCTTGGAGGTACAATGCAGAACTCTCTTATCCTTTCTACTCACACTGGTAAGACAGGTGTACGTTTCTCATTCACAGATATGCGTAATCGCGATATCCTTCCGAATACAAACATGAGTCGTGATAACTTCAATCTTCGCGTGAATACATCAATGGGTCAGTTTGATCTTGATTTCACAGCAAACTACACTCGCGAGGATGTAAAGAACCGTCCAGCTCTTGGTGATTCACAGAGTAACGTAGGAAAGAACCTTATGACTCTTGCCGGTACCTACAATCAGTCATGGCTCCAGAATTATGAGAATGCCGATGGTACTTATGCTAACTGGAACGGACTTGATCAGTACAACAAGAACCCATATTGGGACCTTTATAAGAACAGAAATACTACAGCAAAGGACGTTTTCCGTCTTTCAGGCCGTGTGACATGGAATGCAACACCTCATTTCAAGGTTCAGGGAACAATCGGTACAGACATGAACAAGATGTCTTTCGAGGAAATGACATATCGTACAACTCCTGGTGCTGCAGCAGGTAAGATGGAGAGCCAGATCTTCAACAACAGAACTCTCAATGCAGAACTCCTTGCAATCTACAACAATAATTGGGGTGAGTGGAATTTCACTGCAACAGCTGGTGGTAACATCTATAATGTAAACAACCTTACAACATCATTCTCTGGTCTTGAGCAGCAGATGGACGATGTTTACAATATCATGAACTACGCAGAGCAGAGCGTTCAGCAGAGTACATACAGAAAGCAGATCAACTCTCTCTTCGCAAGTGCAAGCGTAGGATTCCGTCGTACATATTATCTTGAGGCAACAGTTCGTGGCGACCAGTCATCAACTCTTCCTGTACAGAATAATATATATGTATATCCTTCAGTTTCTGCGAGCTGGGTGTTCTCAGAGTATCTCCAGAACAAGAATATCCTTTCATATGGTAAGTTGAGAGCATCTTGGGCTCAGGTAGGTAGTGACACTGACCCATATCAGCTCGCTCTTAACTATGGTACAGCAAAATATGCTTATCCTGGTGCTGTTATCGGTATGATCAACAATAGCATACAGCCAAACTTCGATCTTAAACCGACAATGACATCTTCGTATGAGCTCGGTATCGAGATGAAGTTCCTCAATGGACGAGTAGGTATCGATGCTACATACTATGATCAGGATTCACGTAATCAGATCATCAGCCTTGCTTCATCTTCAACTTCAGGTTATTCTGCTCGCCTTGTCAATGCCGGTGAGATTCAGAACAGAGGAGTTGAGGTTGCTATCAATGGTAGAGCAGTTCAGGCAGGTGACTTTGCTTGGGATCTCGGAGTAAACTTCGCTAAGAACTCTAACAAGGTTATCTCTCTCGTTGACGATATGGACTACTTCGAACTTGAGAAGGCAACATGGTGCGGTGTTTCAGTAGGAGCAGAAGTTGGAGAGGACTTCGGTTCTATCATCGGTAAGGACTTCCTCCGCACAGAAGACGGTCAGGCTATCATTGACCCTGAAACAGGTCTTCCTAAGGTTGACGAGGAGACAAAGACTCTCGGAAATGCTTCTTGGGACTGGACAGGTGGTTTCTACACTACTTTCACTTACAAGAACTTCCGCCTTTCTGCAGGATTTGACGTGAAGGTTGGTGCAGACCTTTACTCAATGTCAATGAGATCAGCTTACCAGACTGGTAAGGCAATGGAAACTCTTGAGGGTCGTGAGGCATGGTACATTTCAGAGGATGCTCGTGAGGCTGCAGGTATGACACTTGAGGCTTGGAGAGAGTCTGGAAATATGAAAGGATTCATCGCTCCGGGAGTCATTGACAACGGTGACGGTACTTTCAGACCAAATGATATTCCTGTCAACCCAGAGAATTACTGGAAATCAGTTGCTGAAAACGCTCCTGCAACATTCATTTATGATAACTCATATGTGAAGTGCCGCGAGATCACATTCGGTTACACATTCCCAGAGAAACTTCTTGGAAAGAGAGTTAAGGGACTTAGCCTTTCATTCGTTGCAAGAAACCCATTCATCGTATGGAAGAACATTCCTAACATTGATCCGGATTCGGCTTACAACACTTCAGGAATGGGACTTGAGTATGGTTCACTTCCTTCACGCCGCAGCTTCGGTTTCAACATCAACCTTAAATTCTAAAGCGCTTCGACTATGCAAAAGATATATAAAACTCTAATTTGCCTGCTGACAGCCGGAGTCATCTTCTCTGCGTGCAGCAAGGAATATATGCAGGGTCTGAATACTGACACATCGAAAGTTGAGGTCATCGACCCTAATATGCAGCTTACTACTGCGCTTCTTCAGACATACGGCGATTTCAGCCTTATGGATACTTACAGAAGCTATATTACTGGATTTACTCAGCATTTTGCCGGTGGTTGGAATGTAACCAACTACGCTGGATCTGTTTATGCTTTTGACGATCAGATGCGTCTTCTTTGGGACCGTTATTATTCGGTTTCTATCAAGAACCTGGCTGATGCTATCGCTAATTCTACAGATAAGCCGAATACCAACGCAGCGCTTAGAATTCACTTTGTATATTTGATGTCAGTTCTTACTGACGTCTACGGTGATGTTCCATGTCTTGAGGCTGGTAAGGGTTATCTTGAGGGAATTTCAACTCCTAAGTATGATTCTCAGGAAGATATCTATAACTTCTTCTTCGAGGAACTCGCAGCTTGTGTCGCTCAGCTTGGTACAGGTAATGACCGTATCACTGGTGATGTTACAAGCCTTGCAGGTGATACTGCGGCTTGGAAGCGTTATGCAAACTCTCTCAGACTTCGCTTCGCAATGCGTATCTCTGATGTTGCTCCTCAGAAAGCACAGCAGGAATTTGAGGCTGCTCTCATTGCTGAGGGTGGATATATTACTACTGCTGCAGAGGATGCATACATCGTCTATATCGACGGTCCTTTCACACTTTATGAGGGAGCAGCTGAGCTTGACTTCCGCGTAAATGCTCTTGGTGAGATTCTTTACGGACAGGACCCTACTTCTCCAACATTCGTATCTTCTACTTTCTATAACATGATGAAGGAGAATAATGACCCTCGTCTTTATAGAATCTGCCGTCACTACATCAATACAAAGCGTAGTGAGACCAAGCCAGATGCAGAGTGGAACGTTGATGTAACTGATGAGGTGCTTGCATATTATGAGAGAATCGGTGAGAGCGTGCAGCCATGTAATCCGGGCGCAGCTTGGTATAGTGACTGGGTAAATGCTCCTGCAGATAGTGAGATTCCTACTCTTGAGAAGCTTGTAGCTCAGGATCCTTCTGCTGGATTCAACGGCAATAACTTCAATGCGAGAATGCTTCGTCCATTCCTTTCAATTGACTTCGAGCAGCCATATTGTCCAGGTTTCCTTATGTCATCTGCAGAGGTCAGCTTCCTTCTTGCTGAGGCAGCTGATAAAGGTTGGACTGTAGCTGGAGGCGTTGAGGGTAACTTCGTGAATGGTGTTACAGCAGCGATGGAAATCATCAACAAGCATTATGTTGCTGATGCGCGTAAGATTACTGCAGACGAGATTACTGCTTATGTAAATGGTATTAAGGCTGGTCTTGCAACAAATGCGAAAGAGGCTATCAATACTCAGGCATGGATGCTTCATTTCATGAACCCATCCGAGGCGTGGGCTAACCTTCGTCGTTCGGATTATCCGGTAATCATGGATAGAACTAAGCTTAAGACTTATGACGGATTCATCTATGATGATCCTGATATGAATACTCCTACCCGTTTGAAATATCCTGTACTTGAGAGCAAGTATAATACTGCTAATTATAATGATGCGATCCAGCGTCTTGGCGGTAAGGATGATTGGCATGCACGCCTATGGTGGGATACTGCTGAAGTTAATGTGAAATAATTTCAATGCTGAAGATTATGAAAAAGTTATATATGATTTTGATGACTATTGTCATCTCATCGGTGGGATTCCTCAGCTGTACACAGAAGGAAGAACCTTTCTTCACTGCAACTGAAGATGACGCTCCGAGAATCCTTAATACTGATATTCCTGATTGGGATGGTGGTGCTCCATCAGTCCTTATGACAATCTCTCGTGATCAGAACTTTGAGTTTGAGATTGTGGTTACTCCTGCTGATTATACAACAGTAGAGTGGTTCCTTGATGACGTTAAGGTGGCAGAGGGCAAGGCTATCAATCAGCCTGTACTTGCAGGTAACTGGACACTTAAAATCCTTGCAACAACCACAAAGGGACTTTCAACCTATCGTGTAACTAAGCTAGTTGTCAATCCGGTTGATGGAGACCCAGTGGCTGGCGAGGCTATTCTTGAGCGTCTTGTTGCTCCTGGTGCAACTGCTGTTCTTGGCGGACAGAATATGGATAAGGTGAAAAAGGTGGTTATCGGCGGAGTCGAGTGCGATGCTACATATGCTGATGGTGCTGTAACATATACAGTCCCTGCAGATATGGCAGCCGGTACATATCAGCTTACTCTCAAGGATGCTGATGGATTTGAGTATGGTGCTGGCTATATCACAGTTTCTGCAGCGTCTGTAGTTTCTGCAGCTTCATTCTCTGCTAAGTCAGGTGCTGAGCTTGTTCTGACAGGTTTGAACCTTGATAAGGTCACTAGTCTTACTGCTGGTGAGCAGGCTTGTACAATCGTTTCAAAGACTGCCGGTGAATTGAAGCTTACTCTTCCTAATCTTGCCAAGGGCTCGTATGACCTTGCTGGTGTGGATGCATCCGGCAATGCTGTGAACTTTGTTGACGGCACCCAGATGCTGGATAAGGCAGCTCTTACAATTACTGCTGAGGAGACTCTTTGGGAGGGACATCACTATGTATCTTGGGACTTTGCTGATGGAAATCCTAACAAGACATTCTCGGCATTGGCAGTGGATTCAAAGGCTTGGGCAGTTGGTAGGATCATTAGAGTGACATTGACTCTTGATACTGCTGCTGCATACCATCAGGTGCAGTTCAATACTATGCATTGGACTGAACTTCCAGGTACATTCCGCGGTGACTTCTTTGCAGATATGGTAGCAGAATTCACTTGGACTCAGGAGATGTCAGATCTTGTAAATGTACAGGATGGATTCATCGTCTGCGGACACGGATTCTTTGTTGATAAAGTAACTATTGAATAATGAAGAATTTTAGATTTATATTATTGGCTATGGCAGCTTGTCTGGGTGCGGTTTCGTGCTCAGACAAGGCTGTGAAGCCGGCAATACCTTCTGATCCTCAGATTGAAAGAGCTGTCGAGAAGACTCTCTCGCAGATGACTCTTGAGGAGAAGGTCGGTCAGATGACCGAGATAGGAATCGATATTCTTGGTCATTACGAAGGAGATAACTGGGTTATGGATGTGGATAAGGTGGAAAATGCCATTGGAAGGTATAAGGTAGGTTCCATCCTGAACACTCCAGTAGTTGGCCAGACTCCGGAGAAGTGGCAGGAAATCATCGGCCTGATCCAGGAAGTATCAATGAGGGAGTTGGGTATCCCTTGCGTATATGGACTGGATATGAACCATGGTGCTTCGTATGTGATGGGTGCAACTTATTTTCCGCAGAACATCAATATCGGAGCCTCTTTCAACCCTCAGCTGGCGTACGATGCTGGTGTGATTACAGCTTATGAAAGCCGAGCTTCAAACTGCCCTTGGACTTATTGTCCGACAGTTGATCTGTCTCGTGACCCACGCTGGCCGCGCGTTTGGGAGAATTACGGTGAGGATGCTCTTGTAAATGCTGTGATTGGTGCTGCTTCTGTCCGTGGACTCCAGGGTGAGGATCCAAATCATGTGGGACCGGAGAATATAGCTGTGTCTGTGAAGCATTATATGGGCTATGGACATCCACGTACAGGTAAGGACAGAACTCCAGCCTATATTCCGGAGTCTGAGCTTCGCGAGAAGTGCTTTGCTCCATTCAAGGCTTGTGTTGAGGCAGGTGCGCTCACAATTATGGTTAACAGTGCCAGCGTAAACGGAGTGCCTGTTCATGCAAATAAGGAACTTATCACAGACTGGTTGAAGGAAGGTCTTGACTGGGATGGAATGGTCGTTACTGACTGGAGCGATATCAATAACCTTTACACTCGTGAAGGTGTTGCTACAGACAAGAAACAGGCTATCGAGATGGCTATCAACGCTGGTATCGATATGACGATGGAACCATACGACCTTGAGTTCTGCACACTTCTTATTGAACTTGTGAAAGAGGGCAGAGTGTCTAAGGCTCGTATCGATGATGCAGTCCGCAGAGTTCTTAGATTGAAGTATCGTCTTGGCTTGTTCGAGACTCCTAATACTCCTCTTGAGAACTATCCTAAGTTCGGATCTGAGGAGTTCGCTCAGGTAGCTACACGTGCGGCAGAGGAGTCTGAGGTACTTTTGAAGAATGTTGACGGCATCCTTCCTTTGAAGAAGGGTCTCAAGATTCTTGTGACAGGTCCGAATGCAAACTCAATGCGTTGCCTCAACGGTGGCTGGAGCTATAGCTGGCAGGGACATCTTGCAGACAGATATACTCAGCAATACAACACAATCTATGAGGCCGTATGCAATAAGTTCGGTAAGAATAATGTTGTTCTTGAGCAGGGTGTGACATACGTTGCTGAAGGCGGTTATGAGGAGGAGAATGCTCCACAGATTGAAAAGGCTGTGCGAGCTGCTGCCGGTGCAGATGTTATCCTTGCTTGTATCGGTGAGAACTCTTACTGCGAGACTCCAGGTAACCTTTCTGACCTTGCACTTTCAGAGAACCAGCGCAATCTTATAAAGGCTCTTGCAAAGACAGGAAAGCCAATCGTTATGATCCTCAATGAAGGACGTCCTCGTATCATCAATGATATCGAGCCTCTTGCAGATGCGATTATCGACATCCTTCTTCCAAGTAACTATGGTGGAGATGCTCTTGCAAATATCCTTGCAGGCGACGCTAATCCAAGTGCTAAGCTTCCTTACACTTACCCACGTCATCAGGCTGCCCTCACTAATTATGACTACAGAATCAGTGAGGAGACAGACACAATGCCTGGAGCATATGACTACAATGCAGTGGTTTCTGTTCAGTGGCCATTCGGTTACGGACTTAGCTACACTACATTTGAGTATAGCAACTTCCAGTGCTCGACTACAGAGTTCGGAGCTGACACGGAACTTGTGTTCACAGTTGATGTGAAGAATACAGGCGACAGAGCTGGAAAAGAGGTTGTAATGCTTTATAGCCGTGATATGGTGGCTTCAATGGTTCCTGAGAACAGACGTCTCAGAGCCTTTGAGAAGGTTGAGATCCAGCCAGGTGAGACAGCTACAGTTACATTGAAGATCAAGGGCAGCGACCTCGCATTCGTAAATCCTCAGGGTGAGTGGACTCTCGAACCAGGTGATTTCCGCATGCAGGCTGGTAACCAGACATTGATGATTACTTGTAAGTAAAGATTGACATTCAGAATTAATCTGTATATTTGCGCCCAGGAAAACAGCCTAAATATTAAACCTAAAATTATATGAAGTCAATTTTCAAAGTTTTATCAATTCTCGCAGCTGCTCTTTGTGTGCTTGCCTGCACTGAGAAACCAGGTCCATCAGAGGATCCGACAGATGATCCAACTGAGAAGCCTCAGGAGTCTAAGATGATCAAGATCACAGCAATGTCTTTTAATATCAAGTATCCTGCATCGGATGATAAAAATGAAAAGGCATGGGATAATAGAAAGGTGGGTGTGATTGCTATGCTTATGGCAAAGGAACCGGATCTTATCGGATTGCAGGAGTGCTATATCAGCCAGAGAACATTTATCATTGAGAACCTTCCTCATTATGACTGCTACGGATTGGTAAAGACTTCTGGTAAGGATTCAGGTGCAGGAGAGACAATGTCTATCCTTTGGAATAAGAATAAATTTGAGAAACTTGATTGTGGTACATTCTGGCTTTCTGAGACTCCAGATCAGGTTTCTAAGGGTTGGGGTGCAGCTAACACAAGAGACTGTACTTGGATTCTTTTCAAGCATAAGGAGACAGGTAAGATGTTCTACCACTTTAATACTCACCTTGACCATCAGGTGGCAGCTGCTCAGACAGGCGGAGCTACACTTATCAGACAGAAGATGGATGAGATTAATACTGAAGGATATCCTGTGATTCTTACTGGTGATATGAATGTTGCACAGAACAGCCCAGTATGCGCAATCTTCAAGATGGATAACGCACGTGTAACCGCAGGTGAGACTGATAGTGGAGTAACTTGCCACGGTTATGGTTCAAAGACTCAGGTTATTGACCATATCTTCTCTTCTGGTCTTGAGGCATGGTTGTTCCAGACTGTAAAGGGTCCTTGGGCAGGTTTTACATATATTTCTGACCACAACCCTGTGCTTGCACAGTTCAGATATCATTAATAGGTTCTGTAGAATCTGATTTGATCGGGTGAGTATTTTACTCACCCTTTTTTATTATTACAAATGCAGCAATGATTGCCGCTCCGGCAAGGTTCATCAGCATGTCCTCCATTGTGTCGCGAAGGGCTTCTCGTCCGGGTAGGGGCACGGATTCGTCGAATGTTCCGGTGCTGACAAGGAACTGTTGTGAATTCAGACAGAAGATGCCGTCAGTTACATATTCCATCATTTCCCAGAGTGCTCCTATGCCGAGGACAAAGCATATTATCCAGATTGCCGAAAAAGTGGTTGGGGGATTATGAGTACTTCCAGAAGTGACCCTCCTGCAGATGGCGTTGAGTATAGTGTAGGCAGATATGCCGAGAAGTATGCCAGATAATCCATGTAGTACCAGGTCCCACCAGATGAATCTCCCATAGAAATCGGCAACATCTCCTAGTATTAACGCGCAAAAACAGAATGCAATCAGACTTACTTTAAGCCCGGTCGGCATTCTGAGGTGAGCGACCTTTTCAAAAAGATATGGAGTCAGAGCGATGATTACCATCAGTATGACTTCAAAGATTTTGAAAGACAGGTGATTCATATGCGCTGTGCTTGAGCCATTGATATTATCATATCGGCAATCTCATGACTGCAATTCATATTTGAGTTTCGCCTTTGGATCTCTGCCATCTTTTCCTGCGCGTCTGCATCATGACTCAGTTGTATGGCGATTGCGGTCTGCTCCTTGACATCTTCATCTCCCATGGCCATGCCCATTTGCTTGAAGAATGCTGCGTTGTCTTCTTCAAGTCCCTTGATTGGTTTTATATGCACTAGTGGGATGTTCTTTATGATTGCTTCTGTGCTGGTGATACCTCCCGGTTTAGTAAGAAGTACATCACAGGCATCCATGATGAGAGAAATCTTATGTGTGTATCCAAGAGCCTTGATGTTCGGACTTTCTGAGAAATGTTTATGTATGCTCTGTTTAAGCCCCTCATTCTTACCGCAGACGCATATGATCCTGTCAGAATCAGATACCTTGGATTTTAGTTCCCTGATGAGTTTTGTGATATTGCCAAAACCCATTGAGCCTCCCATTATGAGATACCATTTCCCGTCTGCCTCCTCCCATTCGAAGAGGGCGTTGACTTGTTTTCGGGCTTCATCCTTAGATATTCTTCCAGAGAATTTACCTTCGTATACGGGAATGCCGATGCTTTGCAGCTTCTCACGGCTAAGTCCTTTTCTAATAAACTCTTCAGTAAGATCTTTGTGCGCAATTACGTATTTATCCAACTCTGTTTCATAGAGCAGAGGAATACAGGTGTAATCCGTCATCACAAAAATTGTAGGGAGGTGCTGACCGTATATATGTCTTATGCGGGTGATTGCCTCTGCAGGAAAGAGGTGTACGCAGATAACTCCATCGTAGTGACCTTCTTGTATCAGCTTGGCAAGGCGTTGGGTATATAAGCTGGTCAGAGCGTAGATTGGGGATTTGCTCTTAAGCTGGAGAGCACTATAATGCTCTGCGAGTCGATAGACAAGTCCGAACAGGGAGATCTTAATGGAAAACTCATAAAGTTCTGATGTGACTTTAGACAGCCACTCACTTCGGATGGCAAGTGTGTCTTCCATATCACATTGCACGCCTCGTTCTATCAAGGCGGCTTGGAGGGCCTTTCCACTGGAGTTATGACCCTCACCAGTATTGCAGGATAGTATAAGAATCTTCATACTGTCCCGCCAAGCCAAAATTTATACCAGAGCGGCCTTTAGATTTTCCAAGGCTGTTTCAAGAATTTTTCTAGGACATCCGACATTAAGTCTCATGAAGCCTACGCCGCCAGGATTGAACATCTCTCCATCGTTCAGTGCCAAGCCAGCTTTATTGATGAATGTGTCGATAAGCTGATCGTGGTCTAATCCTGTACCTCTGCAATCAAGCCAGACAAGGAATGAGGCTTGTGGGCGTAGAGGTCTTATCTGTGGTATGTTTTCTTTGCAGTATGAGATGACGAACTCGATGTTACCCTCGATATATTTCAACATCTGCTCTCTCCACTGCTTTCCTTTACGATAAGCTGCGATTGTTGCTATGGGGGCGAATATATGAGCCGCGCCAAACTCGCTCGCATCCACCCAATCAAAGAAACGTTTGCGGAGATTGTCGTTTGGAACGATTGCGTATGAACTGACGATTCCGGCGATATTGAATGTCTTGGATGGAGCTCCGAATGTAATGCTACAGGCAGCTGCTTCCTTAGAAACTGAAGCAAATGGAATATGTTTGTTGCCGAACAATGCCATATCACTATGAATCTCGTCAGCGATTACGATTATACCTTTCTTATAGCAGAATGATGCAAGCTTTTCGAGTGCTTCACGAGACCATGTGATACCAGCTGGATTGTGAGGATTCGCGAGAATCAGCATCTTGCATTTCTCGTCGCAGACTTCTTCGAGATTCTCGAAGTCCATTTCATATCCACCTTCCGGCAGCTCGCGAAGCGGATTGAATACAACCTCATGATTGTTTTTCTGAGGCACTATTCTAAAGGGATGATATACAGGTGGCTGGATGATAATCTTGTCGTCTTGTTCCAAAAGAGCATTGATTGTCATTCCAATACCTTTGACGATGCCAGGAATATAGCATAGCCAATCTGGCTGTATTTCCCATTGGTGCATGTCTGCTACCCAATCACAGATAGATGGACGATAGTCTTCGGGTTCTGTGTGATATCCGAAGACAGGGTGATCCAACCTTTCCTTCATTGCATCGATGATGAAATCAGGGGTCTCGAAGTCCATGTCTGCCACCCATAATGGGAGCAGGTCCTCTTTTCCAAAAACCTTCTTTAAGCCATCAACTTTTACCGCTCCAGTTCCTTTGCGGTCAATGATCTTGTCAAAGTTGTAGATCTTTTCAGTGCCCATTATTTTAATAACTCCTTTAGGTCTGACATTTTGTTCTTACGAGCGGACTTGTTGATCTGTTTGATGTCGCTTCTCTGTAAGAGGGATTTGCATGCGTCCTGTAGGGTGATGATCTCCTCTAGCTTAGCCAGGTTGACTTCCTGAGTCCAAGACACATCAGCGTTGTCAATATATGCTTCGTAAGCGTTTCTGATATGTCTGTAGATTCTACTTTCCTTGAGGATGATGTGGTGGTTGTCCACAATGGTATCTCTCAATGAAATAAACTGGATTGTGTTATTCTGTGTGCTGATGATACTGTCAAGCTTTTCCTGACAGACATCTGGAGACCAGCTGAAATCTGCTTTCCTATAATACTTGTTATATGCCTTCTCTACCTTAGGATATTTGTCCTCGCACGCATCGATGATGCTTGTGTGATTCAGAGCAATCTGGTCTCGTTTGCCAATAAACTCGAGAGTTTTGTTCTGAATGTTAAGTATGCTATCCAACTGTTTGAGATCTGTACCAATGCTCCAGTTAAGGTCAGTATGTTTAATGAACTTTTTGTACTCATTTAACATCTCTTTGTATTTGGAACCATTGGTGCGGATCTTTTTGTGGTTTTCAGCCAATCTGCTGCTGCCTTCAATAAAGAAGAGGATATCCTTTTGAACATCTTCCAGCTTGATGAGTTCTTCCAGATTATTGTCAGGAGACCATGTCAGATTCGTTCCTTTCAGATATTCCTCATAGCTATCCTTGATTTGTCCAAATTTGTTTTTGGTGTCTTTGATCTGGCTATCTGCATTCTTGATTTCTGCAGACTTGACAAGCCATTCTTTGAATTCCTGCTGGAACTGGATGACCAATGTCAATTGCTCGATTGTTCCTGTGAGGTCTGAATGATCAATTTCTGTGATTTTATGTATGTGTTCCGAATAGTTCGCAAAAGGATTATCAAGAGCATTCTTTGAGATTGTCTCAAAATCTGTGTTATTCTTCTTGATTACTGAAATCAGCTCATTGATCGTGTCGTAGTCATTTCTTACCCTTCTGAAATTTTGAGGTGTGAAGCTGTTGTTCAGGTCGTCGCAAATATATGTCGGGTCAGTATTTGTCACAAATATAGTCCATTCGTATGTCTTGTAACCAATGCTGTCTTTGTGCTCAATATTGACGATGCCAGTGAATTTATGTAATGCAGTGCTGTCGTTGGATGGAGTGAGTACTCCGCTTTCAAATCCTACGATAGGAGAGTAAGACTCATAACGTTTTGCGCTATAGTCTGCTTCAACTTTGTATCCACGTTTGATGGCATTCTTCATTAAGGTAGAGATCTCTGCGGAACTTTTGCCAAGGAGCTGTTGGCCAATCAGAATCTCATAGTTGGACCTACATATAGCAATTGCACCTTTTTTCCATTTTTCCTGTGTGGCCTCTAACCTTTTACCTAATTCATTCGCCTGATCATCAGTGAATAGAACTTCGCACTTGTCATCCTCATTCCACATTGAATTCAAAATGTATTTTTCGAATTCTTTATTGTAGAACTTGTGATCTGCTTCCCCTTCCTCATTCGTGATTATTCCAAATGTGGCAAATTTCGGTAATGTATAGCCATCATATCTGTCAATCTCTGTGAGGAGCATTTGGAATCCCTCGTTATTGACAGCAGGGAAGTAGGACAGATATTTGTATGTGAGGCATACTTTTGAGAGATCAATGGCAGGCATTGAGTCAAATGGGATGAATCTGTTTCGGATTGCCTCAAGGATGAACTCTTTAAGGCCATCTCCATTACTGATATTTACGATAATACCCTTCTTCTTGAGGTCCTCCTCTGTGATTTTGCCTTCGCTGAATTTTTGTGCCTCTGCCTCAAGTTCTTTAGTGTATCCATCGCCTGAAATCTTCAGCCCGTTTGAAAGCACCAGATTGTTTCTCTCTGCTTTTTCAGCAAGGATGTCATAACGTCCGAATTTCCAGGAACCTGTCATCTGGCCGTCAGAGTTGAACGATCCTTCGATGTCGATTTCTTTCTTTATGAAGGCATTGAATTTGAACTTTCCCTGAAGTACACCTTTGTTGAAAGACATTTTTACATCGTATGCAGAAGAACCCTGACCAAACGATTTGATTTTAGTGTCGCCATGAGGGAGACCATCCTGGAATGCACCAGAGTAAGAGAATACGAGATAGCGTTTTGCACCATTTACAACACCTTCGAGTGAGTAGTCGGCTGTAAGAGGACCGTTTAGTTGACCGTTAGATGCCTGGGCCTTAAGGGTATATGATTCTTTGAGATCCTTTGAGTCGTTCTTTCCGCTGATTTTGAATGAACCATTAGCTACCTTGGTGCTGTCAACTATGGTATAGTCGTATTCAAGCGTACAAGGAAGTTCTGCGCCCACTCCAGAGGGGTTAGTGATAGTAGTTTTCTCCGTCTTTTTCTGCTGTGCGCCCATAGAAAGGCCTACAAATAGCAGACAGGTCAAGAGGGTATATCTTAGATACATATTGCTGAATGTTTACTTGGATCACACAAAACTGCAAATATATGTATTTTTATTGATATGCTGACCTTTAGGGGCTTTTGTGTATGGAGTTCGGTGGATCTGGTGCAGAGTTTGTTTTGGCGTCGGCTGTACTTTAATTGTTAGTTTTATGAAACGTCTGATTATGGCGACTCTGGTCGCCGCAATTTTGCCACTTGCTTCTTGCACCAAGGAACAGGACACCTCTACCGTTGAAGATTTTGACCTATCCCGCTATTTAGGAGAATGGTATGAAATCGCCCGTTATGATCACAGTTTTGAGGATGGAATGGACAATACAATGGCCCGATACATTCTCCAAGATGATGGAAAGGTTGTGGTTCTGAATACTGGTTGGAAGGATGGCAAATTCAAACTTGCAGAGGGTAAGGCTATCTATCCTGATCCTCAAGATAAGCTGGGTTCGCTCAGGGTGTCCTTTTTCCTGTTTTTCTATTCCGATTATAACGTAATGCTCGTGGATGAGAATTACCAGATTTCATTAGTGGGTAGCAAGTCTGAGAACTATCTTTGGATACTTTCGCGCACCCCTGTTCCTGATCAGGAACTGCTCAATGTAATATTGGCAGAAGCTGAATCAAGAGGGTATGACACTTCAAAGTTGATCTGGGTGGATCAGAGCAGAAATATTGCTGCTTTGGATTAGCCTCTTGCCTTGATGCGGTCAATGATTATTGCTATGGCTCCATCTCCGGTGACATTGCATGCAGTACCGAAACTGTCCATTGCAATGTACAGGGCAATCATCAAAGCTTGAGCTTCTTGGTCAAACCCTAACATTGACTGCAGCACACCAAGTGACGCCATTATGGCACCGCCAGGTACTCCTGGAGCAGCTACCATAGTTATGGCTAACATGCAGATGAATCCTGCAAACATGCCGAAGTCATAAGGCATACCCTTCATTATCATGAGCGCGAGTGCGCATGCGACAATTTTCAAGGTGCTTCCGGACATATGGATGGTTGCACACAAAGGAACGGTGAAACCAGCGACATCTTCGCTGACACCGTTCTTTTTTGTTTGCTCGAGTGTTACGGGTATAGTTGCAGCTGAAGACTGGGTGCCGAGGGCAGTAAAGTATGCCGGCATCATGGTCCAGAGCAGTTTAAGCGGGTTCTTCTTCGCAAATCCTCCGGCTATACAGAACTGCAGCAATAGGATGCCGATGTGAATCAGGAAGATTATGCCGATGATTTTGATGAAGACAGTCAGAATTCCAAATACCTGTCCGGCGTATGTCATGTTGAGGAATATTCCGAAGATATATAGCGGCAGCAATGGGATGATGGCTGTTTCAATTGTCTTTACTATTATGCTCTCAAAGTCATGAGCCGCATTTTTAAGGGCATCTGTCTTGAGTGCTGCTAATCCGAGGCCAAGGACGAATGCAAGTACAAGCGCTGTCATTACATTCATCAGCGGTGGTATGCTGACGGTGAAGAATGGAGCAAGGTCTTTGCTCGATGCGATCGTATCAAGCGAAGAAGATGCATCTATCATTGAAGGGAAAACTGCTGCACCAGTAAGGTAGGATATTGTTCCTGCAAGAACGGTGGAGCCGTATGCAATAGCCACTGTGATAAGAAGCATCTTACCTGCTCCTTTTCCTATGTCAGCGATAGCGGTTGTAACCAGTCCAAGAATAATCAGAGGAATGGCAAATCCTAGGAATTGGCTAAATATTCCGTTGAATGTCAAGAATATACGTATAACCCAATCTGGGGAAATCAATCCTATGCCAATACCTGCGATGATGGCTATGATGATCTTTCCTAGTAGTCCTATCTTGAAATTTTTCATTTGGCGATGCTTTAGTGTTCCGGATGTAAAGATAAGAAATTTTAATAACACATGATTTCGATTCAGTTTTAGTCAAGAATAATCCACCCCTAAAAACATGTGATTTTTAGGGGTGGATTTCATGTAGAGCTTAGTGCAGGAACTATTACATAGAGCTGGCAATAAGCTTCTCAATATCTGAACGCATCATTTCTCCATCAATGCAGATAAATTGAAGGCTGTTTCCTTCGGATGCTATAAAAACAAAGCTTTGAATTATTTTCTCATTACCATAGGTGTATATTTGAAGCGTCTCGCCTTCGTCCTTCACTTCCATCATTAACTCATATCTGCCTTTGCTTATCATCGAAGCCACATCCTGGTTAATGGCGGCTATTGTTGTCGCATTACTTATATCCAGCATATAAAATCCCTGGAATGTGCTTATGAGTGGAGCGAGATCCATAGAATTACCGTCAGCTGTTTTTATTTCCAGATCAGGAAGTTTTCCGATGATCTTGAACATTGAAGGAGATATGTACACAGCCGACACTCCTTTACTTCCTGAATATCTATTATATATATTCTTTCCTTCTTGAGCTGATGCTATTGTAGCTGATAGAAGTAGTATTGCTAATATGATTATGCGTTTCATGATATTGTTTATTTAAAGATTTCTGTTGATTTTTTTATAACTGATTCTGATGTCTCAACCATATCCATTCCTTTTTTTATGCCGTCAGACATTGTAGCAAATGCCTTTTCCAGTTCAGCGTATGCCAGGTATGGATCGTCAAAAGTATCTTTAGGTTCATTGTTTAGGAGGGATATACTCAAACCTGTAACGATGACAGCGATAGCAGCTGCTACACTTATCATACTATATATTTTCTTTTTCTTACCGAGGATTCTGGATTGAATTTTATACTCAAGATCGTGAGGGACGACAATCTTCTCATCTAAGGAGATAACTTCCAGCTCCTCAGTTGTAATCTTTTCTATGTCTTTCAGTGATTTCATATCCCTAGATTCTTTTTAAGTGTTTTTCTTGCGATGCTGATAAGGACTCTGATGTTTACCTGAGACAACCCGGTGCGTTGAGAAATCTCATCATATTCCAATCCTTCGATTGCCCTCATTTTTAATACCATGGATTGCTTTTGGGGGAGTCTGTCAATTTCATGAATCAACATCCTTAGTTTATCTTTTTCTGTCACAGCCTTGTCTGGACTGTCAATATCGGCAATCATGTATTCATGCAGTTCTTCTGATCTTCGCTTCTCCCGTCGCCGAATGATATCTATGCAGATATTTCGGAGTATTGTGATTCCGTATGCAGCCGGATCCTGTATGTTTGAGAACTTGTCGGGAGTTTTAATAAGCTTGAGGTATAGCTCCTGAACTGCGTCTTCTGCATCTTGTTGCGACTCTAGAATATGGTATGCAACACGATAGAATCGATTGGATAGTGGCAGCCATATTTCTTTAATCTCATTCATTTGCAATTTTGATTAAGTCTGCAATTTTTTCTGCACTGATGCTCCCCAGAGCGCAGATCAATGTGTAGTCTTCAGGTATGAATATCATCAAATCATCGATAGATTCTCCACCTTTGACTGAAGTTCCATAGATATGGACAGTGTCTTCTTCGTCTTTAATTTCCAGAATTTTCTCAGCATTATTGAATAATTCCGATAATTTTGAGTTTAACTCTTTTTGTTTTGCTACTGCTGCATCTTCATAGTTAACAATTACCACTTTGTTAATGCCGTTCAGTATTGTTAAAACAGCTTTATCTTCTTCTGATTCAGCGGACAGATTGCCGACAACTTTTGCCAATCCCAAACCTAGTTTCCCTACTGTGACAACTTGAACGCCTGAGACGTCTTTGTAGTCGCTGATGGTGCTAATTATATTTCGTGTGTCTACGTTTCTATTTGCTGCGATACTGGCAAATGAGGTAGTCAAAAGACAAAGTGTAACAAAGATAATCTTTTTCATAAAAGTTTGATTAAAGGTAATACATCTGTTTTTAAGCGCTCACCATGATAGACGTTGAAAGGGTTGTTTTGTTAAATGGGATTTTGGATTTTTGCATCTTGTGATAGATTATTGTGATTTTTCCACTCTATATCATAAAACTTGAAGAACATGAGTAAATCAAAGTATTACAGCGTTGAAAAAGACGCGGTCAATCTTTTGACCAAAATCTCGAATCGGGAACTGACCTTTAATGATATTGATGAAGGGTTTGTGGCCATTCATAATGAAATGAATAATCTGATGAATGAAGATGACGATGGTGTTATTGTCCTGTCTGAAGAGACTCCTTTCTGGATTACGGAGTTGATTTCATGGCATTTCATAGAATGGCATCAGTGGCATATGCTTCGAAGATTGTCGGTTGAACTGCCGGAGAAATTTAATGAATCTCTGAAGGAAAAATATATGGAAATTGAACGCCTCAATCTGGATGAAAAGTTCCTTGGGGCATGTGATGAGTGTTTTGCTATGGTAAAGAATAAACTATTGGTGTTATGAGATTTGGTTATGATTGACTGTTCGAGATCTTGGTAGTTGCTGCACTGGTTTATGCGCCGTGGGAGCTATTTGTTACAATCAGAAATGTATGGTATAATTGGAAGTGTGATTTTTCTGAAGGTGTAGCTTATGTGGGGATAGATACAGAAGGAAGAAGTCTATGATACTAAGAAAATACAAGATTACAGGCGCAGTCTGATAGATTCTCAGACCTCCCGACTCTATATAGATAAAATCTAAAATCAATATGGAAATGAAATCAAAACTCAGAAGAACCCTCACAAAGGTTGGGGCTGTTCGTTTAAGTCAGATCTGCGATAAGTTCAGAAAACCGTTTAACTTCTGCTGGAAGGCCGGTCTAGCGATTCTTGCAATTGTGTTTACGATTAATCTTGTGGAGGCATTGGTTGATACGTGCAAGGATCATCTAGGACTTACTCATTATTATTGGGGAGATAAAGATCTTGGAAAGAATATCGAAATCCGTCATTTCAGCAATAACCAGGCTGCTACCTATAACAAGATAACAGATGAACGGTTGTCACCAAAGGTACGATGGATCTCATGTGTTCCGGAAAGGGATTCCCTGACCGTATTTTGCGATAAGGAAGGCAAGCGTGGCTACTTGAATGTCAATACCGGTAAGGTAGTGATCGACGGACAATATAAGCATGCATGGCATTTTTCGGAAGGACTTGCAGCTGTTGTCGCAGACAATGGTAAGGTAGGATTCATTAACTATAGTAATGAGATGGTCATCCCTGCAATATATTCCGATATTGAAATGATTTCAAAGGACTTGCTGATGGCAGAGGTTGGCGATGATGATGGAAACCATGTTATTTTCACAACAGATGGGAAGAATGTGTTGCCGTCTCGAATCAGACCCGCGCATTCACATCCCTGACCTCCGCGGGCCATCACGGAAAAGTCAAAAGCGGCTCTGCTGGCGCAGATGCCGTTTTTTTGTTCCCCATCTTCGCTTACGAAAGCGAGCTTTCGACGCTTCGCTGGTAAACAAAAAAAGCGCAACCTGAATGGTTGCGCTTTTGACTTTTTCGTGATTCGGTTGGGATTCGGCAGAATCACGGGAAATCCGGAGAAATCCGGCGTTTTACGGATGTTATAAAATATATTTAACATATTGAATAACAAAGATATAAGTTAGTTAATTGGTCTGATGTTATAACACTACTAGTAATAATCTGCAGTACTTATTTTCAAGAGAAACCGGACAAATACCGGACAAATTTCGGGGAAATTAGTATCTTTGCCCTTGTAATTAAAAACGTAGAAAGTTTTAATTACAAACACAAAGTTTAACCACATAAAGTTAGTAGTGTTATGACATTAAAATTTAAAATCAGAGTCTCAAAGAAGACTAAGGAAGGAGATTACTCTCCTATCTACGTGAGACTGTACGATGGCGCAATCTGCGACCAGACAGTCAAGACACGTTGCATGGTCCAGCCTCATTTCTGGGATCAGAAAGGACAGTGCATCAAGTACAGATGTCTGTGTCCGGAGCAGGAAAGGGACACAATCACATCGGAACTGCTCGGTATCCGCTCTTATCTGACTTCCAAGTACAATGAGTGCAAGCAACAGGGCAGGTCCATCTCGGATGCCTGGGTCCTGAAGACCTTGACTCAGTACTACAAGGATGGTGGCAGGAACGCCGAGACACAGGCAAAGAAGAAGTACGCCTTTGACGAACTCTTCAACCAGTTCCTTTCCGTACGCAATCTGGGAGAGGGCCGAGCACGCCACTATGAGGTTCTACGCAGGATGATTCATCGATATGAATCTTATGTCCGTTGTGCAACCGGAAGGAAGCGCTACACTTTCGATGTTGTCAGAGTGGACAAGAGTGTCCTCGACAGTGTCTACGATTACATCGAGAACGAGTATGAGTATGTCCAGAAGTATGAGAAGATTCTTCAGGACAATCCCGAGACTCGAGATATCAAGCCTCGCGGAGAGAACTACATGAGTGGTATCTTCAAGGAGGTGCGTGCGTTCTTCAACTGGGCGTACAAGACTAAGATCATCGACAGCTTTCCTTTCGAGGGTTTCGAGATGCCATCGGAAAGATATGGCTCGCCGATATATCTGACTCTTGAAGATGTGCAGAAACTGTACACTGCAGATCTTAGCGATGATCCTTATCTGGCTATACAGAGAGACATCTTCGTCTTCCAGTGCAATGTGGGATGCCGTGTCGGTGACCTCCTTCGTCTGAAGAAACGTGATGTCATCAACGGGGCGGTCGAGTACATCCCGACGAAGACAATCAAGGAGAATGCGCGCACAGTAGTGGTTCCACTGAACAGCGTGGCGCAGGAAATTGTCGACAGGTATGCCGGCCTTCCTGGTGATCAGCTCCTGCCTTTCGACACCTCTGAAAGGTATAACGTCAGCATCAAGACAGTCTTCGAGAAGGCTGGAGTCACATACCTTGTGACCAAGCTGGATACAGTATCCAGAACGGAGGTGAAAGTGCCGATCAATGAGATCGCCAGCAGCCATATGGCACGCCGTACCTTTATCGGCAACATCTACAAGCTGGTAAAGGATCCTAACCTAGTCTCAGCCCTTACTGGTCACGTCGAGGGTAGCCGCGCCTTCACCCGCTACCGCACGATCGATATCGATATGAAGAAGGATCTTGTGAAGATCCTGGAGGGAAAACAGTGATGCTAGTTTTGGTTTGACTGACATTTGACTGAACGGCCAAAATACGTCTCTGATTCGGAATTTATTGCAAATTTGCAGTAAATTCCGAATCTCTTTATATGTTTATTTGGTGAGATGCTGCGATTGCTATTACTGAATGAAAAGTATGCTGTTGAATAAGATTCTTTTTTTGAAATTTTGTTGCTTTTCATGATAGTTGCTATATTTGCGGAAAATTAAAGTTAAACTGATTATGGCAAAACCTATTAAAGAAACGCCTGTTCTTACAGGAGATGATGCTACTCGTTTCGAGCAAGCTGCACAGGAGGTCGTGCCTGCATCACAGAAGGAAATTAATGAGGCAAAGCAGGCATATAGCTTTTTTGCTTCTATCGCAACCTTTGCATTGTAATGAGACCTCAGCTTATTAAATTTACTCCAGGATATGACATTAAGCCGTTCGATTGCGAAGATGCAGATCTGAACGGTTTTTTGTTAGAAACGGATAGTTCTATTCCCAATGCCCATCATCATGCATTGGAGCTTTTGGCTGTAACCTATCTGATTGAAGATATGGATGCCGAAGAAACCATCGCTTATTTCAGTGTCCTGAATGATAAGATTGAGCGTGAAATTACTGATTCTACAGCATGGAATAGACTATCTCGTAAACTACCAAACATAAAGCGACGCAGTTCGCACCCCTCTGTTAAGGTGGGGCGTCTAGCTGTATCTAAAAAGTATCAAGGTCAGCAATGGGGAAGACAGATTCTTGCTTTCTTGAAAGAATGGTTTACCAATGATAACAAAACAGGCTGCAGGTATATAATAGTAGATGCCCTTAAGACCGCTCAAGGTTTCTATGAGAGTTGCGATTTCAAGGTGTTGGTTACTCCTGAAGAGAATGATGAGACGGTATTGATGTATTATGATCTCAAGCAATACGTAACAAGATAATAGAATACTTTAGAGATATAGATAAAGAAACTATGCTTCTGGAACATTATGTTTTGGGAGCATAATTTGTATAGGGTATCTCAAAAGCCTTCACAAATCGTCAGTCGTGACTGACGATTTGCATCCAGAAACAGCCACTCTGTTCATTTACTATAAATCCGTTGAATTCCTGATTTTTCAAACTTAACTGCCATATATGTGAAAATTTCACATAAAAGTGAGTTAAAATCGCGATTTTGAGACTTTAACTCGAAAATCTGCGAAAGTTGGTTCGAATAAATATAAATCTCGTTTTGCAAATTCGACAATTGCGGTTGGCGAATTGAAGTACCTGTTTCCAAAATGGAAATAACCAGTCATATAACTTTTTATATCTTTAGATATAAGCGATTTCGCTCTTGAAAAAAGTTGCCTGGAGGTGTTTGAAATAAGGAAAAAGTCTCTACATTTGCATCCTCAAACCAAGAAAAACCATGAGATATTCAATGAACATAATTACACTTGAACCGAAAGTCAGCGCAGGATGGATCCTGGGTTGCAGAGTGCGATATGCTCATTGTAGTGGTAACTGATAGATAGATCTGTCACGACTATACACGGAGGTGTCGCAACAAAGCGGCACCTCTTTTTTGTGCCCGTTATTATCCACGAAATATTAAAAATCAAAATCATTCAATCAAAAATGAAACAGACAATCAGAACATCTGAATGGCTATCGGTGATA